>CAZUBM010000004.1:0-113935 GCA_964618805.1 uncultured Nitrososphaerota archaeon
GATTACAATCGGATTCTCAGTATGGAACATAGGCGAGGTAGCTGTGGTTCTAGATAAATACCAGAAGAGAGGTTTCCTAAACAATGCAAGAGCCGTATTCGAAAAGTTCATTGGAGAAACAAGGTTCCTCATAAAGATCAATCAGCTAAAACTAATTTCACTAAACTCCAAGACAATGATTTTGGCCACGAGTTACGTGTTCAAACATGGAATTTACATAGCCGACGCTGTGCAACTAGCATCAGCCAAAGGATTTGATGAATTCCTTTCTTTTGACAAAGAGATAGCTCAGATAGCACGTATCGAGGGTTTCAACGTTAAAACATAATTGAAGATGGCTTCTTGTCCCTATAAAGCATGCTTAACAATAAATCTCCTAATAGAGTTGCTACAATTAAACTAGGGGAATTGCTTTATTTGCCAATGAATCTTACACCGGCTTTGAAAGATAGAACGCATCTGTAGACAATTGCTAAAGGAGATAACAGAAGAGAAAAAGAAACTTCTCTGCAGAAAGAGCTGGAGAAATTGTAATTGCATTGCTTTTCATAGGGCGCTGGAGGATAGAATGGCGTGCAGAAACAATGTAACAATATTCTTGGCAAATACGGAAGGGCGGGAATGTCTTAGAATCATTGTGGCCAAAGAGGTGAAGAAATAGATGGAGTGGAAGTTTAAACTTCATAAAAAGTAGATGTTATGAAGCAGTATAGGGGAAGGATACGATAAATCCAAACTTCTAGAAGCACTGCTATTCTTTCCGAGTTAGTTTAGGGGAGGATAGCAATCTAACTTGATATCGACTCAGATAGAACCACTTTTTAATCTCTATTTTTGCTCTTGTAACGTTGAATGAGAAAAAGGATCCTGATAAAGGTGCCGAAACTACACGACTTGGGATATAGGCTCTTCCTCCTTGAAGAAGCAGATAGGCTAGGCCTAACTGGATTCGACGCCAGAAACTTGGTTGAAGAAGGCATGCAGGCAATAGAGGTCCTTGTAGAGGGCGAAGATAGGAAGGTTAACTTATTCCTAGGTTTCGTCAAGAGATCAATGCCAGAAGGAGCTAAGGTCATAGATATAAGGGTTGAGGATTACGAAGGGGAGGTTAGATCCATAGAATCCTTTTACAGATTCTTCTCTGCCTCTCAGTTGTCCAAGATAGTCGCTATAGGGATCTCAATGATTGGGGAGCAGAGGGAAATGGGATCAGAGATGAGAGAAGGCTTTCAAACATTGGGAAACAAGATAGATACAGGATTCAACGAGCTTAGATCAGAGATGAGGCGTGGATTTGAAACATTGGGAAACAAGATAGATACAGGATTTGGAGAGTCCATAAAAGGACAAAACATGATTTTGAAGGAATTAAAGAATTTGAGGACGGATCTGAAATCTCATATAGAAGAACGGCTTCAAAGACTGGAGAAGGATGTGAAACTAATAAAAGAGAGGCTTGGAATCCGATAGCTTTGCTTCGCATTATGGGCCTTTTTTCGCTTAATAGCAAGGATTTTATGATTTGGACATTGAAAATTCTCTTCAAATTGTGGATTAACACTCAAACCGGGAAGGAGATCAATTTTCCCTTCAACTTCTTGCTAATACATTATAGTTTTTGCACTGAGAAGAAAAATTGTGAATTTATGACCTAAAAGGATAAAGATTTTAAATCATCAAAGCATCAAGCAATGGATGATAAGAGAAAAGCCTCAAACGTATTGGCTATTATTTCCTATGTTTTGATCGTTTTGGCTGTTCTTTTATACATTATATCAACTTACAACTTAGTAGAAACGATCGTTTTTGACTATGACCTCCGAGGATGCCGTGAATGTCGATATTGTTGAGGGTCCTGGCGGCGCAACAGCGGTTATTACTGCAAGCATAGTCGGAGGAGGGATAACGAGTACAGAGGTCAATGTGAGGGTAGAGCTATTGGATCAGACTAGAAATGTCTTTCTTCAAGCTGAAAACTCCACAACCATATCTCTAGGTTCTTCAGAGAAGTTAGTCCTAAGATTTGCTAATTTATCCAGGGAATCACACGCTATTAGGATTAAAATGGGATTTAGCACGCTAAAATCCATGCAAATTGAGATAGAATCGGAGATGACGGGTGATTAGATGACTAGGAGAGATAAGAGCTTGGTTTGGGCATCCTTGCTTATTTTGATATTTGTCGTGGTTCCCCTTGTCTCCTTCAAATACTTCCCTTGGTTCGAGGAGTCCTTCTACGACCTTACAGGAAAAAGCCCTACCTGGCTTGTGCTCAATCTATCCATTTTGGGCTTAATATTGGCCGTCCTCAACGTCATTTACGGGATATCTAAGGAAAGAAGTTACATTTCAGTAGTGCCTAAGGTAATATCCCCATTTGTTTGGTTCTATATGGCCATCTTTTTGTTAGGGCTTGGCGATCCCTCTTCATTTGGAATAGCAAGGCTAACCCTTAGAAATGAGGATCATTATAAGCAGTAAGCTCATAGTACTTAGACTCCTAAGAGCTGTGGTAGTAGGAGTAGTTTCCAGAGTTCTGGAATTCCTGGCTATAAGGGAAGAGAGAAAAATGGGCCACAAGAGCTAGGAAGTAGTGAAGAAATAAGATGACATCAAAAGCTAGGAAACAACAAATAGAAGTAAAGAAATAACTTCCCTTGTGGTTCCCTTCATTTCTTCAAGAGTTCTCGACACACATCACATATATTCTATAAAGCTTTTCAGCCACTCTCTTCCATGAATACTCTTCTGCCTTCTTTCTGGCATATCTTCCCATGGAATCGCGTAAACTTCGATCAAATAGCAAAGATATCGCCTCAGCTAGCTTTTTATGGTCCTGCTTAGGCACTATTATCCCATCCCTCATATGGCCAACTATTTGGCTCGGACCTTCGGTATTAGTAACTATAACTGGCTTTCCACAGGCCATGGCCTCAATTACTACTTTTCCAAAAGGTTCTACTAAAGAAGGAAGGCAGAAAATGTCAGAGCTTCTGTAAAGATCTCTTAGCCTTCTCCTTGACACTCGGCTCTCAAACACGACTTCATCACTAAGACCAAGCCTCTTAGCAATCTCGCAAAGCCTTGCCCTTTCAGGTCCATCGCCAACTATCCTTAGCCTCACGCAGCCTTTTTTTAAAACATGTACGGCCCTTATTAGGTAGTCAATTCCCTTCCTTTTCGTTAAGTTGGCGACTGTCAGTATCTCAATAAATTCCCTCTCCACCTTATTCTCTGCTGGTGAGAAGAAGTCTGTATCCACACCAAGTGGGATTACCCATACTTTATCAGGATCTAACATCTTCAAATACGCCTCCTTTAACCTCTTCGTTTGAACCAAGACTGCGCTTGCCCTCTTAATGGTTGAAATGTGAGCTCCATATGTAAATCTTAGGGCAGAAGGACCTATGGTGGGATGACAAATTGGGCCTATAATAAATGGAATGCCCATTCTTTTTGTAATCGAGGTAATGGGATCAGATGTAAGGCCATATACTGCTGGAAACATCCTGTGTACGAGATCAATCTTGTTTGAAAACAGGATCTCGGAGGAAATTAAAAAAGCACTCAGTTGATAATAAAAACCATTCATCAAACCAATTATGGAACTTGAAAGCCTAATGTAGTCCCTTATAACCCTTATTTCATAAATTCTGGCGTTTTTAAGTGGTCTTTTAATCAACACATTTCCTGCTACAGCATAAAACTTCACCCTCTCATTGAGTTGTTTCATGATATTGTATGCTGCAAGCCCCTCGCTAGCCGGATAATAATCGCTAAGCTCGTAGGCCGATGAAGACAGCAAGACCCTCAACATACTTCCCTAATCCCTTCTAGATGCTCCAATTCATCTCTTAACAAATATCCTTATTAATGTAGTTGCAGCACTGCAGGACTTCAGTTGAATTAAATCATTCGTTTTAACAAAAACAAGGACAACCAAGTTCATCGCTACGTCATTTAGCCATGAATCATGTTTAAGCACGGTTGTTCGACGAACAACCTTTGGCTTCAATGTCAAAAGTATCGTTACTAAGTGAGTTCAAGATCAAGGTTGTTGACATCAAAGTTTGACGAAAGAATTCGCTTCTAGCCTCTTATAATACCTCTTGAACCACATTGTCCAAGATTGGATGAAATTGAAACGATTTTTCAGGCCTAAAAGAATTTTGTACGCATTTCAAATCATTATTCTGGCTTTAGTGATAGCTGGCATACCCCTCGTTACTAAAGATGTGACAGCAACGGCTTCTTACAGCATCTCGATATCGGTAAATCCAACTTCAGGAGAGAAAGGAACTAGCTTTAAGGTCATAGCAAGCGTGAGCATATCGAATATGAAGACAGGAACTGCTTACGTTATTCTTAAAACGGTCGCTCCAGATGGAACATACGCCTATTATGCAAGCTCGGCAAAGGATGTTCCTCCCCACAGGCAATGGACCTCTGGAGATATGCCAGTCTCTCAGACTTATACTTGGACTGTGACAGCGACCCAGAAGGGGGATTACGTCTCTACGATAGAAATAGTGATCGATGGAGATGCACCTAATGGCTTCCTAAAGGACAGTAGATCTGCAACATTTAGTGTGACATCTTCTGGCGAAGTAAGTGAAGATAGCTCCTCTTCTTGGATAGATGTCTCAGTTTCTCCTAGTTCAGTCCAGCAGGGAGGAACAGTGAAAATTACAGTTTCTACAAGCAGTTGGCTACCAGCAAACCCCCAAATATTGACGTACGTATATCCACCAAGCTCAAGCAAACCAGCAACATCCTACTCTGGAAAAGGGACTTTCTCCTTCAGCGTCCCTAGCAACGCGCAAACCGGAACCTGGACTGTAAAGAGTGTTATAAGGGACAGTGCTAGTAATAAAGTGGCCCAGGACCAGGCTGTCTTTAGCGTAATCACCTCGGGAGGAGAAAAGAGTTCAGGTCTGAGCAGTTGGATACAGATAAGGTCAGTTAGACCAGGAAGCCCTTACGAGGGCCAAGCTGTTAAGATAGCTGTGCGCTACAATTACGCTGGTGAAGAGATACATAAGAGAGTAAGACTTATCGCCTTTGGGCAGGAGATGCAGCAGAGCGCATATAAAGGAAAGAACGACGCTTCTTTCTCCATCATCCCAACCAAGGCGGGGACCTTTACTATAACCGCCATACTAGAGGAAGAAAAGCGGTCTCCAGTATTTGGAAAGTACTGGTCGGAGGTAGCATCTGACAGCTACACGATCACAGTAAACGTTAAGCTGACAACTCAACTCGTTCTAGAGTTCCCGAAAAAGGTGTATGTAGGAGATGCTATCAACATAACAGTGAAGCTTCTCTGCGGAGGATTAGAGCTTAAAGGGATCTCTTGCAAGCTATATGTGGATCAGAGCGTGCATAACATCTTGAGCGGAGGGACCTTCACGATAAAGGCGACTAGGACAGGGACCATAGATGTGAGTGCGAAGTTCGAGGGAGATGAGGCACACAAACCCAGCCAGAATGGTGGAGGTCTGATAGAGGTCTGGACGAAGCCCAAGATAGAAGTAGATGAGGTCAAAACAAAGGGCTGAGGTGATCTTATGAGACTTAGGATGGGCATTTATGCATGGCTTCTCCTTATCCTGTCTATCTCTACCTTAGCACTGGGTACGTATGCTCTAAACAAAGTATATAGAGGGAACGTGGTTGAGATAAGAGGAAGAGTTGTAGATGAACTCGGACGTGGAGTCTCTAATGCTGTAGTTCAACTTAAGGATGGAGCAACCATCTTGGCGTCGACAAAATCAGGATCAGATGGAAGCTTTATAATAAAATGGAATGTTCCAAGCTCGTATCCATTAGGTTCAAAAACTCTCACCCTATATGTCCCAGAACAGTCTTCCATTTATGTGGAGGAGTCATCAACTTCTATAGAGATGGAGATATGGGACAAAACCACTCTAAAACTCAATTCTATTCCAAAGAAGATACATAGAGGAGATGTCGTGACAATATCTGGAACCCTAACAGTGTTAGGATCTGGTGATCCAGTTTCCGGTGTAACCATAGCTATCTCCTATGGACAAAGCGAACTCGGTTCAACAAGAACAAGTAAAGACGGTAGGTTTTCTATATCGTTTAAGGTTCCAAAGAATTGGAATAGAGGACCGATTACAATTATTGCTGAGTTTCCAGGATCTCCCACCATCTATCTAGATGGCTCCAAGGACTCTACAAGCACAGCTTTGTGGATAAAACCTACTATACAGGTCAAAAGCGTAACCTCAGGATAGGTTATGGGCAAGAGGATGAGTTTGAGGAAGGCGATTCTCTGCCTGCTCCTATTATTTCTACTGCTCTGCTTTTCCCCCGCCTCTGCTGCATCAAAACAGACTTATATCAGAGGGCAATCAGTTCTCTTAATAGCTAGGATTCAAGACGATCTAAACAATCCCATTCCTGGTGTAAGATTGCAGTTTGAAGATCAAACAGACAACGTATATTTAGGGGATAACATTACCGATGCAAGTGGCGTAGCTTCGATAATGTGGAATACTTCTTCATCTTCGTTAGGTCCTCACGTAATCCATGTTTGGAACATCGAACATCAGGACCTATACGTAGAAGAAAGTCACGCTTACTTAGAAGTTCATATAATAACTCCAGCAGAACTCTCTTTCTCTGTTCAATCTCCTGGGGCTGTTAAACCTGGAGAAAGATTTGTTATCACAGTAATTGTAGAAAACTTGGGTGAAGCTAGTATAAAAGATGTTATCGTTACACTAGGCGATCAGAGGCATAATATTGGGACGATAGATGGTGGAGGTAACTCAAAGACAAGCTTTGGTCTCATTGCTCCCGAGGCTGCAGGAAACTACATAGTTCAAGGCTCTATACGCGGAGAGGAAGAAGGAACTGGGAAGGTTTTACAAAAAAGCTTCAAAGTGAGTTACAGGGTCAAGATTGAGGGATTTGGCATCTCGATAAGCGCACCATCCAATGTAGAAGAGAACGAGAATTTTGATTTCTTAGTCATGCTCAATAACATTGGAGAAGATTCTCTGAAAATTGATGTTGAAGTCGTTCTAAGTGGGGCAGCCCCTAAAAACTTTCATCGGACTGTAACGCTTCCCCCGGGGGAATCAAAGGCAATTTATTTTTCTGCTAAAGCTGGAACTGGAGATTTGCTAACTATTACAGCTACCGGAACTGCTGGTAACCTTCGGGAATCGGATCAAGTCAGTATAAATGTGTTGCATCCTCCCCAACTCCTCGCACCTTCCCAGCCCCCATCACCTGCCTTACTACCAAGTCAAACGCCTGCTCCCCTACAATCTCCAGAACCCCGCTCTTTACCTCCTATTACAACTGAGAACCCTCCTGTGTCTACAACTCCCTCTAAAACATCCATACCGTCAGAAACATCTCCCCGAACAACTCCAGAAGCTAAGGAATCGATCCCTGAATCACCACCTCCTACCCACGTCATAGGGGAAAGGAAGCCATACTCCTTGAATACTGTTGTAACAATCGCCCTTGTAATATTATTATTCATAAGGAGAATCTGGAAAGTAGAAGAACCTTAAGAAACATGTTAAAGGATAGATTAGTTTAGCTGTACTTAAAATGCAGTATCCTCTTAAGACCTTTAATTAACTTACCCTTTAAGTAGGTTCCGTGTCAATAGCTAAAAATCGTTCAACTGGTGAATGATAGCACCTCGCGATTGAAACTGCCAATTCCTTAAGATTCCCTGCAAGTCAATACCAGTTCATGAGATTGCAAAGAAAAATTCTAAAGCGACTTTTTATTGGATTTCCTATCTATTCGTAGGAGATCTTAATCCTTACTTGAGGGATATGCAATGAGGTGGTATTGTTGAAAAAGATCTCACTGATCCTATCAGGTGGTTGTGGAACCCGTCTTTGGCCTTTAAGTAGGGAACTTTACCCAAAACAATTTGCAAAAACCTTTAACAAAAATTCGACGTTTCAAAACGCGCTTCTTAGGGCAGTGTCTACCGTTAGAGACCTCTCGCACGTGTACGTTGTGACAAACAAGGAGTATCGATTTCATGTTTTAAGGCAAGCTGAGGAAATTGGCTTCAACTTAAAAGAGGAGAATGTAATAGCTGAGCCCTTGAAAAGGAATACGGCTCCTGCCATCTACTTCGGTATAAAATGTGCCGTACCTGAGGGAGAAGATGCCCTTGTATCAGTTTTACCTGCAGATCACGTTATCCCATCCCTCTCAGAATATGAGAAGGCCATGGAGCTGGGACTCAAAGTTGCTGAAAATGACTACTTAGTCACGTTTGGAATAAAGCCAAAGAAACCAGAAACTGGATATGGATACATCAAAGCAGGAGAGAGGATATTTGAGGGAGCCTACAAGGCTGAGAGGTTTATAGAGAAACCCAATTTAGAGCGGGCCAAGTATTTCCTTAAGGAGGGAGGTTACTATTGGAACAGCGGGATGTTCGTCTTCAAGGCAAGCGTTTTCGAGGAGGAAGTTAGAAGATACCTGCCAGAAGTTTACGAGGCATTTTCCAAAGAGGACTGGATGAAACGTCTTGAGGAAATTTACGAGGCACTTCCAAACATCTCAGTCGACTATGGGGTCATGGAGAAGTCAGATAAGGTAGCGATAGTTCCAACGGATATGGAATGGAGCGATATAGGAAGCTTCGACTCTCTATATGAGCTCTTAGAAAAGGATCCTAATGGAAATGCGGTGATGGGGAAGTGCTATCTTATGGACTCTAGGAACAACTTAGTCATTGGCGAAAGGCTGGTAGCGATGATTGGCGTGGAAAACCTGATGGTCTTAGATTCGGGGGATGCTTTACTGATATGTCCAAGAGGAAGAGGACAAGACGTCAGAACCTTATTCAATGAATTGAAGGAGAACGGAGAAGAAGAAGCTTTACTTCACAGAACAGTGTATAGACCCTGGGGATCCTACACAGTGCTTGAGGAGGGGCCCGGTTATAAGGTAAAAAGGATCACAGTTCTTCCTCACAAGAGGCTTAGCCTGCAGATGCACTATCACAGGAGTGAACACTGGGTAGTAATTAAGGGGATGGCTAAGGTCACGAAAGGAGATAAAGTCTTCTTCCTCAGACCTCAGGAGAGCACATTTGTGCCTCCTGGAGTTCTGCATAGGATTGAAAATCCCGGAAAAATACCTTTAGAGGTAATAGAAGTCCAGAACGGAGAGTACATAGAGGAGGACGATATCGTAAGAGTCGAAGACGATTACAAGAGGACATAAGAGAGAGCAACTGCTACGAAACAATCTCTCAAGCAGTTAATATACATTTTACATTTCCTAATTTCTGAAGAGCGTTAGCTGTTAGTAACCCATAGAGAGATACAGGCGTTTAATCAAATTTTTATTATTCTCAAGCTATCGAGTAGGGATAAAAATGAGCAAGGATCAGGCCATCGGAGGCTTAATTCTCGTAGGTTCTATAGTGGTTTGTGTGGTTTACATCTATGCTCTTTTTTTGACTAGTGCAGAGATAGCTATTTTGGTGCTGAAGCTTACTGGCACCATTGCTGTGTTGGGAGTCTTTGGCATCTTGGCATGGATAGGTTACACGCTAGCGACAACACCTCCTCCACCTTCAATTGAAGAGCTGGAAAAAGAACTTGGAAAGGAGCTAGAGGAGGTGGAGAAGGAGGAAAAGAAGGAGGAGAAGTAACCTTCGAAGTAATTGCCAGTTAAGAAGGCTTTCAGTGAATGGATTGAGATTTTAACGAAGATGTGACCCGAGAACTTGCCTTTATTTAGGTAGTCTTTCCAAAGCCTCCTTTAATGCTTTTCATAGTATTGTTTTAACATTTTCTAGTCTCATTTGATTCTTTAATTAACGTCTCAAGTATTAGTATAAGCTTTTCAGAGATCTTTTCATACTTCTCTAAGATTAACTTGAAGTTTCACCAGTCCTTTTGGCGAATTCCCTAAACTCCTTCCAATATTCCATAAAGGCTGCCTGCATTGCTCCAAATCCTTCTTGAAGCTCATTATCCAACTCTCATAAATATTCCTAAACTCCTTTATCAGGAGGCATTGACTTCCCTTTCCTATTTAAATTCAATTATTTTCTAAGCCCATTTGCTTTCCTTTACTTTCTGAAACCGCTTCTCTCGAGGGATACTTACGAGAATATATCTTTAAAGGAAAAGTAGTTGAGATAAGAAAAGACTCATGAAAAGGGTGACAATTACCGGAGGAGCGGGCTTCATAGGGTATTGGACTGCAAGGCGTCTTATAGAAGAGGGATTTGAAGTAAAAATCCTCGATAATCTCCACACAGCCAGGATGTCTGATAAGATAAGAGACCTAGGCCTGGATATAATTAAAGTAGACATAAGAGATATGGAAGCCCTTAAAAACGCATTTGAAGGTTCAGATTATGTTTTGCACCTTGCTGCGTTGCTTAGCGTTGAGGAATCTTCAGAAAAACCTCTGCTGTACCATGAAATTAACGTGACTGGAACCCTAAATGTCCTTAAGGCAGCGTTGGAAACTGGAGTTGAAAAGGTGATCTACGCCTCAACAGCAGCCGTCTACGGTCCTTCTGATGAACTCCCGATAAAGGAAGATCATCCAACCAATCCTATTTCCTTCTATGGCGTGACAAAGCTTGCTGGTGAAGCCTATTGCTCCTTGTTTTATAGAACATACGGCCTAAAGACGATAATACTACGATACTTCAATGCATATGGGCCAGGGCAATCTCAGGAATATGCTGGGGTCATAAAGAGGTTCATCGAGAGGATTAAGCATGGAAAGCCTCCAGTGATATATGGGGACGGCTATCAGACCAGGGACTTCGTGCATGTTGAAGATATTGCTAATGCGAACTTCATTGCCTTCATCAGCAATGTAGACTTTGGAATATTCAATATAGCAAGTGGAAAATCGATAACTATACTTGATCTGGCAAAGATGATCCTAGATCTCATGGATTCTAACCTTCAACCGGTCTTTGCTCCATCCAGAAAAGGGGACATAAGGCACAGCTTGGCAGACATACGCAAAGCCAAAGAAATACTAGGATTTGAGCCTCAGATAGATTTAAGGTCAGGAATAAGGAAGTTGATTGAAGAAGGAACTTAGATGCTTGTGAATTCTATTGTTATTGCGACTAAAGGAGGGTGTGATTAGCATTTCTTCTTATTTCTCTATCATTTATCCAGTGAGACGCATTAAAAGAGGTATAAAGTCTACTGTACAATTAGAATTATCTGCAAATACTCCTTTAGTTTAATGTTCTTGATGTCGATGACCCGAGACTCTTGACTCCAATGATTTTTATATTACTTTAAAGTATGGGTTTTATGAGTATGGGTTTTATAATTCCCAGATTTAAAACTAAAGAGATTGAGGAGTCCAGGGGCTGGCTGCTTTTGTTTGGAAGGAGAAAAACTGGAAAAACTTTCCTAGTTAGGAATATGCTGAAATACGACTTCTACTTTTTTGTTGGCAGGGGCAGGAAGATATTCTTGGAAGAGCACGGGAAGGTAGAGTCCCTGCCGTACGAGGTGTTCATGGAAAGGCTGAGACATCTAATTGGAGAAGATGTTTTGATAGTAATAGACGAATTTCAGAGGTTGCCCGATGATTTCCTAGACTTCTTGCACTACGCAAAGTCGAAATCTAGATCAAAGCTGATATTGGTGGGTTCAAGCATTCAGGTATCGAGGAGAATACTATCGAGACGAAGTCCCCTCCTAGGGATAATCAAGCCAATCCATATAGGCTTAATAAGACCTCTGGATATTTTATTGGAGCTTTCAAAGCGCTTTCCTCCGTACAAGGCGATCCAACTCTCGTCGTTGTTAAGGGATCCCTGGATTCTGGAGTTCATCGATCCTAAGGGGAGCATTGAAGAGGTATTGGAGCAAATAATTCAAGCCATCAAATACAACGCAAGAAGCCTTGTTGGAGAGGTCTTTCAGGAAGAGGAAAAGGAGTTAACTGAGAGATACGAGGCCATACTAAAAGCTTTGGGAGATGGCCGCAATACTCCAAGTCAGGTGGCAAATTACGTATCTAGCCTGCTAACAACGCCTCTTAAATCTCAAGATGTGAAGAAGTACATATCAAACCTGGTCGAAATGGGAATAGCTGAGAAAATAAAGATCTACGGGAAGAAAAGGCATATCTACAGGATAGAGTCGCCACTCCTAGATCTTTTCCATTATCTAGACGCTAGATACGGCTTTTACGAGGTGGACCTGCCTATTGAGCTTCTTAGAGATAAGGCAATGGATAAACTTCCGTTCTACTATGAGAATTTCGTTGTAAAGCTATTTGCTGAGATCCTGGGGTGTGAGGTTCAGAAGACATTCAAACCAGAGTTTGATGGCGTGCTAGTGAGAGGGAAGAGGCTGGTGGCGGTGATCGAAGTGAAATACGGTGTTGCCAATAGGAACGATTTGGCCAGATTTTTGGCTAAGACCGATGGGTGGAAGTGCCGTAAAATTCTAGTGGCAAAAGAAGCTGAGGAAATGGGTGAACTGGAGGTTTATACCCCAGAAAAGATAATGGATCTCATAAGAAAGAGATAGAGAAAGAGAGAGAAGAAAATAATCATATTGGTTAAGGGCGCTGGTAAGGTTATTGAGGAGGGATTAGAACTCTATAGTGAAGGCAAGTCAGGGCTTAAATATGTTTGGAGCCCTCAAGACATCCTTCTTAATTTTTTCTTGATGGGTTGGGAAGATAGGATAAATAGAACCTCCTAGAGGAGAGGTTCCTCTCTCCTAGAAACCAAAGAAGTTCCTCAGGCTTAGAGTTATGATAATAGAGGCTGTTATGATCATGAGTAAGCGCGCTGGTAACTTCTTACACGTATAAGCTGCTAAGGGGGCAGCAGCCACTCCTCCTAAAATAAGCCCAATTACAACGTCCCAGTACTTTAACCCTATCAGGGAAGAGAACACTACAACCTCCGTTACGGTTACAAAGAACTCTGCTAAGTTCACCGAGCCTATTGTGATCTGAGGGTTGTGTCCTCCAGCCAATAAGGTGGAAGTTACAATTGGACCCCACCCTCCTCCGCCGACAGCATCAAAGAAACCGCCTACAGCGCCAAGCAGAGGTATATTTCGAACTTTAAAGGGAAAACTCCATCTTCTTAAGGCTTTGATGAGTATTAAAGAGCCCATAGCAAGGAGGTAAAGGCTCACAAAGGGCTTAAGAAAGCTCCCAACCGTAGAACAAAGATAAGCGCCGAGAGCTCCAGAAACTATTCCGGGGACGAGTAATCTTAGACTCACTCTCCAATCTACATTCCCTGCCTTAAGGTGGGAAATTCCAGAGGCAAGTGTTGTGAATATCTCTGCAGTATGGACGCTTGCACTTGCAATAGCTGGGCTCAACCCAGCACTGATTAAAGCAGTTGTCGATGAGACCCCATAGGCCATCCCTAAAGCTCCATCAATGAGCTGAGCTAGGAAGCCAATGATCGCGTACAGTAACAGGGTGTCAATGTTCAATTTCCTCCCCTTTTATATAGCCTAGCCTGAGGAGCTTAGCCATTATTCGCTTAGCGCACTCGTCTGGACTTTCCCTCTCGCTGTCAACTACGACTTCGGGGCTTAGGGGCTCCTCATAAGGGTCTTGAATTCCTGTCATGTCCTTGATCTCCCCAGCTAGGGCTTTATGGTAGAGACCTTTCGGATCCCGTTTCATACAGGTCTCCAAAGAGCACTTAACGTAGACCTCTACGAAGTCCCCTATGAACTGGCGGGCGAAGTCCCTGGTTGAGCGGTAAGGCGATACAAATGAAGCTATAACCACAACTCCATTCCGAGCCAAAAGGTGACTGACGTAAGCTACCCTCCTTAGATGGCGCTCCCTGTCCTCCCTGCTGAACCCTGCCTCGGGACTCAGCCACCTCCTGGCCTCGTCCCCGTCCAAGACCTCGACCTTGAGGCCCCTTTCCCTTAACTCCTTCTCCAGCTTCCTGGCAATCGTGGTCTTTCCTGAGGCTGGCAGCCCGGTAAGCCAGACCACAAAACCCCTTTCCTTGCTTCCCATCAGGATACCTCCACCAAGGCCTTACCCCTCATTTTAGCCAATTCTTTGGCATCGAAACCCATTAAGGCTAGGACCGTTGGCGCCACATCGTATATGGAAGCCTTGGCCTCTCCCTGTTTAAGCCTTCCCTCTGGATCGTGGACAAGATATATGCCATCCCAATCGTGCACCGCATCATCTGGCCCCGTGTCGTTTTCGGGCAGGTACCAAGTGCCGTGTCCAACCGTGCCAGCCGACCTCCAGTTCAGGTCGTCGAAGTAGACGATCATATCTGGGGCATCCCCTCTAACTACGGGGTAGAGGTCCCTCGGCCTGTACGTCATGGTCCTCATTTCTCTTCCTTCAGGGTCCCTTACAGATTTCAGATCGTCTGCTAGCTGTCCCAACGTGGCTTCGAAGTCCTCCTTGCTAACCCTTCCCATTGGCTCTCTTCCCTTGAGGTTAACGAATATCCTCGCGTAGTAGCCTCCCCAACCCCAAGCAATCGTCCTTTCCCAGTTTATCTTTGCCTTCTTAAGCTCTGTCTGCTCCTTGGGCCTGTCCTCAAAGTAGAGGTATCCGTTATCGGCCAGCCATTCGTTAACGGCAAAGGCTCCTGTCATGGCCTTAGCCCCGTGATCCGAAACCACGAGCACGAATGCATTGCCAGCAGCCTTAACAAATCTCCCAATTCCCTCATCAAGCAGTTTGTAGTAGCTCTCTGCAACTCCCTCGAACTCACTGTTTGAAACGTGCCTTGGATGCTCTGGATCGAAGAACTTCCAGAAGGCGTGGTGAAGCCTATCTAAACCTATTTCTACGTACCAGAAGAGGTCCCATGCCTTCACCTTCGCAAGGTGCTCTGCAACCCTTAGATGCTGCTTCGTCATTTCGAAGAGCCTTTCCACAAGAGGCCCCCTTTCCTCAACCCTGAACTCGACGTCGTGGGTAAAAGGCCCCCCTATTACCCTCTCAATTTCTAAGCGGAGCCAAGGGGGGTATGTGTAGCTCTTTGCAGTGCTTGGAGTGTGGAAGTCGCTTATCATCCAACCGCTTATTTTTCTAGGAGGATATGAGGGAGGAAAGGCTATGAGAAGAGATTTCTTCCCTTCTTTAGCTATTATATCCCAGACAGCTGGCTCCTTAAGCTCTCTTGATGTAACTAGGTAGAACTCCCTGTACTCTCCGGGCTTTCTGTGCCTAAACCCGTACATACCAAGCTCTCCTGGGGTCTTGCTGGTTGCCATGACTGCCCACGCTGGAACCGTAATTGGAGGATGACAGCTTCTAAGAGGACCATACTTTGCCCCATCCATGAGTTCAGAGAGGTTAGGCATCTCTGATAGGAACCTATCGAAGGCAAGGGATGGGGGAGCTGAATCCAAACCTATTACCATGACTCTCTTGCTATCTCCCATCAGATCACTTCCCTATACATCTAAAATCCCTTGAACGGAAATTGACCAAAAGATCACCTCACGAACGGATCTTCGAAGCTCAAGATCACCTCAGCAATCTCTGGTCTCATTACTTCTGGAGGAGGCGTTTTCCCCTGCATAATAAGCTTCCTTATCTCGGTCCCGCTGAACCTTATCCTGTCCGACTCCAGGTGAGGACATGTCTTCTCATTTACTAAAGCCTCGCACTTATGGCAATAGAAGAACTCCCTGAAGAAAAGAGGGGTTATTCCAAGGTCAGGGAACTCCTTAAAGATCTCCTGAGCAGCGTATGGCGGATAGAAGTTGCCAACCCCGGCGTGATCCCTTCCAACGATGAAGTGGGTGCACCCAAAGTTCTTCCTCATTATTGCATGGTGAACTGCTTCTCTAGGCCCCGCATATCGCATCTCATAACGAAGAATCGCAAGGACAGCAGTATCCCTTGGATAATAGTTTTCTATGAGCACGCGGTAGGCTTCTAATATTACATCATCCCTGAAGTCCCCAGGCTTCTTCCTCCCTATCACTGGATTGACGAAGAGGCCATCAACAAGCGCTAGTGCCGTCTTTTGAATGGCTTCATGCCCTCTATGTGGAGCATTTCTTGTTTGAAAGCCAACAACGGTCTTCCAACCCTTTTCCTTGAAGAGAACCCTGGTCTCCTTTGGCCAGAGGGTATACCTCTCATAGGGATTTGGAACCGAGCTAAGAAGGTTTATCCTCCCCCCAACAAGTACTTCTCCCATTTCCTTAACCATCTTAACCCCTGGATGTCTCTCATCCTCTGTGCCAAAGACGGCTCTAGCCAGCTCATGCTTTTCATTCTTATAGATCTCCTCAACCTCCATCGTGGCCAACGGCATCTCATGAAGGGAAAGAAGGATTTCATCGCCCTCTGATAAATCCTTAGCCTCCTCTTCGCTCAGATCAAGGAGTATAGGCATGGTCCACGGGACGTCGTTGGTAAGCCTCATCTCCTCCAGGCAGGTTCTTAGGTCTTCGCTGAGCATGAAGCCTTCTAGAGGGCTATATACTCCCCTAGCCAGGTTTTCTACTTCTACAGCTTTTTCCAGATTTATCTTAATGGTCTGAAATTCTGACGCCTTAGCTAGTATCCTCTCCCTCCTACTCTCACTGGCCACTCTACTTATCAACCTGCCTCCGTGGGGCCTTGAGACCATGGTAACACACCTCATTCAAGGTAGCCAAGAGCCCTTAGCCTTCGCTTTATTCGCTCCTCGTCTTCCTTCGTGAAGTCAAGCTTGGACTCCTCATAGGAGGCGACGAGCTCTCTGAGGACGTAAGTAACGTAGTCACTTACTGAGGAAAAGCCAGTGCCTTCTATCATCTTCTTAACTTTCTCATAGAGAGATACTGGGATGGATACCGTGGTATAACGACTTTTTCTCACAAAATTTCATTAGATTCGTTATAATTAAAAAATATTTCTATGTAATTACAAGACTAGAAGGCAGATAAAACAAATGCAAACCATCAAAACCGCTTATTTCAACAAAATTTGACGTTTTTAATTATGATTCATATATATTGATTGATCTCGTTTAAGATCTCGCTTTCAAACTCGACTTGAACTTGATTGAAGTCAAAAACGCCTTAAATCCAAGATCGGACTTTCCCCATCAAATAGGTCGAAACTTTCTACCCTCCAGAACACTCTCTTATCTATGCCATGAATGAAAACGAGTAGAACCTCTTCCAGCCCATGGGAGGGCCGTAGCTTAATGTAGCTCCAATTGTTTGAGATGTTTCCAGAGATTCAAGAAACGATGAGCTTGTCCCATGGAGGCAGGTTAAGCTCCTTAGCAACCTCATATCTAATGTGCTGTGGAGGTCCTGCATAAACAAACTGCGAAAGAGCTGAAACTATGTATATTGCAAGGAAGATAATGGAAATCGACTTCCTCAATTTTACTGTTAGCACCCTGAATTTCATTTCTCCCAGCTTGACCAAGATATCAGCCTTTAGCCATTAAAACAGTTGGTAATGAATTCTCTGGGCACTTCAAGCCCCATCTAATAACTCTAAAGACAGTCTCAGTGACCTTCCCGCCTGGGGAGATGCTCACAGAATCTATTATCACGGGCCTGCCTAATGACATGGAGATGGCGCAAGTAATTGCGCTGCAAAAGGGACATCCAATTCTCTCGCACATTCCTGGGAATTCTGACTCGATCTCTTTGCAAAAGCCCCTGCCTATTACGTCCTCCATTCTGATGATGAGATCTCCTTCAATGAGAAACTCAAAATCAAGGGGGTGGCCAAGGTTACGAAAGGAAATGAGGTTTTCTTCCTTAGACCACAGGAGAGCACATTCGTTCCACCTGGGGTCTTGCACAGGCTCGAAAATCTAGGAAAGATTCCTTTGGAGGTAATAGAAGTACAGAACGGGGAGTACATAGAGGAAGACGATATTCTTAGGGTCGAAGATGACTATAAGAGGACTTAATTGCTGGAAGCTTGCTGTAAAACGAGATCAGGAGTAAGCATGTCACAAGTCCCAATTTCTGGAGTAATACACCCAACTGTGTTACAGTTAATGCGGAGATTCTGAGCAAATTGATCAAATTTTTATTATTCTCGATCTATCGAGAAGGGATATAAATGAGTAAGGATCAGGCAATTGGAGGCTTAATCCTTCTGATTTCCATAGTTGTTTGCATAGCTTACGTTTATGCTCTCTTTTTGACTAACGCTAAGATAGCCATGTTGGTGCTAAAGCTCACCGGTACTGTCGCTGTTTTGGGAGTCTTTGGAATCCTGGGATGGATAGGCTACACTTTGGCAACAACACCACCTCCTCCTCCAATTGGAGAATTGGAAAAGGAGCTAGAGAAAGAGTTAGAGCAGATGGAGAAAGAGGAAAAGGAGGAAGAGAAATAGAGGAACTTAGAGCTCTCCATCACTAGCTAGATCGTTTTCTCAGCAGGAATCGAGAACTTCTGCATGGAGCAATTTTAGGAGAAGTGCATATTGATGTAAATCCAAAACTGAACCAATGATTTTCAATAAATTACTTTTTACTTAGGTAATCTTTCCAAGGCCTCCTTTAATGCTTTCATGGTCTCGTTTAGCATCTTTCTGGTCTCATCAGATTCTTTAATTAATGTCTCAAGAATCAACGTGAGTTTTTCAGAGATCTCACCATACTTTTCCAAGATAAGCTTGAAGTTTTCATCCGTCCTTTTGGCGAATTGCCTAAATTCCTCCCTGTAATCCCCGAACTCATTTCTATAGTCTTCAAATTCCTCCCTGTAATCCCTAAACTCCTTCCAATATTCCATAAAGGCTGCCTGCATTGCTCCAAATCCTTCTTGAAGCTCATCGCCTAACTCCCCAAAAGTTATCCTAAACTCTTTGATCTCAGGCCTTACGGGAACCTCCTCCTCTTTAATTTCTCTCACTTTTGCAAGTGGATGATCTTTTATCATTTCTAGAAATCTTGAAATCCGTTCCTTCTCACCCTGAACAAATATCTCGACGGATCCATCAGGTAGGTTTTTGACATACCCAGTTAAATCCAGATCTTGGGCCAGATCTAATGCGTACCTCCTAAATCCTACTCTTTGAACTTTTCCAATAACTCTTAGACGACGAGCCTCCAATACCCTAACCTACTTTTAGATAGCTTCAAAACTCTTTATGATTTATTGCTCTCTGTCGAATTTTGATTCTTATCACCAGACCTCTCAACAAAGCTCATTAGATCGTTTGATAGCAGACTGTAAGCCATTCTATCATCTATTAGAAGGCATTAACTTCCCCTTTCCATTAAGATTCAATTATTTTCTAAACCTATCCGCTTTCTTTTTCCTTTCCTGAACTGATTTTTTTCAAAGGGTGCTCACGGGAATATATCTTTAAAGAAAAGGAGGTAAGATCAGAAAAGACCTATGAAAAGAGTGACAATTACTGGAGGAGCGGGCTTCATAGGGTATTGGACTGCAAAACGCCTTTTAGAGGGGGGATTTGAAGTAAAAATTTTGGATAACTTCCATACTGCTCGTATGTTAGAGGGGATAAGGAAACTAGACTTAGAAATTCTCAAGGTTGATATTAGAGATGCTAAAGTATTAGAAAATGCGCTTTATGGTTCAGATTACATTATACACCTTGCCGCTCTAATTAGTGTTGAAGAGTCCGCAGAAAAGCCAGCGCTCTACCATGAGGTCAATGCAACAGGAACTCTAAATGTCCTTAAGGCAGCGGTAAAAGCAGGAGTTGAAAAGGTTGTCTATGCGTCAAGTGCAGCAGTCTATGGGATCCCTCACGAACTTCCTATTAAAGAAGATCATCCTACTAAGCCCATTTCTGTCTATGGAGCATCTAAACTTGCTGGTGAAGCCTATTGCTCCTCTTTTTACAATACCTTTGGGCTGAAGGCGATAATTCTTAGGTATTTCAATACATATGGTCCAGGCCAGTCAGAGGAATATGCTGGGGTAATAAAAAGGTTTATTGAGAGGATCAGGGAAGGAAAACCACCCATAATATATGGAGATGGACTCCAGACGAGAGATTTCATATACGTTGAAGATGTGGCAAATGCAAACCTCTTAGCTCTTAAGAGTCCGATAGATTTTGGCATATTTAACATAGCGAGCGGTGAATCAATAACAATCCTTATTCTAGCAAATATGATCTCCGACCTTATGGGCTCTAACCTTAAGCCAGTCTTTGCTCCTCCTAGAAAGGGGGATATCAAACATAGCAAGGCAAATATTCAAAGGGCTAAAAAGATTCTTGGGTTTGAGCCTCAGATAAATTTGAGATCCGGCATTAGAAGGATTATTGAGAGAGGAACATAGATTCATAGAGAGGTATAAGGGCCTTTGTTCTATACACCTAGAAATGGGAAGGTTTGAGTGATCAACTTCTCCTATTCCTCCCAACCATTTATCAGAGAGAAATGATTTGAGAGCCCTAGAGCAAAAGAAATATTGAAGAGGAAGTGAGCATGATAAAAATCGTCAAACAAAATTGCTTTACTGAAGCGCTTGTTAAGCAGCCTAACTTCATCGGATTCAAGCGTTAAAGCTGTATTGTTGTTCGGTTCTCTGGCTTGGGGAAGAAAGGAAGAGGAGTGATGTTAATATCACGATCCTGCATTAAGGGTGTGCGATTGAGGATCCAATTCTCGGAAGGAGGCGCTTCTATCATTTATTGCATGTAGCCCACCTAAACAGCTGCGAGAATAGGGCATTCTTAAGGCCATGGTAGCCGTCCATCGAGAGATATGTTGAGATTAAAACTCTTTAAGTACCCCTATTTTCTTAATTTTATAAGAAAATATTAAAATCTCTTTTTAGAGATATAAAAATTTATTTAGATGTATCTAAGCAAAACATTTTAATATTATCACCAGGCAGAGTTAAAGAGACTCCCATAAGAAAAATTCTTCCCTTTTTACTATACCAAGTTAAAAAGAATAAACATATCCTATATAAATGTAGCCAAATACGAAAATACAACTTTTTATTGAAAAAACCGACGTCAAACATATCCTTTAACCATCCCCTTTCTTATATACTTCTTTATGACAGCTGGACGATATCCAAAGATATTCTCTTTATAAACAATGAGCTTTAGATGATATTCCTTAATCCATTTATTTATATATGGTGTCAAGTCTTTTGTCCCTAACTTTGCTTTGACGTAATCTTCAAGATTGGAGTATTTCTGATATGCTTTAGTCTCGTGATACCATTCATTCCAGAATTGTCGAAGAAACATTCTCTTGGGAGATTTGATCCTACAATTAAACTTATAAACTTTTTTAAGATGCAATTCAACACCAAACATTTCAGGAATGTCAATTCCTTTTTTCTTTTTTTCTATAAAATATCCGTTATTGTAAAACAAAAAGCGGTGAGGTGCTTGATAAACTGGGAACTTTGTGTGCAAAAAGTCATATTCTAGTACTGTCATGGGGGCACAGAAAATTATATTTTTTAGTCTTTTCATATATTTTTTTAAATGAAAAATACTATTTGGACCATTTGTGTGAAAGACTTCATCGCCATCTTGTATTAGAATCCATTCCTCCTCGGCTTTTTTCATGGCAAACAGTCTTGCTTCGTATAAGAACAACTCAGGCTTAACATAGATATCGGCATCTAGTCCATATCTTTCAACAACCTCTTCAATTAGCTTTACGGTTCCATCTTCAGAGCCTTTATCTACAATTATATAATGATCAACAAAATCCTTGGTAGATTCGATAGCTATCGGAGCTGTTTGTCTCTCGTTCCAAGTACACATTACACAAGCAACTTTAGGGGACATAATTTATGATTCTTAGACTAAAAAGATTTTTTAAATCTTAAGTCTAATACAAAACTACATCTTTAGATTAATAGATATTATTTTTTAAAGAATATAATCATTAGAATATGATCATTAATCTTAATGATGAACTCATTACAAATTCTCATAAGTTACGCGCTATTGGATTAGTAAAGCGTTGTCTTAAGCCTCTCTTACCTTATTCTGATGGATTTTAGCTAGCGCGCTGCTAGTCCCTAGGTTTTTTATGCATACAATCTCTTTTGCTTAACCAGGTTCTGTATTTCTTATCAACAAGTATTGAGCTCCTTAATAGAGTGTTGAATGAGGTTATTGAGGCTAAATATCTTATATCCTTCGGCAGACAATGTCCCCCAATGCCGTTTCTCGCCTCTAAAATTTCGATGTTCCATTTAGTATTACAGGCATCACGTACTTCTTCAAAATCTATACCCAGCTCCTCACAGATCATCCTTAGTTCTTCAGCAAAGGCTATTTGAACGTAACGATATGCATTTTCCGCTATCTTAGACATTTCAGCTACTTCAACAGATGAGACAACGTGAAGAGGAATGTCTAAGAAGTCTCTGTAAAATTCTATGCCTATCTTGAGGCTCTCAGGGTTAACACCACCAATAACTCTAATCTGCTTGACTCCATACTTGTCTGGTCTTTCAGCCCAATATCTGTGTGGTACGTGGACAAGATAAATTCTTTTTTCGAAGATTTCCTCAAAAATCTTCCGAGATAAGCCTGGGATTATCGTACTTTCAATAGAAACTAATGGAACTGGCCGGGTGTCTATTCTCTTTTTTATTTTCTTACAGACATCGATAATTGGAGAGATATCAGGACTTTCCCCCTTTAGCCCCGTATATACGCATATCAAATAAACGTTTGAAGGAGGGATTTCATCCCAAGAGCACGTAGAGTTTATGATTCCCTCCTTTTTAGCTCGTTCTACGGCCTCCGAGCTGATATCGTACCCCCAGACCTCAAGTCCCTTGTTAACTACATATTTTGCGGTTGCCAAACCAATCGTACCTAGACCTATAACGCAAACTCTCATTCAAATCCCCTTGAATTGGTTTTTGATCTTGATAAACACCCATAAAAATGGTTTGTATCAAGCAAGAAATGACAATTATAAACATTTAGAGGATCCTCATACTCTGAGAAGAATAGGAAAACTCACTATTCAGGTGATTCGTGATCATTAAATAAAGGTTTTCCATATGAGCTCTCTCCTTTGTTAGCCTCTTCCAACGAGTAGTTTAAAGGCATACATATGCATATCCAAAAAAGCTAGAAGTTCAGAACTATCCTATAAGCCCTAGTCCATTCCTAGCCTTAGATAGAAGCTAAACTCCTTACCATTGCTCATCTCAAGAATCTCTGTGAAGAAAAAGAAGAAAGACCCAAGTAAGTTTTGACAATGAGTTTAATGCTTAAAAAAAAGACTCAGCCATTTGAGTTAACGTATGTCTAGAAGAATCTTAATATTAGCTGGAGGTGGGGGTCACACTGGCTACGGTTATGCTTTGGCTCAAAGGCTCTATGGTAGGGCTCATCTGCATTTTTTGGTTCCTGAGGGGGATGTTTTAAGTCAGAAAAGGCTTAGTAAGTTTGGATATGTTGATTTCCTATTGAAGGCCCGCGGACCTAAAACTCCTACGTCGGAGTTCTTACCTAAACTGCTCAGGGCATTCGCTAAATCCTATAACAAGATATCTAGAGGATATGATGTTGTAGTTAGCACGGGTAGCAATTTTTGCATTCCACCCGGTCTGTTTGCCTGGCTTAAAGGAATTCCTTTAGTTAATATTGAGAGTCCAGTTCGCTTCACTAAACCTTCTAAGACCGCTTACATTCTACAGCACTTTTCAGACATAACCGCCTTGCATTGGGAGGAGCAGAAAAAGCTGTTAAAAAGAGGCATTGTTGTCGGACCTTTACTTCCCAAACCCGAGGTTCAACCTTGGAATGGTGGCTACATCCTCATAACTGGAGGAACACAAGGCCATAAGCAACTTTTTGACGTTATTTCAGAGAGCAACCTAGAAAACGTTGTTTTACAAACGGGTCGTATAGATCCTGAACCATATAGGAAAAAGCATCCTGAATGGAAAATTATTGATTTTTCTACTAAATTTCATGAGCTCATTGCTGGAGCGGATGTAGTTGTAACGCATTTTGGCGCTACAATCTTAGAGACGTTGGTTTATCGGAAACCAGCTGTTATTGTACCTAATCCGGAGTGGACCAGAACTGCTGGGATAGAGGATGCAAAATACTTAGCAAAAAAGGTCAATGCTACATTAGTAACCAAGATAACCTTAAGGAACTTGCTAAAGGCCATAGAAGAATCAAAAGACAGAAGGTCCCCTAAATTTTCTGACGGTGCTAAGAATTTAGCTAATTTAATTCTTAAGCTTTAGGAATAAGAACTTAGATCTCTATCTTAAGGATCCTATAGGATATCAGGTACTTATTTGATTATTTGTAATCTTTGCCTCAGGGGCGCCTTAACAGGTTTATCCTTTAACTTAGCATCCCTCCACTCAAGTAACCAACCGCAAATCATCAAAGGCCTTAAACGCAGCAAAGAATGTCCAAGCGTTCTCAATAGACTTATTCCTAGAGCATACCTTCCTCTTCCACGGTTTATCTGCCCGTTTATTATGGTTTTCAGGGATATCTGCCTTATATGGTAGACTTTGACTTTTTTAGTGGATATGCTCCTCCAATTCATTTTCTCAAATCTTAAGTCAATATCTGTGTCTGGCGTGGGGACATCTCTGAATCCTCCTATTGCATCTAAACTCTTTTTCAGTACTATTCTTGCTGCTCCTCTAGGTTTTTTACCCAGAGGGGTGAATTCGTAAGTTCTTTCCCAAGCACTCACTAATTTGTTTAGTAAGGTGAATGGATAGGTTACAATGTGAGCTGCAACTGAAACAGTACTTCCACGGATCAATGGAATTAAATCTCTGAAGAAATTTGATGGAACCACGATATCTGCGTCAACTATGCTGATATATTCACCTTTAGATTTCAAATATCCAGTTTGTAAGGCTTCAGAATAGCTGTTTCTCCATCTCTTCCAGGTTTTTTCGATAACCATAACCCCATATTTCTGCGCCTTTTCAACAGTCCTGTCAGTACATCTATCCGCTACAAGTATTACTTCACTTTCAAATCCCTTTAGGGCTTTTAGTAAGCTAGATAAGCAACTATCAACGTATTTTTCTTCGTTGTGAGCGCATACTATAACTGAGACCAGTGGTCTTTTTTCCTTCATAATTTTTTCCCCGCTGAACTTGAAAAACTAATCTTGTATCATAAAAGTTTGATGATTAACTAAATTAGGGTTGATAAGGGGCTAATGCTTAAGGAATAAAGAGCTTACCATTAAACAAGTGATAGAGGGCATTTATGGTCCTAAACTACAAGATTGATGAGCCCATCCCTATATAGTGTTGTGTCATCTCTTGAGAAAAGAGACAATATGGTAGATTTTATAATAGAGCTGGATCTGAGATAAAATAAACGTTATATAGTAATTTCTTTGTGAAAGTACTATTAAAGTGAGTTTCATAATAGCGAGGGATTTTCATGAAGAATCAGCAGGATAAGGCCTTTAAAAGAGTGCTGGTGCTTGTCTTCGACGGACTTTCTCCTAAGAAAACGAAAGAATGGTCAGATAGCGGTCAACTTCCATCTTTCAATAGATTGATGAAAGAGGGTGCCTTTGGAGTTTTAAGGTCAACTATCCCACCAGTAACGGCTCCTGCCTCTGCAGCGGTAATGACTGGCGTACAACCAGGAAAAAGTGGTATATATGACTTGTATGAGATCGATAGGGAAAAGTTGTCCAGAACCAGATTAAATTACCTCGGTAAATCAAGAGTTCCCACAATAATCGATGTAGCGAACATGCTGGGAATCTCAGTTGGGGTTTTTGGCATTCCTTTACTATATCCCGTTCCAAAACCAATAAATGGCTTTGCAGTAGCAGGATTTGGTGTCCCGTCCAACACCAGATTTGCAGAACCCGAATCCATCTTCAGGAGACTTAAGAAGGAAGGATACTTACCAGGTGGCATTATAATCGACCTCTCAGATCCTGAGATCCTTAAGAAACTTATTAGTTGGATGAAGAAGGAATGGGAGTTGTTTAAGTCATTATGGATGGAATATAAGCCAGAAATTTCAATCTACTGGATTACAGGATCGGACCATGCCTCTCATTATTTTTGGGTTGACCAAGAAAAATTACTAAAAGTTTACAAGACAGCAGACGAGATACTTCAGGACGCCCTCACTCTAGTTAGTCAAGATACCTTGCTTATAATTATGAGCGATCACGGCTTTTCCTCAATAAAAAACAGTTTCTTCCCCAATGCTTTGCTTTGGAAGCATGGATATCTGGCGTTCAGAAGATCCCTGATAACGCCTATAAAACTCATAGCCACTAGATTTGTGAGATGGGCGAGAAAGGTATTTCCAACTATAGACGCAGCGGCTGCTTTGGGTATCGCAACGAGAGAATCTCTTGTAAAAAAATTCGTTAGGTCTTTTATCTTATCATATAGAGATCTAGATTACAAGAAAACTAAGGCTCTTGCTATTGGTTCGCCTACAGAATTTTCGTTCATTTTTCTAAGGAATGATTTGAAGGAGGGTGTCAAGGATAAAGAAAAGAGGTGTATTCAAGATCTAAAGGAGATCTTCTCCAACATCAATGTAGTTGAAGAAGTATTAGAGGGAAATGTCGTTTACAAGGGAACTGCTTTGGAAGAAGCCCCCGATTTAATAGTGAAACTAAAGGATGATGTTGTTTCGATGACTTCAAATATCCCACACAGTAAGACATCTGTTGGAGGACCACCTTGGTCACAGTTCAGAGGCAAGCATCAGAGAAATGGGATTATCGGTATCTTAGGTCCCGGGGTAAAAAAAGGAGCTAAGCTAGTCTCGGACATATGCGATATCCTACCAACAATTTTACACGCTCTTGGCTATCCCATCCCGGACTACGTAGATGGTAAACCCATAATAGATGCATTTATAGAGGAAAGTCCTATGAAAGGAGGAATTAGGTTCTTCTCACCTGTAAAGCTCAGAACTCGCTATGTAGTAAAGTCGATAAAGAGAAAATTATCCTATAGAAAATAACTCGGTAGAAAGGAATTTCAAGTCTTTACTAAGTTTTTGACCTTTCTCGGAATCAGATAAGCTTTATTATGATTAACTTTTGCCTTTTTTACTTTCTCTACAAGAATGAGATAACAGATTTAGTTTCAATTTGATTGAGTAGCTAGACAAAGGCTTTCTAGTTTTTACTCTTTTAACTATGAGGTAAGGGACTGTTCTGAATATCGGACATTCACATTGCAAGGATTTTAGAAAACAAACTTCTCACCTAAGAATTCACCATGGTCTGGATTAGAACAACCCGCCCGTCAAGTCGCCTTATAACAAACGTAAGTGTCTCTAGCACTATCAAAAGATTAGCGGCATATGCCTTTCATGGTTCATTGATGCCGCATATCCTTCTTGTTGCATCTAAAGAGCATGAAGGTGCAGTTTAAGCAATTCCCTCGTCTTAAAAGTTATTCCTTTGCTTAGATCTAGCTCTTTGAAAATCCCATCAGCAATTTGACGATCCTCTCCATACTATTGTAAAATCCTCTACGTCTCTGAGAGGATATTCCGCTTAGAACTTCTCCTTTTTGAAAATCTGAAGCTGGAAAACCAGAAACAAAGTATCTTGGCATATATAAAGAGTGTGAGGTTGGAGATGATGAGCAATGATTCTCTTATCCCTTCCTCTCTTTAATGTGTCTAAAAGAGTTTTGTGACCTTGCTTGGCAAAACTGTGCCCAACACTCAAATCCAAAGCATAAACCCACACATCTATAATTCTTGCAAAGCGAGACCTTGCAGAAAATCCTCCAAATTGTAAGGGAGAGGAATTAATAAATGGATTAGCCGAGATATATATTGTATCACTGTAAAGTGATGTGAAAGTGTTTTTAAACCACTCAGAAGTACAAGAGCCTCTAGATGTTATCTTTAGAAGTTCTCCTTCAAAAAAATATCGATAAAATCTTTCAAAAAAATCGAACCTACAAGCGTCCAGAATAATAGCAACATCCCAATCCTGATCCATTAGATTAAAGGCTTCCCTGATGAGCGTCACCTTTTAAGAGATTTTCAGATGATTATATTAACCTTTAGCCTGCGTTAAATCAACATGAAGGTAATAACTATCATTAGAAAACATGATTGCTGCAACTTTCTGTCAGCTGTTTTAATTAAGAGTAGCTGCCATTACTTCTTTGTTTTAAAGACATTGACGCAAGTCTTCATCGCTTAACTATATTATCCTCTCTTAAAACATTTGGCCTTATTACAAAAGTTAAATCATTGTAATTGTGCTTCTGTTCCAAAGAACTTCCTAAGATCCTTTAATGTACCAAAATCAAACGCACCACTTTCTTCATCAATCACTATAACCCTAAAAGATTCAAGATCGATTTTTCTTAATAATGGAGAAAAAGGAAGCAATCTAAAGCTAATATCAGCACCAGGCGCCAAGGGGGAGACGGCTGGTAGGATTACAAGACAAGAATCATTCATCTTTCTAACCAAGTGACACTTAAACTTAGTTTTAGCTCCAACTTCATCTCTAAAGGTTATTGCTGGATGCTCGTGACCCATAACGATAATTCTTGCTCGTTTGAAAACTTCTTCTGGGACTCTCTTATGGCCGTGAACAAAAAGATATCTCCGAAGTAAAAAGAAAGGGTCATGGAAGGGTACTCGTCTTCTTTTGAGGATGGGGATGAGGTAATTATCGTGGTTCCCTCTAACAATGTGTAGTGCCACCCTTTGCTGAAGAGTATCTAATAGATCTAGAACCTCTATCCACTCCTGCCTACTTGCCTCTCCGAACTCGTGTTTTACATCTCCAACGATTATCAGAAGCCGGGGATTCAACTCATCCAAAAGATAAAGAACCCTCTCCTTTATTTTTGGATACTGGCTCTTGGGAAGGTGTATTCCCAACTCTAGGAGGGCCTCCTCATAACCTATGTGAAGATCTGCTATCGCTAATGCCTTGATTTCCTTTATGAAGACACCATAGGGAACCAGCTCGATCCCTTCAATTATCTCCACCTTTTGCAACATAGACCTCCCTCCCTATCATCTTTATCACCATGTTGTGAAGCCTTGCAAGCATCTGCCTCCTGCTCTCCATCAGCACTATGTCGCTCATCCCCTGAAGCACTATGTTGTGGGAGAATGGAGATGGCACCCTTGTTGGCTTAAGCATCACAACCTGAATCTTTCCCTTCCTGATCTTCCTAAGAACTTCCATCGCATTCCTAACGTCCATGAAGTCCTCCAATATCTCCCTGTAGGTTTCCTTCACCAGCGGAAATTCCCTAAGCTCCTTAACCACCTGAAGTATCTTCTTGGCGTTGAACTGCCTCCTCCTTATGCTGGTCTCCATCCCCTTGTATCTTCTGAGGAGCATCAATCCCCTCGTTGCAACGTGCCTGAACCTCCTTAAGAAGAGCTCAGTCCTTTCAACCGCTTTCTTAAGGATGGATGGGAGCTCCTCAGGTTTTATGTTCCTCAGGTATGACTGACGAACCTCGACTCCAGGTGGGTAAACGATTGCGAAGCCGTGATCCCCAACAATGACGCCGAGGTTCCTCCTTACCTTAATTCCGGCTAAGTACGCAACTGCCCTTGAAAGGGCATCGTTGACCCTTCTTCCGAAGAGTGCGTGGTAGACAACGTACTTCTTGCCGTCTTCATCCACAAATACCTCAACCAAAAGCACCCTGTCGGAGGGGAACTTCCTAACCCCTCTGGACTTAAGGTAAAGCCACTCCTCTCTGAAGTATCGCAAAATCGCGTTTGCTATGTTTTGATCTGCCCCGCAGTTCTTCATTATCCAGCTCACGATCTCCTCATTCTTTACTCCCTTCTCAAGCCACTTAAACATCTTGCCCCTGAACCTCGAGATCTCTAAAGCTAGATCGTAGCTTAAAGGCAGCATCTCGCTGAACCAGCTTGGAACGGTCGGCTTCTCATCGTATGCAGGCATAACTACAGCTGTAAATCCCCTAACCGTCTTTATGAACTCATAAACCCTTCCTCCAAGGACAAACCTATCTCCAGGCATGAGCCTCTCAAGGAACTCCTCCTCTATGCTGCCAAGCCTTTTTCCTCCAATGGTTCTAACCCTCACTCTAACCTCATCAGGGATAGTACCGACGTTTTGAGAGTAAATGGCCCTTGCAAGCTTGCCCCTTCTTCCAAAAACCCCTTCCTCTGGATCATACCATATCTTCCCGTAGACCTTGTAGGCCTCCATCTCCGAGTAGGCTCCTGACAGGTACCTAAGAACCCTCTCAAAGTCATTCCATTCGAGATCCTCGTAAGGATATGCCCCCCTAACGAGTTCATATGCCTCCTTAACCTTCCACTTCTGTTCGATTGCCATTCCAGCTATGTGCTGTGCAAGAACATCTAGAGCGTTTCTTGGCATGTGAGCTCTGTCTAGATGTCCTGACATGGCTTCCTTCAACATTATTGCAACCTCTACAGCATCATCCCTATCTGAGCATATGAGTATGCCCTTGCTAACCTCACTCAGCCTGTGGCCGGCCCTTCCAACCCTCTGTATGGCTCTTGTCACAGATTTGGGCGAGCCTAGCTGGACAACCAAGTCTATGTACCCTATATCTATCCCTAACTCAAGGGATGTCGAACTGACTATTGCTCGAAGCTCCCCACTCTTCAACTTCTCCTCTACGTCGTGCCTTACAGTCCTTGAAAGGGATCCGTGATGGGCTGCCACGTCATCCTTCTCTATCTCCTCAACGTAAAGGGGAAGTAGCTGCCTCAACTTAAAGGCAACCCTTTCGGCCCCGCTTCTTGTGTTTGTGAAGATGAGAGTTGTCCTGTGCTTCCTGATGAGGTCGCAAAGTATCTTGTACATCTTATCGTTTATCTTGCTAAAGGGTGTGTAGATAAGGTCTGGAACTGGAGCAATCACGCGAAGATCCATTTTCTTCGCGTAAGTTGTGTCAACTATCAGGCAGTCCCTTGGTTTCCCGTTTTTAAAGCCTACTAGGAACTTTGCAACCTCTTCCAGCGGATTTATCGTTGCTGAAAGGCCTATCCTTATTAAGGGCCTTCCTACGAGATGTTCCAACCTTTCAAGGGAGAGGCTAAGGTGCACTCCTCTCTTACTCTCCACAAGGCTGTGAATCTCATCTACAATGACCCATCTAATCTTTCTCAGCTTTTCCCTGAACTTTGGAGCTACAAGGATTATGGCCAGGGTCTCTGGTGTGGTGATGAGTATGTGGGGAGGTTTTCTCAACATTTTCTGTCTTTCACTTGTGCTCGTGTCCCCAGTCCTTACTGCATGCCTTATCTCCGGTAACTCAAGGCCCTTCTTCTTTGCAAGCTCGCGTATCTCCTCTAATGGCACCTTCAGGTTCCTGTAGATGTCGTTGTCCAGAGCCCTTAGAGGGGAGACGTAGATGGCAAACACGAAATCTTCCAGCTCACCTTTCCTAGCCATAGAAAGGAGCTCGCTTATTATGCCGATAAAAGCGGTCAAAGTATTGTGAAGGACTATGCCACCTCTTCCTCCAATGAAATTTTGGAGGTTAGGAACAGTGAAGTCGATTAGTTTACCTTTGTAACTTACCTTACGGATTTTTCTTATCCTGAGGTAAAGAATATCAGAATCCCTAATTTTTTCGAGATAATTCAGAACACGTAAGTTTTTCACACCAAATTCTCTGCAATCCTCTTTTAGAAGCTCATACAACTTGTTTGCCGCATTTAATGTGATTTTTCCAGTTCTTCTTGCGACTTCGTATATGTTTCCGTATCTTTCTTCAAAGATGTCCCATAGCATGTTAAGGGATTTTGGAATCTCGCTTAAGTATTTTAGATCGATTAGAAACTTGAATAAGTGGTCTCCACTACTTTTGGTTTCTAATTTTGTCTTGAATTTCAGCGGAGGATCTCTTTCTAGCCCTATTTTCTCGTAAAATTTCTTGAGGTTTTCTTTACCGTGAATGTAGAGGAGATGATATGTTTCCCTTTTTCTCTCAGGTGTGTTAGATGCGTATTTACGTTGTTCACCTAAACATGGAAATATTCCAAATCTTAGGAGCATAAAGGAGATTTTGTCTATTACATCCCTACTTGCTTGGGCTAATGCTATTTGAGTCCCTATTTCTGCATCTAGGCTGATGAACCACCTTAAGAAGGTACGCATTAAGTCCTTATCCAGGTTAAGAATCCAACGAGGCATTATCTTCCTTTTTTCCCTGCTGCAGGGTTGCAGGTCCAAATAAACAGATACAAATGTGCAAAAAGCTCTTGAATTGATGTTCCAATCCCTTTCGTTCTTTTGCGTCAGCTCTATCCCAAATAATTGCTTGGAAATTTCTAAGAATTCTCTTAATAGCTTCACATTCTTAGACTGCGATACTGAGATAAAGTCAACAACGCCTCTCTTTACTCGGCTGGATTGAATATGACCTTCGCTAAGGACAAAAGATATCCACTTAACAACTTCCTCAGTGACAGATTCTGGATATTTGAAGGTATCTATGCTTCCGTTCTCCAATAAGACGAAGAGCCTATTTCTCTCAATATCTTTAGGAAAGGCACGTTTCAAGACTTCGATGATAAGCTCTCTCCCATAACTTGTTTCACCTCTGAAAAACTTCCATACGGTAGTTGTCCCGATGCCAGTTAATTTTGCAATTTTCGAATAGCTTAACCCACAGAAGACTCTTACCAAATTCAATTCCTTATCGTTAAGAGACTGGAATCCAGATTTGGAGATTTTCTCCCTCAGTTGGACATAATCACTGTATGTCAACACCTTTTTGAAGTTCTTCCTCAGCGTATCAATAGCTTTGCCTAGGGGAAGATCGATTTCTGGGCTCTGATAATCAATTCTCCTGATAACAGCTATCATGTCTCCAACTCTTAATTCCTTGGCAGGAATCCATCTTCCAAAACCATCCGCTGTAGCCACCAACAAAGGATGATCTGGAGTGACTTTGATCTTCCGTCCTGCTTCTGTTTCTATGACCAAAATTTCCCCTTGGTAATCTTGAGCAAATACAAAGGCAGGAATCTTAACAGTATTCGTTTCCTTTAATGAAAATACCCTAAGAGATGGAATGAAGTAAAGTTCTCCATCTTCAATGTAAGCCAAGAGTTTTCCCATGCTTTTTGCTTTAGAGATTATTTCTTCTCCTCTCACTAACTGTACTATTCCATTAAGCTCGATTAGAATTTGCTGATCTGGTGTAATACATTTTCCTGAGCCAGTAGGGCTTGAGATAAGGACATTCTTTCCTTCATGGATTGGGATTATGCCATACCTTTGGGGAGGAGTCAAGTCCTCGAAATTTAAGTCAAACCACTCGGAGACGAGTGGATCTAGCACAGAGAGCACTTCCTCCTTAGTGTACTGCCTAGTCGCCCTCCTTATCAAACCAGATATCCTTGGCGTAGCGAATAAAAAAGTAAGACGGGTTACCTCAAAAGCTCAGATTCGTACCTCTTTAGGTATTCAACTGCATCAGAAACGTTTCTGAACAGAGATCTTACTTCCTCCACGTCCTTTGCCGATATTTTATCCCTTCCGTTTGCCCTAGCTCTAACTCCGGCTATGCTCAATATCTGGACAGCATGCCTTAAAGATGTAGCTCCTCCTATCTCCTTGAGGAGGGCCAATGCCTCTTCATCAGCTTTGATATCCTCCTCCTTCATCCTTATCTTCAAGATCTCTTCTATTTCCTCTGGCTTATACTTCTCAGTAGTTATGATTACTAACCTGTCCAAGAGGTCAAGAGGAAGTCCGAAGGGGGCCTTCTCGTCGGTGCCCCTTATGGTCGTCACCCCCCTGTTAGTCGCCATAACTATTATTGGTACGAGCTCCCCTTCCATCGCCCTCGTAAGGAAGCTAAGGGCCTCTATGTCCATCATGTGGATGTTATCTATGAAGAGCACTCCTGGAATTATCTCAGCTCTGCGTTGTTCCACCCATTCGTTAACTTGCTGATCTACAGCTGCCCTTATCTCTGGATCTATCTCTTTCTCTGTAGTGCCTCCAAAGAGAAGGGAGAAGAACCCTCCTCCCCTTCTTTTCATGAACATCTCATCGAGGTCAGCAAGTGTTAGGGTGTAAACGAACTCTTTCTTCTTAAGAACGGGTCCGCTTGGTTTTGGAATTACCTCTGCCTCTCCTACATCATATCTCTTTCCAATGCTCTCAGATACGCCTACCTTAGATATCCTTCCGGTATCAGCATCTATCTGGATGATGTCGCCCTCCCTTATCCCGTTCTGAACGACCGTGTAAGCAACGGACTGCCCTGCCTCAATCGTCTTCTTCTCATCTTTCGTCTCTAATGTTATCCTCACGCTTTCAGGGACCTTCTGATATGGATTATAGGGGTTTGATGTCCATCTGACGTGTATGTCGGTTACCTCTCCCTCGTAGATGTCCCTCATCTCCCTTATCCTTACTCCTATTGCCTGCCTCATAGCATCCATAAGCACGTCAGTCTTCTTCCTTTCTGCGCTGTATATCTCAGAGCCAGTTATGGCTATGAAAGGCACGTCTCTTCCAAGCTCCCTTGCCATTGCTACAGCAATCGCAGTATTATGGACCACAATACCTCCAAATCCTGCTATGAACGTGGGGGATTCCTCATTTACGCACAAATCGTAAACATAGATTTGATGATCTGACTCTATCATGTGTACCTCCTTAACGTAGTCCCAGAAGATGTCGGAGAAAGCTAGCTTATGAAGTACCTCGGAATTACCTATCTTGTTGTTCTTAACAACTCTTTGCAGCATTTTCCTGGAGATCCTTCTGAAGTTTCTGTTATTCGGAGACAACTCATATCTATATCCTCCCTTAGATCCATAGAACTCGCCTTTGCTCTTTTGAAGCTTCTTTCTCGCTATTTTAAGCCTTTTTCTCACTCCAGGGATGAAGTCCACGTTTGTAGAGCTCGCTCTTTTGTGAAGAGTTTCGAGTCTCTCCCTTCTCTTCTTTGTAAAGAATCCTATCTCCTCCCTAAACTTCTTAACGAATTCTCCTCCTGAAACCACAATTCTGTAGTAGATGCGCTTTTCTCCATTGACTGAGATCTCTCTTTTGCGAATCCTAGCTACTATACCAAATCTCAGGAGCAAGTAAGCAAGTTTGTTTGCGATGTTTTCGCTTGAGGTATTAATCGATATCTCCTCGTCGCTGATGTCTGATTCTCCTTCACAGAACGCCCTTAAGAATGCCCTTACACATTCGTCGTCACTCCTTAGGATGAAATTCGGTACGTCTTTGTAGCGTGCTCTCCTCCCAACGCTGTATCCTATTGCCTTAAGGTACTCAGCTAGGCTCCATGAATTTACCCTCACAGCTGGAGTCCTGTCATAAGTTATTCTATGAGTTCTAAGTTTGAACAACTTCCTTACTAGATGCTCAAACCTCCTCAGCAGAGCTTCATCAGTGTTGTGGAATCTTACGGAATATATGCGTCTTTTTTCATCCACATATTCGTCGCACTCCGAAATAAGATAGCCGATGAACTCTGCAAGCTCTGGAGTTACGCTTGAAGGGGCCTCTATTGGAAGTGTCCTGCTATAAAGTGAATATCTGACTAGGAAGGGGTTTTCCAAGTTGTTAAGGCTTTCGAGGTAAGGCATGTCCTTGATGACCCATTTTCGCGCTGTTTCTGGACAAACTTCGAACTCTCTTGCTATTTCGCGATATGAAGCCCCACCATCCCGCAGAATAATTGCCCTTGCCCTCTGTGCTCTCCTACTCAAAATGTATCTAACAGATCTCTCACTATACTCTCTCACATCTTTCTTAAGCTGGAGGTTATTTGATGGACTAACTTGAACTCTCCTAGGAACGGCTATGTGGGAGCCCGCCTTGAGTTCTCTGGCCCTAACGAACCTGATCTCTCCGTCCTCTATTGTCAGAAATGGATGCTCTCCTGTAACTGTTATGCTCCTTCCTGATCTCGTTACAACTTTGAATAAAGGTTCCTCCACCTTCTGTCTGTACACGTAGCTGATATCCTGATTTTCAAACGTAAGGGTGTTTAGATTCAAAGATATCACAGTTATCTTCTTGTTAGGTTTTACGAGAACCTCATTTTCGCTTAATTTCACGGTTTCTCCATCTCTAATGGCTTCCTCAAATATCTTCTCTATCTCCATCAGTGAGCCATCGCCAAGAAGGACGGGAGTATCCTCAACTACACATTTTCCCGTTCCTGGAGGGCCAGCTAGTAAGACTGCCTTCCCCGCAAGCTTTCCCTCTTTGGCCATGTTAACTATGAGGCCTGCAGCTTCCCTTGCCCTTATCTGTCCGACCATTCCGTCAGCTACCCTAAGTGCCTTCATGTTCTCATCCAAACCGAGCCCTCTTATGTGGCTGTGGGCCCCTATTCTTCTGGAAATAACCCTGACAGCTGATTCTCCTATGTCGGACAGTTCAACTCACCCCCTTGCTCCAACACCAATTCTCCAATAAAGCTATTATGAGAAGTTGATCTGTCGCGTTTAAATACGTTTTTGTTACTTTTGTTACCTATATGGATTATGAGGAACTTATTACTCCAAAGGAGGCAAGGGCAATACTAAGGGTTAGCAACAAGACTCTTTGGTCGTGGCATAAAAAAGGGATAGTCAGGGCCGTTAGACTCCCAAGTGGAAGATTGCGTTACTACAAGAGCGATATAGAAGCCATTGTAAGGGGGAAGAAGAGGGAAAATCTGTTAGAAAAGCTAAGAAATGCTCTTATGCATGAAGAAAACGTGTTAATAGCATATCTATACGGATCAAGAGCCAGGGGCGATTATCGTGAGGAAAGCGATGTAGACGTTGCCGTTCTAGTAAAGGATCCGCCAACTCCAGAGGAAAACCCATTCTATGAGACCGAGCTTTCGCTTAGGCTAAGTAAAGCAGTTGGAAAAGATGTAGAGGTCAGGCTCCTTAATGATAAGCCCCTGATTTTCCTTTGCCAAGTTCTAAAACATGGAAAACTAATAATTTCCAAGGATGAAAAGACTAGAGTAAAATTTGAAGCTTCTACTTTGGACAGATGCTTTGATTTCAAGCCAATCCTCGATTCATATAACAGAATGAGAGAAAGGAGGATAGAGGCATGGAAATAGATAGAGAACTGATTCACCTCAGGATAGACTTAATTGAGAGAAACCTGAAGTTGTTGGAAGAGATAGCATCCGAGGGATACGAAAGTTTCGAGAGGAGTTACAGGGATATAATGGCATCCAAACACGCCTTGCTAGAGTCGATAGAAGCTTGTCTTGATATCGCTAACCACATAATAGCTGTAAGGGGATATAGAAGGCCCAAAGATTACGTTGATATATTCAAGATCTTAGAAGAAGAGAAGATAATAGACAAGGACCTTTCCGAAAGGCTACAAAGGATGGCCAAGTTCAGAAACATCTTAGTCCACAGATATACAGAGATAGAGACTCGTAAGCTTTATACCATAATGACTAAGGACGTCAAAGACATTGTTTCCTTCGTGAAGGCCATACTTGAATTGATTAGAAGAAAGTAAGCCCTTAAACCTGATTATGATCTCAAAAGCTTGCTGAGGGACCTCTTATCCGTTAACGAGTCTCTCAGATTTTCCGCACATTTATAGCAAATACTGATCCAGAAAACGAGGAGAGGAAGGTGCCCGATCTTATGATAGGAAAGGATGAGTTCCAGAAAAGGGTTGGGAAGTTAAAGAAGTGGATGGAAAAGAAGGATGTAGACGCTTCTCTCTTCTTCCCAGGGTCAAACATGCTTTATCTTAGCGGAACGAAGAACGCAGGTTTGCTCGTAGTTCCAATCGATGGAGACCCATTCCTGTTGGCTAGGTACGCTTTTGGAGATGCTCTTGCAGAGGAGGAATCTCCTTTCGAACTGAAAGTGGTTAAACCCTATTATGGAATTGAGAAAAAGCAAGTAAAAAGCGTTAACCTCCTAAAAGAGGCAAAGGAGGTTTTGGCCAGCCATAAAATTAGGGTAAAGAGGCTTGGTGTCGAGAAGTCTAGAGTTGCTTCTCTAAAAGAAGTGAGGAAGGTTTTCAGGGCAAAGAGGAGATCAGTTCCCCTTCTGGATGCTGGATCCTTTGTGGAAAACCTCAGAATGGTAAAGAGCAGCTTGGAAATAGATTTGATCAAGAAAAGCGCTGAAATATCTGCTAAAGCCCTAGAATACGTGGTAGATGACCTTAAGCCAGGGGTAATGGAAAAGACAATAGCCAACAAGCTTGAGTTTCTTATGAGGGACTTGGGTGCATCTGATCTAGCCTTCCCGTCCATAGTTGCCTTTGGAGAAAACACGTTTAACGCCCATCATGTGCCTACTGTGAGGAAATTAAAGGAAGGGGATTTAGTGCTTTTCGATTGGGGAGCAAAGTTCTCTGGGTATTGCAGTGATACTACAAGAACATTTGTCTATGGAAAACCAAGCAGTAAGATTGTTGAGAGGTTTGAGGCTGTTGCTGAAGCCCAGAACGAGGGATTAAATGCTGTAAAGGCTGGAGCTCCTTTTGAGGATCCAGATGTTGCTTCGAGAAAGGTATTGGAAAAGTACGGGTTGATCGAGGAGTTCGTTCATTCCTTAGGTCATGGTCTAGGGCTTGATGTCCACGAGATGCCCAGACTACTCGTAGGGGCCAAGGGAAAGCTGAAGGAAGGCATGGTGGTGACCGTTGAGCCAGGAGTATACATAAAGGGGTGGGGAGGAATAAGGATAGAGGATACAGTTATTGTAAAAAAGAGAGAAGCTGAAGTGTTAACCACAGGAATTCCAAAAGAAATAGATTTCCTAAAGCGCTAACATGTTGATTGAAGTTAGAGAGAAGCCAGCATTTCCTTCCATCAAAACACTTTATAGATCTCCGAACCATAATGGTGTGACGTTTGTAGCTATCCACATCATAATCTCAGCGAACTCCTTAAGCACCTCTTCAGCTCCTTCTTGAGGGGGAAGGTCAGGGTACGCGTCCTCTCTAGCTGGATGTAAGGTCAGGTGATTAAACATTATGCTTCCAGAGTCGTCTCTAACCCCTATTACATGTCCTTTATACCTGAATAGGTAAAAGAACCATGTTTCATGTATATCAAGTATTCTAATGGGAGGATAACCGAACATGTGGATCATCTTAAAAAAATCTTGGAAGCAAAGAGGGCATATCGTACGCAATATAAGGATCCTTTTCAACACCTAGATCCATTTTTCTCCTTTAACTCCTTCAGATATGCCTCTCCTAATGGTTCTACTTGCTCTAGGAACTCTTTAATCCGTTTGCCTAAGATTTCTGTGATATCATCATAAAGTTCTTTTAAGTGCTCTAAATACGATAATAACATGCCCTTGTTGTACCACGGATTCTTTTCCATTTCTTTAGCCATCTTTATATCTTCAAGCATCCATTCAATAAGAGATCCTCTCAAGGCAATCACCTCGAATGAGCTTGTCCCTGTTCACATTAATCACTAAAGCCATGTTAAAAAGGCCATTTATAGGAAAAAAGAATTGTATTGGAAGCAGAAATAAGTATAATTCATAAATCTTCCGCTTAAGTTTCTGGGCTTCTGACATAGTTAATCAAAGCTGATGCCCATCTTGTTTAACGCAACATATACGACGTTTGAGAAAACTATGCCTGAGACTGCTTGGATCACGTTACCAGGTAACTCGACCGCAGCAGCCCCTACTCCGTACAAGTATGACTCGACAAGGAAATAGCCGATTACCATCTCGAAGGCTCCTAAGCAAGTCCCTATCAAGATGAAGAACTTCTTTCTCTTGGATATCTCACCGGCTATAGCCCCTTCTATCCCCTTGATGATAAGCGTCCAAGGAGCCCAGTGAGGATAGCCCCCCATGATATCCGCTAGGGCAGAGCCTATTCCACCAGCCGCTCCTCCGACGACCGGCCCAAGAAGGATCGCAAACAAGAGGACCATGGTGTCGCCCAAGTTAATATAACCCCTTGTTGGGGCTATGGGCACTCTAATCATCAAAGTGGCGACAGCAACCAGAGCTGCTCCAACTGCTAGGCCAGCTGCCTTCTTAGAAGTATCCTGCTGCATTGTCAATATAACTTAGTTTTTACTTATATGTCAGTATGGTAGATTGAATATTTGATATGAGCTATGTAAGCTCCCTTTACTGTGAGAGGTGTAAGACGTCCTATAGTCCAGAAAAACTTAGAAACAGATGTGAGAAATGTGAAGGACCATTAAACGTTGGATATGATTTTGATAAGCTTAGAGAAGTCCCAGTTAAGAGAAATTGGGTTTCCAGGGCAGGAGGAATTTGGAAGTACTGGGAGCTTCTGCCAAGCATTCCAGAGAAGGCCATCTCTCTGGGAGAGGGAAATACAAGGCTGCACAGAGCGAAGAAGATAGGCCCTAAGATTGGTCTTGAGGAACTCCTCATAAAGGACGAGACCACAAACCCAACAGGATCCTTTTTGGACAGAGGCGCATCCGTTCTTACAACCAAGCTGATTGAGCAAGGCTTTAATGGAGTCCAGGGGAGTTTTAAGGGAAATCTTGGAGCCTCTTTGGCAGCATACTCAGCTAGAGCAGGTCTCAAATGCATTATAAGGCTTGAAGGAGGTATAGATCTAGCCAAACTTTACCAGATGATAGCCTATGGCGCTGAAATATTGCTTCCAAACAGCAAATACTCCCTTGAAACCTCTGATTTAATGTACTTAGCAGACAACGCGGATCCATTCCTCATAGAAGGGCATAAAACGATAGCGTTTGAGATAGTCCAGGCTCTTGGTTGGAGAGAACCTGATTGCATAGTTGTCCCTGTCGGGAGTGGGGGTTTGATATGGTCCTTGTGGAAAGCTCTTGAGGAGTTGAAGCAAGTTGGGATTATAGATGGCAACAAAACTCGTTTGATTGGGGTCCAATCCTCCGTATGCTCCCCAATAGCTGATGAGATAGCTGGAGAACACGAAGAGAAAGCCATAACAAAACCGCATATCGCAAAAGATCTCGTTTTTTATCTTCCAGAGAGGAGATTCGAGGCTGTAGAAGCCATAAAGAGGAGCAAAGGGTGGGCTTACGTTGTTTCAGAAGAAGACATGTTAATGGCAGCAAGAACTCTCGCTAAGGAGGAGGGGATCTTTGCAGAGCCTGCAGCTGCATCTACTATCGCATGCGTCCAAATGATGGTTGAGAATGGAAGCCTAGATCCATCTGATCAAGTTGTCTGCGTTATCACAGGTTCCGGTCTAAAGGATCCAATTGTTGCGATGAAAGAGCTTGAAAGGAACATAGCCTTGGAGAAATTCATAAGGGGAGAAGCTCCTAGCATATTTCCGATTGGGAGCACGAAGGAAAAAATCCTTAGGATCCTAAAGGAAAGGCCCTATCACGCCTATGGTATTTGGGCCAGGCTTAAGGAGGAGGGCGTGGAGATAAGCACATCTGCTGTGTATCAGCACCTCTCGGGCTTGGAGGAAAGGGGATTAATAGCCAAAACTAAGGAGGAATTGGTCTCAGGGAGGATTAGGATAATCTATTCGTTAACAGAAAAAGGAAAGGAGTTGGTGGATCTTTTTTGAGAAGCAGAACTAATTTGAAGGTTTCTCGAGGTCATAGTCGGACCAAGGAATTAATGGATTCAGATTTCCGCTCAAATAGGCCCTTATTGCATCTTTAAGCGTCCTACAATCTCCTTCTAAGGCCACAACACCATTCTCTAGCATTAAAGTCACGGCAGCATCGTCTAAAGGATTGGCCAGTATTGCATCTGGTTGTAGCTCTAGGAATACTTCTGGTAAGAAGTTTGGGTGCAGGTCTGATGTGTCAACAAAACCTATCTCCTCTAAAGCACCCGTGCAACCAAATTCTATCACAGCAAGCTGCCTAATCTCCCCTGCTTTTAATGCTATCTCTGAGTGGAAACCCCTTGGCCTTGATATAGGAACTACTAATCTAACCAATGTCGCTCTTCTACCTTCAGTGGTACTGAGAATATAAACCTTCTTAGCTTACTCCTCCAACATGATTAGCTCTTCATCTTTAAGTTCCAATCTCATCTCAGGATGGAGTTTGGCAAATCTGGTTAAAGCAACTATTCTTAATTCCTTAGGTATCGTTGTAAGAAGGGAAGCAGGTGCTCTACCCCAGAGACTTAACATCATCTTTATCCTGCCCTCTATCTTGTTCCAAGATCCTAGAAGTTCCTCAAGCGAATCTAAATGCCTATCAAGGGAAATCATGTTCGATTCTAAGCTATCTAAGAGCTGCTTTGCGTAATCATATCTTTTTTCAGAGATTTCAACCCTTATATCATCAAGGAGCCTACGCAGAGAGTCAACCCTGTTAACAAGACCAGTGAATCCTTCTTCTTCGATTCCCTTCGATCTCTGATGAAGGGAAGCCAATCTCCCGGCTATTTGATTTAACCTTGCTTCCAGCTCTCTTTGTATCATGGGAACCTCTACTTCTACCCTCGGCACCTCTGGAGCAGGAACGGGAACCTCCTCTACTTTTGCTGGCCTTGGTGTGATTATCTCTATTTCTTCTGGCTTTACCTCTTCGACATAGACTGGAGCCAGCTTTTCTTCTTTCTTAGCTCTAGCTGCTTTAAGAACTATTATAAGAGGTATGCCAGCTATCAGGCCTAGAACAACGAAACGTGAGCCCCATACACCTATGTATGGTTCGAGCAGGTTTGTAATTGGTGCAACAAGATTCCAGAAGCTCTCCAATGGACTTATTGGAGCAGGAGTCGGAGCTGGAGTTGGAGATGGGGTTGTTGTTGGGGTCTGGGTTGGAACACCGACTCCTACGGAGATTCCTACAGAAGTTTCCTCTATGAACTCCTCCTTATGAAATATCTTAATGACTATGTTAGAAGAACCGCTCTCAACAGCCTCTAGATGTAGGAGAACTTCTTTCTCCTCTCCGGCCTTCAAGGGGCCTACTTCAACAGAGCTTTTGTTTGTGATGTCCGATGAGGCCTCTATTCTGAGGACAACGTTATCAAGCAATCTATTCTTCACTTTAACCTTCAAGTTCACCGTATCCCCTTTGTTGACATTAATAGTAGTTGGGGAGACGCTCTCTATCAACTTACCCTTAACACAAGTCGCATGAAGCTCAGCTTCTCCTACCTCAGTTTCGTTTAATTTTGCAATTATCTTGAAGCTTAGATCTCCAGGAGCTGTAGGAATGGTTTGAATCGAGAAGGGCTTTTCAACTCCAGCATCGACCCATCCTAAGGGAACAGCTTTATTCATAATGCCCTCTCCAACTAATACAAGTTCTAGCTGCCCGCTAGCATTAACTAGCACATTTCCCGATATTTCAGCGGTTTCACCTACCGTTAGCTTCCCTAACTCAGGGATCTTGAACGTAGCAAAGCCTACGACCTTTGTAGGTGCTACTCCTGCTTCCTCATAGGGAAGCTCGATTCTGTGGAACCAAGATATGTTTCCATTTTCCGTCAGAACCTTAAGTTCTACGTACGAGAAGGGTTTTGAGAGCCTGAAGCTAAAACTAGTCTTCCTAGTTCTAAGCAACGGAGTCAATGAAGGCATCATCTCGAGCCATAGAAGATCACCCTCTGGCGATCTTACTTCTATCGTCGGGACAATCGTATCGTTAGAGTAGAGTGAAGCAACTCCTTCAATAAATACCGTTAGGTTCTCTAGTGCCTCAAGCTTTTGAACAACAAAGGCAGCCCTTGGCAACTTTATGCTCATGAGGGAGCCGTTTAAATCGAGGAATATCATGCTCCACCGCTCAGGATCCAGCCTTAACCTGAAAACAGGCTTGAACTCCTCATATTCAGGAATGTATACTTTCTTGCCGACGTTTAAATCGTATATGAAGATACCTTCATTTCTACTCCAGAAGACAAGCGCCTTCCCAGCAATTATTGGCTGGTCAAAAGCGTTCTTTGCTAACCTCAGGAATCCCTTGATTTTCCTCTCATTTACATCTATTATGTTAAGGAGACCTCCAGTAGACATGACATAGGCCTTGCTCCCTAACCAAGGGATTTCACCGGCAACTACATTTCCTCCCTTTAACTTTACAGATTCTGGAAGAACTTCGCCCGTTGCTGGATCAACGAAGTAAATGTTCGATTCTACACCTGAAAGAAGGTAATCACCACAGAGTCCTAGAGCCACGACTTCTGGGGTGAATTCTTGATCCCAGATTACCTCACCGCTCTCGGCTCTTAGCGCCATGAGATGCTTTTCACATCCTACATAAGCAACATTATCATATGCCGTAAGAACCTCTATCGAACCAGGAAGCTCTACGGTCCAGGCCTCTTCTCCTGTGTTCTTGTCAAATGCTGAAAGTATTCCTCCCTCAATAGGAACCAAAATCAAGTCTCCTACTGAAAGAAGTCGGGAATTGTAGCTTCTATCAGTATCTCCGGCTAATTTCGTGTAGTATGCTCTTCTGCCTGTCATTAGATCAAAGGCCATGAAGAAGTTAGTAGCTCTCTCACCAGTCGCAACGTAAACCCTTCGCCAATCAACCCATACATCCGGAATTGCAACTCCTCCTAGAGGTGTTTCCCAAAGAAGTTCCCCACTCTTTGCATCTACGGCAGCTAGTATAGTCCCAGCCCTCCTTATGGTAATTATCTTGTCTCCAGCAACAAAAGGAGAGGATCTTTTGATTCTTGGAGCTAGATTGCCCACCTCTATCGGCTCTAGGGCATAATAGTAAGGTTGAGCTTGGATCCATATCGATGATAAGAAGATAAGCATTAAGAGGATAAGTAGAGAGCGCTTCATGTCGAATCAAGAGACCCTAACGATATTAAAAAATACTCAGGTTAAGAGCAAAAATGGATGGTAAACATCACTAAGGTCCTGAACTCTTTCATCTCTTGGATGGAACTGAGGGGCTATAGGCCTGGGACCATAAGGCAATACTCTTATGACGCTAAAAGGTTCTTGCTATGGCTAAAGAAGGATCCAACAAAAGTTGATGAACAAGAAATCTCAGAATATCTGCTTAAGATAAAATCTGAGAGGAGCCTTAGCAATAGCACAATGCTGAGAAGGATAGCCTCTCTAAGGACATTCTACGAGTTTTTAGTAGATCAAGGCATGATGCAGACTAATCCTGTAACGATAAGGAGGCCGAGAGTTAGAAGGAAGCTACCAAACATCCTTTCAAGGGAGGAGGTAGAAAGGCTTATCTTAGCTGGGAGAAATGAGAGAGATAGGCTTCTTCTCAGGCTTTTATATGCTACTGGAGCTAGAGTAAGCGAGATATCATCCTTAAAATGGGAAGATGTTAATGTAAAGGAGAAAACCGCTATTATAAGGGGAGGAAAAGGAGGAAAAGACAGGATTGTTCTTTTTGACGATGTAACAGCAAGAGAACTCGCGAAGTATAAGAGCAAACACGGAGGTCAGGGCAGGATATTTCCTCTTTCTCCAAGGACCATCCAAAGGATTGTTAAAATGGCAGCTGCCAGAGCAGGACTGCACAAAGAAGTTCATCCCCACACCTTGCGTCACTGCCTTCATCCAGAAACTAGAGTACTCACTTCAAATGGATTTCTACCGGCTAAATTATTGTTCTTCTTTAATCATGAGGTTCTTACAATTGATCCTTCTGATCACTCCTGGAAGGCATGCAAAGTTTCTCAAAAATTACATCACATCGCCGATAGACTTCTTTCGATTTGGGCAGGAGGAAGAGAGCTTATATGCACACCTGAGCACACGGTTTTTGTCCTTAGGAAAGGAAGGATCGTAGAAATTCAAGCTGGCGAGTTAAGCGTAGGTGATTACATTGCTGGAGTGGGGAGAATACCATTTAATACTGGCAGACGGTATCTGGATGCAGATCTCTGGCAATTAATTGGATATTATGTAGGAGATGGAGCCTTATGTGAAGAACGCAGAGTAGTTAGGCTTTGCGATAAACAGAAGGAAATCGCAGAGCATTACAAGAAGATTGCTGAGAACTATGGTTTTAACTCATCTATCAAGAAGATTGGAAATAGCTACGAGGTACACATCCATAGTGTCACATTTATGGAGTTGCTCAAAACGTTGCTACTTGATAAGGTCTCTTCTCAAAGAAGGGTACCTGTTAAGCTATTTGAAGCAACGGAAGAAGAGAAGTGGGCGTTTATCTCTGGATTCTTGGATGCTGAGGGCTGGCAGAGGAAAGATGGCGTAATAGCCTTTGCTAACAGCAACAAAGAACTTCTGAAGGACATACAAATGTTGCTGTTGAGTACAGGAGTGCATGCAAATTTGGAAAAGAGGATAAGAAAAGTTAAGCTGCCAGGTGGGAAAATCATTGAGAACAATAAAATCTATTACCTCTTGATTTGCAGAGGGGAGGATATAAACAAATTCGTTGAGAATTCGAGATCTATTAAGGATCTTTTCAAAATAAGGAGGTTAAGAGTTCTTTCTCAGAAGAACCAAGTAATTCCAGTTCACGACCTACTGAAAGACATTTACAGGAGAAGGAAAGAGGAAGGAAAGCCTGTAGGTACGCTCTGGAGATATAGTAAGATTCCTCCCTCGAGAGATAAGTTAAGAGAGCTTCTGAAAATGCTAGAAGACGAGCCTGAATACGAGTTGTTGAAGAAATTATGTGAGCAGGATGTGGTGTGGCTAAAGGTTAACAATATTGAGAGGAGCGGTGGATATTCCGAATACTTGAAAAATAAGGAGGTCAAGATCACGAGATTTACAGTTTACGACTTCGAGGTGGATCAAACTAACACATTGGTGACAGATGGTATATTAAGCCATAATTCGATGGCAACCCACCTTCTCGAGAGTGGGGCAGACCTGAGGGCAATCCAGGAACTCTTAGGTCACGCTTCACTAAGCACAACTCAGATATACACCCACGTTTCCAGGGAACATTTGAAAAGGGAGTATAAGAAGTTATGGGAGAATAAGAAAGGATAAAGAAGGAACATCACTCTACCCTAACTCTTTTCCTCTCAACACCAGCTTCTAACATCCCTCCTTTCGCAAATCCATACCATAAACCAACCCCGCTATGAGCGTAGCCGATTCTTCCATCCTTATCTATGGCTATGAAACCAAGTGGGGTCTTTGTCTTCTTCCACAACCTTACAAGGACTTCTTCCACGGCCTTTTGGGGATGAAATCCTTCTGATATCAGATCAACAACTTCTTTTGCACCTAAGACCTTCATGGCAGCCTCTCCTAACCCAGTACCGGAGCAAGCTCCAGCCCTATTTGCATAAGTACCTGCGCCAATTATTGCGCTGTCTCCAACCCTCCCTGGAAGCTTCATCATGATCCCACCCGTAGATGTTGCTGCTGCAAGATGCCCTTTTTCGTCGACAGCTACAGCCCCAACAGTATCAGCTATGTAGCTCTTTATGAGTTGTGCAGAAGGTAAATAAGATGGAAAGCCTTTTTTCCCAACTCCTTTCATGTAAGCTTCGTATAGCTCTTTCCTACTTTCACAAATTAGATTTTCATCAGTTCTCATCCCTATTATCGATGCGAATTTCCTTGCCCCCTCTCCTACCAGCAATATATGTGGAGTTTCCTCCATTATAGCTCTAGCTAGAGTAATAGCGTGTTTGACTCCTTTTACTCCACCAACAGCTCCTGCTCGGAGCGATGTACCGTCCATGATCGAGGCATCTAGCTCAACCTCTCCAAGTATGTTGAGAGAGGAGCCATATCCGGCGTTGAATAAAGGGCTATCCTCCATGTATCTAACAGAGGCTTCAACCGCATCTAAAGCTGATCCTCCATCCAAAAGCTTATCATAACCCCTTCTAACAGCCTCTCTGAGCTCATTTACTCTCTTAGGATCTTCTCGTAGCTTACCATAGATCCTAACTCCACCATGGATAACTATAGCTTTCATTAATCCAATCACTCATGGGAAAATATTAAGGAAAGTGTCCCCTCCTTGGCGGAATCTACTCTCGCAAACCCGTATCTTACAAGTTGCACTATATCTCCAACCCTTAGCTCCCTCATATCTGGCTCTCCGTATCCGCCAACGACTTCATAGCTGTAAATGCTCAATGGACGGAAGAGTTTGACTGGCACAAATCCGGTGGCGGGGACCCAATGGATTATCCTAACGTCAGTCTTCGTGCTTGGTACGTACCTTGCCGTAACCTCATCTGCCAATATGCTTCTAATTCTAACATTTGTAAGCCTCCACAGCCTTACTTCTTCTTCCTCCTTTAGCTGTTTCAAGTCTTCTTGGGAGATGTAGAGTTCAATCCTTCCATCACTGCTCTTTAATGAGATCTTCCTAACTCCTGCCTCCGGTTTGGAAGGATTGACAGGGATATCGGCTTCTAATTCATCAGGAACTTCCATCAGTACCATTTTAATTGGATTTGGAACGAACATGAATCTAGGAGCTATTGGATCTAGTATCCTCCTATTTTCAGCAAAAATTGCATTCATGCTTATGGTGACGTCGACCTTGCTCGGTCCTAAGTTGTAAAAGAACCTGACCAGAGCCCTTGGATCAATCCCCCTTTTTAGTATGCCCCTTATAGTTGGCAGTCTTGGATCATCCCAACCGCTAAGTATCCCAGAGGCGATCAGAGGCCTGAAATACCTCTTTGAGAGGGGTATTCCTTCTACAGTAACCCTTCCAAACTGGATCATTTCGTACTGCCTCAGCCCAAGCATCCTGAGTATGGTCCTCTGAACCTCGACATGAGGCTCAAATTCTTTGCTTCTATGGGCATGGGTAACACCAGTTAGGGCATCTTCAACGCTTACTGAGAAATCATAGGTTGGGTAGACCCTGAACCTATATCCATGAATTGGATGCGGGTGCTCTACGATCCTGAAAATCCCAGGATCCCTCATTGTTCTGTTTGGATGCCTCATATCAGTTTTAAGCCTAAGATGAGCTTCTCCCTCCTTAAAGCTTCCATTCAGCATCATTTCCCACAGTTCCAAGTTCTTTTCTGGGGCCTGCTTTCTGTGCTCACATTCTATTCCCAAATTCCTGTTCTTCCTCACGACAGGGGCAGGACATGTGCACACGTAAGCATTTCCGTCCTCAATGAGCTTTTTGGCAAACTCATACATCTTTGGAATGTCATTAGACTCTATTACCTCTTGATCCCACTTTCCTGGTGCTAAACCGAGTTCTTCTTCAGCTGCCTCTAAAATTATCCCTAGTTCCTGCCTTATAGCATCATAATACTCCAATTTCTCCACTCTGGGGTTTGTGTCCTCAAACCTAAGGAAAAATTTGCCCTTGTAGAGCCTAGCATAAATGAACGGAACTAGAAGTCCTTTCACATGCCCTAAAGTAGGATAGCCGTTGGGCTCTGGTGCCATCCTAGTTACAATGACTTCATAAGCTTCAGCATTTGGGAGAGGAGGCCATTTTCTCTCTTCTTCCTTCTTTTCCTCTAAAACAACACCTAATTCTAGAGAAAGTTCCTCTAATGATCCTCTATCCAGCTTGTTGACCTCTTCAACCACTTTCTTTACATCTTCTATCAGCTGCTTAACACGATTTCTGAGCTCTGGCCTTTCTGCAATTACTTTGGAGATAACAGGCCCCACTTTTGCCTTACCATACTTCAGAGCATTTTTTACTGCATGATGCCTTATCAGCCTTATCAAATCATCCAACTTCTTAGTCCCCGCTTATTGGTATTGTAACTACGAGCCAATCGTCATCGTCCAGAATATAAGGCTTGCACTCCGTCCAAACATATGGATCGACCAAAGAATCTTTTATGAGGCCTTCACAGAAAGGCACATAGATCCTATGGGTCTTAACTATCCAAAGCTTGCTTGCTTGAAACTGAAGGAGGAATCCAACTTCATCCCAAGGAACTATATCGTCTCCAACCTCATTAACATCCGTTAAATTAAGGGAATGGTCTGTCTGTGGGCCATAATCGATCCTGAGATCTATCCTGGCCCACTCAGTGGTCAGGGAAAATTCAGGTATGTAGAAATTGATGGTAGTTGGATTTCCGTCGGGGCCGGGGGATATACTGAAGGACCCACTCCTTTCGATACTGAGGTTTAACCTTACCAAACTAGTGCCAAGAAGTACCCTTCCACTATACTCAAAAATGACAAGCTCGAACCGTCCATCTGGTTCTATAGTCTCGATCTGTAGGAAGGCCTCTCCATTGGTCCAAGGAATTGGAACAAGCTCGTCCTTCTTGAGCACAGCTCCTTCCACAAATACCGTGAAGTTAGAAAAGAGCGGGTTGTAACGCACTGATGCCCATGTCCAAGGTCCTGGGGCTTCTAGAGAGTAAGAATAGGAGCTAGAGTATACTCCAAGAAATATGGAGACGTTCTCTCCTAATCCTATGCTCCTTGATTGATTAACGTTCTTCTCGAGGTAAAACGCGTTGTATTTTCCGTTAAGAGGGAACTCATTGTCGTTGGCTCCTCTAATTATGTACCATCCAGTATCGTTCTGAGTTATTACCCAAACCCTCGTTACACCAGAAGGAACATCTCCTTCTCTCGTTATGTTCAAGAAGGAGATTTCAGGTGGAGCAGGAGGAGGTCTGTATATCTTATAATCCCTTAATGAGAGTGGAAGGCCATATCTGTTGAGCACAACTACCGCCCAATAGTCTTTACTATCCCCAAGCTCAACAAGCTCTATAGCTGAAGCGTAAGTAGCATATCTGTTTGTTCCAGCGACGTAAATTAGGGTATAGTTCTCGTTCCAGGGATTTGGCATAGCTCCAACTATTCCAACCTCCAAGTTACCACCCCATGTCCCTCCTGGTGAGAAATCGAGCTTGAAGTACCAACCATCTTCACCTTTGAAAAAGAGAAACATTGAAGTCTCATTAACTGTTTTAGAAAGCGTGTTAGCAACAGGTCCACCTACAACAATGAGATGATTGCCCCTAAGATCGGATTGTGTCACTCTGCTCGCGTTTAATATCGTGACATCCCCTCCAAAGGAGGTTATGTAATCTGAAATGAGTTCTGCTGCTTCAACATCCATGTGTGCTGCATTTTCTCCATAAACAATGAGCGTCTTTGGCCCTTCTTTGGTCATAAGAACTGTTTTTAGAGGACAAAATGGTCTAAGATTCTCTTCAACTCCTCTAACTTTATGAAGAATCGTTATTGATAGTATAATTAACACAAATAGTAAGAAGGTCCTTCTCATCGCATGGACTAGGAAATAGCATCTGATATATTTGGAGTGTAAGTTAACCAACTCTCTTCTAAAAGTTAATCATCGTACTCCTGATAATTTATTTTATCAGTAACCCCAGGGCATATCATAGAGGCCCAACTCTCAATCTGGGGTGGTATCATCATCTAAGTAAGGAGAAATATCGATCATATTAAAACTAAGAGGTCTCCCATTTCCTCGACTTCATGCCTCTTCTTATTAAACCATCTCTTATGGCTCTTGCAATTATACTAGCCGCAGCAACTTCAAGATATCTTCTATCTGCCTCATTTTCCAATATCAATCTTGCTCTTACCTTCTTAGTTAGAGGTTCTAGCTTTTCTCTAAGTTTTCTCTCATCAAAAGAATCAACTATCACCACATCAATTCTTTTTAAAGAGGAAATCACACTTTCTAGAGCTTGAGCATGCCACATAGCTAGCAATTCGTTTAGATTACCCCTTTTCCAAATTCTCTTGAACTCAGTAGGGGAAACGACAACAGTTCCTATTGCAAGGGCTGCCTCTCTCATCTTATTTGCAATTTCCATCAATCTCTCTTTTTTTGCTATTTTGCTTTCGACGAGTCCAGCTGAAACAGCCTTGCTCCTGCCTTCATCATCCAGAGCTACGGCACACACAACAAGGGGACCTTCTGCCTCTCCTTTACCCACTTCATCAATGCCCACTCTAATTCCTAAGCCCTTAAACATCTTAGAGACAATATCCGCTAGGCCTTCGTTGAAAACTACGGTACCTGTCGAATACGCTATTAATAACTTGTCCTCAAATCTCACCCTGTATTCCTCGTACTCATTCTTTTTCTGAATCTCTTGACCTCCTAATTTTAATAGGAGCTCTTTGAGCTCTTCAAGTTTTTCATGAGGAAGCACTACGCTTAACTGCTTTTTTACCAATTAACCACCCTATAATAGCAGTAAACATGAGGAAACTTAGAGCAAGAACGACCTTGATGTTAAATTTAGCCCTTTTCACAAGAATTGTGAATTTGAAGGACTTGCTGACTTGATCATGGGGATACTCGTTGTTCCAGTAAACTCTGAAAAATATCGTTTCGTTTCCAGCACCACATACTGGCAAGATCATTTCAACATTTTTGAATTCTCCTGGTTTAAGATTTCCTACTTCTACAACTGCTTTTTCTTCACCTAGTTTACCTAAAATGATGACTCTCTTAGCCATAAAGGAGCCTATGTTCACGACCTCTATGTTTAAACGAAGTTCGCTACCATTAACGGCTTCTGATGGTACATCTACAGAAATATTAACCTCTGTTTTCTTTATCACTGTTATATTTGTGCTAGTCTCTATTACTTTCCTTCTGTCTAATACCCAAAACTCAAGCTCAGCCCTTATCTCATGAATACCGCCAGGCGTCTTCTCATCAATTTCAATGTATACTGGCCTTGGAAACCTGACGGAGCGTCCTGGTCTCAAAAAAGATCTGCCAAATATGTCTACAAGCGGTATTATTTGAGGTTTGTTTGGGGACGGGGGAATTATCCTGAGAGTTAAGTTTGTTATGTTAAATGGGGGTACTGGCTCTACATGCATTATAGTAACCACGACTCCTACAGTATGAGGGGGATCTATCTCTTTAGGCTCAGCTTTTATTGAAAAAATGGGTCCAAAGGTTCTAATTTTAATCTCTTCCGATGCCGAATAATCTACAGGATACAACTCATTGCCTTCCTCATCTATCTCTCTTGCTAAAGCGGTAACGCGTATGTTGTAAGTCCCTATCTCACAATCAAGGGAAACATGAACACTTGCTATCAGATTAAGGTTTCCTATATCTCCACTAGCCCTAACCATGACATTTAACCCGTTGATCTCTTTGGTTATGGTTCCATTGCCAGTTACATCCAAACTTTTTATGTTACAATTCATACTGGGCGGTATTTCGATGGAAATATTGATCTCTCTCATTTTTCTCTTTGTAGTAACGATTCCTCCAGTTGGTGATGTAAAGAACTTTGAAACGTTGTACCTTATCTCAAATTCTCCCCCCTGCATCACCACGTCGGGACTTACATCAAGCCATGCGTAATGACACTCAACTCTCCCTATCCTCATGTAAGCTGGGAGAAGCAAAAGAGCGATTAGAACTATAATTCCCTTCGATTTCATCCAAATGGAAATTCTAGACCTCAATTTATAGTTTACTTAAGGTAAACAGCGAAAATCAGATGTTATAGAGCTAAATAAACCTAGTAACACCAAAATATTAAAATAGTAACACTTTTATTTTAGCTCCTTGAGAACTCCAACTGTGAGCAGAAGCACTCTTGTCCTAGCTACCATTTGTTTAGCGCTATTATTAGTTATTCCTGTCAAGATTGATGCTGAAAAAACCAAACCTACAGTAATCTGTACCACTAGCGTTCTAGGAAGCATAGTAAAGGATCTTGCTGGCGATAAAGTTGAAGTGATCATAATAGTTAGCACATCTACCTGCCCAGCCCACTATGATGTGAGCCCAAGCGATGTAGAGGCTGTAATGAAAGCAAGCTTGATACTCTATCATGGGATGGAGGCATGGCTAAGCAAATTGGTCGAGACTTCGGGGTCAAAAGCGACCCTTGTCAAGATCTCAGGGCCTTGGAACACTCCAGAAGGAGCCTCAAATTATTACATTCGTGTGGCAAGTACTCTGGATGAGAACTTGGGTCTTAACACATCAGAAAGACTCCAGAAATGCCTTGAAAGCATAAACGTGACCGCAGAGCGCCTTAGAGCAGAAGCTGAGGAGAGAGAGGTGGATGAAGTTAAGGTAATCTGCATGACATGGCAAAAGCCTTTTGTCTCATGGCTTGGTTTCAATGTGATAGCCGAGTTTGGACCTCCAGAAAAGCTTTCGTCAGCTGATGTAGCTGAATTAGTGGAAATTGGTCAAAAAGAGGGAGCAATGCTCGTTATAAGCAATCTTCAGAGCGGAATAGGGTATGGAAAGTACATAGCAGATAGCATAGGGGCCATTCACGTCGTCCTCACAAACTTCCCCGATCCTGAAGAAGGACTCTTTAACCTATCAAATGTCTTTACGCACAATGCTGAGGCCCTTTTCAATGCCATTGAGGAATATAAGTCGATAGAGGAGATGAAAGCTTTGCAAAGGTCTTTGCACCTCCATAAGATGCTGTCATATTCGCTTGCAATCATAGCCGCAGCAGAAGCAGCAATCCTGATTTATCTTCTTTCAGCTAGGAGGAGGTAAGTTTGTTAACCCTTGAGGAAGCAGCTTCTTTCCACGGACACCTAGGTCCTTTCCTTACAATAGGATACCTTGCGGGAAAGATGGCCACAGAACTCTTGAAACCAAGGGACATACATGATATGAAGGCTATCGTTAGTTTGCCATTGAAAACTCCTTTCTCATGCATAATCGATGGAGTACAATGCTCCTCAAGATGTACCCTTGGAAAACTCAACATAAAGGTAAGGAACTCTGAAAAAGTGACTATTATATTTGAGAATAGAGATGGAGGGAGGATAGAGCTTCAGGTTAAAGAAGATGTAATAGAAAGATGTCTCACCCTTAGCATGGAGGAAGCTGTGAAGTGGCTGTTAAGTCTGAAACGAGAGGAGATCTTCAAAGCGAACTTGCAATTAAGCTAGTCAACGTCTCAACATATTACTCTGGGGAAACTAAGCCAGCAATAAGGGACATATCCTTAGAAATCCGTGCTGGAGATCTCGTCCTCATATCTGGACCTAACGGCGCAGGGAAGACCACGCTTCTCGAGACAATCCTTGGACTCCTCAAACCTAAGAAGGGAAGAATCCTATTGCTAGGCCACGAAATACCAAAAGAGGCTTCCTTAGTTAGAAAAATGTGTAGCTATCTCCCCCAAGACTTTATGAAACCTGCTGGAGAGCCCTTTTCAGTAAAGGAAGTTGTGGCAATGGGCCTATCTCCTATAAGGCCCCTTGGTAAGCTTAATTCAGCTGATTGGGAAGCAGTATACGATGCCTTGGAGATTCTTGGTGTCAAAGACCTAGCTGAAAGGCCTTTCGGAAGGCTTAGCGGGGGACAGCAACAGAAGGTCATGCTTGCTAGGGCCCTTATAAGAAAACCTAAGGTGTTGTTCTTGGACGAACCTTTTAGCTCCTTGGACAGGGAGTCAAGGGCATATCTATCCGAAGAAGTCCTTCCAGAACTTGTAAAAAAAGGGACCACTGTGCTCTTAGTAAGTCACGATGTAACTTTCAAGCCATCGGACTGCAGCATGATAGTTCACATGAAGGATGGGGTTATAGTTAAGGTGGAGGGATGAATCTTGCTACCCTTAATTCTCACAGCAACTATTGCTGGGGCATTGGCAGGCTCATTATGTGGATGTACGGGCGTTCTATGCGATAGATTGGGCCTAAGGACCGTTGCTTTTGCTGTTGCACATGCCGCTTTAGCTGGGGCTGCTCTCAGCTTTCTAGTAGGCGTAAGCTCCATAGTTCTCGGGATGATCTTTGCCCTACTTACAGCACTTATCCTAGGACCTTTAGCTGATACCTTTGAGATACCTATAGACATGGTTTCAATGACCCTTTTCTCCCTTTACAACGCTTTGACCTTTATCTTCCTAATTCTGTCGCCTGGCATCGTCTTAGCGGCTGAGAAGGTCAGCCAAGTGTTATGGGGAAGCGTGCTTGCGGTTACCCCAGATTACCTAATAATCCTGTTCACAATAGCCATCCTCTATGCTCTATTTCTGGTTACCCTTTGGCACAGGATAGCCCCAATACTATTTGATAAGAGATTGGCAGAAGCAGAGGGCATAAACGTTAGGGCATATACTTATGCCCTAATTGCCCTTACTGGTCTGGTTGTAGTCCTCACTTTACGGATCACAGGAGGCTTTTTGGTCTTCTCTTTGGTTTATATACCAGCTTCTAGTGCTTTGCAGCTTTCTGAAAATATGAAAAGGATAGTAGCACTCTCAGCCATACTTGGTCTTACATCAGCGATTGCTGGAGTCTACGTTAGCTTTCTTGCAGATCTCCCAGTTGGCTCAAGCATCGTGATATGCGCAGCAGGTATACTGCTCATCGCAAGTATTGCAGGATACTTCCGCAGGAAATCGCTGATTAAGTTTGTCAGTTAGGATGAAGTCTGTGCAACTAGCACTAAAGTTTAAGGATCGATTAAGGAGCTCTCTTTATTGTTAGAATAAATGGTTCCTCAACATTAATTATGGGAGCTAGGGGGTATTATTAAATGGAAGCGATAAAGGCCAGAGGTCTAACGAAGATATTCGGGGATCTGGTGGCAGTTGATCACATAGACCTCGATATACCAAGCGGAGTGGTGTTTGGCTTACTTGGACCTAATGGTGCAGGAAAGACGACGACGTTCAGGATGATATATGGAGTTCTTAGGCCAACTGAAGGAAGAGTTTGGGTCTATGGACACGATGTCTCAAAAGAGCCTGTAAAGGCAAAGAACTTGATAGGAGTCCTTCCAGAGGATACTGGAATATATCCTAGACTGACAGCAGAAGAGAACCTCATATACTTCGGGAAACTGCATGGAATGCCTGAGACGGAACTAAAGAGGAAGATAGAAGAGTACCTCTCGATTTTAGAGCTGGAAGAAAAGAGAGATTTCATAGCAGAGAAGCTTAGCAAGGGACAGAGGAAAAAAGTGGCATTCATAAGGGCAATATTGCATGATCCCCCTATCCTGCTTTTAGACGAGCCTACAAGCAGCGTAGATGTCGTTAGTGCCAGGGATATAAGGAATATGATTAAAGATTATGCTAAGAAAGGAAATACAGTTGTCCTTGCCTCTCACAACATGCTTGAGGTTGAGCAGCTTTGTGACATAGTTTCCATCATGCATAGGGGCAAGATAATCCACACAGGCTCTATAGATGAGATCAAGAGGCTAGAAGGAGTTAAGGAATTGGAAGATGTCTTTGTAAGGCTCGTTAGGGCGGAGGTCTTCTAAAGATGCTCTGGAGATGGAGGGGATCATCGGGAAAGGTCAAACTTACTAAGGCTCTAGGTCAAATAGGCTATGGAATAGACAACAAAATTCTACTAGTAGCTTGGAAGGAACTTACTGAAGCTCTTAGAGACAGAAGGACAATTCTCAATGTGATATTGCTTCCCATGATCCTGATGCCAATATCCATGGCTCTACCCCTCATGTTAATGGCTCCTGGAGGGGCCGTTCAACCCATTACCGTCATGGTTGTGAAGGATCTTCCATCAATAAGCCTCATAGAGGAAAGGATCCTTCCTAAAGCGAAAATAAATGCGACCGTAATATATTCAGATATAAACGCAACAAAATGGATCCTAGAAAATAAAGCAGACCTCGTTGTCTTGATCCCTGAGGGGTTCTACTCTAACCTAAGTTCGAGCGGCTCTGCTACCGCCTTCATCTACTACGACCCGTTTAGCATGAAATCTGAGATGGCAATGACCCAACTTCAGCTTGTTTTCGGTGAGTTATCAAAGGAGGAGATAGAAAAAAGGCTTAAGGAAGTCAATCTGTCTCCAGAGTTTGCAAGACCAATTCAAATTGTTGGAAAGGAAGTTTCAAAGGTAGAAGCAACGCCAGCAGCCATAATAGGAGCTATGATCCTCCCAATGATGGTTGGAATCTTAGCAGTAACTGGAGCTGGAACATTTGCCCTTGACATGATAGCAGGTGAAAGGGAAAGAAAGACGATAGAAGCTCTTCTTACTGCTCCAATCACAAAGTTGAAGCTTCTAGTTGGTAAGTATGTTACTATGCTGGTTCTCTCAATTCTAAGCGGGGCCTCGATGCTGATCTCATTTCTCTTAGCCTCCTTCCTCATGGTAAACTACGCTATAGCTCCCTCCTTTCCCTCAACACTCCCATCTGGGGAAATTATGAACGTCTCATTTTCCTTAATGCCCTCCGGACTTAATCCATTGTTGTTCCTTCTAAGCCTAGCGTTTGCAATCGTGTTAGCAGGGCTTACCGGCGATGCCCTTATAGTCGTAGGATCTTCATTTGCAAAGAGCTTTAAGGAGGCCCAGCAGTACACGGGCGTAGTGACCGCAGGATTCATAATTCCCTTAATATCTGTAGTTTACCTCCCTCCAAGGCTATTTTGGCCTTTCAGGATGTTGCCGATTACGAGCATTGCCCTCCTTGTAAGGGACGTTATGGTAAATCCGGGTGATAAGGCAGCAATAATGACGTCTTCGGCAGCTTCTATATTATATCTAGTGTTATTCCTTCTTTTAAGTGCCAAACTTTTCGGCAGGGAGGCAGTCGTTTTCGACTAAAGAATTATTATCTTGCTGTGCGATGCTCTTAGAGGATGTGTCCATTAAACATAGTAATCGTTGGATCTGGTATAGGAGGGGTTGCTGCAGCTTGGAATGCGTCTAGATTTATCCCAGATGCAAGAGTAAAGCTAATTGGGGACGAAAACATCTATGTAAGGCATAAGATAAGGTACGTAGCCCATGGACTCGACATTTCTCTAGACACAAGCCACTTGGAATCTAATGGGGTTGAGATAATAAGGGATAGGGCAATAAAGATAGATAGGAACGGAAGAACTCTTCTAACCGAAAAATCCGGAGAGATCTCCTATGATTATCTGATACTTGCAACTGGGGCGGAGCCATCGAAGCCAAAAGTACCAGGAGGCGAGTTCGCCAGGGGATTTAGGAGGAAAGACGACGTAGAATATTTGGCAAGGGAAAGACCGGAGGAAGTAGCTATAGTAGGAGCAAGCTATGTTGCCTTGCACGCAGCTCAAACGTGCAAGGACCTTGGCTTACTTCCTTACGTGATAGTGAGGTCAAGGCTAATAAGGAAGTCCCTGGAGCCGGAGTTATCGGAAGAACTTGAGACTAAACTAAAGGATAGAGGAATAAGATTTGTGCATGGGAAGCTTCAAAGAATTGAAGAGGATGGACCTGTGGTAGATGATACGAAGGTAAGGGCCGATCTTACAATAGCTGCTACAGGTGTAAAGCCAAACTCTAAACTGGCGAAGGAGGCGGGGCTTGAACTTTGGTGGAATAACATCAAAGTAGATCAACAAGGAAGGACCTCTGATCCAAAGATTTTTGCCATTGGCGATGTGAGCAATTGCTACAATCCTATAACTAAGAAGATCGATTACTTTGGATTGGGTACTGTAGCAACTATCATGGCTTATAACAGCATCAAGGCCATAAAAGGCTCAAAAGGAGCCCTTAAAACACCAAGATATCAAAAAGATGTCTTCTTTAGGGACATTTATGTTAAATCAATTGGATTTACATCTCCAGAGGCAGAAAAAGCTGGATTTACACCGGATAGAAAGGAAATTAGGGAAGAGGGCGAAATTTCTTATTTGATTTATGATGAGCCATCTGGAAGGTTAATAGGATATTCCTCTATCTCAAATAAGGAATCAGGTCGCAAGGACCTCCTGATCCTGAAGGCAGTTCTGAGAGGAGCAAGGATTTCAGAAGTGTTGGAATCAATTCAAAGCTAAGCAGAGCCTTCTAGGAATCCAACCTCCTTTGCCCTTTGTAACGCTCCAGCAACCATTTCGTATACGCCTAAAAGGGTTTCTCCTCTCTTCTCCAACTCCTTTATCTCATCTAGACTCATCCAACACCAATCATCATGCTCTTCAGGAGTTAGTACGGGATCTCCCTCTGCCTTAGAAACGTACAACGGTATCACGAACTGAACGGCAGACCTCTTGTTTCCATAGGTATATGAATAAGTATCTACTGCAATCATGTCCTTTGGATCTATGCAGAACCCTGTTTCCTCCCTCAGCTCTCTACAAGCTGCATTCCTGGGGCTCTCCCCAAACCTCATTCTACCACCTGGAAGCTCCCACTTCCCAGGATATCTCTTTCTAAAACCTCTCCGGAGAATCAGAACCTTACCCTGCCCATTCAGGATAACAACGCAGGGTACCACCATTACTCTAGCCCTTGAATGATTTGCCCTCCTTTCCCTCATATTAAAGAGCGCCTCTCCTCAGGAGGTTTTGCGTAGATAACATCAATAATCATTGGTGCCCCGCAGGCGGGGCATGGCTTATCCCACCTCTTCCCTACATACTCCCCTTCTTTAAACTCCCTTTCTGACTTGAAATTGCACTTCAAACATCTGACTAATGTCATATATTTCCATTTTGGCCCCTTTATTCCTCTGATTGCTTTAATAACATCAATAGATGTCTTTATTGCTATCCCTATCCCCATTACCCCAGCAAATACTTTGAATAGAGAGTTAGTGTTTCCAATGTTGCCTTTCTTTAGTTCATGCCAAATCATCCATGTTGAAAAGAGGACAAGTGCTCCTACTAGCGATATCCAAAAGAAATACCATCCCATGCTTATCCTAGCTTCCCCTTCCTTCTTAGCTGGCAACTCTAGAGACCTCCAACCTGTTACCTATTCCTGCTGAGTTACCAACGCCGACAACTATGACGTAGTCACCCTCAGAAGTCCTTTGGAGTATTGCTTCTTTAACCCTTTCAACTACCTCATCTGCCTTGCTTGCAATCTGCTTTGTCATTGCAGCAACAGCTTCTGCAAAGTCTTCCTTGATAACGATGGCATCCAGAGGAATCCCATACTTAGTGGCAATCTCCTCTATCTTCCACCTCTCCACCCCTATTCCTCCTATGGCTGCTCCTACTCCTTCAGCAATTTCCCCTGTTTTCTCTCCCTCTAGCTTCAAAGCAGCGTCTATCATGACTATTCTGTTGACATTTCCCGCTCTCGATTCTATAATCCTCTTAAGTGCTTCTCCCGGCTTCCCTACCTCACCACCAGGCCCTTTTGCTTTGAGAACGAGTACACGCCTTCCCTCTATATCAAGTTCAGCCCCAACTACGTTCTCTCCAAAATCTATTATCTTTGAATCTCCTATCAACTTGAGAGCAACTAACGGGCCAATTCCATCTCCCATCGGCAAGCCCAGCTTTGAGGCATCAACAGACATCCTCCAGGCTCTGGCCATCCTCATTATCTCCGGGAGCTGCATTTGTATCTGGGCTATGTATATCATGTTTTGCGTCTTCTTACCTAAAACGAAGAAGTGCCTAACTACCCTAAAGATAAAATCTAGTGTTATTGTGCTCTCCAACAGGTCTCTCAAGTTAGCAAGTGCGATGTCATCAGAGGCTGGAGCGACCTCCTTTATGAAGAAATTTAACCTATCTTCTCTGTTCCTTACGATATGATCGAGCTTCAAGACAGCACCAGCAGGATCAAGGGTTGCAGGTACTATCATGAAAAATCCAATAAAACGCTCTAAAGCCTTCTTTATTACTTCCTTCTCCCTTCCATACTTAGAAGCTGTTTCAACGAACTCTCTTTCAGCTTCAAGCCTGAATCTATTTAGTTGATCTAAGGCCCTACCGATCTGTCCCATCCAGACCTGTATCTGTAATTTGCTTGCGTAAAAATTCAGAATAACCATAAATATCAAAAAGACCATCCATGAAAGCCAATCATCCATATTCTGCTGTAGCATAGCAAGCATACTCATCACAGCTGAGAAACCAATCATCTTCCCTAAGCCACCTTAACAGCCTTTTAAATAACTCGGTTGATCTTCCTACGTCAAAGAAATCAAATTTTGTCTTTATAAAATATTTCATGAAGTCCCAAAACCAAGCATAAGGGCTCTTCTCAAATGCCCTAAAATAGAATAGCCAGAAACCCTCAGTTACTAGCTGACTGAAATTTCCACCAATTCATGCTTGAAATTTTGTCCATCAGATGTCTTAACTCAATTATTTTCAGTAAAAGCCTTTAGAAAAACTCTAAAAATGGAAGCGGGCCCGGCGGGATTCGAACCCGCGACTTCCGGGTTTCCCCGTGCTTATTTACATAAAAGCCCGGCGCTCTACCATGCTGAGCTACGGGCCCAGCAACTTCTATACTTTGAAGTACATAAATTTTGGTGTGTTTGAACTCTAATCTCTGCGCTCATTTGATTGTTATGTAAATCTTTTTTAATAATGAAATTATGCAAACATGATTCAAACTAAAGGGGAATTAAAATGCAGAGACGACGAGGTATCGGGGATAAGGAGATCAAAGTTTTGAGAATGTTAGTAGAGGATGGTAGGATCACCTATACCGGTATAGCGAAGAAATTGGGCATGAGTCCTGCGGGAGTGATGAAAAAGGTCAGAAAACTAGAGGAATTTGGCATAATCAAGGGCTATACAGCCATCGTAGATCATGCTAAGCTTAGAAAGCCTTACAAGTACGTAATTATGATAAAAACAGAGCCTGGCAAACACCTTGATGTAGCTAAATCGATACATGAGGATATGAAGGAGAGCGTGCTGGAAGTACACACGATAACAGGACCATATGACGTGATAGTTAAGCTACTGGCTGGGAACAGTGAGGAACTGAATGAGCTTTTAAAGAAACTTCATAGAATAGAAGGAGTGAGGGAAACGAACACTTCCCTAATATTGGAGACCATAGAAGAGAGGCCCTCAGTGGTGCCCGAAGATATTCATCTCCCAATTCTAACTAGAGAATCAAGAGAAGAATGAATTTTCGGATTAGAGGAAAGTCCAATCCTTTCCTAGCGGAGCAGCCTTAACGTTAAGCTTCATTCTTAAGTAAGAAGTAAGGTCGTTTGAGAAGCCAAACACGGTGTAAACCTGCCTAGCCTTAGACCTCCTAACGATCTCTAAGAGACCATTAAAGTCGGCATGAGAGCTTAGCGGAAATGCTCTATGAACTCTCTTTGGTCTTAAGATCAGTGCCCAACCTGTTGCTATAGCCAACTTGCTTCCATCTATTAGAACGTTAGAACATGGGCCTTTAACAACTGCAGACCTAAAGTCCTCTATCTCCTGAAGTCTCTCATAGCTTAGTTCGAAGAAAGGTTTGCAGACCGAACTCATCCTTTCAACCTCCTCGGTAACGAGGACCTTAAGCCTTGTTGCTTTGTTCAAAAGAGCTATGATCTCTTGGGCCTTTCCCAAGGGATATACGGAGAAGATGGGTATTGAACCCTCAGAGACAACTGAAAGGGTCCATTCTACTATTTTTGCCCTAACAAGGTCTTGATCAGGAAATCTGAATTTTGGGTTCCCATAAGTTGATTCTATTATTAAGACATCTGCTTCAGGAACTTCTGCAGGGCCTTCTACAGCCAACCCTCCTCTAGGATTCACATCACCGGTATATAGTATCCTATATCTCCCCTTCTCCAACAAAAACATGGCTGAACCTGGTACATGCCCTGCAATAAGGGGAGTGACCCTGAATTGGTCAATTTCTATCTCTTTTCCGAAGTCAGAAAGGACTAAAGATTCCTTAGGAGCTTGAAAAACGGATTCTAATGCTTTCCCAGTGATGGTAGTTGCTATCATTTCTGACTTTGGATTTCTAACATCTCTAGGGACATGATCGGAGTGTGCATGAGTTATTAGAGCCGTAACTCCACTAAGAGTTCTTCTTGGGTCCATGATGATCCTAGATCCATTTGAAACCTCTATTCCATTGTTCCACCTAAGTTTCATGCCCTTAGTCTTTCCCATCTCAATCTTTTTATTCCTTCTGTTCTAGCTCAAGCAGGGGGAACATCATGAGCAAGAGGAAGAGAAGAAGGGAATTCATGCCAATGTCTACAGCTGGTATCTTGACTTTCAGCCAAGAGAGCTCTGAAGGGTTAATAGTGCCTAAGTGGTTTCCAGTGGCCTTATCAGCGTCTCTTGCTGTGGCAATAATGGTTCTTCACCTAGTTATGGCCTGAGGTGAGCCTTTGCTGATATCAGAGGCAGAGAAAATAATCAAAGATACTTATGAAAAGCGAGATAAGAGAAGAGGAGTTCCTTTAACCTTCCTTCACCTTGTTGAAGAGGTAGGGGAGCTTGCTAGATCTTTAAGGAATAAGGATAGAGAACAAATAGGAAGAGAGCTAGCAGACGTTTTTGCCTGGCTACTCAGCGTGTCATATCTCTTGGAAATAGATCTAGAAAAGGAATTTGTTCGATATTATGGGAAAGGCTGCCCTAAGTGCGGAAGCATTCCTTGTAAGTGTCCCCCTCTGGAGGGATAGGCCGATATGCGGTTTCTTAAATTCCCACTTGATGAGACCATTCCTACAGCCATAAAGTTGGCCTCCAAAGTGAGGGAGAGCGGATTCTTTCCAGACATTATTGTAGCCATAAGCAGGGGAGGACTAGTCCTTGGAAGACTTCTTAGCGATCTTCTCAACGTCTCAGATTTGAGAACGATTAGAATTAGGAGATATAAGGGGGTAGAGGAGGCCGGGGAGCTGAAGATAGACATACCTGTGTTAGAGAGGTTGGATGGAAAAAGTGTTTTGATAGTAGATGATGTAGCAGATATGGGAGATACATTACTAGCTGCAATTGAACACATAGAACAGCTGGGAGCAAAGGAGGTTAAGACTCTAACCATTCATTACAAACCTTGGTCGAGGGTAAGGCCAGACTTTTTTATCCAAAAGACTGAAAGCTGGGTAGTGTATTGGTGGGAGTATGCCGAAACCGCAAGGTCCCTCTTCTCTAAACTATCTGAGGGGGAAGCTGACAAAGAAAAATTGCTCCGTAAGCTTGAAAGGGATGCTGGTATACCAGAGGAGGTGATTAATTGGCTGGGACTAAAGTGAGCACTCACGAAGTCTTCCAGAGCGTTATGGAGATAGCTCAAAGAAGGGGGTTCTTTTGGCCAGCTGCAAGAGATCTGTACTCAGAGGCTCCTGCAGGATTTTGGATATACGGTCCCTTAGGCGTCAAGATCAAGAATAAAATCGTTCAAGCTTGGAGAAATTGGATTCTTAAGCCTGAAAAGGCCTATGAGATAGAGACTCCTTCTCTCTTACCCTTAACCATATTCAAGGCATCTGGTCACCTAGAACATTTCTTTGATAAGCTGGTTGAGTGCAATCAATGCCATACGAGATGGAGAGCAGACGAACTGCTGGAAGATAGGCTTAACATGCGAGGTCTTGAGGCAGCTTCTGAGCAAGAGCTTAAGAAGTTGCTAATTGAGCACGAGATAAGGTGTCCAAAGTGCGGAGCCTTTAACTGGTCAGATGTAGGGAGGTTTAATCTCATGTTCCTAACAGCGGCCGGAGCAGAGGCAGGAGAGCCAAACATGGGCCTTAGACCCGAGACTACGCAAGGAAGTGCGGTTGAATTTAGAAGATGTTATATGGTGATGCGTGGGAAGCTTCCCTTCATAATAGCCCAGCTTGGTCACGTGTTCAGAAACGAAATAAGCCCAAGAAGAGGATTAATAAGGATGAGGGAGTTTCAGCAGTTGGAAGTACATGTTTTCTTCGATCCAGAGGACATCTCTCCATATGACAAGAAGTTAGAACCCCATTTAGACTACAAACTTAGGTTTCTGAAGTTAGATGATGCTGAAACTGGAAAAATAGGGGAAATACCTGCAAGAGAAGCACTTAAGAGTGGATACACGATAAACGAGCTTATCACATATTGGTTAGTCTTATATCAAAGATTCTTTAACGAGGTACTTGGATTCCCCCTTAAGAAGCTCAGATATAGGGAATTGGGGCCTGATGAGAGGGCTCACTATGCCTCAGCTCACTGGGACTTGGAGGTCTATTCCGAGGAGATGGGGTGGGTAGAACTAGTTAATAATGCCTATAGAACTGACTATGATCTGAAAGGACATTCAAGAGAGAGTGGAGTTGATTTGACCGTCCAAACAGATGGAAAAAAGGTTCTTCCACACCTTTATGAGCCCTCAATTGGCTTGGATAGGACGATATTCTTCGAGCTCCTTCTCTCCTTTAGAAAGGGTGATAGGGTTTGGATGCAGCTGCCTAGGAATATAGCCCCATTTGATGCAGCAGTTTTTCCACTGTTATCAAAAGAGGATCTGATAAAGAAGGCTAAAGAAGTGGAAAAGCTTCTATCTAAGGATTTTGAGGTTTTCTATGACGATAAAGGATCCATTGGCAGAAGATATAGGAGGATGGATGAGGTGGGAACGCCTGCATGCATTACAATAGACTATCAGACGTTGGAGGATGAAACAGTGACGTTAAGGGACAGGGATACCATGCAGCAGATCAGAGTTGAAATAGAAGATCTGCCTAAGAACCTGAGAGAATTCCTTTCTGGAGCAAGATTGGAGGAATTGGGAGAAATCATAGGTCAGAAGTAGACTTTGGCAGGGAAATTTGATGACTAACATTATCATTACCCATAAGGATGTAGACGGTATTGCCAGCGGAGCCATAGTTTTAAGGAAGATAGGGGATGCAAGGATCAAGTTTGCAAGCCCTAGATCCATAGCTAGAGTGCTCTCTGGTATTCCTGAGAATAGCGATGAGATTTACATTTTAGATATAGCTGTGAACTCCTCTACACTTCATGAAATAGCAAATGAGCTGTCAAGGCTTAAAAGGAGCGGTAGAAAGATCACATGGATAGATCACCACCCTTGGCCAAAGGGGGCCAAAGAGCTGCTTAGCAAGTACGTTGATATGTTAGTCGTTGAAATAAGTCCAAGTGCTGCAAGCCTTGTTAAGAGAATATTTGCTTCTGATGACCAAGTTTGTGAGAAGATAGCTCTGATAGGAGACGATGCAGACACCGGAAAGTATAGCATGGAACTCTCAAACATGTACTATTGGGTGGCCAGAGATCCAGGAAGACGTCTCTATCTACTTAGAACTCTGGCCGAGGGCAACTTTGAGGACGAAAAGGTTAGAAAATGGGCTAAGGAGCAGAAAAAGAGGGACCAGAAACTGCTGGAGGAGATTATAAGCAAAGCAGTTGAAATAAGGTTTACTAAGTCAGGGAAGAGGTATGCTCTAATTGATTTAAGGCCAAAAGGAGGGCCAGGTACTGCGATTGCAAGGGAATTGGCCAAAAGAGAGGGAATAGATTTCTCATTAGTATTATACTCCTGTGATGGTGGCTTTGGCCTATATAGAGGAAAGGGAGACGTGAAGCTGAAGAAAATATGCGAGCTATACAAGGGAGGAGGGCATGAATATGCCTGTGGGGGAAAGCTAAGGTTTAATTTCATCGAAAGAATTCTATGTACGATATTTGGAAGGAGATATAGACCAAGGAATGTGAAAAATCTCATAAGACAGGTAGAAGAAACGATTTAAATCGATTCAAAGTATTGTTCAAGACTAGCTCTCTTCGCTAGCTTTACGATGACTATATCCCTCCAAACCGGGAAGGAGACGTTTAATATTTCAATATTCCACATAGCCGCCCTTTTACTTCCGTTATGGGCATGAGCGTGAATCACAAGGTCAGGCCTAGTAGCCTCGATCACCTTTTCGTAGCCTCTATGACCAAGCTGAGGCCATATACTCCTGTACTCCCCAAACAACGTTTTAAATGTGGGTGCATAATGCATCAACAAGACCTTAATGTCTGTATCGAGCTCCCGAAGGAGTTTCCCAACCTTCTTTATTCTGTTCTCATAAACCTCCTTTATCCCTGGCATGTGTCTTTCTTGCCACGTTGTAGGCTGTTCTAGGCTACCCTTTGTCCCTACGATTCCTAAGCTCATCCCCTTAATTTCAAACTTAACAAATTCGTCGTCCAGAAAAGTAATTACATCGCCAAACTCCTCTCTAAGTTTGTCGTGCGTCTCTTCATATTCCTCATTTCCAAATATGGCTACTACTCTCTCAGTTTCGAGCTGAGAGATCGCTTCAATTGTAGGGGCGTACCACTTCACATTTCCCTTGTTAATAAGGTCTCCCGCCAACAAAACGATGTCTGGCTTATCCTTAACTCTTTTTATCGCTTCTTTCAAGGCCTCAAGGTACTTAGGCGAGTGGATATCTGCAGTTGAGGCTATAATAATGCTCCTTTTGCTAGATATTTCCCTCAACCCCCAACTAGGAAAGTTGGATATGAGAAAACTTAAAAGGGGATCTATGCTATTTGCTTCCCATTGATGAGCCTTGCCTAACATAGTTTGTCCATCGTGCAGTACGATTATCTATATGGAAGAAGATGATTATGATGGGGAGATGACCTGTCCTGAGTGCGGTGCCCTGCTCTACGTCGTTATAACGGGTCATATAGTAGAAAAAGTGGAGTTATTGGGTGAGGGATTCGAAGGAGAGGAATGGGAAGAAGACCTAGAAACTTGGACAGAAAAAGAGGAGGAATGGTGAGGGCTTAAACCCTTTAAACCCTTAAACGTTCTTTGCCCTACTTAAGATGATTTCCCAGTTCTCATCAACGAGTTCCTGGAATTTGTCCAGCATCCATTTGTTATCTGGGAGAAACATGTGCCTAAACCTTCCTTGAAGCTTCAGGTACTCTATAACTGGTTTCTTCCTGTCAGGATTCTTAGCTATAGTAAGACTGGGTCCTGTCAAGTACCACTCTGAGTTTATCACTTCATATAGCGGGAAGAAGCAGGTTTCAACTGCAAGCCTTGAAAGCTTGATGGTGTCCTTGGTATCTGTCCTCCATCCTCTTGGACAGACCCCAAAGGCGTGAATGAACGCTGGTCCCTCGGTCTCAAGCCCCTTGCGGAACTTCTTCAGAGAATCTACCCAGTAAGCTGGAGAAACCGTGGCTGCATAAGGGATTCTGTGAGCTACTACTATGTCAACGATTGGCTTTTTAGTAAGGGGCTTCCCCTTTATTTTACTTCCCACAGGCGTCGTAGTGGTCCAAGCCCCGAAGGGAGTACCACCGCTCCTCTGAATTCCTGTGTTCATGTAGGCCTCATTATCGTAGAGGACGTATAGGAAGTTATGCCATCTCTCCAGAGCTCCTGAAAGGGCCTGAATACCTATGTCATAGGTGCCCCCATCTCCAGCCAGGGCCACCACATCGTAATTAGTATCGATATCTTGAGCGTCAGAAAATCTCTTAGCTCTCTGCAACTTGTTCCTGCCTGCATCTATCCCTGAGGCAACTGCAGCAGCGTTCTCAAATGCTACGTGCATCCAAGGTATCTCCCAAGATGTGTATGGGAATATCGTTGTCACTACCTCCATGCATCCAGTAGCATTTACGATAACGATTGGCCTCCTTCTAGCCATCATGATGTGCCTTAGCACTATGGCACAACCACAACCAGCGCAAGCTCTATGACCTGGCAGAATTCCTGGGTTTTCTTTCATGAACTTAGGAAGCTGCTTAATGTTAGGTACAAATCCTTTGGCCATATGCTTCACCTCACCCCCCTAATCCTAAGAACGGGCTCTGGTCCCTTCACCTTGGCCTCAAGAACCTCTTCAAAGATCTTCTTGAGAAGCTTTGGAGGCATATCTCTTCCTCCAAGTCCGTAAACAAAGTCGACCATCGTTGGCGCATCCTTAGCTCCGTAAAGTGCTGCGCATAAATCGGAATAGAGCTGACCGAAGTGCCCGAAGCTTATGCCCCTATCAAGGACGCCGACAGCGTCGTAGTTTAAGAGAACCTTCCTCAAAAGTTCTCTTGGGAAGGGTCTGAAAACCCTTATCCTAATTGATCCAACCTTCTTTCCCTCCTCTCTAAGTTCATCTACCACAGTCTTTGTGGTTCCCATCGTAGATCCTAGGCCTACAACCACGATATCCGCATCCTCTGTTTTATAGGGCTCAATAAACCCATTTCCATAAGATCTGCCGCTTATCTCAGCATATTCCCTGTGAACACGCTCTATGACCTTGAAAGATCTTTCCATGGCCTCTATTTGCTGCCTCTTATGTTCAAAGTAGTAGTCAAACAAGTCAAGAGGCCCAAAAGTAAGTGGATATTTGGGGTTCAGCATGAGAGGCACTTCCCTGTCCCCATAAATGTCGGGGACCTTTATTCTTGGGACCTTTCTAGTCCCAAGAAATTCATGGACAACTTCATCTGGCAGTAAAGAGACGTTTTGAAGCGTGTGGCTTATGAGGAAGCCGTCTAGCGTAACCATAGTCGGAAGCAGGACTTCAGGATCCTCAGATATCTTGAAGGCCTGTATGATGCTATCATATGCCTCCTGAGCATCTTCACAATAAATCTGGATCCAACCAGAGTCTCTAGCTCCCATAGAATCGTTATGATCGCAGTGAATGTTAATGGGTCCCGACGGAGCCCTGTTAACAACGGCCATAACTACTGGCATCCTGAGCGAAGCCGTTATGTAAAGTATCTCAAACATTAACTGAAGCCCGTTAGCGGCTGTAGCCGTAAAAGCTCTTGCACCTGCGGCAGCAGCTCCAATGCATGCGCTTAACGCACTGTGCTCGCTCTCCACCTTAATAAACTCAATGTCAACTTCTCCGTTATGGACGAAATCAGATATCCTCTCAACGATTATGGTCTGTGGAGTTATTGGATAAGCTGAAACTACATCGACATTGCTTTGTTTAACAGCCCAAGCAACAGCCTCATCTCCATTAAGAGCCATCATCTTTTGCTTAACAACCTTCTGCATACCATCACCTTACCATCTCAATCGCTTTCACAGGACATTCCTCTGCACAAATGCCACATCCCTTGCAGTAGTCGTAATTAGGTTCTGGAACACTCTCTCCATCCCACTGAATGGCTGAATCAGGGCAAAAAACCCAACAGTTGCCGCATTTTATGCATTTCTCTTCATCGATTACAGGTCTGAATACCTTCCAATCCCCCGTGTGGTATTCAGTCGACTTAAGGAATGGTATTCCTGCTATAGGTATCTCCCGCCAACCTCTTTTGTTCATCCTGTCCTCACCTCCTTTAGGGCTCGCTCAATTGCTCTTATGTTCTTCTCACCGACCTCTCCTGGCCACCTCTCCCTCACAACGGACTTAATTGCATCCAAAGGAACAACAGAAGCTGCTTTGAGCAAAGCACCCAACATAGGCGTGTTTGTTATAGCCCTACCCATCTCCTCAAGTGCTATTGTGGTAGCATCTACTGTCCAGACCTTTACGTCCTTTGGAACTCCTAGCTTTCTCCTTATCTCCTCAGGACTGTCCGATGTGTTCACGAGAAAATGGCCATTAGGCTTTATTCCAGCTAAAATTGATGTTCCGCTCTCTAACAAGGTTGGATCGATTACTATGACTATATCTGGCTCATATATGCTTGCATGAATTACTATTGGTTTATCATCAATCCTGTTGTATGCCTGAACAGGTGCCCCAGTCCTCTCCGGACCAAACTCTGGGAACGACTGCGCATATTTATCCGTCTTTATGGCTGCGGTGGCCAGGAGTATGGATGCACTCCAGACACCTTGACCTCCTCTTCCATGCCATCTTATCTCAAGCATTGTAGAACGCCTGAGGAATTGGTTGTGTCATTCAGTTAAAAACTTGAAATAGAAGATTTAAACGAGCTCTTAAGGCTTATTTTTGTGAAATTCGTAAGAAGACAGATGTTAAGAACTTCTACTTCATGAAAATCAATTATGGAGGCTCGCTTATGATAGACAAATCACTGGTGCCTTAGGAAATCTACCTAAATTAATCCATTCGCAAGGCGATGCATTTGCAAGGATAATTCTTATCCCAATAGGTTTTCTCTTCCTAAAGGCTAAGACCATTGCATCTCTGAAAAGCTCTGCTAGATCCTTCTCCCTTACGGAGGAAGATAGAATCACCATGTCCAAGCCAGCAACAGAAACAGATATCATGGACACCAGATCCATTGCAGAAATTGAACCAGAGGCACCCAACTCTTTTAACCTGTTGTCTTCAGCTAGGGGCAACATTACCTCATTAAACCCTGTCGTTCGGAAATATTTGGATAGCCCTGAAATCGAGATATTGAGCTTATGGATTGCATTTAGAGTTCCAGGCATTCCAAAGGTTGCTCCAGATATTGTCTCTATGATGCGAGCTGCACTCTCCTCCATCCAAGGGGAGAGGGAAGCGTCTATCCCTATGAACTCAAATCCTTGGTCCAAGCACGCTAATCTAATATCTTGGACGACCGGGTAGAATAAAGATAACAAGATTTCACCTAGACTTTCTCCATTTGAAGAAAGAAGTTTATCATGAAGGCTTCCTGCATACCTTAAGCATGCAGATACCCCTCTTCTAATCGATATAGAAGCTGGAAAGTATGGCGTCTCAGGAGGACCTCCATATGCAATTGCAAATCTAGTACAGGCCTCTGATCCTGCTTTCTCGTAGATTTTCTTGATGAGATCTGCCATTGGGAGAAGATTTAAACCGCAAGGATCATCCCTAAGATTCCCTGCCTTGATGTTGTAGAATATTCTGGAAGTCTCAGAAAGGGAGGTAGAAAGTTGGTCAGCTATCTTCTCAGGATCTTGCTTTCCCAGAGGTATGACAGCATAGTCAATTCCCGAATCTGACAAGGATTCCTCTATTCGCTCCGATACTTTAAGGAGATCCTCTCTCTTGAAATTAAGTTGAGGAAATACGGCTCTTTTGGTCCATATTTTTGACTTTGAGAACCTTTCTATCTTTTTGAACCTCTCTGAATCTTCTAAAAGCTGATCTATTAGGTAATCAACACTCTTTTTCCTTGAAGGAGAAATATGGTATGTTAGGGCTCTTATTAAAACCATACACGGCGCTAGATTATGGAAATCTAAAAAAGTTGTGCTTAATTTGAGACAAACGAAACCAAAAAGTGAAGACCAATATTCCACTGGATTAAGAGCGTTTAAATAGCCTAGTACAATTCTCATGTAGGTGTTTGGGATGGTTCAAAAGCACAGACTTTTGGACGATAAGACCAGAAGAACATTGGAGGAAAGATTTCAAAGAGATCTGGAGGAGGAGGTTCACATAGTTTTATTTAAGGGTCTTGGAAATGAGGAATATGAGAGCTGGTGTGAAAGGCTGTTATTGGAGCTTGAAGAGCTGTCAGAAAAGATAAAGGTCTCTGTCTTTAATGTGCTCGAAAAAACTGATCTTATTGAAAAATACGAGATAATAAGCACTCCAACAATATTAATTTCCCCAGAAAAAGGCTATAAGATAAGATGCGCGGGTAGCCCGATGGGATACGAAGCCTGGTCGTTTATTGAGACGATAGTAGCAGTATCAAAGGGGGAGAGCGGTCTAGGATTAAGGGCAAGGGAAGTAGCTAGGGAGATCATAAATAGGGGAATTGAGGTAAAAGCATCTGTTTTTGTAACTCCTTCATGTCCTTACTGCCCTCAGCAAGTCCTAGCTGCAAACAAATTTGCCATAGAGGCTAAGGGCTACTTCACAGCAGAGTGCGTGGAAGCCCAGGAGAATATGGATCTTGCCATGAAGTTCAACGTTACCGGCGTTCCTCATACTGTAATTTTCGTAAAGGAGGATAATGGATGGGTTCCAAAGAGAGACGATTTGGTTGGACTTAGACCTGAGGATATGTTTGCTGAAGAAATCCTAGAAGCGATAGGGTGAATCAAATTGGCCAAGATATTGCTGCTTAATGATGATGGGCCCAATAGCCCACCCTTCTTAGCTTTCTGGAGGGAACTTATGAGATCTAATATCGGAGAACTTTATACCATAACTCCAGAGCATGAAATGAGCGCAGCTGGTAAGGGACTAACGCTTCATAAACCCCTTAGACTTTACAAAAGAGTTATTGAGGTGGATGGAGAGAAAGGAATACTCTACCTAACTAATGGAACTCCAGGAGATTGTGTTGTAGTTGCTATAGACCTTATAATAGGGTCAAAGCCAGATCTGGTGATTTCCGGAATAAACAAAGGCGATAATACGACGATAGACAACCTCTTCACAAGCGGGACCATAGCTGGTGCACTCCAAGGGGTTCTAAATGGGGCCAAAGCAGCAGCTTTTTCTACAGAGATACCAATAGGCGAGTTTGAGCTTGAAATAGATCACTTTAAGCCTCACGCAAAGATAGCGGTGAGGATAGCCAAGTGGCTAGTTGAGAACGAACTTCCTGGAATTCATCTTCTTAACGTAAACTTTCCGTACAGAGTTACGGAAAAGACTCCAATAAAGCTGACAAAGCTTGGTTGGACAAAATTCACTAATTACGTTCTCGAGAGATTAGATCCAAGGGGAAGACCATATTACTGGATAGCTAGCACGTTCAAAGATCTCACAACTGAGGGACCCGAAACAGATGTTTACGCGTTGGAGGCAGAAAAGGCGATTTCGATAACACCAATAAAGCTGGATCTTAGCATATTCGGCTTTGTGGAAAAGGATCCTACTCTGCTGAAGAAACAGGCAGAAGAAGCCATTAAAAAGCTGAATGAGCTTATTTCAATCCTTGAAAAAATGAAAGAAGAGATTTTTATCTGCTAACGGTCTTTAATGAGCTTAATACCATATTGACTTACTATTTCCCTAGAGAGTTTTTGAGAGATCGCAATTATGAATATCTCAGCAGTTACTTGAACCTCTCCTTCCAAAAGATGTCCTGCAACAACGCCTTTCTTGGTTCCAAGCACAACATGTAGATGTGGGAGTAGTTTGCCGTCAGGTAGCACTGAAATGTTCCCTTGAAGAGAAGCAAGCTCAGAAAAGCCCTCAATGTACTCTGGTTCATATTCCCCTCTCTCGGGAGAGAACACTCCAACTTTTGCCCTTTTTACTCCCCCTATTCCCGTTACAAGCGCTCCTTTTATTCCTCTCTTCTCCGCAACCTCAGTTAACTTAGCGATTATCTCATCTCCATCCTCCAACCTTAGAAAAATTACTTCTTTTACAGAACCAGGAAGTCCGGGCAAGGTTTCTTGACTCATTCTTCCACCCCTTTGGCTTAAGGTCCTCAACATAATAAAGCCTTCTCAAACAAATTTTGCGCATCTAGCAAAATGAGTTTTGTGATGAATGACACCATTTTAATAATTCGAGCCAAGATGCTGTGAAGGATATGATCCCTATAGCTAGGCCAATTTTAGGCGAAGATGAGATAAATGCGGTTGGAGATGTCCTTCAAAGCGGGCAACTTGCTCAAGGCCCAAAAGTCAAGGAATTTGAGGAAAAGTTCGCAGAATACATCGGCACTAAGTACGCTGTTGCAGTTTCCAACGGAACAGCCGCTCTTCAACTGGCTCTAATAGCGTTAGGCGTCAGACCAGGAGACGAGGTCATAACAAGCCCACTAAGTTTCTTTGCAAGCGCAAGCTCCATACTCCTAATAGGGGCAAAACCTGTATTTGTGGATGTGGAGGAGAGAACATATAACATAGATCCTAAAAAGATAAGAGCAGCTATTACCCCGAAAACGAAAGCAATAATGGTTGTCCATTTACACGGTCATCCTGCTGACATGGACCCAATACTTGAGGTAGCAAGGGAGGAAAGTATCCCAGTGCTTGAAGACGCTGCACAAGCTCATGGTGCCGAGTACAAGGGGAAAAAAGCTGGCTCATTGGGAGATGCTGCAGCGTTCAGCTTCTATGCAACAAAGAATATGACTACAGGGGAGGGTGGAATGATTACCACTGATTCTAAGGAAATTGCTGAGATGGTTTCCCTTCTAAGGCACCACGGACAAACCTCCAGATACATCCATAATTATCTAGGATATAACATGAGGATGACAGAATTGCAGGCAGCTATAGGATTGGTTCAGCTAAGGAAGCTTGATGCAAACAACGAGAGACGTAGGAAAATAGCTAAGAGATATTCTGAAGAGCTATCAGATCTTAAGGAACTCATTCTACCTATAGAAGAACCGTGGGCTAAGCATTCATGGCATCTCTATGCCGTTAGGACGGAAAAGAGTAAAAGAGATTCTTTGATAAGCAAACTGAGGGAGCTTGGTGTAGATGCAAGGCCCACTTATCCAATACCTTTGCACAAACAGCCAATTATGGAAAAACTGGGCGATGAAGGAAGGAACTTTCTAGCTAGGATTTTCTCTACAATTTCTTACTCAAATGTTTCAATGCCCATAGCTGAAAAGCTAACTAAAGAGCTCTTTTACATACCCATCTACCATAATCTCTCGGATGAAGAAGTTTCCAAGGTAATCTACTCGGTCAGAAAGGCTCTTTCCTAAAGCTTGCCGAAAGTTATATTTGCGGAGGACTTTTTGGCAGTGATGGCGGGGAGTGTAATGGAACAAACAGATCCCTTCGAAAAATCCATCTATAGAGTTGCAATTTCACTAGTGATATTTGGACTAGGCCTTTTATCAACTCTCTTCGTAATAGCAATGATCCTCTTCATTAAAGAAATGGGAGAAGGAAGAGCATCTCCTAGTGGTTATACAGCTGACCTCGTAGCATCATTAACAAGGATACTTCCTCTAACTATAGCTTTAGCAGCAGCTCTAATAATGCTTAACAAGGGGCTCAGCCTCCTTCTCAGGATGAGAGAGCTTTCTGAGAGCGCCCAATAGATTTATTCTTCATTTCTGCTTGAGAGGAAACTTTCCACTGTAAGCAAGAGATTTTTCAGCAGGTAAAGGCGTCAGATTTCTTTTAGAATGCTGTTCAATTTCTCAGATGCTTTTAGCGAAACCTTCTTGTGAAGGTTATCCCCGCATGAGTCAATTGCAACTAGCAATGGCCCGAAATTCTCGACTTCGAGGACCCACATAGCCTCTGGAATTCCAAGATCTAACCAAAAGACTTCTTTTACCCTTCTTACGGCTTTGATCGCTAAAGCGGATGCTCCACCAGGGAAAGTTGCATAAAATGCTCCAAATCTCTTCATAGCCTCAGCAGTTTTGTCTCCCATTCCTCCTTTACCTATTACAGCACGTATTCCAGTTTTCTGTATGAACTCAGCCTCGAATATCTCCATCCTCGTGCTCGTTGTAGGTCCACCACCAAAAATCTGCCACTCTTCACCCACTTTCTTAATGACGGGCCCACAATGGTAGATTGCTAGACCTTTCAGATCTATGGGTAATTTCTCTCCTTTATTCAAGACCTCAAGTACTCGCCTATGAGCAGCGTCCCTTGCAGTCACAATGGTTCCAGAAAGATAGACTACATCACCAACTCTGAGCTTTCTAGCATCCTCCTCAGGTATAGGTGTTTCTAATCTATATTCAGCCATATCCATCACCTCAAGGCATGAGGATCTGGTAAGATCCATCCCTCTTGAACTTAGCGATTCCTCTTCTAGATGCCCAGCACATAGTACATACGCCTACCGGAAGGCTTGCAGGATGTCGATGTGCCCACTCAATGCTTACTCCCAGCACGGTTATCTTGCCACCGACGCCCATTGGACCAATTCCTAGAGAATTTAAGGCTGAAAAGAGCTCCTCTTCTAATTTTGCAATTTTTTCATCAGGATTTCTCTCATCTAACCTCCTAAAGAGAGCTTTCTTAGCTAAAACCATTGCAAAGTCCTCTGCTCCTCCTATACCAACTCCCACTATTATTGGAGGACATGGCTTGGCTCCAGCCTCGAAAACTGCCCTTAAAACGACCTCCTTTACACCTCTTATACCTAATCCTGGACTTATCATATAGAGCCGGCTTGTGTTTGCGCTTCCCCCTCCCTTGGGCATGAACTTCACAGTTAGCTCATCTCCAGGAACTATCTCGTAATGAATTATCGGTACAAATCTTCCGACATTATCCCCACTATTCTTCCCTGTGAAGGGATTAACAGCGTTGGGCCTTAGAGGAATTTCTTGGGTTGCTTTTCTAATGACTTCCTCAAAGATTGGTCTCAGGTTTCTGACAGGAAAGTTCTCGCCGATTTCAACGAAGAACGTCGGAGTTCCAGTATCCTGACAAATCGGCAAATTCTCTTTTAGAGCAAGTTCGGCATCTTTTAGCAAGGCTTCTAGCTGAGATTTGGCCAAATCGCTTTCTTCTGTTTCAAAAGCTCTTCTTAGAGCGGTAAGCACATCATCCGGAAGCTTTACTGAGGTCTTCTTTACAAGCTGAAACAAGCCTTCTTCCAACAGTTTAACGCTAGACATCTCGCTCAGTAGCGTGTTGAAATCAATAAACTTTAACCCCTTCGTTGTATGTGATAAACGCTTAGAGTGACATGGTTGAGAAAAGGATATTAATTGGATGAGTAAATCCAATATTTAGCTATGAAGGTGAAGATCAGGCTATTCGCATCATTTAGGGAGATCGCAGGAAAAAAGAAGCTGAATTAGATGTTCCAGAAAATTCAATGGTTTTGGATGTAATTAAGAAATTGGCAGAACATTTTCCAAAACTAAAGGAGAGGCTTCTAGAAGGAGATAATATGAAAGATGACTATCATGTTGTTAAAGGGGGAAGATGGCTTAAGGAGAATGATCTATTGCTGGACGGGGATCAGATCGCGATATTCCCCATGTTAGGGGGAGGGTAAAGTGAGCTATTTTACCTCTCTATCCTACCCTTATATAAGAACTGCTTTTCATAGAGTTTTCTAAGGTTCTGGATTGTTTCGGCCTCCTCGGGTCCCTTATCTTCTCTAATAGAGACTATTCTAGCAAACCTGAGTGCTAAACCACTCTCATATTTAGGGCTCTTCTGGATCTCGTTAAAGGCGACTTCTACTACTATGCTTGGCCTAACCTTCACTAGGTGCCCATCATCATAGTAAGCCAGCTCTCTAAGTCTCTGAGTCATTATCTCAAACTCTTGATCTGTAAGGCCTTTGAAAGTCTTTCCTACTACAAGAAATTCACCTGTCTCCTCGTCCCTGGCGGCCAAATAGTAGTCTGACAGCCATTTATGCCTCCTCCCATATCCTCTCTCTGCAGCAACGATTACCAGATCGAGAGTTGCTAAAACAGGCTTTATCTTGAACCAATTCTTGCCTCTGACTCCAGGAGTATAAGCGCTATCCAGTTTCTTTGCTATCAAACCCTCATGCCCTTTATCCAATGCATCTTGAAGGAAACTCTTCACCTCTTCCTCGCTTTCACAAAATCGAGCCGGAACTAGCCACTCATCATCTACTAAATCCTCAAGCAGCTTCCTCCTCTTTGAATATGGCTCATCTATCAACATCCTACCATCTATGTGCAGGATGTCAAAGAGGAACAAGCGAAGAGGAATTTCCTTGACAGAACGAGCTATATCGCTCTTCCTCCTTAACCTCCTTGAAACGAATTGGAACGGGAGTGGTTTCCCCTCCAGGCTGACCGCAATGGCCTCTCCGTCTGCAACAACTTCCTTATTTCCGAAAATTTCTGAGAACTGATCAACTACATCTGGCAAGCTTTCTGTGACGTCGCTAAGCCTCCTCGTAAAAGCCCTTACTTTGCCGTTCTTTGCGTGCATTTGAAGCCTAATTCCGTCCAACTTATATTCAAACGAGGCCCTTTTGAGCTCTTTCAAGACCTCTTCTATGCTATCTGCATCTGTTGCTAGCATGGGCTTTAACGGCCTGAAAACCTCGATTCTTATGTTCTCAAGGGCCTTTACCCCTCCTTTTTTTGCTTTCAGAGCTACTACTGAGATATCGCCGCTGAGCATCACAGCCCTTCTGACGAGCCTTGCTGGAATTTGGAAGGCCTTTGCAACTGCGTCCTCCATAAGTCCCTCGTGAAGGCCTATTCTCATCTCTCCCGTCAAGTTCCTAGCCAAGAATTCAGCCTCATCCGTATCTGCAAGGGAAAATAAGGAGAAAAGGAGCTCTTCTTTGAGCTTTCTTGATCTGGCTCCTCTTGACGAGGCTATCTTATCATAATAGGAGCCTACTTCCTTGATTGTAAGCTTTTGTTCGAAAAGAAAGGACTGCCTTTTAGATCCGAACTTCTCCAATGCCTTCTTGAATCCATCACCTATGTCAACTGCTTGTACTAGGACATCATAGAGCTGTTCCCCGTCAGCTCCTGTCATCCTTTTTAGAACTGACAATAAGGCCCTCCAGTTCACATCTAATCTCCTCTCATCTCCTGGAGGGAGAGTTTTTCCTAGGAGAAACAGAACAGCATACCTTATCTCATCCTCAGGGAGGTTCTTGAGGAACGCAGAGACAAGATCGATCTTCTCATTTCTGGAACTCGTCATTGAGATCTTCTTTGCAAGCTCTACAAGCTCCTTGAAATCAGTCATCTAGGTTAGGATTCCCTTAAGGAGTTAAAAAATAATGGTAGGACCTGGCTAGACTTCTTTAGCTGCCAGCGATGCTAGGTTTGAAAAAGCAGGAAATCCATTCAGGTCTGTTTGGATGTTTTGTCTCGAGCACCTGCTTCCAAGCCTCATCAGTTAGGCGCTCAGCCATGGGCTGCTTGAACTCATAATAGGAGAGAGACGGCCCAGCTGCCATAATGAGCTCTTTTTCCGCTGTTGGGACTACGACAAGCAATAGATCAAGGGCTCCTGTGCCCTCTTCTAGGACAAGCTTGGAGTTCTGATCTGTGTGGACGTCTGCGACCAGTATGGTGCTCTTACTCCTTTTGTCTAAGCCCTCTACAATTGTTTCCAGCTCCTCGGGAAGTTGTTCAAGGAAAGCCATTTCCTCACTATCTAAAGATTTCATCTCAAGTTCTTTCTTTGAAACCTCTGCTAACATATCTAGGACGTTTTTTAGCTTAAGTAATCTATTTTCTTGGGTTTGATTTAGGAATCCCAGTTCCTTTAGGCCCTTTATTGTCATTTCTACAAGACCAGATAGCCTACTGTAAACTTCTGGAACGGGCTCAACGTATACGAACACCTTTTGAGGAGGCACAGGGATAGAGGTCAATAGGGGAGTGTAGCTCTGCTTGGCATAGAGTATGGTGTCATGCCTAAGTTCTGCCCAAGAAGCAAGGGCAGCTTGCAGCTGTCTCCTTTCCCATGCCTGAGTCCTCATATAGGATGGATACCCCTCACCTCTTGGCTCGACTAAGGCTTTCAAAGTGTAAAGCCATGCCCAGTAGAGGTTTTTACCCCATTCGCTTTCGTTAAGACCCGAAAACTCTTCTTTCAGCTCCTCTAGGTTTTCCATATATCTCTCGTAATCCGTGTCTCCTTCCTCTTGGAGGACCCTTAGAGCCTCTTCCGAACCGAGTACAGCCATGAAATCCAACCCCCTTGGGAACACTCTTGTGGGCCCAAGAGGTGTGTAGCCAAGGGTAAATGGACTCCCTCTTCCAGTAAAAGATCCAACAGAAGGAGCAACCAGTCTTTGGAATACGTAGGAATCTGGGACAAAGCGCTGACCCATAAACCTCATTCCCATGCTCTCTTTGAGGCACTCCTCAAGTTCCTCAGGCGATAATTCCACAGCATAGCAGCTCCCTGTTCCAGAATAGATCAACGGAGCTCTCATTTCAAGGAGCTTTCTCCTAAGCTCATCCAACATTTCCATTTCTGAAAGGTTTTCTGGCACAAATCCAGAGCCAAAAACCTCCTTAATTGCTTGAAGATATTCATAGGGCGTTAAGTCATCAGCAAACCCAACGAAGAACGAGGTTACAGCATAGATTTCACTCCAAATATCTGATAGACTCTTGTTTTCTTCCTTAACAACCTGCATTGCAGTAACGATCAGAGATGCTTGGATTGTCAACCTTCTCGCTTCTTCCTCTGGAATTATCCTGCCTCCCTTGATCAAGAAAGCCATTCTGCCGTACCACATCATGGCCTTGAAATACCTCTTTAGAGTCTCTGACTTGGTGTAGTGTCCCCTAGGAACGTATTGGCTGTAGTCTTCCTCGTAACCGAATATTGGGCTCTTGAAATAGCCTTGGTGTCCTTCTATGAGCCTAATCTCATCAGAAACTTCCTCAGAAACATAAGATGGTGGTCTGTAAGATTCATCAAGTAGCTTCATAGCTACAGAAAAGTATGCGACGTTCCTTCTGGCCGCTTCCTTCAGAGAACCCTTGAGAAAGCCATATTGTTCCTTACTCTCCCTCAACAAGGCGCCTGTTAGCTCGATAAGCATTGGAAATAGGTTGTTTTCCTCAATATCGCTGAGCAAATAATCAAACTGAACGTGGTACAGATGAAGCATAGAATCGCTAGTAACATATATTGGTATTCCATACTCCCTTAGAAGCTTGTACGCAGACACAACGTCATCTCCATACCAATTCGTGACTAGAAATCCGTTTTTCAACAGCTTTTCTCTTGCAACTGGGTCTAGAGGAAATATCTCTATAACCTGATCAAAGTTAGAGACATCTTCTGGATCTAGTGGTAAAGCATATTCTGGGACACTAGGTTGAACTTCGATGCTTTCCATTGAGAAGAACTTCTTAATAAGATCCTTAGGATTCTTCATCATAAGAGGAACTGGTTCATTAGGCAAAGGTTCCTCAGGAGAGGGTTTTCTTAAGAACAATATCGCTGGTATCACTAACAACAGCAGCAATATTACTCCAACGATTGAACGATAGGACATTTATCTCAAAGATCAACCAAGGATGGGTCATATAAACTGCTTGGCAGTTGTTCAATGAACATTGAACTAAATATATGATGCAACTTCTGTGGCGAATACTCATGTTTTTTTGCGATAATCCCAGGTCATATTGAATGACCTTTGATGTTTTCTCCGCACTTATCTTGACTATATGTCTACTATTTTTCTTTACGCTAAACTTGCTTAACCTCTTGCTACATAGTAGGTCTAGGGCTGCTTGTAAGTATCTTAAAGACCGAAAACACAAACTACCAAAGCATTTGATTATGGTTCTCGCGGCATTCGGAACCATGGTTTATTGGTTGGAGGTGCTTCTATACCCCTTCCTAGTTTTTACGGGCCTATTTTCCATGACAAAAGTTAATCCTTTACAGATAGATCTGCCTTACAATCAGTTTCTAAGATGGCTAGGGTTGGACCTACTTGTGTTTGGATTTTTCCTATTTAGCTGGAGTGTTTTGACCCGTGGAAAACACGCGGTTTCTTGGGAAATGCCAGAAAATCATGTGCTTGTGACCTGGGGTCCCTATGGACTTGTAAGGAACCCCTCTTATCTCAGTTATTTCATGATGTTCTTTGGCATCTTCTTCCTCTGGCTGAACTTCTTAGCAGCCATTCCTCTGATCGCTATCCCTGGCTATATTAGCATAGTAGAGGATGAAGAAAGGATGCTTGTTGAGAGATTTAGAGATGATTACCTTAGATACCAAGAAAGCGTTGGTAAGTTTATTCCAAAGCTTAGGAAGAAGAAAAATTAGTCTGAAAATCGTTTTACCTGTACAAGCATGTCCAACACATTCCAGTTCCAAACGTTAAAATAAATAGAAGACTTATTGCTCTTGGTGCGTGAAATGGGATTTAAAGTAGCATTAGATGAGTTTTATGGGCTTACTCCTTCCGAAAAAGAGATGTCTTTGCTATTTTTGGGCTATTCAGGGGTTCTTGTTGGAATAGGTGGAAAATACGTGCTTTTTGATCCCGCTGACATGCTTAAAGGAGCTGAGGAATCGCTCAAAGAGCTGTATGCCGTGTTCTATACTCACGGTCATTATGACCACTTCCATTTGGACTCAGCTAAGAGGATATTTGAGGTGACGAATGCGTTCTTCATAGCAGAAGAATCTGTGTACGACGAGATAAGGGGATTTGTACCTGACAATAAGAGGTTCCTAGCTAGAGTAGGAGAATTTCGCGTGGGAGAGCTAAACGTAAGTGTGGTTGAGGGGCTGCATGTCGGCAAGATAATGCTTTTCAGGATTTCATCCGATACGTGGTCCCTTTTCCATGGAGGGGACTCAAACTACGTACCTCTTCCCTTTGGAGCAGACATAGCGATTCTTCCAACAGGAAGACCTTCTCCGACTGCGTCTCCTGAAGCAGCATTGAAGATGGCGCTAGATCTTAAGCCAAAAGTCGTGATAGCTGTTCACGGCTCTGATGCCCAACACAAAGCCTTGCAAAAACTGCTGTCAGAGAGGCTGCCTGAAGTAAAGTTCTTAGCCCCACAACAAATGGTTCCTACAAAGCTTAGCTTCAAATAGGGGGCTCTGACCATTTACAAAACTCCCTAAGCAGAACCGTAGCATAACACCCCTTTTCGAGCCAAAAAGAGAGCACAACCTCATTTTTATTGATATCAACCATTAGAGATTTGTAAGTCACTGGAACCTTCCTTAAACTTCCCTTATCTCTTAGCTTCCTCACCTCAAGTTTGAAGTCTTTAGGTCTCACTTTCTCCCCCTCCAAAACAGATTTAACGATGTCTCCTGCCTCCCCTTTTGGTAGCTTGGATTTGTATCCAATTATTGGAAATGCTGGCTTTCCCCCTTTGATGAAATCCCCTTCAATAGGCTTGTTTAAGGGATGTCCTCTCCTCATCCTCTCAGAAACCATAAGGTTAAACAGGTAGGACTGGTAGGAATTTATGAAAAACCTCAAAAGCCTGAGATCTAATCTCAACACATCTTTTATCCCAGATATCCTCCTCTTTAATCCAATCCTGCTTGCTAGCTGGTCATAATCTCCCTCAAGGATCAGTCTCCCCAGTTCGTGGTTCCTAGTTTGCCCTCCAAACCGTTGATATCCGTAGTAATTAGGACAACCCCTATCTTCTAACTGGAAAATCGTTTTATTCAGTGCCTCTAGATTCTTCACTCCTTTAACCTTGATTTTGAAGAAATTTCCCTTGAGATATCCCACTCTGACCTTTCTTCTTGCTCTGAAAAGTCCTAAAACCTTCAGGCAACCTTCTACCTCTAGATCTTTTGGATCTATTTCTTTGTAAGGGATTGAGATTTTCTGTATTGCAACCGCCCTCTTGTCCTTTAATCCTGCCACTCCAATGGCTTTTCTTCCGATATTCAGTTTGTTAGCTATTATATCGACGACTTCTCTTGTAGAAAGATCCTTCTTCCATATCACCAAGACTAAATGGTTTCCAGTCTCATCCGCTTCTATTAGAGAATTCTCCACCACGATAAAGTCCTCAGGCCTCTCTTTTATCCTGCCATCTAGCCCCGGTGTATCTGTAGCATAAAAAAACAGACCGAGCTCCTTGTCGATCTGTGACGATGTCTCTAAGTACACTTCCCTCTTATGAAAAAGAACCCTTTAGTTAAAATCTACCTTCACCATCTGGATTCATAACCAATTCATCGATAGGGTGGTCTAAGTGAGGATAGACATGGAAATAGCAAAGCGACTAGCTGAAAAGGTTTCCAATATTGAACCAACGCTAGACGTATTTGATGAAAGGTTTTTCCCAGATAGGAATGAGGAAAAAGAGGTTGTTACATCATACTTCTTGTTCATGACAGCCATAGACCATAGAACAAGAGTAGGAGGCACATATCAGAAGGAGATAGATGGAGAGCGGTTTTTCGGTTCAGATCTCTTGTTTAGACTTGCAAAACTGAAGTTAGATGCGGATCCCGATTTTTATACAGCTAGAAATATGACAAACCTCTCTATGAGAGATTTTAAGGATGTATTCATGCCAGAAGGAGTCATCTTGAGGGATCCTGAAGTTAGAGTGGCCTTGCTGAGGGATTTAGGTTCAAAGCTATTAACTCTCTACGAGGGGAAAGCTTTGAATCTTCTGGATAGGGCTAACGAAAGGATAAAAGGAGGACCAGAGGATCCAGGTCTTTTGGAGATTCTAAAGACATTTATCGCCTATTCAGATCCCGTTGAGAAGAAATCATTCCTCTTAATGAAATTCCTGAAGAGAAGGGGGCTTTTCAACCCAAAAGATTTGGAAAACGAGCAAGTCCCAGTGGACAATCACCTGTTAAGGATTGCCATAAGGACAGGCCTATTGAGGCTTGACAAATCTTGGTTTCCCTTGCTAAGAAACGAAAGAAACTCTACTTTAGAAGAAGACACCGCTCTGAGGATGATGACTAGAGTTGCGTTCAAGATAGTAGCAGAAGAAGCACATATCTCTCCTTTCTTACTAGATGACTTTCTCTGGTCTCATGGCAGGCTAGTTTGCACTAGCGAAAGGCCCATGTGCGAGAAGTGCAGTATAAAAACTGCTTGCCTTGGAGAAGGAAGCTGGTTTGGCTGGGCAAAGGAGCCCTTTAACGATAATTGGTATTATTAGCCCATACCTTCTACTTTGGACTTTTCTGGTTTCACAGCTCTCTGATTAGTTAAACGAATACGAGTGCTGGCTTCCCTGGTAATGCTCTTGACGCCCTTTTCTCCTCTGAACGTTCAGCTTCTTCAATTATCACCTTTTTAACTCCTGTCTTCTCAGCTATCATTGCTTTTAGGGCCTTGAACATCTGCTTTTCCATTTCCCTTCTTGCGTTCTTCCATACTCCTTGTTCCTTAACGAACTCCATGACGAGATTCTGGGCTTCCTTTCCCCTCTCCTTAAGGAAGTCCCTCACAAAAGACATGGCTTTTTTAACTTCTATGGGTGGCTTAAGCTGTTTCAAAACCTCTATTTCTTGATATTTCCAATCCGGAGCTACTATTATCTTTAGTGTTTCAGGCTTCCCTTTCAATACCTTTAGTACGCTGTTTGCATCCTCTATTGTGCTCTCAACCACATGATATGCAGTTTCAATCTCTAAGTCTATGGCTTCTTCATCTACCTCTGGCCAAGGAGCTAGAGAGATGAAATCTTCATGACCCAATTTATGCCAGATCTCTTCAGCCAAGTGGGGTATCACTGGGGCCAAGATCCTGATCCATTTGTCGAGGAGATCTCTCAACAACTTGAAGTTGCGTCCACCATATCTAATGTAGGTCTCCATGTCCCTGAGAGCTATGAAGAAGCCTCTTATCGATGCGTCTCTTGGTTTAAAGGAGGAAAACATCTTATCTACTTCTTTTATCGCGCTATTCATTCGAGAAACTATCCATTTCTCAAGAAGCTCATTTTCAGCGCGACTTCCAGACTCAGAGTTCGAGATTATCTGCTCAGCAAGCTCGTAGAACCTTCTTAAGCTATTTCCTACAGTTCTTACTCCTGCTTCTCTCCAGTCAAGCACTGTGCTCAGATCAGCGGCACTAACAACATAGAGCCTGAACCAGTCGGCGGAATACCTTTTGGGGACGTCCACGAGAGGGATGACGTTCCCCTTGCTCTTGGACATCTTAGCACCTTCTCTAATGACTGGCTCGTTTAAGGTGAACCTCCTTGGCCAATGTTTCTCTTCAAAAATGGCAGCATGGTGGAATATGCTGAATGTAAGGTGGTTCGTTATGTGCGCTATCATGGTGTGCCTTTGATCAACAGGATACCAGTAAAGGAACTCCTCTCGCATTCTTCGCAATTCTTCTACGCTTATACCCATTTCTTTGCTTATCTTCTCAGGATCTCCTTTGCCAAGGAAAACGTAGTCCCAGAATTCTGGCTTCAGATCTTCTTTTGAGAGCTTTAACCTCCTTATGTGATGTATAACTGTGTAGAAAGCCATGTATATGGTGGAATCGCTGAGCGATTCTATTATCCACTCAGGATCGAATGGAAGCCTTGTCCCTATTCCTCTCTTCCTGGCGCACGGTCTCTTATCCAGCCACTCAATTGTGTCCTCGAAGAGCCTACGATATACCTCGGGAATAATCTCCATGTTATTCAGCGCTCTCCTGGCCTTTTCCTTCCAACCAGGAGCGTTGAAATCTAAGAACCACTGATCCGGTAGAACTGCTACTATTACATTTGCTCCACATCTACAACGGACTGGAAGGGCTTTTGCCGTTACCTCATATACCGGAACAGCATCCCCTTTCTCTCTTAACCAAGAAACAACTCTATCCTTAACTTCTGCTATCTTAGTACCAGCAAAAGGCCCCGCAACGAGGACCCCTCCGTAGAACTCAGCCTTGTAGATCTCTTTTGTAGCTTCATCAAGCCCATGAAAATCGTCCTGGCTCTTGATACCTCTCCTCTCAACTGCCTCCTTTGCTGGAAATTCACCATAACCGGGGACATCTATTATGTGTATGGGCTCTATCGGGTCAACAAGCTCTTTTGTTACGCCAAATTTCTCTGGATCCCTCTTCACATCAACAAGCGCTATATAGTCGAAGGGAGCATGAGCTGGAACGCTGTAAACGATGCCTGTTGCATTATTTACATCCACGAATGAAGCTGGGAGGACGGGCACCTCTGCCCCATTTGGAGCTCTAACTCTTAAGCCTACAAGTTCCCTTCCTTTAAACTTCCTGAGAAGCTTGAAATCCCATCCTTGAAGCTTAAGCTTGTCCATTGCTTTCTCAGAAACAACCCATCTCTCTTGCTTGAGATCAAGCTCCACATAGTTCTCTTCAGGATGAACCCAAACGTTAGTGACCCCAAAAATAGTCTCTGGTCTAAGCGTAGATGCAAGAAGCACCCTGCCATCACTCGTCCTAAACTTAACCCCGACAAATTCCTGAACCTCTGCAGCTATCTCGTCTCCTCCCATGATGTCGTCTTCTCCAACTGCTTGACCTTCTTCTGGACAGAAGAGTAGTGGATAGGTGCCTTGGGTGATGTATCCCTTTTCCCTCAGCTTGAGAAATTGCCAAGATACGAACGCGTTATATTCAGGATCTCCTGTTGTGAACTTACGCCTCCAGTCTATGGAGCAGCCAAGCGCATCGAAATCCCTGCTTATAACACCAGAAAAGAATTTTGCTACGGCCATAGGTTCAACGAATTTGGAGACAACTTCTTCTACTTCCTTAGGATCCTTTATGTAAAGGGAAACATAGGATTTGTAGAGTTGCAAGGTTTTAGGATCTTTTTTCCTGATCCTCGCTGATATAGCCTCTATTGGCGTGCCAGTTATGTGAAATGCCATAGGAAATAGCACATTGTACCCTTTCATCCTGAAATACCTTGCAAAGACGTCCCCTATAGCATACGTCCTACCATGTCCTATGTGAAGCGGTCCAGAAGTGTATGGATAGGGTATTGTGAAAAGAAAACCTGGCTTATCGGGGCGGGGATCAGCCTCGAAAACTCTCTTCTCCTTCCACTCTTTCTGCCATTTCTTCTCTATCTCTCTAATCTTCTCTGTGAATTCCTCAAATCCCCGCTTAGCGAAGCAGATCACCTAATCCACAGACGGCGAAATGATAATTAAAAGTTTATCTTTTGACTAAGCCTGTTCTCCTGCCTCGAAAAGTCTGTGAGATCTTTTTTCTTCATCCTTTTGAAGAAAGTAATCTCTCAGCGGTTTCATAACCCTTCCTCATAACTTCATTTTCATCTAAAATCGTAAATTGCCGTTTTTCCAACAAAATTCTTCCATTAACGATTACTGTGTCCACATTTTCAGGAGTGGCCGAGTAAACCACGGCCCCCATTGGGTCATAGGAATGCACAGTATTTACCTTCCACATGTCTAAGATGATCAAATCCGCTAGATATCCTTCCTTTATAACTCCAGCTTTAATCCCCAGAGCCTTTGCCCCGTTTACTGTAGCCATCCTTAGCACATCTTTAGCTGTTATTATTGCTGGATTTTCGTGGTATACCTTATGAAGAAGGGCGGCAGTCTTCATTTCGCTGAAGAAATCTTGCCTTCCAGTGCTTGCAGGTCCGTCAGTAGCCAAACAAACGTTCACGCCCTTATTAGCGAGTTCTATTATAGGAGAAACACCATCAGCAATGTACATATTCGAAGTAGGACAATGTACTGTATTAGATCTCGTTTCTCCTAGATAAGAGATCTCCTTATCGTTTAACTTGCATGCATGGACCCCTATGAACTTCTCATCCAATATTCCTAGGTCATAAAGGAGTTCTGCATCCCTCTTTCCTTCCCTTTTAACGAGAAGCTGCACATCTGGTTCGCTTTCAGCGAGGTGAGTGTAATAATTCCTACCGAACCTGTCCGCAAGCTCTTTTGCCGCCACAAGGAGGTCATTTGATACGAAGCAAGGGTGCATTGGACCTGGCATGACGTTATCGTACCTCTCCATTAACCGCTTTAAGTCGTCCAGGACATCCTCAGCCTTCTCACAAAGGGGCTCGTATGCTTCAATCTCATAAAAACCCCTGGATAGGTAACCCCTTATTTTGGTGTCCTCAAATGCCTTCAAGACCGCCTCAAAGTGGGGGTTTCCGTAGTGCATCTCAGTTATTGTAGTTACTCCGCTCTTGATGTTCTCCGCTATGCCTAACACTGCTCCGTTGTAAACGTCCTCATAACTCATTTTAGGCACAATGGGCCAAATGGCCGTTTTTAGCCAATCAAGAAGTATCATGTCAGCCCCAACCGTCCTAAGAAGAACCTGAAACATGTGGCAGTGCATGTTGATGAATCCCGGGAGGATGTACTTCCCCCTTGCCTCTATGACTTTGTCGGCCGAGAAGGATTCTCCTTCAAATCTGCTTCCAACGAACTTTATCTCGCTGTTCCTGATTAGAACCGAGCCCTCCTCTAGTACACCTTTCTCATCGTCCATCGTGATTACAGTTCCACCAAGTATAAGCGTATCCAAGTTGATCCCCAACTCTGGATCACAAAGCCTTTTTCTTTTAAGCTGCTCCATAAGAAAATTTCATCAATAAGAGTTAGAGGGTTATTATCTTTGCCTCAATCTTTTCTCCTACCCTAAGAATGGCAAAAGAAGGCCTCACTAGGAAGGGAGGAATTGGATTTGTTGGACTACCCGGGTTTAGGTAAAGCCTACCTTCCTCCACCTTCAAAAGTTGCTTGTGAGTATGTCCAAATATCAAGATATCAAGTTCATTTTCTGAGGCTAGCCATCTAGCACTTTCACTTAACCCTATGTACGAGCCTGTATCGTGCTTTATTCCTATTCTCTTGCCATTTACTTCTAATACTTTAAACTCCGGAAACTCTCTTCTTATGTCGGGGAGATCCATATTTCCGGCTACGGCTTCAACAGGAGCTAGTTCTCTTAGATCATTGATTACATCAATTGTGACGACGTCTCCAGCGTGCAGTATAAGATCAACAGCTGAGAATTGATCTAGAACCTCTTTAGGAATATTCTTCGCTCTTGTAGGTATGTGAGTGTCTGATATCACTCCTATCAGAACCTCTTCAGTCATCTAAGCACCTATGGTAGGACCTGTTCCAACTCCCCAGTTTTCGGATTCCATGCCTTTACCTTAGGACCCTTACCCTTCTTTTCCTTTAGGAGTAGGAACCTGTTTGATTGTTTAAGCGGAATGATGAAGAACTCTTCAACTTCCTCGTTATCATGTAAAAGAACGAGCTTAAACTTGTTCTCAGTTTTCTCTTTAGTTAATGGATCCCTATATTCCAGAAGGGCAAACCTCCCCCTTGAATATATCGTTCTTAGCTCTCTCTTTCCTCTCTTACTAATGGTAATAGCCTCTTCTAAGTTTTCCTCACTTGCAGGCATCATGAATTAGGACCCCCTCAAGTTTTAAGGTTTGATCGGCTCCAGAGGGATTTTATACGCCAAGCATGTACTTGCATTGATATGCAGAGAAAGAAAATTCAGATAAGGGAAACCCCATCCACAATAACTCCGGTGTTTGCGGATGAGGCTATGGTAGGAATTTCGATAAAAGCCGTATCTAGAGGCGGAGATGTCAAGAAAGAAGGGGTTATAAGGCTGGGCTTTGTAGACGTTTTAAGAGGACAAATGGTTGCTGAGATAGTTCTCCTACCTGAAACTGCAAAAGCTCTTTATAACGCGCTGGGCGCAACTCTAAAGAAACTTGATGAGGAGTTAAAGAGCAAGGAGATACCTAAACCCGCGAAGAAGGGAGAAATATCAACTGAGTACATAGGGTGATACCCTTGCCCAAAGTTGTAAAGCCCTGTGCTGCAGGCGACTACTATAAGGTGACGCCAGACGAGAGAATGGAGCTAAACTTAAGGGAGATTGCTCCTTTATTGGAGAAAGCTGGCTACAGGCTTGGATTAGTTTCAGGGGTTATGATAGCTTTTGTGGGAAGGGGCAAGGAGTTCAGCCTATTTTCAAACGGTAAATTGATGATAAAGGGTGTGGACAGCGCAGATGAGGCTATAAAAGCAGCTGAGGAGATATATAACCTGATAGTATCGGAGGTCAAGCACTAACCCCTAAATTTCACGTTTAAGCTGACATCTAATCCTTCAAAAGCGTCTAAGATCTCAACTTTTATCACTTTGGAGATCTCATTCTCCTCAGGCATGTTCAATACCACATCTATAGTTTCATCTCGAATGTTGACTGATTTCACCTTTCCCATGCTAACTATGTCCCTACCTGTCATTGGGTCCAGTACTCCCCTTAACAACGTCATGACGAAGTCCTGATCTAGGGGCCTTCTCCCCTTTTTCACCTCATACTTAGCTATGGCAGTTCTTAACCCAGCTACCGAAAGGACCGCACAATGATACTTTATTGCAGGAAGTCCTCCTAATTCCTCTATAATTTCCTTAAAAGTCAGTTTCTTAGCCTCCTCTAGTGTCTTGCCCTTTACCATCTCGGTCATAACTGAGGTAGTTGCTATGTTCGAAGCACAGCCATAGGAAAGGAATGAAATGTTCTGTATCCTATCCGATTCATCTATCTTGAGGAAGATCTTTATCATGTCACCGCAGGCAACGCTTCCAACGGTTGAAGAAACATCTGCGTCCTTCATCTCTCCAACGTTCCTTGGATGCATGAAATGATCTATCACCTTTTCAGTGTAGCCTATTCTCTTCCACAATTTCTTGACGTCTTCTCCCATCTCCATGCTTAGGACCTCCGATAAAGAGGACTAATGCTTCTCATTTCCTTTACTATTTCCTCCAAAACATCCTTGGCATAGAATATCTCCTGTTCAGTAGTCCACTTGCTAAGACCTAGGGTTACTGATCCATGAGACTGCTCAAATGAGCCTCCAATTGCCAATATTACGTGACTGGGCAGTAGTTCTCTGCTATAGCATGCTGAAGCAGTATTTACTAATAAGCCTCTCATGCTCGCTTTCAACAGAATAGTTTCACCCTCTACGCCAAAGAAAGAGACATTCACGTTGTTGCAGACCCTTCTATCTCCTCTAGGACCATTTAATTTTGTATCAGGGATCTCTAAAAGAAGATCCATCAATTTATCCCTCAATTTCCTCATACGGGCTATGTCTTCCTCGGTTATCAGCTCAACTGCTTTTGCAAAGCCCACTATGCTTGGTACATCTTCCATTCCAGGTCTAAGACCGAACTCCCTTGGGGAACCGTCTAACAAGGGCTGAAGCTTTGTGCCTTCCTTAATGTATAGGGCACCCACGCCCTTAGGACCATGAATGAGTCCTGATGAAAGCGTGAGAAGATCCACATTTATTTTTCTGACATCAATTTTGACCTTACAAAATCCCCAAGAAGCATCGCTGTGAAATATAACTCCTTTTTCCTCGAAAATATCTCCTATTGCCTTTAAATCCTGAATAGTGCCGATTTCAGGGTTTATAAATTGAATTGAACCTAAAATAGCCCCAGATAGAATTTCCTCCAACTTGTCCTGCCTTACAAATCCCTCCGAATCAACGGGTACCAGCTTTGGATCAAAACCAATCTTTCCAAGCCTTTCTAGACTTCTAAGGACAGAACTCTCCTCAATCTTTGATGAAAGAACCTTTCCCTTCTTTCCAGATGCTAAGGCAACACCTTTAATCGCAAGATTGTTGCTTTCAACTCTTCCTGATGTAAAGATTATCTCCTCAGGTTTAGCCCCTATTTTCCAAGCTATTTTCTGCCTAGCCTTTTCTAAGGCCTCTGTAGCCTCCTCTTCCATGCTGTGACCAAATTCTCCTCCAGGAGCTGCATAGATCTCTTGCATGTACTTAACCATTTCTTCAATAACTAAGGGATCAACTTTGGTAGCTCTCATGTTATCTAGATATACTGGAACTTTTACTGGCATCGATGATCCCTTCATTTTAATGGGTTAAAAAGATTGAACCGAGATTACAATGGAATTCATTGGTTCCACCTGAATCACCTGAAATTATCGCCTAAAGACTTCTTACAAGGTAGCAGCGTCGGATTATTTCTAGGACTTATTTAGGTACCCCTAACGAAGGGGCAGAAAATTCTCTTCCAGTTACATTTATGATTAGTGAGTTCATCAAGGTGTTGGGTTGATCAAATACCTCTATGCAGATCCTCTCGAGTGCTCTGGATGCAAAATATGCGAACTTGTTTGTTCGTTTACTTTCGATAGGATTCTAGATCCAAACAGGGCTAGAATAAGGGCAATCAGCCGAGGACATCTGGACAAAGTTGTTGTGTGCAAGAACTGTCGAGATGTGCCTTGCGTTGAAGCATGTCCGCAGAAAGCCATTTACCGGGATAAGAGAGGAGTTGTAATAGTAAATGAAGCTAAGTGCACTGGATGCGGTGTCTGCATAGAGGTCTGCCCACTTGAAGCGATAAAGATACACCCAGACAGGAAAGTTGCAGTGAAATGCGTTCTTTGTGGTTCTTGCATTGAGTGGTGTCCTGCAGAATGTCTTAAGATTGTTGAAGACACTGATTAATCCGGAACTATTACAGTTCCTGTTTTACCTTCTAAGGCCTCCACAGCCTTATTTAGCGATGTAATTATCGCCTTCTCACCATGTGCTTCCTCTATAAACCTTATACAGGCCTTAACTTTCGGTCCCATGCTTCCTGGCAGGAAATGTCCCTCATCAAGATATCTTTTGGCCTCAGATACGGTCATTCTGTCAATATCCTTCTCATTTGGCTTCCCATAGTTCAACTTCACCTTCTCCACATCAGTTAGGATCATGAATATATCAGCATCTATTACCTCTGCCATTCTCTCTCCTGCAAGATCCTTATCTATGACAGCTTCTACCCCTTTCAACATTCCATTCTCGTCAATTACAGGAATTCCTCCTCCACCTGAGGCTATTACAACGACTCCATTGTCGTACAACAGTTTTATGGGCTCCGCCTCTATAGTCCTTATTGGATCTGGAGAGGGCACTACTCTCCTATAAGGCTTCTCACCATTAGGCTTAACCTTTCTAATGAAGTATCCCTTTTCCTTCCGATACTTCATAGCGGTCTCGTAGTCATAGAATGGCCCTACAGGCTTATGTGGATCCTTAAAATCTGGATCATCCTTATTCACAAGAACTTGAGTGACCACCGTAGCAACGGGCACATTCAATCCTAGAGCTTTTAGCTTGTTTTGAAGCGTCTGCTGTAGCATGTAGCCTATCTGACCTTGAGTCATTGCACCACATACGTCCATGGGCTGGGATGGTACACGGTCTGCAGCTTCCTCCTGCTGTATTAACAAAGCACCGACTTGAGGACCATTCCCATGGGTTATCGCTACCTTATAGCCCCTCTTTATGATCTCCACTATGTGATTGCACGTTATATCTATGTTCTTTAGCTGCTCCTCGTAAGTTCCCCTTTCATGGGCCTGCTTTATCGCATTCCCCCCTAATGCTATAAGCAGTCTTTTACCCCTCACGGTTTTTCCCTCCATTGAGATCATCTAGAGACAGGGTCCTCCCGATTATAAATTAAAAGATTATCAATCATCGTGAGATCACAGATTAAAAGCCGAAAATATGCGTTCGGAGAGGCACCATTCCAATTTTTTGGCATCAGCATATCTTTGATAAATTAGCGAAACCTAAGCGAAAGAATACAGGCAAATCAAGGGAATAGCTAGAGTCTTTTTATTTTTGGTTAACCCTTACTCACGACTAATTCACCTCAGGCATATCTATGCGCTCTTTGATGGCCAACGATGCACACAAGAGATCTCAAACAATTCCAGCTGAGCTAGAGACATTAAAGCTTAAATCTTATCCAATAAGCCAGCTGAATAAGCTACAAGCTCCTCTATATTGCATACCCTTATCTTGTACCTAAGGGCCGGAATCCTTAGGTTGTGATAGCAGGTCGGGCACGCGGTGATGATGTACTCAGCCCCAGCTTCTCTGGCACTCTTTAATATAGCGCTGCTCATCCCTGCCCTTATTCTTGGGAATGCCATCCTTATAGGACCTCCACAGCACCTGGATAGCTGCCTAGATCTCTCCATCTCAACAAGCCTAGTACCTGGGATCGCTTCTATTAGAGACCTTGGGGCATCGTAGAGCCCTTGCCATCTTCCGAGGTGGCAGGGATCGAAGTAGGTGACTACAGCATTAAACTCCTTCCTCAACTCTATTCTTCCCTCGTCAAGGAGGCTGACTAGAAGTTCTGTGGAATGTTGGACAGATAGCTGGTTGCCTAGGCTGAGGAAGGCCCCATAGCAAAAAGGACATATTGCAACCAAGCTGCTGATACCTATGGAGCTAAAGATCCTCCTGTTCTTCTCAAGAGAGTCCTTAAACTCTTCCTCAAGTCCAACAAGATCCAAGAAAGCCCCGCAACACTCCTCCCCCTCTTTAATTACTGTGAAATCGTATCCAGCTCTCATCAGCAGTTTTATCATAGCCTCTGCTATGTTCATGTAGCTTGACGAAATCACGCATCCGAGGAAAAGCAAGTTTGGAGCTTTGTCTGGAAGCTTCTTGATGAGGGGACTGGCATCCATAAGGCGCACCTTCTCCCCTAAAGCGTTACCAGTTCTCAAGATTGTATTAGCCATCTCTTTGTACTCATCAGGAGGCCCTATCCCTTGCTTGGTAAGGGAGTTCCTGAGTCCCTTCATTATCTCAGAGAACTTAACAAGAGACTCGCATACCTCATCACAAGCCTTACACATTGCACATGAGTGTATCCTGTCTAGGACACCTTTGTCAATAGTAAGCCTACCCTCTTGGATTGCTTCTATAATGAACACCCTTCCCCTTGGGCCCCAGGACTCCTTCATGACGTATTCAAAGGTAGGGCAGTACATCCTGCACTTTCCGCAGTGAGTGCATCTCATAAGCTCCTCCAAAAGCTCCTCCTTAAGCACTTTCAATTCTATTACCCCCTGGGAAATATCTTACCTGGGTTCATTATGTTGTTAGGATCGATAGCAGCCTTTATTGCCTTCATAACCTCTATTTCCTCTTTTGTATGCTCAAGATACATCCATTCAGCCCTTCTAATCCCTATTCCATGTTCTCCAGTTATTGTCCCGCCAAGCTCCACCGTCAGCTCCCTAAGTCTCCCTACAGCAGAAATTGCACGCTCAACTTCCTCTGGTCTCCTTTTATCAAAAAGTATATCAGGGTGCAGGTCACCATCCCCAGCGTGACCATAGGTAGCTATATCTATGTTTAGCTCCTTTGATATCCCTTCAATACCTTTGAAAAGGTCAAGAAGGCGCGATACTGGAACACAGATATCTTCATCAATTACATTTGGCTTTATTGAGGCTAATGCAGGAGTTATGGCCTTCCTCCCTTTCCAAAGCCTAGCCTGCTCCTCCTCAGCGACTCCAATGCTTGTTCCAAGAGCTTCATTCTTCTTAACTATTTCCTTTAAGGCCACAAGCCTCCTTTCTACATCCCTCTTATATCCATCGAGTTCTATTATAACAATTGCAGCACTTTTAGGGAGTTCGATTCCATATCTGATCACTGCCTCTATAGAGGTCCTATCCATTATCTCAGCAGCAGATGGGAAAATGTTTCCCGCCATTACGTCCATTATGGTGAGGCATGCCTTATCTATGGTATCGTAGTGGGCTGTGAGCACCATCCTGCTCTCAGGCAATGGATGTATGCGAAGCATTATCTTTGTGAAGACCCCTAAAGTCCCTTCTGAGCCAACAAAGAGCTTAGTTAAACTGTAGCCAGACGAAGTCTTCCTAGTTTTTGAACCAACCCATATTACCTTCCCATTTGGAAGCACTACCTCAAGGCCCATCACCCAGTTTCTGAAAGATCCATACTTCACAGTTCTGTACCCAGCTGCATTAGTTGCTACATTACCACCTATCGTAGACATCTCGCTGCTTGCAGGTAGTGGGGGAAGGAAAAAACCGTGTTTGGCTAGAATAGCATTTAACTTATCTCCCACTATTCCTGGTTCCACTAAAACCCACATGTCCTTTGTATTTATTTCGAGCACTTTGTTCATCTTAAAGAGGTCTAGCACAATGCCTCCCTTAATGGGCATAGCTCCACCGCACTCGCCAGTTCCAGCCCCTCTCGGAACTACTGGTATTCTCCTCTCATTCGCAAGCTTGACTATCCTAGCTATTTGCTCCGTTGTTGTAGGCCATACAACTACATCTGGTAAAGTTTCCTCCCTAACATCTATGAAAGAAAAATCTCTTGAGTAGCATATGAGTTCAGCAGGTTCTGTTGAGACGTTCTCTTGTCCAACTATACTCTCAAGCTCCTTTATAACCTCATCAGGGATTCTCATTCAAAACGCCTCAGAAGGGTAATCTGAAGTCTCTCCCAGCGTATTTAGCAGATTTTCCAAGTTCTTCCTCTATTCTTAAGAGTCTGTTGTACTGGGCCACCCTCTCACTTCTGCAAGGAGCTCCTGTCTTTATCTGCCCTGAGTTAAGGGCTACTGCCATATCGGCTAGCCATGTATCCTCCGTCTGCCCAGATCTCTCCGAAACCTGTACAGCATAACCATGTCTGAATGCACAATGTGCGGCGTCAAGAGCTTCAGAGAGGGTTCCAACCTGATTGACTTTCCATAAGAGGGCATTTGCAGCTCCTATCTCTATTCCTCTCTTAAGACGCCTCACGTTCGTAGTGAAGAGGTCATCCCCAACTATCTGGATACCAAGGGATTTTGTGAGCTCAGCAAAACCCTCGAAGTCCTCCTCCTCAAGTGGATCCTCAATTGATTGAAGCGGATAGACCTTGATTAGTTCCTCGTAGAAGTCCATAAGTTCCTCCCTGCTTATCTTCCTATCCATAAGGGTATACTTCCCCTCCTTCTTATCATAGAGGTGACTGGCTGCAACATCAAGTGCTAAGACGAACTTCCCACCGTACCCTAACTCCTCTATAGCCTTAAGTTCAGCATCAAAGGCTTCTCTCGGATCCTTCATCTTAGGAGGCGTGTAGCCACCCTCATCAGCTACGTTAAGCGAGTGTTTCCCATACTTTTCAGCAAGCATCTTTCCCAGCTCGTAATAGACCTCTGCTCCCATCCTTATGGCATCCGAGAATGTCTTAGCCCCTACGGGCACAATTATGTGCTCTTGAAAATCCAGCTCAGTAGCAGCAAGCTTTCCACCATTTATCAAGTTGAGGAAGGGTGCTGGCAGCACTCTAGCACTCGGGCCTCCAATGTAGCTGTATAGAGGGATGCCAAGCGTGTTTGCTGCTGCCTTCGCTACAGCTAGGGAAACCCCTACTATTGCATTTGCTCCCAGCCTTGACTTGTTCTCTGTTCCATCTAACTCTATCATCAGCTCATCTATCTCTCTCTGCTTTGTCACATCCTTCCCCTTTAATGCTGGACCTATCACCTCGTTGACATTCTGAACGGCCTTTAGCACTCCCTTCCCAAGGTATCTTCTTCCTCCATCCCTCAGCTCTAGGGCCTCGTGCTCCCCTGTTGACCTACCTACTGGGACGTCAGCTCTCCCAAAGCCACCTTCAGTAATTACATCGACCTCAAGGGTGGGCTCACCCCTACAATCCAATATTTCCCTAGCTCTAACAAGCTTTATCTCAAGCTTTCCCATTCTGGACATCTCACAGTTGTAGTCCAAAAGTGCTATTAACTTTTTTATCCTCCGCTATATCAACGCGTTTGCAGCTTATCTAATCAATGAGTTGAGGATGAGAAAGCTGTAAACTTCGCCTCTAGCTTGAAGCTTACTGTCTGTTCAACAGTTCTCATCACGGTTACTTCTAAGTGCAAATACCCATTTTAATAAGGTTTTCGTAATTAATTGTTAAGAGATCATCTTTTCCTCAGTTGGAGGAGGCAGACCTATGATAATTAAAAATGCTGAAGAAATACTCTCGCATGGCAATACTAAGGGGAGAAGGATAGCCCTCGATATAATTGAGCATGCCTTGGCTGACATAGATAACTATAAGCTTGTTAGAAGGCTAATCAAGGTAAAAGACAGCATACTATTAGTAGGCCAGCTGAAGCTCGACCTTTCAAGGATCAAGAACATATACATTGTCGGGGCTGGAAAAGGTTCATCTTCAATAGCTAGGGGCCTAGAAGAGATCCTAGGGGACAGAATAGTGGAAGGCATCATAATTGAGAAAAGAGGGGAGAGGGAGAAGCTAAGGAAAGTTAGGGTTATAGAGGCAGGTCACCCGATCCCAGATGAGGACGGGCTCAGGGGAGCTATGGAGGTGGTTGAGATCGCTAGAAAGGCTGAAAAGGGAGATCTAGTATTTGCATGCATAACAGGAGGTTGTTCTGCCCTTATGACCTTACCAGCAGAGGGCATAAGTCTTGAGGATGTAAAGGAGGTTACGGATCTCCTGCTTAGGTGTGGTGCTGAAATACAGGAGATAAATGCTGTTAGGAAGCATATCTCATCTGTCAAGGGAGGAAGATTAGCCCTTTACACACACCCAGCGGAGCTGGTAAGCTTAATAGTCGTGGATGAGGTCAGGGGGCTGCCCTGGGGACCTACCGTACCCGATATCACAACATTCAATGATGCAATCCACGTTTTGAAGAAGTATAATCTATGGAGGAGAGTTCCTGAGTCAATAAGAAGGCACCTCAAAAGGGCTGACCCCTATTGGGAGACTCCTAAGCCAGAGGACTTCAGAAGGATGGGAATAAAGGCTCATAACATCGTATTAGCAAATAGCGATACAGTCTGCGAAGCCGCTGAGAAGAGAGCGAAAGAATTAGGGCTTAAAGCTATGATATTATCCACGATTATGGAGGGAGAGAGCAGGGAGGTTGGAGTAGCTTTAGCTGGCATAGCTAAGGAAATAGAGAGAAGCGGGAGACCTATAGAGCCTCCCTGCGTGCTGATAGTTGGTGGAGAGACCACAGTTACCATAATGGGAGAGGCAGGGGAAGGCGGGAGGAACCAAGAGTTTGCCCTAGGTGCAGCTCTGAAGATAGATGGTAGCGAGAATATAGTGATAGCCTCGATAGGAACCGATGGGACTGATGGGCCTACGGATATAGCTGGAGCAATTGTTGACGGGCAGACTATCAGGAGAGCAAAGAAGAAGGGAATAGATTTATATGAACAGCTAATGAAACACAACTCAGCCTATGTCTTTAGAGAGCTAGGTGATGCCATATTTACAGGGCCTACAGGAACGAACGTGATGGATCTTAGGCTTCTGATTGTGCTGGGTAAAAAGCGCGAGCGCGCGCTCTAACTTCTAAATTCAACTTTAAAGATCCTTGATATTTGCTGGTAATAATCTAGACAATTGTTAGGGCTCTGAGTAATTTAGAAAGCATAAGGTGAGTCATTTCAACCTTCACCTTCTTCTAAATAGAGAGGTTGTGCTATAATTACTACTCTTTTCACCTAAGAGCTGTTAAAAGAGATTTTCCTATAAATGCAAGTGCTTTTTTCTTAATTCACGAACCAGAGGTCAATCATCACATATCAGAAGATAATAAATTGCTAAGCATGATTTCAGTTCTCTTAAAAGATTTTTAATTTACTCTATTAAGAAAGTTCCTATGGCAAAGATACCTTCAATTGTAGTTGAGCCCCCTGGCCCTAAAGCTAAGGAACTTATCAAGAGGGATAATAGATTCCTCTCCCCCTCTCTTACAAGGACGAGTCCTTTAGTAGGAGTCGAAGCAGAGGGTGTCTGGGTAAAGGATATAGATGGAAACATATATCTTGACTTTGGTTCTGGGATTGCTGTCGCAAGCGTTGGGCACAGGCACCCAAGGGTAGTGCAGACCATTAAGGAACAGGTAGAGAAACTAATTTTTGTCAATAGCTGTGACTATTACACAGTCCCACAAGTAGACCTAGCTGAAAAGCTATTCCAAATAACGCCTGGAAACTTCCAAAAAAGAGTTTTCTACGGTAATAGTGGGACTGAGGCTGTAGAATGTGCTCTCAAGGTGGCAAAGTGGCACACAAGGAGATTTTACTTCATAAGTTTCATTAATTCCTTCCATGGAAGGACATTAGGCTCTCTTGCCTTCACAACAACTTCTCTTTCGGCTAGGGAGGGCTTCCAGCCTATGATGCCTGGAGTTATCTATACCCCCTATGCATACTGTTATAGGTGTCCTTTCAAGCTGGAATACCCTGAGTGTGGGATCTGGTGCCTTGATTTCTTAGAGGAGCAGATATTTGGTCATGTGGCACCTCCCAAAGAAGTAGCTGGAATTCTCTTCGAACCTATACAGGGAGCTGGCGGCTACATAGTTCCACCTCCAGAGTTCATTCAAGGACTTAGGAGAATAGCCGATGAGCATGGGATATTACTGATAGACGATGAGGTTCAGGCGGGGATGGGAAGAACAGGCAAGTGGTGGGCGATAGAACACTTTAAAGTTACTCCAGACATAATCTGCATAGCTAAGGCCCTAGCTGCCGGTTTTCCAATTGGAGCTTGTATCTCTAGAGCAGATACGATGGATTGGCAGCCCGGAGCTCATGAAAATACGCTAGGCGGGAATCCAGTGCTTTGTAGAGTTGCTCTCACTGTGATAGATATAATAGAGAAGGAGAGGCTGATGGAGAACGCAGCTAAGATTGGAGAATATATGATGAAGAGGTTTAGGGAGATGATGGATTCCTATGAAACAATAGGGGATGTAAGAGGGAAGGGATTGATGCTAGGTATAGAGTTCGTTAAGGATAGGAGAACTAAGGAACCTCACATTGAGGCTAAGAGAAAGGTTATAGAAAAAGCATTTAAGAAAGGACTGCTGTTGCTCGGGGCAGGGAAATCAGGCCTTAGAATAGCACCTCCCCTGATAATAACAGAAGAGGAGGTTGACGTAGGGTTAAATATATTCGAGGAGGTTCTCAAAGAGATAGGGCTACCCTAACCATGCCGTTATAGGAAATTAGGATAATAGAATACGGTCGTTAATTCTGTCCATTTTCCTGCAATTTGTTACGTTTTATAGTATTGCCATCAAGAGCTACTAATTTGCCTTCCTAAATCATTCACAACGACCTTTTCTCAAAGAAGAAAAATTTAAGAAGTTAATTTTAAAAAGTAAAAATCAGTAGCATAGTTAATTTTAGTTTATTTATCCTCCTGTGCTTTTTTATTTTCTGAAAAGCTGAAAAAGAAGCTATTCTTCAAACATTAATATTTTATATTAGGCTGATTGCCATCGAGGAGAGATGTTCGTTAAGAAGCTTAAGTGTGCAAGATGTGGGGAGGAGCACGGGCCTGAGGAGAAAGTTTTCTACTGCAGTAAGCTAGATGGTAGGTTAGACATCTATTACGACTATGATGCAATATCCAATGTGTTAAGCAGGGAAGAGTTAAGCAGAAGGAAAGCAGGGACGTGGAAGTACACAGAACTCCTGCCAATAAAGAAGGGAACTAAAGTGGTGGATTTGGGAGAGGGAAACACACCTTTGATCAAATGCGATGACCTAGGAAGAGCAATAGGCCTCAGAAACCTATATGCAAAAGACGAGACGAGGAATCCAACTTGGTCATTCAAGGACAGGCCGATGAGCGTAGGAGTAGCTAAAGGAATAGAATTCGGTGTAAAGACTGCGGTGATAGCATCGTCAGGAAATGCAGCGGCTGCTCTAGCTGCCTTTTGCGCAAAGGCAAACATAGAATGCGTTACATTCGTTCCGCATTTTGCTGGAGCTGGAAAGGTTGCTCAGCTGATGCTTTACGGTGCAAAGGTTGTGAGGTTGAAGTGGGAGGAGGGAGAGGATCCAACGGTAAAGATGATGCTTGAAACTAGCCAGAAGTATGGATGGTATCCATGTCCCAGCTTCGGGCCATTTAATCCCTATCAGTTCGAAGGGAACAAGACGATGGCTTATGAAATATGCGAACAGTTCGGTTGGGAGACTCCAGACTGGTTATTCATTCCAGTCGGAGGAGGAGGTCTGCTAGCAGGGAACTGGAAGGGCTTTAAGGAGTTCCAAATGTTGGGCTTCATAAGTTCGCTTCCAAAGATAGTTGCAGTGCAGTCAACTGGCTGTGCTCCTTTAGTAAGGGCCTATGAGCAGGGAAAGGGTCCATTTGAGATAGAGCCATGGGGTAAGCCTGAAACCATAGCTACAGGACTTGAGGATCCATTTCCTTGGGATGGTGATGCAGCATTAAGTGCTATAAGAGAATCTGGAGGAACTGCAGTATCTGTAACAAATGAAGAGATACTTGAGGCACAAAAGCTCCTTGCCAAGGAGGAAGGGATCTTTGCCGAGCCTTCAGGGGTTGTGTCATTAGCTGGGTTGATGAAGTTGCTTGATAGTGGTATGATCGATAGCGGAGACCTAATAGTCGTAGAGATAACGGGAAGCGGGCTAAAGGATCCTGATGTTGTATCAGAACACTTGGGACTCCCACCAGTAATCGAACCAAGGATAGAGGTTGTAGATTCGTATTTGAAAGATAGCTTGCGGACTAATTGTCAAAGAAGTTATGATACAAAGGAGCTATTATGACTCTTGCTAGAAATAATACTAGACCGCCGTTTTTCCTTGGAAAACCTCTTGTTATTCTTCTCAAGCGATTCCCTGCGATCTTATCTACTGCTAAGTAGATAATCTAAATTTCCCTCATTTCATCTATGAACCTTTTATACCAGCTGTTGAATTCATCTGCAGTAGCTATATGAATCTGAACTGGCACATCCAAACCTATCCTCTTTATTATATCTGTTTTTAGCTTGATTGCCTCGCTCCTATCAATATTACACACTATCAAAATGTCAATGTCGCTGAGGGCCGTTACTCTGCCCTTTAGAACCGAGCCAAATAGGTAAACACTAGCGTCTTTGAACTTCTTCCTTACTAAGGATTTTATTGTTAGGGCAATCTCTTCATATCTCTTTAGGTATTCTAAGGTTCTCTTCCCAAAGTCCACGTATTGGTCAAACACTTTCTAGGACCTCCTTGAACCTGTCCGCGAAAGCTATCAGTTTTTCAACCTCCTTTCTCTCATATCTCCTAGGAAGATATCTTGCCGCTATGTAAATATCTTCTAACCTAGTCAGGAACATGATTTCATCTTCTATAAAGGAAGATAAGTCCTTTTCGGTCGCTTTGTCCAATTCTCTCATTAATCTTATCAAAGAATGAGTTCTAGGATATGTTCCCGTTTTAACTAAGAGTTTATACTTCAGAAAGAGTTGAGAAAATTGCTCCACATTAAAGGCAGCAAGATCATATTCTCCCTCTTCAAATAGTCTTTTTGCATTCCTAAGAAAAGAATAAGCACGATCTTTTATTATTTCAGCATCTTTTATCGACAATTCGAATTACAAGGGTTGAATCGTATATTAAAGCTTTTCAAGAGGAAGTTTCTCCGATCTTTCCTAGAAAGTAATAGCCCACGCCTTGAACCTTAAAGAATTCAAAGATATCTGAGTTAGAAAAAGATCGATCATACAATTCGAATTTAGATGGAAGCTCAAGGATCTAACTAAAAACCGGTAAAATTAAGGATTAAATCATGATGAACTGCTAGCCCTAAGATTTTCTTTAATGAGTTTCCACAACCTTTTCGCGGTTTTATCGATACAAAGATTGATAAGATGACCTTAATCCAATAACATCTGAATTATAGGTAGCACTATTGGGAAGTATCAACTATTAATTGTTAGACGAGGGATTTTACTATGTCGTGTAATTTGACATACCTAGGGGTGATCTTATGAGCGAATTATACGGGAAGGACCTAATAACTACCCAGGAATGGACCCTTGACGAGCTCGTTGAGGTGATTAAGCTAGCTGAAAAGATTAAATCGATAATGCGAAGGGGAGAGAGGCCTCCAAGGATTCTTGATAGAAAAGTCTTCTTCATGATATTTTATGCCCCATCAACCAGGACAAGAGGGGCGTTTGAAGCCGGAATGGAACTGTTAGGCGGGCATGCTCCATATATAGATGTGACGACCACCAGGATAAGGGCAGGAGAAGCTGTAAAAGATGTGGCAAAAATGTACGATCTATACGGAGATGGAATCGGCGTAAGGGTTCTTGATAAGGCGATAGACTTTAGGTATGGGGAAGGACAGAAGATAATGAGACAATTCGCTGATGTGGCAAAAGTCCCGGTCATCAACATGGCTGACGATACATATCATCCTACTCAAGCTTTGGGTGATATAATGACAGTTATTGAGAAGCTTGGTGAGCTTCAAGGTAAGAAGTACACCATAACTTGGGCATATTCCAGCAGGTTAAGGGGCCTATGTAGCATCCAATCAGAGGTGCTAATTGCATCAAGGTTTGGGATGGACGTAACGGTTGCTCACCCTCCAGGATTTGATTTGGATCCTAAAGTAGTTGAGATGGCAAAGAAGAACGCTGAAGATGCGGGAGGATCCTTCGAAATAGTCCACAACTTTGAGGAAGGACTAAGAGGAGCAAATGTTGTGTTTCCGAGAAGCTGGGTAACTTGGGAGCTTCAGAAGGTTGGAGCTACAGCATTTGGCCAGGAAAGGGAGATAGAGATTCACAAAAAGTACAAGAACTGGAGACTTGAACAACATCATGTAGATGACTTAATGGCAAAACCAGCCTTCGTCACTCACGTACTACCTGTATTTAGGGGAGAGGAAGCTACTGACGATGTCATGGATGGACCTAACTCCGTAATATACGAGCAGGCAGAGAACAATCTATACGCTAAGATGGCAGTCCTTGCGCTTATGATGGCTAAAGAAATCCCAATATAACGCTTAACTAATCTTATTAGGATCCAATGAGAGCTAAAAGCAATCCAATATCTCAGATATCATAAGAAAGACAATTTTCCACTTTTAATCCACAACTTTTAAAATACATCTGGGAGTCCACAGCGATTTATATGAAGACCTCTAGAATTCCGGGATTTTACAAACTTCCGCTCGAAGAAAGAGTTAGGATTGTGAAGGAATTTGCTGATTTAACAGATGAAGAGACTGAGCTCCTCCTCAAAACAGGTAACTTAGAGTTAGATGTTGCGGATCGCATGATAGAGAACGTAATAGGTACATGGCCCCTTCCATTAGGGATAGCGGTAAACTTCAAGATAAACGGAAGGGACTACCTGATACCCATGGCAATAGAGGAGCCGTCTGTGGTTGCTGCTGCAAGCAACGCGGCTAAAATGGCCCTTCCAGGGGGAGGTTTCTTTGCAGAGACTACAGAACCAATCATGATTGGTCAGGTTCAGCTCGTAGGTGTCAAGGATCCGGAGGAGGCAAAGAGAATCATACTTGAGAATAAGGATCAAATTCTAGAGATAGCAAATGAACAGGATCCAATCTTAGTGAAACTTGGTGGTGGGGCGAAGGATCTAGAAGTTAGAATTTTGGATACGGAAGTAGGCCCTATGGTAATAACACATCTCCTAGTAGATGTCAGAGACGCAATGGGAGCAAATGCCGTTAACACAATGGCAGAAGCGGTTGCTCCTACAATAGAGAGACTTACTGGAGGGAGGGTATACCTAAGGATCATATCTAACTTGGCTGACAGGAGAATAGCTAGGGCTAGAGCAGTATTTAAGAAGGAAGCTATTGGTGGAGAGGAAGTTGTTGATGGAATAATAGCTGCTTACGCTTTTGCTGCAAACGATCCTTACAGAGCATGCACGCACAATAAAGGCATTATGAACGGCATCATCGCTTTAGCTAGGGCAACTGGCCAAGATACTAGAGCGCTCGAGGCCGGTGCACATGCCTATGCCGCACGTAACGGCAGATACACCTCATTAACTAGGTGGTGGAAGAACGAGAACGGGGACCTTGAGGGCTATCTGGAGATGCCAATTGCTGTTGGAACCGTAGGCGGCATAACTAGGGTTCATCCGATAGCAAAGCTTTGCCTAAAGATTCTTGGAGTAAAATCGGCAAGAGAACTTGCTCAGGTAATGGTATCATTAGGTCTGGCCCAGAACTTCGCAGCTATCAGAGCACTAGCAACGGAAGGAATACAAGCAGGGCACATGAAACTTCACGCAAGAAACGTGGCTATGGCTGCTGGCGCTAAGCCAGAAGAGGTAGATCTGGTAGTTGAGAGGCTGATAAGAGAGAAAAAGATAAGATTAGATAGAGCAAAAGAGATTTTGGAGGAGATAAGGGGCTCATCTGGCTCATGACAAGGAATTGTAGGGCATGAAGCTACTTTCTGGGTTGGTAAACTGTTTTTATGAGAACCTTATGGAACAGTAACCTCTCTTGGCCAGGGAGTCCTCAGGTACTCTTCTACTATCCTGCAGGGAACTGAAAGGACAAAGGCCCAACCTCCTAGGTTTCTAGAAAATAACCCTTTCTTAGTGAGCTCTATCCTGTCAGAATAGATTTTGATGTGTCCTAATAGTCTTTGAATGAATAACGACTTACTAAAACCAGTCCTCTTAACGAAATCCCAGAACTCCTCCCCAAACTCGTTCTTAAAACCTTCAAATTTCAGCTCTAAAGCACTTAATCTCTCGGATATCCATCTTATCCCTCTCTCCTCTTTATCAACCTCTCTTATGCCAGCTACAGGCAGTCTGCCCCTAGACAGGCTTTTCACGTACTCCCTAACTGAACAAGTGTTAATGTACTCGCATTTACCTGGAAAACCCATTGCTCCAGGGCCAAAGGCCAGTAAGGGGCCAGTCATTTCTTTCTCGACGGTGCTATATTCCCAGGGGATCTTGGAGAACGAATAATACCTGACTTGAGTGTAACCTGCCTCCTCAAGGGTGTTAATAGCTTCGTAGTACATCTTCTTGAATTCTCCCATGCTTGGTTGCTTCTGAACCCTCCCCTCCATCATCATCTTATACATGGGCCTGTAAGGAACTATTAGCAAGGGATAGGTGGTTATCTGGGCTGGTTCAAACTCCAATGCGATCCTAAGGTCCTCAACCCAGTCCTCGACCGTCTGACCTGGAAGCATGTACATCATGTCAATGTTTACGCTTCTAAATCCAGCTCCTTCAAGGTTCTCAATTGCATCTATCGAGTCCTCCACGCTGTGCCTCCTTCCTAGAAGTCTAATTTTTTCCCTAAAGAAGGATTGGACTCCCAAGCTCAATTCATTTACTCCTGCCTCCATCAAGGCATAGATCCTCTCTTCGGATAGATCCTCTGGATTGGCCTCTATCCCTATGCTAGCTCCTTCTAGACTGAAGCTCTCTCCAAGGGCCTCGATTATCTCCTTGTACTGTTTCGGGTCGAGGCAGCTTGGAGTGCCTCCTCCAACATGAACTTCGGTTATTTTAAGCTCCAAGTCCTGCAATAGATCTCTATAGGCACTTATTTCAAGCTTAAGGGACCTTAGATATGATTTCACTAATAAATCATCCCAGAGGTACCTAACATAAGGACAAGCTGGGCAAAGTCCCCTGCAGAAAGGAAAATGGATGTAAATTCCCACCTCCTTTCCAACGAAGCCTTCCCTTAAGAGGTTTTTGATGATCTCTTGGCTTTGTCTCTTGAAAGTAGCCTTGAATGCTTTCCTGAATATTAGGCTTTTTATCCCAAAGGCGTCCTTAGTGAGAATCATGTAACACCTTTCTTTAAAAAAGTAACACTCAATAAAAATCTTTAGGATATAGCTAGTTTTTGAAAGGCGGCGAAGGAAGATGGACTACCTCACAGCAGTTAAAGGCAGCTTTTCTCTCAGTCTTTTTGGTATCCAGTTTTTCTTAAAGATCTGAGCCTCTTAATAGACGAACTTAAAGTTGGTATTGCCAGAAGGCCGAGAACAAGGCCTTCATTGAGATCTTCCAAGGGCGTCCATCCGGAAAAGTCCTCGATCCTTAATGCATAGGTTTCTACTCCGTTTGCAAATAATATCAGGACTTGAAGCACAAGTAGAATTAACGCTAAAATCGATCCCACCAGGAAAAAGCTCTCTCCACCCTTTAACTTCCCTTTCAAGCTGCCAAGTCCTCCATATAAGAGGGAGAATCCGATCACAAGGAGACTCAGGCCCATGCCAGGGTCGAGCGTAATTGCAGGGACCCTGCCTTTCCCTAAATCGAGACTTAATGAAGTCTGGACCAAGTCTGGAAGCGCACGTGCAGGCATGAACCATCTAACAATTCCACAAAGAAGATCCATCGATCCATAGAAAATGAATATAAGGCTTAACAGGATGCTATATAAGATCAAAGCTCTTTTCAACTCAACATCACCCCTCCAATAACCATAATCATTAGAGCAACCAGATATGCCAGAATTACCTCATAAATTGCGGAGAAAATTGCCCATTTCCAGCCAAGCTCTCCCTTTATAGCAGCCAATGTCGCAACACACGGCACATATATTAGTACAAAAGTCATGAAGGCGTAAGCTGACAAAGGAGTCATGGTTTGAGATATGACATGTTCAAGGGCCTCTTCCTCAACCCCATATATCATGCCTAGGGCACCTACGACGATCTCCTTTGCTACAAAGCCGAAGACTATGGAAACAGCTATTCTCCAATCCCAACCGAATGGTTTGAACAAAGGCTCCATTATATGACCTAGTATTCCCAGATACGATTCTTCTACGCTTTTAACTCCTAGTGGCAGGTTGCTCAGTGCCCATATAGCAATGACTCCTGCCAATATAACAGTTCCAGCCTTCTTTACAAACATTATGCCCCTTTCCCACATGTGCATCAACAAAGTTCTGGTTTCGGGCATTGAGTACTCTGGTAATTCCATTATAAGAGGGGAGGGCCTTCCTTTCAAGAAGAATCTTCCTACAACAAAGCTTATCAGGAATGCTAGCACTATGCCCAGCATATAAAGCGAGAATATTATAGTAGGGCTATTATCTGGGAAGAAAACTCCAGCAAAGAGCACATATACTGGAAGTCTTGCGCTGCATGATATTAGCGGATTAGTGATAGCGGTTAGGATCCTTTCATTTTCTCCAACTATTGTTCTGGTTGCCATAACTCCAGGTACGTTACATCCGAAGCCTATCAGATGAGGTATTATCGATCTGCCGCTTAGTCTAAATTTTCTCATCACTCTATCAAAGATGAATGCGACTCTGGCCAAGTATCCAGAGTCCTCCAATGCTGAAAGGGCCAGAAAAAGGAAAAATATGTTTGGAACAAAAACTAAAATTGTTCCAAGGCCCCCAACAATCCCATCGGCAAGAAAAGAAGCTAGAAAACTGTTAGAGATATACTCTCCTATAATTTCGCCTATCCAGCTGAAAAACATGTCGATAGCGTCAACTATTGGTGCAGCTACTGAGAAAGTGAACTGGAACATCATCCAAGCCAAGCTGATGAATACCGGTATTCCCAAGTACTTATTCAGAATAGCATCATCTATAACATCAGTTAGCGTGAGTTCTACTTTCTCTCTAATGATTGATGTACTTACTATTTCCTCTATCACTCTATACCTTATATCTGGAAGAAGAACATCCGGCTCAAGGCCAAAACTCTCAATTAACCTATTCTTAGCTTCATCTAGGACCTTTCTTAATTCTTCCAAATTACCCACCTCTAATGAGGCCTAGCTTCCTAAGTGCGTCTTCATCTCCTTCTAACAGCTTTATAGCAAGCCATCTTGTGTTATAGCTCTCTCTTATCATCGGATCCTTTTCTAACACATTTCTTATCCTCTCAATCTCTGCTTCTACTATTTCAGGGTAAGTTATGGATGAAGGAGGAGCCCCTCTCTCAACAACTTCGATTATCTTGTCGCAAAGTTCCTGTAAGCCGATTCTTCTGGTGGCTACTGTAGGAACAACCGGAACTCCCAGGTTTTTCTCTAACCTCTTCTCGTCTATCTCATATCCAAGCGATTCAGCTAGATCGCTCTTGTTAAGGGCAATTATGAGCCTTGCTCCTAATTCCATGAGCTGAATGGTGAGATAGAGGTTTCTCCTAAGGTTGGAGGCATCGACTATGTTAACCACTACATCAGGCTTCTCATTTAAGATGTAGTCGCGAGCTATGAGTTCTTCTGGTGAAAACGTTGTTAGACTGTATATTCCTGGAAGATCCATTATGTATAGCTCATATCCTCTATGGTAGCAAATTCCTTCCTTCTTTTCAATGGTCTTTCCTGGCCAATTACCTACGTGCTGCCTTCCCCCCGTTAAAAAGTTGAAGATAACAGACTTTCCAACATTTGGATTTCCAGCAAGGGCAACGCGTATCCTCTTCATCAGGACACCTCCACAAGCACCTTTGAAGCTATACCTCTGCTTAAAGCAAGTCTAGAGCCCTTTATCTCTATTAGAAGGGGGCCTCTCTCATTTCTGACAACTTTTACAGTAGATCCTGGCTCTAATCCCAATTCAACTAATCTCTTAGTAAGCCCCCTACCAGCGACTATGCTCCTAACAACGCATCTGGATCCTGATGGAAGCATTGACATTGAGATGGGTACTTGCTCGTACAAGCTAGTCTACCACCTCCACGAAGACGTGATCAGCCTCATCTTTCCTCCTCAAAGAGAGCCTGTATCCCTTCACTTCAACTTCTATGGGATCCCCAAGTGGAGATTTGTCTGTTACCTTGACCTCTTCACCCCTAACTAGGCCCATTTCAATTAATCTTTTGATAATGGCTCCTTTTCCAGCTAGATTAACTATTATACCTCTATCTCCCACATTTAGCATGCTAAGCCTCCTAATTCCTTGCTCTTTATCCATAACGTCACCTCTAGAGCGCTTCACGCAGTAGCGAAAGATTGGACACCGGTAACATAATATCATAAAGTTAGGCAAGCCTAACATATAAAGTTTTAGGGGGACCTAAATTTCACCAATATCAAATTGACGTTATTCCATAGTATTTGACTTATCACGCTTCAAGTAAGAAGCTAGAACTAAGTGAACACCTTGTTGAGGAAGTTAGGGAAAAGTACATAATGTAACACCTGATCTCAAGGCATTTTTACTATGATAAACTTATCAGACCTAACATCGTAACCAGAAGGTGCTTCGCAAACCCTTCCCTACAAACAATTAGAAGAGTATTACGCCCGCACTTGCGATGTCTAAAGGAATCGGTTCCATCACCATGTGAAGCATGTTCTCTGCGAACTCTTTGAGCACTTCCTCTGCATCCTCGGGCAGAGTTACTTCTGTCTCCTTTTCAGATTCAGGGGCGATAGTGTAGTATTGGAAGACTATGTCTCCCTTCCAGTCATAAACCGCAATTATGTGAGCCTTTTCCCAATCGATTTCAAGCTCTATCTCACCGGGATACTTTTTAGAAGACTTCCTTTTTTGACCTTTATACAAAAAGAGATAAAAGAATGACCCGTGACCGCCAGGGAGGACTTTTAACGAAGGATGTCCAAAGGTATGGACCAGCTTTACGAAGAGCCTAGGTATCAAGGCCGACCACTCATAGGTTAGGTAAGGTCCCTCGTACAGGTCCTTCTTCGCTTCTCTTAGGGATCTTAAGAAGTGCCTGTCTAGAACGAGGATGTTCCCGAGGAAGTTCCTCGTCCTCTCGCACAGCTGCTCTCCCCAGTCTTCAAGGTAACTTAGCAATATACCAGTTCCATAGCCAGGTAGCTCCTCTAATTCTCTTGCCCTTTCATCTTCCTTAAGGATCGATTCTACTAGCGCCAAAGGAACCACCTCCTCAATGAATTAAGGAGTATTATAAAGAATTTTTATCCATCTTCTCAAAGTATTTAAGAGAAAAGATCTCAAAAAGGGCCTTGGTGCAGAGCCCCCAGCTTTCTCACATAGACCGCTGGCCTGTCAGTTTCAAGGTCAATGATTGCCATTACCTCTATAGTAGTGACACCTCCAACTTTGTGGAGCCTTTCAACTGCTAGGGGAATGTGGCTTGAGATGGGGCTGATGATGATTAGGGCCAAGGAGATCTCTATTAGTAGTAGGACGAGCTCTATGGTTATTCTAGAAATACCCTTGCCTTTAGACATAACTTGTTGGCAAGAGATCTTAAATCATAAAAGTATTTTTTTAAATTTTTAATCTGATTGCATCCTGATGACGGGAGCCAGACGATTCGCTGCGCGTAGAATGTAGGATCCCCCAGCGAAGAAGAACCTCAGCTATTCACTAAGCTATTAGCTCTGGTGTCTAATGTCTAAGACGAGGCATGAAGGAAAGGATCCCTTTTTAAAATAGAAACAGTTCTTAGTTCTTGGCGATAGAACTGATTGCTCCGGAAAGAGGGCCTAAGAGAGGATTGCGCAGGAGAAGAGGAAGGCCTTGGAAGCCAAGATGGATCAGTGAAATACCCTCAATAAGACATTTCGCACCCTTCCTTCCTCCAGGAGCGACTATGGAGCCAAAGGAACCAATTTTGCTATCATACGACGAGTTTGAAGCCCTTAGA
>CAZUBM010000005.1:0-96093 GCA_964618805.1 uncultured Nitrososphaerota archaeon
AGTAAGACCAATGCCATCAGATAGATTCCTCATGATGATAAGATCTACAATGGGCTCGAGAACTAACGGTGAATTGATTGAAAGGTTGAAAGGGATGGCTTCATGGATCGAAAGCAAGCTATGAGGTTTATTCAGCTATTTTCTTTGGGACTGACGTGGAGCCCAGTCAAGGCAGTTGAATTGGTAGCTAAATCTGGACTTAGCCCCTATTCCAGAGATATGAGAAGAATTCTCCTTGCTTCAGCTGTCGAAGGACATTCTCTTCAAGATGAATTAAACACTTTTTGTGAAAATCTGAGCTATCGTCCATTAGCTATAGCAGTTAAGTCCCTTCTTCAGGGCGCGAGCTCTCAGGATATTGTTAATACGCTTAAGAATTTCATAAGGACTGAAATAGAGCTGGAAAATAGAGAATTGGACCATAAAATGGCAATTAGGTTGTCGGCGGCCTTTCTAACAATGATGTTATTGGCCAGCGCCTCTGCATTGGGAACTATACCCCCATCCCTTCTTAGTCCGATCTCCATATGTCTGCTTATGATCTCGATATTCAGATTTTTGGTCTGGAGGCTTGATCTATGGAAACTGCTTCAAAAACGGTGATAGTGGAGGCATTAGCGGATTCTCTGCAGTTTAACAGAAATCCAGTCGTAGCGCTCAAACAAATTGCTCTCTGGAATCCAGAGATCAGGGATCTTATCATGAGAGCAATTGCAGATAATGAAACCACAAGGCAGATCATGGAAGAGCTTAGAAACATCTTTGGAGACTATGGTCCTTGGATAGCGGATATCTTAACCTCTGGAGCAGATCCTGTGTTTATAGGCAAGGTACTTAGGGATACTGCGTCCATAATGAGAGTAATGGACGAACTAGATGCTGAAAGAAGGGCACTTCTGCGGAGCAGAAGGAATCTTACCAGATTTCTAATTGTAATATTGGGAGTTATGTCCGCAGCATTTTCTAAGATATCTGAGCTGCTCTGGTACATGATCCTTAGAAATCCCTACAATAGCTCCCTGCCTTTTGCGCTGATCGGAGCTGCCTTCACAATATTTATGGTTGAAGAGGTTAGAATGAGCCTTAAATGGCTAGTTTACTATCTAATACCTTTTTTGCTCATGACCTTCTTTCTTGGCTACCTGTTCGGGTGATAGAGTGCTCCAACTAGTTATAGCTATGTTAGAAGCTTCATTGAGTTCATTCATAGACATAAAGACAGGAAAGATTCCCAACAAATGGAATTTATCGTTGTTTTTGCTAAATTCCGCAATTTCTTCGTTAGAAAGCCAATATTTCACCATCATTGTTAGGATTTTAGCAGTCGTTCCTTTGGCTCTCGTTTTTTATAAGATTGGGTTTGGAGGAGGGGACTGTAAGCTTATAATTGCGATTTCTCCCCTTCTTTCTCCATTTGATCTTGGCATTATTTTGTTCATTTCTTGTATCCTTGCCTTAACCAGAGGAAAGGGACAGTTTCATTCCTACTACTTCATTTTTTCCTTTTACATTGTGCTATTTCCTAGGTTAATCAAGAAGTTGAAAGCTATTTGATTTTAGCGGTTATCAGGGCAGATAATCCTCTAGATAGCCCTATCATTACCAAACAAAATATAATCCACCACTTCAGATATTTTTGCAAGCTTTTTAAGTCCTCTAAGTCCAGAATCCAAAGTAAGACCCAAAAGAGAAGGAGAATTGGAACCAATGCTCCAAATATCTTGTCAATGACCTTGAGACCTTTGTTTATTTCAATGAGTAGACCCCTAAGAATCCTCCATAGGATGCTTAATAAGTCATCAGATCTCAGAAATCCAACAGAAGCCGTTTGCGACTTTATATCGTGAAATAGTAGCGTAACCTTCATCTCATTGTTGCTGGCCATAATATCCTTCTCTCCCTTGGATTAAAGCTTGCCTTGGGTCTTTCTTGTGAGTCCTGAGTAAGTGTTCTCTTAGGAGCTTTCAGAAGCTTGCATATCATTCTTACTCGGAATTCAAAGTCATTCTTTAGATACCAGCCCTTCCTAAGGTTCCCGGCCCAATAAAGGACTTCTTTGTCCCAAACTTTCATGTGAAGTTTATATAATGCGCATAACTCCACTCTATCCCCATTTCTTGATATAGAAACCTTCTTTTCAATGCAGAATTCTATTTTTATTCCCTTAGAGGAATATTCTCTCTCTTTCGATAGGAAAATCCTACTTATTTCCTCATCAAAATTCGAAAGCATGGATTTAAGTAGAGATGCTGCAGCAGCAAAGTCATTTCTAGCGCCTACCATCATTACTTCGTTTTCAAATAATTTCTCCAACTCTTCTTCTATTTCCACGTGAACTTCTTTTATAAGAAAGTATAGGCAAGGATGACATACTGAAATTGAGTAATCTCTCCTTGCAATGGCCTCTGCAAATCCTCTACTTGAGATAATCAAGATGGATAAAGAGCTTTGTACCCCTATGGCCCCCGGTCTACATCTCCCAGCAAATGCTTTGTTTTGTCGTTCATTGGCGGAGAGAGATCTACCTAATTTTAGGGGTGTTACATTAGCATAAAGTCTTATTCCTCTGCTCTTAGATTCATTTTCAGCGAAAACCCTCCACTCATCCGTGTTCATGATCGACGGAAGTTCAACCTCATCTACATCTTTTCCATAGTTATTGACAAGCCACTCATCAATTAGACACCTGATAAATGATAAGTACCTTGGTAGGGTTATTTCAGATTCCATCCAAGCGAAATTCTCCGCAAAAGCGGCATCGATAACCCTGCTATCTATTACATCTGTGTTTGGAACGAAGAGTATTGGGAGCATAAGGATCAATATTGAAATGATTGCTAGAATCTCTCTCAACGAGCATCATCCCCTACATGAGATCTCTACACAGATCATGTTTGGCGATCTTGGCACTGGAATACCAATTTTAATGCTTAAACCATGAGAACTAAGGTTCTCTCTATAACCACCTTCCCAAACGAGCCTAACTCCTTTGTTCCAAAAGAGTTCAACTGTTCTTAATGCGATGTTTTCCCTTTCCTTTACCGGCCAAAAGGGAACTACTCTGTTGATCGTTAGATTTATGGCTAAAAGAGATATTAGCACGAGACCAACTAAGATGGCAATCATTCTCATTTTTTCACCCTATAGGCATGGGACGAGGATTATTTGCTAGAATAACAAGGATAAGAGCTGCTATAACGAGTAGAAACCATAACATGTCTTCAATCTCTTCATCCATCCTGAAGCAGCCTCCTCTCGCTTGTGATTCTCAAACTCTTCCCTCCTTGAACTTCTCCCCTCAGATCGATTGGAAATCCGTCTAAAGTTACTTTGTAACCGTTCATTGAGAAGAGAGCTGAACCATTACCGAAGAATATCAAGGAATAATTCCCTGGTGGTAATTCCAAAGTTATATCAACTTTATGATCAGCAGCTCTGTCGCTGAGAATTGCGATAGATGAAGCTAATCTCTGTCCGAAGTTCCTAACTCTTAGGCGTGTCAAGCTTGTGGACAAAGCAGTTGAGATAAGGAGTAGAGCTATGAATATCATGGTTCTTATCGCTTCCCTAACCTCTCTATTCATCCTTCAATCGCCAGTGAAACTCCATCTCCGGTCCAGACAGCTCTTATTTTAACCAATCCTTTTAGTGAAGTGTTTAGCGGAGATATCTCAAAAGGAAACTCTAAATCTGCCTTATAATCACCGCAATTGGCGGAAATAACGCCTCCATTAATTGAGAGCTTGACCTGAAGCGGTGTGAACACAATTCCTTCCATAGAACCTCCGCCAACTACAGAGTTAACTAGATTGCTTATGGTGCTGAGGACGGAGTGAACACAGCTAGTTTCGATTCTTCTCTCAATATTTGAGATAAATGGGCGTATGCCATATAGGGTCGCCAATAAACTGCTTAGGCTTAATGCTGCAATTATCGCATAAGATATGATTTGATTCAATCCAGAAAAGGTGTTATGAAATGGGATATTTCTTAGGCAATTCTAGTAATAATTTTCAAAAGAGTTCTGTTAACTTCTTCCTATCTCGCAGAAGAGATTCTCGTGTCTTCAATCAAGATCAAAATGAGGATGCTTCTACCTTTCCTTAGACCTTCCAAAGAGAAATCAAGAGAGAGGCTGAGGAATTACTTAAAGTCGGCAATTTGCGAGATAAGAATATCAAATCCGATAGCTGAAGGAGCTGCGGAGGAATTGGCAAACCTCTTTCTGAAACTAATAGATGCAAACGAGATTGAGGCGGAAAAAATTGAGAGATTTCTCAATGGATTGATGGAAAGGGGATCAGAGATTAAAGCTTATTCGTTATGAATAAGATTGCTATACGATGGAGGTATGTGAATTGATTGACATATCACAAAAACGTGTTCAAAGGAGAAGAGCCAAGGCTACTGGGAAAATAATCCTAACAAATGAAAGTCTCTTAAGGATAAGGGAGCAAAGGGTTGAGAAGGGGGATGTTTTTCAAGTTGCGAGAGTGGCCGCTGTCATGGCAGTCAAAAGGACCCCTGAGATAATTCCTTATTGTCATCCGATTCCTATAGAGGATGTAAAGGTAAATTTCCGCCTCGGAGAAAACTTTGTGAGGGTTGATCTAGAGGTCAAGGCCTCTGCCAAAACAGGTGTGGAGATGGAGGCTTTAACTGGACTTACTGCTGGCCTTTTGGCCATATGGGACATGGTTAAGAAATATGAGAAAGATGAAGCTGGCCAATACCCCAGAACTTTCATAACAGATGTTAGGGTGGTTGAGAAGGTTAAGGAGGAATAGTAAAAATATTTAATTGATTCTCCTACCAGCACGGAAGGGAGGTGCATTCATGCCCAAGTATGAAATTGAACACGTTAGGGATGAATGTATAGGTTGTGGGGTCTGCGCTGGACTCTGCCCAGATAACTGGGAAATGGCTGAGGACGGGAAATCAAATCCCTTAAACACGGAACTTGAAGATCTGGGCTGCAACATGGAAGCAGCTCAGTCATGTCCAGTGAATTGCATTCACATATATGAAATAAGTGATGGAGAGAGGAAACAGCTCATCTAATTTATCCCCTTTTTCTTCTTTTTCTTCGAATAAGAAAAACTTGGAGCAGGATGATCCGGTTTATTTTTGAAATCCTGGCATGATCTAACTATAAGAAATGAAGAAGAGAGATTATGAAGCGCTCAGCGTGAGCTGGGTCTATCATCCAATTATCTAGTGATGCTCGCGCTCATCATTGCGCAATAAATTCTGCAGTTTTGTGTATATAAAGTACCGCTTGACAAGTTAGGTGAATTGAGGGTAGTTGCATTCGTAGGCTCTAAGTCAAGAAATGTGTTTGAATATTTAGTTAACAACCCTCCAAATGTTAGGATCTATGCTCTTGTGGGAAATGGAACCATACTTAAGAGCCTAGGCAGGATTAATGGACTTTTAGCTCTTTCTAGAGAGGAGACTTCAAGCATAGAAGATGGTCGATTTAATCCTACAGAGATCTTTCCATATCTTAGAAAGGGAGATTTCCTCTTAATGATTGGATTCTCAAGAGGACTTTTCCCCAAAGTTTTGGCTCCTGTTAAGGGCGAATCTCTAATTGATACGAGTTTAGCAATAGCTCAGGTCGGGAATAATGGCCCAGAAGGGATTCAAGAGGTACCCTTAGCTGAGCTATGGAGTTTCCTTTTGAAAAGAGTTCCAGAGTATCCAGCACTCTTGAACTGCGGGTTATGTGGATTTGAAACGTGTAAGGAATATTTAAGACGAGCCGTTGAAGGAGAAGAAGTGAAATGCCTCTCTAATCACACATTTGTGTCAGTTAATGGGAAAACTGTTGAAATGAATCCATTCATAATAAAGCAGCTTAGAGTCTTGATTAAGGCATATTTGAGCACACTTAAAGGCATAAACGTTAAGAAAATGAAAGAATTTCATATGAAGCTCGATTTTGATTAGAAGGAGAATTTTATAGCTGAGGAGCCCTTTAAACTAGAGCTTATAACACCCATGGTGTGCATGAATGACCTCGGTGGTCTTTGATTATTCTACGATTAAGGCAGAAGTTGGTCAGAGGCTATTAGCTCATCTGATAGATATCCTAGTTGCTGCTGCACTAACAGTCCCTTTCTTGGTCATATTTTCTTTAATTTTCCCTGACCTTTTGGGTCTTATGGCCGCTGGCAGCTTTTTTCTCATAACATACATTTCTTACCTTTCCCTTATGGAAGGGACTCGATTCACCACAATTGGGAAGAAAATATTCGATATCTACGTTCTAAATCTGAGCCTTGAACCAATATCTCTGCGTCAAGCCTTGATTCGTAACGTTATGCGAATTGCTGACTCAATCTTCGTGTATCTTCCTCTGTTCAGCAGGGATGGAAGGAGGCTTGGAGATGGTGCCGCTGGTACTATTGTAGTTTCAGAGAAGGCTATAAGACCAAGAATTCCTAGTTTGTCACTATGTAAAAGAATCCTTAGAACCCCAGAAGGAGTTTTTACAAGGGAGAAAGCTCTTATAAAGGCATTCCTTTCCGAACTCGAGAAGGAGTCCGAACTGATAAGCGAGGATGCATTCAATGAGATCGAAGAGGCCCTCGGAAGGAAGTTAAAGGTTGACATAGAGTATATACACCACCTTGCCGCTGACACCTTTTTGCTGGAAGAGAACAAAATCAAAGCCGCATTACTTGCATTAGCTCTAATGACAAGAACTGTTGTATTTAAAGAGGAAAAAGCCTTGAAAGTAGCTCAAGAAATATACAAAAGAGCTTCTGAAATGTGCCAAGAGTCGGGGATTAGATCCCATTTTCAAATGAAAGCAAGAGGTTTAGAGAGCCTAATTGAAATAAAATCAGGTTTTCGCAATCATTTAGAGCTAAAAAACCTTCTTAAAACATATTCTTCCGTGATTCCAGTCCAATTCAGAGAAAACCTGCACTACTTTCTGTTTTCTGTTATTTTATTCACATCCGCAACATTCTTAGGCTACTATAAACTGGAATGGCTGGCCGATTTTTTCAAGAAAGCTATTGTTCCGGCAGGAGAGACCATCGAAAAGCTTTCTCCAAGTGTGCTATTCCTAATGATTTTACTCAATAATGTGAGAGTAAGCATGGCGATGTGTGGAGGAGGTGCAAGCGTCTTCATAACTCCCATTTTGTTAATGATAAATGGGCTTATTGTTGGCAGTGTTGGCAAGGCCATGAGAGGATTGGGCAGATTCCTGCTATATTACACAGGTATCATTCCCCATGGATTTTTAGAGCTATCAGCTTTCTTTATGTCTTCTGCATCCGGACTGAGAGCTGCTAGATCAATTCTTTTCCCTTACCACGGCTTAAGCCGCTATGAATCCTTAAAGAAGGCTCTTGACACAAGTTTTGAGTTAGGACTTGGTTCTATCCTGTTTCTGGTTCCAGCAGCAGTGATCGAATCATTTATAACAGAAAGATTGATCGGCAATCCTAAATACGCTACGTATGTAGGGGTGGGAGTTACTTCTTTGCTTTACATATACTTACTTCTGAGTGGAAGAAAGAGGAAGGACATGGGTTAGAAAATTTTTCTAATCGAGCTGTCAACAAGAAATATTAATTTTTGAGAAGGTATCACCGATCTTGGTGGCAAATGGTTCTTCTTAAACGAACCAACGATGAATTAGTGAGCGATCTTAAAGAAGGAAAGATAACTGTCTCAGTTTATGGTCTTGGGCACGTTGGTATACCTTTAACCATTGCTTGGCTATTAGCTGGTGCAAAGGTGATAGGAGTTGATATCGACGAAAATAAAGTGAGAGCAATAAATTCAGGAAGGAGCCCGATAAGAGAACCAGGAACGGAGGAGGCAATATCAAAATTCGTCTCTGAGGGCAAATTAAAGGCCATGACCGATGGAAGAGAGGCTTCACTTAAGTCTGAGGTCAAGCTCATAACCGTGCCTGTAGGTTTAGACAATAAGAAGCGCGCTGATCTTTCTTCTCTTAAAGCAGCTGCAATTTCGATAGGAAAAGGTCTAAAGGAAGGAGATCTCGTTATATTGGAGAGCAGCGTTCCACCAGGAACAACAAGGGGCTTCTTGAAACCGATATTGGAAGAATTTAGTGGCTTACGGGCCGAAAAAGATTTTGGACTTGCTTATAGTCCAGAAAGAATAGCAGAAGGCAGGGCTATAAAGGACATAGTTGAAAATTATCCGAAAATCGTTGGTGGCATCGGATCTGAAAGCTCTAGAGTGGCTTCAGTCCTTTACTCTATTGTTGCCAAGAAAGGAGTAATTCTAATGAGCAATGATATCGCAGCAGAACTAGAGAAGCTCATAGAGGGAATTTATAGAGATGTAAACATAGCCCTTGCAAATGAAGTAGCTAAGCTTTGCAGAGGCCTTGGACTAGATTTCGAGGAAGTTCGAATGGCTTCCAACAGCCAGCCTTACTGCCATCTGCATAAGGCAGGAGCTGGTGTTGGAGGCTATTGCATACCCGTTTATCCCTACTTTCTCATAAATGTAGCTAAAGATCATGGTATAAGGTTAAAGTTGACCGAGACTGGTAGAGAAATCAATGAGAACATGCCAAAGGAAGTCGTTAAACTGATCTCTGACGGTATGAATAAGTTAGGATTGCGTAAGGAGGCTACCAAAATAACGCTTCTAGGATTGGCATTTAGAGGGGACATACCCGATACTAGGTTATCTCCTACCTATGATATCGTTAAGGAGCTTTTTAGATGTAAGTTTGGTATGATAGTAGTTCACGATCCTGTAGTGGAACACGACGACGAACTCCTTAAGATGGGGGTTAAACTAACACAAAACCTTGAAGAAGCCATAAGGGGAGCAGATATTATAGTACTCGTAACTGATCATAGCACTTACAAGAAACTAGGTGCTTCAAAACTTAGAAAGCTGTCAGGAAAGCCGATAGTGGTAATAGATGGAAGAAATATCCTAGAAGTCGATGCTAAAGCAGGTGATAGTCTATACGTCGGTATAGGGAGGCCGTGGATGTCAATATGAGGCATAAAGACATAATATCAATGCTAAAGAACCCAGAAAGGATCCCTAATGCAGAGACGTTTAGGGATCTTCTTCTTTCGGCTGGGGAAATTTTCTCCGAAGAAAACCAACTTGTTAGAGTAGAAGACGAGAGAACTATGATAGTTGGAGATCTTCATGGAGACTTGCGTTCTGCTGTTGAAGCTATTAGGAGAGCAGAAAAATTTGATGTAAACGCTGTTCTCTTTCTTGGGGACTATGTGGATAGGGGTCCAAAACAGATTGAGGTTCTCTCTTTTTTGCTAGGATATAAGCTATTAGAGCCCAATAAATTTGTTCTTCTGAGAGGAAACCATGAATCTCCTTTAACTAACCTATATTATGGGTTCTTTAGTGAAATAAGAGGGCACTATGGCTGGGAATATTATAGACTTGCCGAGGAAACGTTCTCATTATTGCCCTATGCAGCAATGATTGACGGTGATGTGCTAGCTTTGCATGGTGGCATAGCAAAAGGACTATCTAAAATAGATCAGATAGAAAAGCTACCAAAGAGAGACATAGAGCCGAAACATCCTATCGCATTTCAGATATTATGGAACGATCCTGATGAATCTATAGAGTGGTTTGATTCTAATATAAGGGGACCGGGCATCTATAGGTTTGGAAGAAAAGCTTTAATTGACTTCTTATCAATGAATGGCATAGAGAAGCTATTTAGAGCTCACCAATTCTTTCCTGAAGGGATTAAAGTCATGTTCGATGGGTTACTTGTCAGCATATTTAGTTGTAGTTATTATGGAGGATCAAGCGCCGCCATTCTTCTAGAAGGAGAAAAAATGCGGCCAATCGTACTAATTTAGCCAAAAGTAAATCTGTCCTCTTCCTCATAAATCCAATCGTATGGATATATCTCCCTACGTTTTCTCAAAATCCTAGACCTGAGTGGTAAGGCAACTATTATGCCCGCTATGAACCCTCCTATGTGAGCCCAATATGCCACCCCACTTATTTCGCCTAGGGACGCCGGTATCAACTGATAAAGGAACCAGAACCCCAGATAGTAGAAGCTCTTGATCCTTCTAACAGTTGCTATGTTGAAGAAGAAAACGAGCGTCAATATATTGGCATTTGGAAAAAGTACAAAATATGCTCCTAGTATCCCGCTAATGGCTCCCGAAGCACCTATCAGCGGTATGGCTGAGCCAAAATTAATTAAACTGTGCAGTAAGACCGCGGTAATACCCCAAAGTAAATACATCAGTAGGTACTTGAACCTTCCAAAAGCAGCTTCTATGTTGTCCCCAAAGATGAACAAGTAAAGCATATTTCCGAATATGTGTGTGAAGCCCCCGTGCAAGAACATTGATGTGAATAGTCTGTAAAAATTTCTAGCAGAATCTTGGAAGAAAAGATTAGGTATAAACCCAAAATAATAAGCACTCCAGTCGATTCCAACCGTTAGCTGCCAGATAAAGCATAGTATGTTAATGGCTATCAAAAAGTAGGTCATTATTGGCTTAATACCGCTGGGATTTTCGTCCTTTAATGGAAGCATGTTTCATTCCTCCATAGTTCGAGACTCAGATGACCCTCTTTAGGGCATCGGCAATTCCTCTTGCCGAATACTCATCATCGCCTCCGAAATATCTTATAAAGTGCTAATAAAAAATAACTTCCTCGAAGGAAAAAGGATTAAGGAACAAAGAGTTCCATAATTGAGTTTATGTAAAACTTTGTCCATCTCATTCGCGTTTAAGTCCTCCGTTTTCATCAATCTCTCCAGCTCTAATTCTAGAGGAGCTTATTGGTCTACCATCCTCTGCGGCTACTAGGGGACACACTACGATGACAAGCTCCTGTAACCCTCTATTTTTTCTTACAGAGTTTACCTTTAAGGCACCAGGATAGGTCTCAGTCGAGACTACGATCGCATCTGCCAACTTGTCTGATCCTGCTGGACCAATTGGATCCTGAATTTTAATCACGGAGAAATTTATGGCAAGGGAATTTAGAAATTCTTCTACTTTTCTTTTTCTTTCCTCATAAGTCTGTATTTTCTCCCTAAACCTCTTGCCTAAGAGAAGAGGCCCGTCTGCTAGACAAACTAATAATTCTTCTCCTAGTTTTGCAGAAGTTCTTAGGAGGATCTTATGTCCCTCATGAAGATGATCAAAGGTACCAGCAACTATCACTCTTCTGAAAGGCTTTCTATAGCCTTTCCCGCTTCCCAAATTAATTGCACCTCCAAGTCAGGTTTTTCAGCTTTCTCCATAGCCCATTTTCCTCTCCTTATTCTTATTACCTTCCAGCCAACCTTCTTGGCTTCATTAGCCAATTGAGGATTTGCAGTAATGAAGAGAGCATCAGAAGGTCTTATGTTCAACTCCTTCACTATTTCTTTGAAGGTTTTCTCACTAGCCTCTCCTACCCAAGCATAGTGGAAGAGGTGCTGCATACCAAGCCTGATTATTTTCTCCCAATCCTTTATGGGTTGGCCCGAAGTGCAAACTCCAACCTTGTAACCCCGCTCCCTAAGCTGAAGTATTGTATTAAAGGCGTTCGGAAAAGGTTTTAGATATGCTCTCTTGGTATCATGATAGGCGACGACTCCAGCAGCGATGATCTTGGAGTTCACCTTTAAACCTAGACGCATTAGCGTATCATCAAAATGTTTTCCATAATCCTCTCCCCTTTCCTCAATTACTTCCCTAAGCTTGCTGAGAAAAACCTCATAATCAACGGGCAAGCCTGCATCTATCATTGCTCTTACTGCGTTTTCCCTAGCATTCCTCTTTTGAAGAGTGGCATCGTACAAAACATCATCAACATCAAAAATCACAAGTTTAACCATCATCTCACCACCTTACCTAATTTTTCAGGCTTATCTGGATTCAGTCCTTTGGCCAGAGATACGTACAAGGCTAAGAATTGTAGAGGCATGATATAAGGTATTGGATAAAATTCCTCCGGACCATCATATTCTACCCTCAAATCCGCATCTCTGCCAAGGGTTATCAAAGGGGCCCCATAACTTTCGATTTTATGCACTACAGCAGGCATCTTCCCCTTTTCTAATATAATAACTGGAGTTTCCTTTGAGACAAGTTGTATCGGGCCGTGTAAGAACTCTCTACCTGCAAATGCTTGAATAAAGAGATTAGATGTCTCTCTTAGCTTTAGTGCTCCTTCTAAAGCCGTAGGATAATTTGGCCCGGTGCCTAGGATAAAACCAACCGGCATTTTTACTAAAATAGGGGCAATTCTCTCCGCTGTCTTATTTGCTATTACAATTTCATTCTTGATTTTGTTTGGAAGGACTAGAAGCTCTGACTCTAGATGTGACGGCTCTTCTCCTATTAACCTTGATACCTCTATGGAAAAAAGAAAGCTTACGGCTAGCTGGCAAGTATATGTCTTCGTTGCTGCAACAGCCCTCTCTTTTCCAGCTCTCGTTAGAATTGTTGCATCTGCTAATTTGGAGAGAGGACTTCCGGGAGTATTCGTTATTGCTATTATACCTCCTCCTTTTGATTTAAAGGCTTTAGTTGCTTTAATTATATCTGAACTTTCCCCGCTCTGTGATAGAGCCACAAGTATGTTACCGCTTACATCTTCGGGTATCCAATATTCGAGTTCAGAAGCTGGAATTGCAACTGATGAGATATTTGCTATTCTCGTCAGACTTCTCTGCAGTACAAGGGATGCATGATAGCTGGTTCCACTCCCAGTTGTGTAAATGAAATCCTCTTTCACCAATTGTGCAGCTTTTTCAACCTCTTTTCTAGCTTCATGTATTGTTCTCTTAATTGCACTTGGCTGCTCAAGGATCTCTGCTCTCATTAATTCTCCGGCCATCGAACTAGGGGTTCATATCAACTGGATAAAGTTAAAGATTTCAAGTAGCTGAGCTATAAGATGACCATGGATAGGGAAATCGTTGAATTTTTCGGAAAGTTAAGCGAATCCTTTGGACCGTCTGGGTTTGAAAGAGAGCCCATATTGTTAGTTAAAGAGAGATATGCAAAGTATGCAGATGAAATCCTTACAGACGGCTTAGGATCACTAATATTAAAGAAGAAAGGAACATCAGATGAGCCTAGAATCATTCTAGCAGGTCACTGCGATGAAGTAGGTTTCATAGTTTGCGGACTCGACGAAAAAGGCTTCATTAAATTTAGAGCGTTAGGAGGATGGGCTCCAATAACGCTTCCAGCTCACAGAGTCATAGTTAGAACTAAGAAAGGGGATTTAATCGGAACAATCGTCTCTAAGCCGCCCCATCTAATGACACCCCAAGAAAAGGAGAAAGTCCCAAAACTCGAAGATCTTTTCATAGATGTGGGTGCTTCAAGCAAAGAAGACTTAGAAAAATTGGGAGTTAGAATAGGAGATCCTGTTGCTCCTCTAAGTCGCTTTGAGGTCATAAAAATTGGAGAAAAGGAGCTTTGGTTGGGAAAGGCTTTCGACGATAGAATAGGAGCCTTTATGGCGATGGAAGTTATAAGAAATCTAAAGGAATCAGGCACCTCGCATCCTAACTCAGTTTATGCCGCAGCAACCGTTCAAGAAGAGGTTGGATTGAGAGGAGCTGAAACTACCGCTGATGTAGTTAATCCTCAGGTGGGGATCGTTTTAGAAGTTGATATCTCTGGAGATGTACCAGGTGTTAAGCCTGGAGAAGCTCCAGCAAAAATGGGAAGTGGTCCAAGCATAGTTACGTGGGACAAAAGCATGATCCCTAATCAACCCTTGAAAGAATTTGTGATACAGGTGGCAGAAGAGCTAAAGATCCCATATCAGCTTTCCGCTGTTAGCGGTGGAACAGATGCTAGTAGGATCCACTTGCATTACAAGGGCGTTCCCTCGATCGTTATCGGAGTTCCTACAAGACACATACACTCTCATAACTCGATATTATCAGCAAGTGATGTTGAGAATGCGATTAAACTGGTAACAGAGGTCGTTAAGAGGCTAGATCAAGAGACCGTTAGCTCTTTCACCAGAATTTGAGTGGAACTGTATGAGCGATATCTTAAGGCTTTCCAAACCAATATCATGGCTAGATGGAGTAGATCCAAGTAGTGGTAAGATAATCCAGCCAGATCATCCGGAGAAAGGGAAGAGCATAGCGGGTAAAGTTGTGATTATACCTTATTCTACTGGCTCTACGGTTGGCGCCTATACCTTCTTTAGACTTGTTAAAGCAGGCAAGCAACCTAAAAAAATCGTTTTAGAATATCCTGACAGCGTTACGATAAGCGCTGAATTAGCTGGAATACCGGTAGAGATACCAATGGCTAAAGGATCATATAAGCTGGAAGCAGATGCTCCAGAGAAATTCTTAAGATTTCTCGAGAAAGAGGCCAGCATATCTAATTCAGAAGGCTTTGTTAAAGTTAATTCCGTTCATATAAGTGGCGTTTCTTACTCAACAATAGGAGAGGCTGGTTTAGAGTTCTTGGAGGAAATTGCTAGCCAAGGAATACTCGTGAAAGTCAAAGCAACTGCAAATCCAACTGGAATGGACCTAAAAAGATGGAAAGAGATGGGGATACCCGAGGACTATGCTAATAAACAATTTAGGATAGTAAGAGCATTGTTAAGCATGGGAGTTGAACCAAGCTTTACATGCACGCCATACTTTATCGGGAACAAACCTAAGAAAGGGGATCATATATGCTGGGGCGAGTCTAGCGCTGTAGCATTTGTAAATAGTGTTTTAGGAGCTAGAACAAACAGAGAAGGAGGAGTAAAAACCCTAGTTGCTGCAGTAGTTGGACTAACTCCTAAATATGGCATGCATCTAGAAGAGAATAGAAAACCTAATCTTAAGGTGAGATTGGAAGATTCTCTCCAAGGAATGATTGATTTTGGAGTTCTAGCCTATTACATTGGTAAATTGGCTCCCAGATCAGTTCCAATATATGAAGGCATTTTAAAAGCATCAGTAGAGGAGTTAAAGGCTATGAGTGCAGCTGGAGCTGCTTCTGGAAGTATTGAGCTGTTTCACATTAAAGGGATAACTCCTGAAGCATCATTGCCGTGTAAAGAAGGCTGTGAAAAGATAAAAGTAGGAAAAGAGGAGTTAAAGGAAACAATCGAGTCTCTAAGCACATCTGGGTCGAATCCAGATATCATAGTCCTAGGATGTCCGCATCTTTCAAAAGACGAATTGAGTATGGCAGCCAAGCTTTTAGAGGGCAAAGAAGTCAGAGTTCCTTTTTGGCTATTCACATCAAGGCAAGTTTTTGAAAGCAACCTTAATTTGTGCAAAAAGATAGAGAGGAGCGGAGCTAAGGTATTATGCGATACCTGCATGGTAGTATGTCCTCTGAAGGATCTTGGATACTCCGTTGTCGCAACAAATTCTGCAAAAGCAGCGAGGTATTTGCGTACATTTCAAGGTCTTGAGGTTGTTTTCAATAGATTTGAGTCCTTATTAAATCTGTACGCCATTCGAAGTTGAAAAGAAGGGGATAGGGTTAAATATTTAACGCTCATAAAAAGACCAAAGTTAGGTGAGTGAATTGACGAAGGCTCAAATTCTAGGGATTGTTGTTGTCATCATAATAATCGCAGGCGTAGCCTACTATTTCATGAAGCCTGCACCGACTCCAACACCAACCCCAACACCGACTCCGAGCCCAACAGCCACGCCCTCCCCTACTCCATCTCCCACTCCTAAACCCGGTGAAGGCGTAAAGGTTGCAATTATGTTCGACATAGGAGGGAGGGGAGACCTAGGCTTTAACGATTTAGCATGGCTAGGAGGAGAACGTGCGAGAAAGGAACTAGGTGTAGAGGTAACTTACGTAACACCCAGAAGCGAGGCAGATTATCTACCCAGATTAAGAGAGCTTGCTTCGAGTGGTGAGTATTCATTAATCATCGGAGTTGGTTTCTTGCTAACTGATGCCATAGATCAAGTAGCTGACGAGTTTCCAAATCAGAAGTTCGCAATAGTAGATTCTTTAACCCCAGATTCCAATGTTAGGGGAATTTTATTCAAGGAAAACGAAGGATCTGCCCTTGTTGGAGCTCTTGCTGCCTTAGTTACAAAAACTAACAAGGTAGGCGTTGTCTTGGGGATGGAAATCCCCGTACTCTATCACTTCGAAGGTGGATTTTACTGGGGAGTAAATTACGCTGAAAATCTGACGGGTAAAGACGTTGAAATAATTTACAAGTATACGGGAAGCTTCATTGATAGAGCTCTGGGCAAGCAGGTTTCGGAGGGAATGCTTGCTCAAGGAGCAGATGTTCTTTACAACGTAGCTGGTTTAACTGGTCTTGGTGTTCTTGATGCAGTAAACGATTACTGCGAGACACAAGGTATAGAGTATGGTCCCCCATTTGCAATCGGCGTTGATGCTGATCAGGATTGGATGTATCCTGGGCATGTCATTGCTAGTATGATGAAAAGGGTAGATAACGGCGTTTTCTATGCCATTAGAGACGTGGTCTATGGCAATTTCACAGGTGGACCCATTCATTATGGTCTTAAAGAGAAAGGTGTTGGCATAAGTAGGGCTGAGGACCTACAAGCTTTCATAAATATTGCAAAGGAACTTGGAACAGAGCTTCCTGACACTCCTGAGAACATACTTGCTAAGTGGGAGGCAATGAGGGCTCTATATCCTGAGACCGTCTGGAACACGATAGATGAACTCGAGGAGAAGATCATAAAGGGCGAAGTGAAGGTACCATTCCCAGAAACTATTGAAGAAATTTCGGCAGTTAGAGAGAAATACGGAGCAGGGGCGCTGCCCGGTTAAGGAATCTCCCTCCTTTTTTATTTTTTTATTTGAGTTCTGCCATGTTAGTGGTGAGTGGCTTGACTGACTATGCAATAGAAATGAAAGGTATCGTCAAGATATACCCTGGTGGCACAGTAGCCCTTAAGGGAGTTGACTTTGCTGTTAAAGAAGGGGAAATTCACGGGCTTTTGGGAGAGAATGGAGCAGGAAAGACCACCTTAGTTGAAATATTATATGGGACGAGGCGTCCTACTGCTGGAAAGATCTTTATCAGGAGTAAGGAAGTTGATGTCAAAAGCCCAAGAGATGCTATGGACATGGGAATAGGGATGGTGCACCAGCATTTCACACTTATCCCTGTTTTTACTGCACTTCAGAACATAGTATTAGGCGATGAACCTATTGGATCCATGGGGATCTTAGACATAGAACAGGCTAGGAGCAAAATAGAAGAATTGATGGAAGAGACTGGTTTAAAGGTAGATCTAGATACCCCTGTCGAGAATCTATCTACCGGAGAGAAACAGAGAGTTGAAATTCTTAAGATGCTTTATAGAAACGCAGATATTCTTATTCTTGATGAACCAACAGCAGTTTTAACTCCTCTTGAAGTCAAGGAGCTATTTGAATTCCTCAAAAAGATGAGAGAAGCAAATAAGACTATTGTGTTCATAACTCACAAGTTAAGGGAAGTTAAGGCTATTACGGATGTAGTTACAGTACTAAGGAGAGGAAAAGTGGTCGGAAAGGTCAAAACAGATGAGGTTTCAATAGAAGAACTTGCTAGAATGATGGTTGGAAGAGAAGTCCTATTTCGATTGGAGAAAAAACCGAGAGAGCCTGGTGAGCCTCAGTTAATTTTGGAAGATCTTTGGGTGCTTGATGATAGGGGGGATTTTGCTGTAAAAGGAATTAGTCTCCAAGTAAGATCTGGAGAGATTTTTGGAATAGCTGGTGTTGAAGGAAATGGCCAAACAGAACTTGTAGAGGCCATAGCTGGGCTAAGAAGGGTTTCAAAGGGGCACATTATTCTCGCAGGTAAAGATGTTACTAACGCCGATCCACATACCTTGTATGAGCTGGGGCTAGGTCATATCCCAGAAGATAGGCACAGAAGGGGCATAATCTTAGAATTCACACTCGCAGAAAACTCAATTCTAGGATTGCAGCGAAAAAATCCATTTGCTAACAACATGGGCATCTTAGAGGAAGAAAAAATTCTAGATTGGGCTAGAGAACTTATTAAAAGGTTTTCAGTGGATGCGCCAAGTCCAACGATCCCCGCTTCAAGCCTGAGTGGAGGAAACCAGCAGAAATTGATAGTAGGAAGAGAACTTATGAAGAACCCTAAGGTCGTTGTAGCTGCTCAGCCAACGAGAGGTTTAGATGTTGCAGCTACTGAGTACATAAGAGAAACTCTTTTGAGAATGAGAGATGAGGGTAGAGCTGTGCTTCTAGTTTCAGCGGATTTGGATGAAGTTCTTATGCTAAGCGATAGGATTGGGGTAATGTACGAGGGTGAGCTCATGGGAGTTGCCAGACCTGAAGATTTGACTATTGAGGAGATTGGTCTAATGATGGGAGGGGTTAAACTAGATGAGATAAGGAAGGGTGGGGCATCATGAAAGGATTGATTACTTTACTTCGCAAATATATTAAACCGATATCCGAATCCATCATATCCGTTTTGATTGGGGTTGTTGTAGGCAGCATTATCATACTTCTGGCAGGTTATAGTCCATTAGTCTTTTATGAGGCCCTCTTTTCTGGTTCTTTTAAACACACTAGAGCTTTCTTAGATACGCTAAGCTATATGATCCCGCTCACAATGACAGCTTTATCCTTTGCAGTAGCTGCAAGGGCCTCGGTATTCAATATAGGTGCAGAGGGACAGATGTATATGGGAGCATTGATTGCAAACATCGTTGGAACCTACATTAGGTTGCCGAGACTAATACATCCTTTTGTTGCTGTTATAGCGGCTTTTCTGGCAGGAGGCTTCTGGGGATGGCTGGCAGGCATCCTTAAAACAAAAAGAAAGGTAAATGAGGTTGTTTCAACCATCATGCTTAATTGGATCGCATTTTACATAGTTAATTACGTCAGTACATACCATATTTTCGATCCAAAGGCTCCTTACAAGACGGCTTATGTTCTTGAGAGCAGCAGATTTCCACCATTGGTCAAGGGCACCTCCTTCACCGCTGACTTCATAATAGCAATTTTTGTGGCTATTATAGTTTTCTTTCTTGTTTGGAAAACATCACTTGGATATGAGATAAGGGCAGTAGGCCTGAATCCAACAGCTGCAGAATATGGAGGCGTAAATCCGGGTAAAATAGCTTCAATTGCCATGTTCATAGCGGGAGGTTGTGGGGGTCTAGCTGGAGCCTTCTTAGTTCTGGGAAGGTTTGGCTTCATAACCACAACTCTTACGAACGTCTTAAACTGGGGATTTGATGGAATTGCTGTATCTCTTGTTGGAAGAAATCATCCCCTAGGCATCATAATTTCGTCCTTCTTCTTTGCAATCCTAAACAGCGGGGCCCTAGAGGTCCAAGTAGCAACCTCAAAAGGAGGGCAGATTGGCGTTCCATACGAGCTTGTCTTAGCTGTTATGGGAATAATAGTAATTGCTGTCTCTGTCCCGGGCCTTCTTGATTTGATTAGAGCTAGGTTAAGAGGAAGAAAGGAGGTGGAGAAAGTTGCCATGGCTTAAAATACTCTCGTTCTTACTATATCCAACATTCTATGCTGGAATGCTCAGATTGATGGTTCCAATAGTGCTAGGAGCGCTGGGGGAGGTTATTGCTGAGAGATCGGGTGTAGTGAACATAGGACTTGAGGGGATAATACTTCTAGGAGCTCTGTTCTCAACATATGTAGGTCATAAGACTGTGAACCTGTGGTTTGCAATAGGCGCTGGACTCTTCGTGGGGTTGATTGTGGGGCTCTTGCATGCTTTAATAGCTGTTTACTTGGCGGGCGATCAAATTATAGATGGCGTGGGTCTTAACATGTTTGCTCTAGGAATAGGAGAGGTAGTACTATACCTAACTTGGGGCAGTTTTGCAACGAGCCCTCAACTGCCGAGAGAGGCGAGGGTTCCAAGTATGGGTGGTTTCAGCCCATTTGTGATCCTTACAATAGCTCTTGCTATACTCTCCTGGTTCTTCTTAGAAAAAACAAAGTGGGGACTTAGACTTAGGGCAGCAGGGGAGAATCCTGTTGCCGCAGAAGCTGCTGGTATAGATGTGTATAAGATCAGGGTCATAGCTACAGTAGCTGGTTCTATGCTAACAGCATTAGCTGGCATATTCCTCGCATTAGATTGGCTTGGAGGCTATACAAAGAATGTTAGTGCAGGGAGAGGATTCATAGCCTTAGCTTTGGTTGTATTTTCCAGATGGAATCCGATAGTGGCGCTAGGAGGAGGACTTATCTTTGGATTCTGCTATGCGTTCTCTCTTTCCATACCCAGTGGTATAATAGCTGATCAAGTGCTTTATTCTGTACCATACGTAGCCACCCTCTTGATATCGATGGGCTTCCTCGCAAAGGCTAGACCTCCGGGAGCCGTTGGAAGGCCATACAAGAGGGTGTGATCGGGGATCTTGAAGAAGGAGGATAAGCTTAAGATAATAGCCATTAAGCAGCTTGATAAATTAATTACTAAAGAACTTGGTTCTCTCCATCCTGAGTTAAAAAAGTACTTACAAGAAGTAGGAGCCATAGAAGGCAACCAATTTTTTCCGGTGAAAGCAGCAATTGCCCTAGTAAAAATAGGAGTTTCTGTTGAGAGAACAGCCAAGCTTTTGAATTGGAAAGAGTTTGAATCTCTATGCGAAGAGATCCTTAATTCTCATGGATATAGCACGATTAAACACCTAAGATTTTCCTTTAAAGAGAGGGGGTATGAGATTGATCTTTTAGCACTTTCTAGTCGGCTTATGCTCTCAATTGATTGCAAGAGGTGGTCTTATGTTAGAAAATCTTCGCTTTTAGAGGCAGCGTTGCGGCAGAAGGAGAGAACAGAAGCCCTTTCTCAAGTTTTCCCTAGTTTGAAGGGATTTAAACTAACTTCTGGAAGTACAAATTTAATTCCAATGGTGATTTGTTGGATTCCAGAGGGGGCAGGAGTATATCAAGGAATTCCGATAGTCCCTCTACATTCGTTTAACTCCTACTTGATAGAATTTGATCCCTTGGACAGCAATATCTTAAGGAAGAAACTCCCTTGGAAAGTTAGGCTTAAAGAGTCATTTCTAAAGTAAAACCCTCCTCAGCAGGCTTCTCTTCCCTCAGGAAATTCTTCACTTTTGGAGAGCTCACTAAATATAATAGGCAGGAAAGGGAAATAAGAGCGGTTAAAATAGATAATATGGATCCAGAAAGAGCATTAAATGTTCCAAAAATAGCAGATATAGCAAATAGAGATGCTGTCGTGAAGAAAGCCCACATCTTTCCTCTCCCCAATTCTAATGCCACAGCAAATACTATGATCGAAGTTGCGATCGAGATAATTCCCCCGGCAATCCCTGGCTTAGGCAGCTCCCATTTTGCACCTAGAATTCTTAAAAAAGGGTTTAAAGGAGAGCCAGGCAGATTAAGCAGCCCTGACAATCCTGTAGCGAGCAAAACCGCCGAAACTGCTAAGAGAATAGAGTTTATGACAGAGATTCCCAATGGAACTTTCTTCATTTTCCTCTAATCTCCTCCACTAATTGATCGACAACGCTTGCTTTAGAACCTTCCCATATAAGGGTATCTGCTGCTATGATCTCATTCGCTCCAGCCCCTATTATTCTGTCTAGAGCATTGCTTACGAGAACTGGATGTACAAATGCTGAATAGACCCTTCTAGCTCCCATTTTCTTTACAGCTCTTACTGCGTTTGCCATAGTTCCACCTGTTGAGACTATGTCGTCTATAACAACTGCATCTCTATCTCTTACATCTATCTCCTTTATCGTTGTTTTGATTTCTCCGGTTTCTACGTCTCTTTCCTTAACGAAGGCTGTGTAATCATCTGTTCCCAGATATTCAGCTACCTCTTTAGCCCATACAATAGCCTCTTCATCAGGAGCTATGATGTACGGTTTAACTAAGTTCATCCGTTTTAGAACATCAGCAAGCGATGGAAAACCTGAAACGTTGACCCCCTGAGCCTTATGGAATAGGCTTGGGAATGATCCAACTCTGTGCAAGTGGACTGTCACAGCATATACGGTTTCAGCTCCAGCTTCTTCGAGTAAATTTGCAACATATTTAGCACTTAGAGGTTCTCCTGGTCTGAAGATGTTATCTTGTCTAGCGTAAGGGAAATACGGCATTATCACATGAATGCTAGATGCTCTTATGTGTTCTCTTAAGTTCCTTATAGTTAGGAGAACCTCCACAAGATATGAGTTAGGATTACAGCTTTTTGAGGGCATCCTCATAGAAAGAATTATCTCTTTCCCTCTGAGTTGATCTTCTTTGTCGATTAAGACTCTTGGGCATAGCTCTCCGTCTGGAAAGACCCTTCTTTGCATGTCTACTAATTGAATGCCGATTTTTGAAGCTAAATTTTGGTTAAAGTCGTCTGCAGGGCCGACTAGTATCACTCTTAAACACCATTTAACTCACCTTCCTTAAGATTCAAAACTATTATGTTGTCCTTTTCCCAATATGTGGATATGACCATGAAAAAAGAATGGCAAGGTCTATTTGTTGCTATTGAGGGAATAGATGGAGCTGGACTTACCACTCAGACAAAGATCTTAGCTGATAGAATTCGTTCACTTGGTAAGGAAGTTTTAGTTACTAAAGAGCCTACGACAGGTCCAATTGGTCAAATCATTCGTAAGGTGCTTAGTGGTGAACTCAAACATGAACCTTGTATGCTAGCACTCTTATTTGCTGCCGATAGAGCTTACCATTTTTCCTCTGAAATTCTACCAGCACTTCTTAACGGACAGATTGTAATCTCAGATAGATATGTCTTATCCTCTATGGCATATCAAGGGCTTTACCTACCTGTTTCTTGGATTAAAGAAGTGAATTCCTGCGTCCCACCGCCGGATATATGCATCCTAATAGATGTGGACGGGCTTACTGCCAGAGAGAGGATAGAGAGAAGGGGAAATAGAACGGAGATATTTGAGAGAGAGGGGGATGCTGAGCTAATAAGACGAAACTACCTGCAACTTGCAGAAGGTTTACCGTGGGTCAAGGTAGTCGATGGAAGAGGTTCGATAGATCGTGTTGCTAATCTTATTTGGAAAGTTATACGGCCTGAATTAATGGAGGTATCAACTTGAACACATTCAAAAGCGCCGAAGAACCTGAGTTGAAGGGCGGAGTTCAATATCACATTAGAGCTAGCCCCAAAGATGTCAGAAAGTATGTTTTACTCCCCGGAGACCCTGAAAGGGCAGAAAAAATCTCTAAAGAGTGGGATGAGAGGAGATTCGTAGCTAAACATAGAGAATATGTGATATACGTTGGGAAATATAAGGGAGTAGAACTCATGGTCTGCTCTACGGGTATAGGAGGACCCGCCGCTGGAATTGCAGTTGAAGAGCTATCTAGGCTAGGTGTTGATACTTTCATTAGAGTAGGAAGCACTGGATCTATCCTACCAGAAGCGAGGGTGGGAGATCTAATTATTTCAACAGGAGCTGTAAGATTAGATGGGACGAGCAAGCAGTATGTAGTTCCTGAATATCCTGCTCTTGCGAGTTATGAGGTAATTATGGCCCTGATTGAAGCCGCAGAATCCTTTGGTTATAGGTATCATGTAGGAATAACTGCTTCGACAGACAGCTTCTACGTTGGTCAAGGTAGAAGAGGGTATGGAGGCTACTGGCAGAGTTGGATGAATAGCTTAATCAAAGACTTACAGAAAGCTCGAGTAATAAATTTTGAAATGGAAGCGGCTACTATTTTCACCCTCGCTAACCTTTTCGGTAAGAGAGCTGGTGCTGTATGTGCTGTTTATGCAGATAGGGTGAGGAATGAATTTGGCATTAAGGGAGAGATGGAAGCTATAAAAGTAGCCAATGAGGCGGTCCGAATCTTAGCGGAATGGGATGAGGTTAAAAGAGAGAAGAATAAAAGGTATTTCTATCCATCCATTTTGTAAGAGGTGATCCCTTGAAGTTCATATCCATAGGACATGCTAACATTGACATTACTCTCTTTATACCAAAGCTGCCTTTACCAGATGAGGACGTTAAGGTCTTAGCAAGCATGGTAGGAACTGGAGGAGCAGCATCAAATTTTGCTATATGTGTAACAAAGTTGGGAGAGGATGCTGGACTTCTTGCTGTGGTTGGAGATGATTTGTTAGGAAAATTCTTCCTAAATAAGCTTGCAGAGCATGGTGTTGATATCAGCAATGTTGTCATAGCTAAAGGGGCCACTACAGGAATGGTAGTGGTACTAAACGAGATAGGGAAACAAAGAAGAATGCTTTCAGTTTCGGGAGCAAATACCAAAATGAATACGAAGATCATCCAGGAATGGAGTACTGTAATATCAGATGCTGACTTCGTTCACGTAGCATCTCTTGAGATAGAGAATGCCCTTGCCGTTGCAAGGAAAAGAGAAGACCTATCGTGGGATCCTGGAACTAAAGTTATAAGGCTGGGTTTAAAGAAACTTAAGCCCATGTTTAGATCCGTTAGAATAATCCTACTCAACAAAGAAGAGGCTAGAATCTTAACTGGAAGAGATGACATTAGAGAAGCTATGAAATTTATCTCAGAGCTCGGACCTAAAGAAATTATAGTCAAGATGGGAGCTAAAGGCTCCATTGCTCTTGTTGAGGGAGTGTTTTATAAAGCGCCGGCCCTTTCCCCTCTCGTTGTTGATACTACTGGCGCAGGGGATGTTTTCGATGCGACTTACTTACTTGCTAGAGCTAGAAATTATGAGATTGAAGAATCTCTAAAGCTAGCAAATGCTGCTTCTGCCCTTAAAATAAGTAGACCTGGCACAACGACCGGAATTCCTAGCTGGAACGAGATCTTAGTCATGTCATCAGCTTTCTATGGATCTTTGAGGGAGATTTCATGAGACAGATCAAACCTAAGCTCATCACAGCCTTTTTTGCTCTCATTGGAGTGGCTGTTTTCGTAATTCTAGCTTCTAAAATGGATCTTAATCAAGTTAAAAGTGCTTTAATTGAAATAGGTGTAATTCCAGTAGTTCTCTCGTTGATTTTAGTTCATATTGGATATGTTCTATATTCTCTTGCATGGTTCATGTTCTTGGGAGGAGGTATAAGCTTCCTTGAAGTGTATCTCTCTACGTGGGCTGGCGTTTTCATTCACTACATTATACCAGCTGGCCTACTTTCAATGGATACCTTTAGGATTTATATTGCCAACAAAAGGGGGATAGATGTCCCAAAAGCAGCTTTATCGGTTGCTTTGCACAGAATAGCCATGTTATTTCCGTTTCTCCTAAGCGTTCTACTAGGAATGCTTTACCTCTTTATTTCTGGGTTAGAATTAAGCAGTGCCGGAATCAAAGCTGTTGCGATTACTACAGTCACCGCTTTTTTGATCATTTTTGCATTTTATGTAAGCACGAATAAGAAAGTATTGATAGGTATCATAAACTTCATAGGCAAGCTTGCCAAGAGAGACACTACAAAAGAGAGAGACATGGCGGAGCAATACGTAGAGGGCTTTAGGATACTAAAAAGCGACAAAAGACTTATGACAATTGCTCTCATTTTATCTTTTAGTAGTTGGCTTCTCGACCTAACCCCTATATTTATATTGTTTCGTGCTCTAGGGCTTGATATTCCTTTCATGCTTGGCGCTCTCATATATTCTCTGAATATAATTATGCTTAGACTTAGCTTTGGCGTTCCTGGAAACATAGGATTTAGGGAGTTTGTTTCTGTTGAAATCTTGAAAGCTTTTGGAATAGCAAGCGAGTTGGCTTTTGCTATTACTCTGATAATGGCTGATGTTGTAATTTTTGCTAACCAACTCGTTTTTGGATTTATTGCTTATATGATAGTGCTAAGAAGAATTCATAGAGTTAAAAGTCAAAAAAGCTGAACTTTATCAGCTCTCCTAGAGCTCTTAATGATATGACTAAAAGAGCGTGGATGGAGGAGATTCATGTCTAAATCCAACGTTAAGGAATTTCTAATAGTAATGGGGACTATTTTCTTAATGGAAATGGCTGATAAGACCCAATTAGGCGCAGTGAGCTTTTCTGAAAAGACATCAAGACCTTAGTTAGTTTATCTAGCCACTGTATTCGGATTAGCCCTCGCTTCAGTCATTTCTGTTGCTCTTGGAAGATGTTTGACTTTTTTATTGCCAGAAAGATACCTAAGATATTTAATCGCAGCAATTTTTGTCTTAACTGGGATCTTAACTGCTATGGGACATTAATCCTCTTTTTTGATGAAAGAATATTTTGGCTTGTAGATTAAATCTGCTATTAAACTCTCACCCGTTCTCCGGTCAGCATAGTTGAGAGTGCCGTGAATTCGGTCAGTTCTTTCTCCTATAAATCTATGACTTCCTTAATTTTGTCGTCTTGATTATTTACTATGTTGCTTAAGTCCTCTCTAGCAATCTCAGCTAAGAGCCTACCAAGGGAAGTCAACCTCACTGGAATACCCTTCCTTTCCTCATCCCCACATTGAATTAAACCTAGAGATCTCAGGTTTCTGAGACTCCACTTAGCAGTGGATAGAGGAATGCCTTCATCCGCCAATCTTACAGCTAAAGAACTCATTGTGTACCTTTCCAATTCACAATCTAAAAGTCTAACAAGAATTTTTCGCTGTGAAGGAGAAAGACCTTTTAATGCCAATTTCAGAAGAGATTTATAAGGAAACAGCTCTTTAGTCTCGATATACTCAGATTTAGCAGCTGAAGACCCAACGATCCCTCCGGATAATAAATAGAACGCCTCTCTCTCCCATTCAGATCCCTGTCTCTGAGGAAAGGAGCGTGCTTAAAACTCTTATGGTCAACTTAGATTAACCTATACAAAATGTTCCTACAAGCTTGAATAAGTTATTCCTCTGTTAAGCACTCTAAGGATCTAACACTAGAACTCATATTCGTTTTCCTTGTACGAAGACAAAATGTAGAGAATTCTACACGTTTGGAAATTTCTCCTCTATAAACTCTTTTATTCTTCTTAGCCCCTCCCTAATCATATCCTTGCTTGTTGCAAAGGAAAGCCTTAAGTAGCCCTCTCCCTCTGGTCCAAAGGCAGTTCCAGGCAAGAGAGCAACTCCTGCTTCCTCTAAAATCATATCAGCAAGTTCAGAGCTTTTTACACCAAGCTTCTTTGTGTTTGGGAATGCATAAAATGTGGCCGCAGGTTTTATCATACTGAAACCTGGAATTGAGTTCAGTCCTTCAAAAATCAGATCTCTGCGTTCCTGATATTCTTGAACCATCTTTCTCACATCATCTTGTGGCCCCCTTATCGCTTCAATTGCTGCAATTTGTACAAAATGTACTGGACAGGACGTAGTGTTAAGCTGTATTTTAGCTATCTTCTCCGTAATCTCCTTAGGAGCTACGGCCCATCCAAGGCGCCATCCTGTCATAGACCAAGTCTTGGAAAAACCACTAATCAGCACGGTCCTTTCCTTTGCTCCAGGAATAGAAAGGACGCTCTCATGCTTCTTACCATCGAACACGATTTCTTCATAGATCTCATCCGAGACTATAAGCAAATCTCTTTCTTCCGCAACCTCTACGATGGCCTTTAAGTCTTCTTTTGTATAAACACCTCCCGTAGGATTACATGGGGTATTTATGACAATAACCTTGGTTTTCTCGGTCACAGCCTCTGCAATTTCCTCTCCACTTGGACTGAATCTCCTTTCCTCCCTAAGACGAACATGAACAGGTTTACCACCAACAAAATTAGTAACGCTGTCATAGCTGGGATATGCTGGTGCTGGAATTATCACCTCGTCCCCAGGATTAACAAAGGCCATAAGTGCGCCGAAAATAGCTAATTTTGCTCCAACAGTCATGACAACCTCTTCAGGGCTTATGTCTATCCCTCTGCTCTCTGAAACATAATCTGCAACCGCTTCTCGGAGTTCATAGATCCCTGTGGATGGGGTATATGAGGTCATTCCTTTATCTAACGCTTTTTTAGCTGCCTCTATTATGTGTTTGGGGGTTGGAAAGTCTGGTTGTCCTATTTCCATATGAACTATGGAGCGTCCTTGTCTCTCTAATTCCTTAGCTCTAGCTAAAACGATAAAAGCTCCTTCAACACCTAAGACATCCATTCTTTTTGCAAAATCTGGCATGGTCTCTCGTGTCTAGATATTTTAATAAAAATCTTAAACATTACTACTTTCTTTCAGGAATCATTAACCGGGTTAGAACGAAGCGTACATTGGCCTGTTTTTATGTTTTCTTAACTCGGTGAATTATAGCATAAAATTGATGAGGATTTTATGCTATAATTTTTCTTATGGGCCTAAGTTTAGTTCTCTTTAGATTATTTACAATATTAACAATTCTATTTCAAAATAATTAAGAAAAGCTTAAGGATCATAAATTTGTCATGACAGAGAAGGGATAAGGTATTTTAATTGTGTACAGAAAATATTGTTCGGATAATCTTGGAGCCATTCCGAGAACTCTATGATTTGGCAATTAGTGAGATTTCTGATGATATTATGTACGTCGGGAAGAGTACTAGGCTAAATTCTAAGGAACTTGATCTGATTTCATGGAATTTAGTGGTTCAGGCTCTTATGGGGATTTTTACACCTCATCTTTACATGACCTATTTTAGACCAGGCATAAGGCTATTGGATAGAGATGAAATAGATTCTATTTTGGCTGTCATTTCCAAACTAATTGCTGAAAGAGGGATACATATAGAAGAAGAGAAGGTTGTGATAATGGAGAGAGCCATAGAAAGATTGCTGGTATCGCAGGGATGGCCAAGAGGTGTTGCATGGGAAAGAGCTAGTTATTTATCAAGAGAATTCTTGGAAAAGCTAAACTTCAATTGACAATAGGAGAAAAGCATAACTAGTTCTTTTCGAGATTAAGTACTTTCAGATCCTTTAGAAATTCTAATAAATCTAGTAGAATGCGATACGTCATTCCCCAAACTATTAAGTCCTCAAATGTGCAAGCTGGAACTCTTCTACCGTCTGAGAGTTCAATTTTAACCCTGTTTGACATAAGTCTTTGCAGAGAAATCCACTTACAGAATTCTATCTCATATCCGGGTTTAAATTGTACATCTTTAGACAGGAAGAAGACAAATGGTACTACTTCCATTTCCGGATCGTTTTTGGGACAGGTTGGTTCCAAAGATCCAATAACTTCTTTGCTCGAAAGAGAAATTCCAGTTTCCTCCTTTGTTTCCCTGATTGCGGTTTGTAAAAAGCTTTCGGATTTCTTTCGCAGTCCTCCGGGGAGGGCTACTTGACCAGACCACGGATCTTGCGGTCTTTCCTTACGCTTTACTAGCAATATCTCCAGCTCATTCAATTCCCTTAGCACAACCGCAACAGCCGCTTTTTTTGACATCCCCTCTTAACCTCTATGAAGACCTTGTACGTTTTTAATTGAGTTAATCATCACCCATGGTAGACCTCAAAAGTTTAATGATGAACGATTTTCCTTCCTCGGAAGAAAATAAGGGTGGTTCCCACTCTTCTTTAACCTTTCTTCTTTTTACAATGATTTTTTTGTTTAATACCGGATCAAAGCCCTCCTTTTCATATTCTTCAAGGAATATGAGCACACCTCTTTTCTGCCAATCGGGAACCTTTGCTAGATTTATACCGATTTCTTGAAAAACTAATTCATGAAGATTTGGTGCCTTCATTCCTTTCAGTTTCTCTGAGGCTTTTTGAGGAGGTGTTCCTTTAGATATTAAGGCAAATTGGGCATAAGCATTAACGCAGTTTCTCCAAGCTTCAGCTTGCCTCCACGATAAATACTCTGGGATCTCTTCTTTTCTAACGATCACAATCCTCCCATCGAATCCTACAATAGCTTCTATATTCATGTCTCTAAGTGCTGCACTAAAGGAAGAAGCAACTAAGGAGGAGAATATTGAAACCAATTTCTCAACTCTTCCCTTGAAGGGCAAGGGTGGTCTGATGAGAAAGGAAATTTCATCCGAAAAAGCATAGGCGAGAACTACTGGAAGACCAAGATTAAATGGTTCTCTAGCAGCCTTTACTAGACACTTCGCCATTCTTTCATCAAAAGGTCTCATCAAATCTATTTTCTTCGCCAGACTGTGAAACTTCCAGCCATCAACTCTAACTATCAAGGGTAAGTCTTCAGGCATCTTGAATGCGGCAGCTACTTCTCTAGTTTTCCAATCGATGATTTGCATTAGAATCTCCTTAAATTGTGTTCTGAGAAAACTCTTAATATTCTCCTCATAAGATTGAAGGGATGGGCACCAATTTATCGAATGCTCTTCTACTTTTGATGGTTTACGTTTATGTTATAGTAATAATAAAGGTTGGAGAGGCATTAAAAGAAAGGGGTTTCCATCCGAGCGTTACCAGGAAACTTATTCATCTGTTTGCTGGGGATTCAATAATAGCTATAGGTTGGTTTAGCTCTGTTATATGGCCCGCGCTTATTCCTGGCGGGCTTCTGGTAATATTACTCTTGCTCCTGTTTGGTAAGAGAGAGCATTCAATGATACAATCTATGTTTTTTTCCAAAAGAGGGGGTTGGCATAACTACGGCCCATTGTATTATATAACGTCAATCCTTCTTTTACTGTTCCTTTTTTGGAATCGGAAAGATGTTATTGTAGCATCTACTTATGTCATGGCATGGGGAGACGGCATGGCTCCTTTGATTATAAGCAGGATCAGTAAAAGACACACATATCCTTGGTCAGAAAGAAGCTTGGAGGGTTCTTTGATCGTTTTCATTTTTGGATTTTTTGGATGTATCGTCGGATTAACCTTGCTAAACCTATCTCCAGCAGTATTTCTAAGCGCTCCAACTATTATAATCGAAGCTATGCTGGCTTCGATGGCTGGTACGATCACTGAAGCTTTAACGGCGGGTCCTTTGGAACCTTTTGATAACTTTACTGTCCCCTTAGTAGCTGCTACAGTAATATACACTATATAAAAAACGAAGAGAGAATTGATAACCTAATCCAATTCAAGCATTATTCATGATCTGATCCCAAGGCGAGCTAGTTCTTCAGCAAATTCCAGGACAGATTTATCAACATCTCTCTTTCTAGTTTCGTGTGCTATGATTCCTTTTGCTTCCATATCTTTTATGCTCTCTGGAGCAAATTCCATGCTAATGATAACGTCACAATCTCCCAATATCCTAAGGACCTGCATCGGATCCTTGCTTTTTCCTCTTAGAGGGTTTGGACGCAGTTCCACTCTAATAGGAGTTCTTCCTGTAAGATCATAAATTGCGAAGTATTTTGATTCACTGAAATCCCCTTCCTTTACCGTCTTCCCATCGTCTGTCGCTACGCCTATCCTCAGGGTCAATATTTGTCACCCTCACAGAGATCATGTCATCTGAATTCTAATCAATACATAAATTAAAACATCATCCGAACTATGACAAACCTACAATATGCTTGAGCAGATCGTCTAAGAACTCAGATCTTATGCATATGTCTGCGTAGTCCTCCCTACCAACGATGCTGGAGTCCTCTCGAGGGAGTATTTTCCTAATTCTTTCATAGATGTTCATTTTGATTGTTGGTTTTTTCCTGATACACACCCTTGCAAGTACGTCGTTCAGATAGTATGCGACGGAGAGCTTCTGTCTGTGTTTCATCATTCCGAGTCCGGCTATAAAGAATCTCAGTCCAGGATTGCTTACTTGATAAGCAATTATGTTTTTCTCTTTTATCTTTGGTCGCTTTGATAGTTCTTCTGTTATTTTCTCCCAACAACGATCAGCCTCGTTCCAAAAGAGAGCATGAAGTGGGTCTTCTTTATCAAGAATGGAGAATTCCCCAATAGAACTTTCTAGAGTTGAAAGAGCGATCTTAGCTCCCTTAGCTCCTAAAACCGAAGAGAGAGAATAGATGGCCCGATAAATTCTTGAAATATTTTCTTCATATTGGATTCCTTCTTGCCTCAATTTAGCCTCTTCATCAAGAGGTTCGATCATTTCTCCAAATATACCGATTTGAATAAGCCATGAAAGGTTCTGTGAGGACGGATCTATTTTTTCAGCTGCTAGATAAGCGGAGTAGCTGGTTGGAAGATTTAATGAGAAAGTTCGTGGGTTAAGACGTATTGTTCCTTTGAGATCATAGCTCAATTCAACACTTTCGTGATCAAGTATCAAAAATCCTCCTGGGAAAAATTCATAAGCTACAGAGATCGGACCCGGACCTAAGGGTACTAGATCGACTAGAATTAAAGTTTTTGCTGTATCAAGGCCTTCCATGGTAAAAAGTAAATCTTCTGGGAAAGAAGGAACTGCTTCTACGGGCGCATCTAAACTTTCCAGGGCTTTTTTTAGGAAGATGGTAGCAATAATTCCATCCGGAGTCATATGATAAACTAGAGCTATGCTGCCTCCCTGACTTGCGATCTTATGCAAAATATCTGTTAAAAAATCAATCCACCGTTCCAAAGGCTCCATTTTGGATTCCTTTTAAGATAAGTAGCACAATTCTTCGTATTTATGCTCTCTCCTGAATGTTCGTTTTCATCTATTTTAAAATGCTTGTATTATCGGGGGATATGAAATGGTTAAAGAATTACATAGGAGATACTTTAAATTGAAATTAGGGATCTAAAAAAGTGTTTTTACTAGTTTGCAAAAGGGTGATCAAACTGATTCAGCTAAAGGTGGTGCTGCTAAAGACCGAAATTGGAGAATCAAGGGTTGTCATGAGTCCAAGCGATGCCCAGAAGTTAGGAGCTGCGTTTGAGAGCAGAGTAAAGATTTCATCTCTCGATGGTAGGGGTTCTATTGCCCTTCTTAGCCTATCTGAATCAGAGGAATTCATAAGGAGAGGAGAGATTGGTATATTTCAAGATGTTGCCAAACTTTTAGGTGTAAAAGATGGATCCATTGTGCAGGTTGAATTAGCAAAACCCACGAAATCTTCTACTATAATAAAGAAAAAGACGTCAGGTGAAAAGCTCTCTAAAGAAGAGATCTGCTCTCTTGTCAGAGACGTATATGAGGGAGCTATAAGCAAGGTTGAGCTTGCAGCTTTTGTCACTGCTCTCCAATTTCATGGAGCAGACATGGATGAGGTCGAGTTTCTCACTAGAGCAATGGCTGAAGTAGGTACGATGCTTGATTTTGGCGATGCATTGGTTGTAGATAAACACGGGATAGGAGGTGTTCCAGGAGCCAGTAAAGATGCCCTCTTAATCGTTCCTATTGTGGCTGCAGCTGGACTTATGATACCTAAAACCAGTACTAGGGCAATTCTTAGCCCATCCGGAACGGTTGACACAATGGAGGTTTTGGCCCCTATAGACCTGAGTTCAGATGAGATTGTAGAAATTACGAGGAGGATCGGAGGCGTTATTACATGGACTAGAAGTGCAAATCTATCGCCAGTAGATGCAATACTGATTGAGAGAGTGGAGCATCCTTTGTCGATCGATCCTGAGCCCTTGATATATGCTTCGATCATGTCGAAAAAATATGCAGCGGGCATCAAAAGGATGGTCTTGGACATCCCAACAGGACCAGAATCCAAGGTAGAAACCATGAAAGATGCTAGGAGGATGGCAAGAAACATGATTACCTTAGGAGACAGGCTGGGAGTAAGGGTAGAGGCAGCTATCTCCTATGGAGGGCAGCCAATAGGAGAGTTCATTGGACCTGCGCTTGAAGCAAGAGAAGCCCTTTCTACACTTATCACAGGAGGAAAGGGCGCGGGAAGTCTTGTTGAGAAGGCAGTTGCACTTGCAGGAATTCTGTTAGAATTGGGCGGAGTCGCTCCTATCGGGGAAGGCTCTAATTTGGCAAGGGAAATCCTGACAAGCAAAAGGGCATACAAAAAGATGAGGGAAATCATTGAGGCCCAAGGGGGAAATCCTGATATAAAGCCAGATGACATAGAAGTAGGATCCTACACTGAAGTAGTAAGAGCGCCCATGAAAGGCTACGTAACCGCTGTTTCTAATAAAGCCATAACTAGAATTGCAAGAGCTGCTGGAGCACCCAAGGACAAAGGAGCTGGAGTTAGAGTTTTCGGCAAACGAGGAGATAAAGTCGAACCTGGAGACCCGCTTCTTGAGATTTACTCTTCCAGTGAAAGTCGATTACAGGCGGCTTTAGAGCTTACAAGAGGACTTGAGCCAGTTAAAGTAGAAGGAATGATCCTGGAGATACATAGAGAGCATGTAATACGATTCTAGATTTTATTTTAAGGCATTACTCTTTCTGGATCTCTAGGGAACAAAGAAGCCTCTCTAATATTCTCTAGGTTTAAAATCTGCATTGTAAGCCTCTCAATTCCTATAGCAAATCCTCCATGAGGAGGAGCCCCATATTTAAAGAACTTAGTGTACCATTCAAGTTGTTTTTCATCAACTCCTTTTTCTCTAACCTGTTTTAAAAGAACATCATACCTGTGCTCTCTTTGCCCTCCAGAGCTTAGTTCTAAGCCCTTACATATCAAGTCGACGCTTCTAGCCCAAGGTTCTTCTGCTCTCATAACATAAAATGGCTTTTCTGCCATTGGAAACCTGTTCACGAAAAAGAAGTCGGCATCATACTCTTCTTTAACATATTTCCACAATAGTCTCTCCGATTCTGTATCATAAGAGGATCCAAAGGGTATTTTCTTCCCAAATCCTTCTAGAATTTCATATATCTCAGGGAATCTTAGCTCAGGAAAAGGTCTTGTGGGCTCCTCTAGCTCAACATTTAAGATTCTCAACTCTTTCTGTCTTTCCTCAATAACTCTAGATATACCAGCTGCTACAACCTCCTCCTCAACTTTCATAACATCTCGCTCGTCATTTATGAATGCCATCTCTACAGCCAACGATCTGAACTCAGTTATGTGCCTTGTAGTATGACTGGGTTCGGCTCTCCAATTTGTACCAAGATCATAGATCTTTTCAAGACCTCCAATAATAGCGAGCTGTCTATGTAGCTGAGGGTCTTGCCTTAAAAATGCTGTATTGTCGAAATACTTTACTTCGAAGACTTCTGCACCGCTTTCGCTATATGAACCTATGAGGGCAGGGGTAAATACCCTTAAGAAACCGTGTTCATCAAGCCAGTCAGTAAAGCCCCTTATTAGACTGGCTTCGATCCTGAATATTGCTTGAACCTCTGGACGTCTAAGATCCAGTGGCCTATTATCCAACCTAGTAGGAAGCAGCGCTTTTACCTTCCAGTTAGGATCTAAAGGTAGTTTCTTCTCTGATTTTGAATGAATAATTATCTTTTCTGGTATTATTTCGATGTCTGCAGCTTTAGCTATTTTTTCCTTAACCTCCTCTCCAAAGACCTCTATAACACTTTCTTGAGGAAGATTTTCTGTTAGATCAAAAAGCTCGTCCTTCACCTTTCCTCTTTTTAATGTTAGTTGAATCTTACCCTTCCAGCTCCTTAACACAATGAATCGGAGATCTTTTCCCAGCTCTCTTACTTCGCTTACCCAGCCTCCTACCCTTATAGTACCTTTCGAACCCATATTAAGATCCTCCTTCCATCTAGGCTCCATTCTTTGAAGAAACAGCCTTCAGGAACCTCATCTCTATTTTCTATAAGTTTTATCTGTTTTGCGTCTACATCGCTGATTATAGAACCTATATGGGATTTAATCAAATTTCTCGTTTCACTGTCTGTTAGAATCCAGCAATCTATTTTCTCTATCCCTCTCCTCAATCCCAATTCCTTTCTCATTTCCTGAATTCTACGCCTTATGTCCGCAACCAGACCAGCAGCCATTTCTTCGGGGGTTATCTCTATATCCAAGTAAAGAGTTCCTCTATCAAATTCGACTATTGAGAATTTGCCCTCCGGTTTCTGATCATGAGGTATCGCCTTTACCTCTGAAACATTTCCTTCCACCTTGAATAAGAGAGAGAACTTAGCAAGCGCTCGCTCTAATTTTGGATCGTCCGTCATCACAAGAGCCTTTCTCAGTGGTTGTCTCTTTTTTATTTTTGCAGAGGCTCTGGCAATATTTATGGCTTCAAGCAACGCCTTTGCTGCTTGCATTTCTTCTTCGATAGCGTCATCTATCAGATCATGTCTTGGTTGAGGCCAATCAATCATATGAATGCTTTTTGGATCTGAATTCTGCCTAAAAGAATCTTGATAGATTTTTTCGGTTAAAAATGGAAGGAAAGGTGCCAACACCACTAATGTTCTTTTTAGGACCATGTATAGAAGAGAACTAACTATTTCTCTTTTTTCTCCTGTAGACTTCAGTTTTTCTCTAGCTAGTCGTATGTACAACCTACTTAGATCGTTTATAACAAAATCTAGCAGCTGGTTAAAGGCCTCGTGGACATACAGCTCATCCATTTTGTTCTTTACTTCCATTATCGTCCTCTCAGCTCTTGATAAAAGCCATCTATCCTCTGGATCTAGCATATTTAGATTCCTTAAGACTAACGATTCATCTAGGTCATATTGAGAGCAATATAACCCTAGAAATGCGTATACATTCCAAATTATGTTTAATTTCCTAAATGAATTTTCTAACTCCCTCCAAGAGAATCTTATGTCCGACCAAGGCGTCTTTGAGACAACAAATGCTCTAAATGCGTCTCTTCCAAATCTTGAGATTATTTGCATTACTGGCACAAAGTTTCCCAGAGATTTGTGCATCTCCCGACCTTGTTCGTCAAGCATCATCCCATGAACCATAACAGTTTCATAAGGAACAGAATCAAAGAGAAGCACGCCTAACCTTAGAAGAGAATAGAACCACCCATTTGGAACTTGATCCAGCCCTTCTACTACAAAGTTCACTGGCATCCATTTATTTAACATTTCCTTTTGTTTTGGAAAGTTTAAACTCGCGTAGAAGGCGGCTCCTGAATCGTACCAGACATCTAATATGTCTGGTACTCTTATCATTTCTCCACCGCATTCACATTTCCAAGTTAAAGTGTCTACTATGTGCTTGTGAAGATCTTCTACTCTTCTACCTGTTTTTTCTTCTAGCTCTTTCCTAGATCCTATAACTTCAATTTTGCCGCAGGAATTGCAGCGCCAGATTGGTATTGGAGTTCCCCAGAAACGCTGTCTTGATATGATCCAATCCCTAGCTTCCATAAGCCAGTTCTTAAATCTCCTCTCTCCTGCCCATGCTGGAAGCCATTTTGCTTTCATACATTCATCTATTAGCTTTGATCTTATGTCCTCTAGCTTAATGAACCACTGATCGGTAGCTCTCATGATCAGAGGGGTTTTGCATCTCCAGCATATGGGATATTTGTGCACAATTTTTCCAGACCAGAGAAGACTTCCCTTCTCTCTTAGATCAGAAATTATGATTTCATTGGCTTTTCTAACCTCTAGCCCCTTATACTTGCCAGCTTCATCTGTGAAAATCCCTTGATCATTCACTGGAGACAGAATAGGCATTCCGTAACCAAGATAGCAGACCTCAAAGTCTTCTTCACCATGACCAGGAGCAGCGTGAACGCACCCAGTTCCCTCTTCAAGTGTGACATATTTCGTTGAGAGAACTACCTTGTGCTCTATCTCTTTTTGAACAGGAATCAGTTCGGCCAAGGGATGTTCGTATCTTAATCCTTCAAGTTTAGATCCAGGAAATGTCTCAACTACCTCATAATCCTCTATTCCTGTCTCTTCTAAAACTTTATTGACTAAATCTGCAGCTAGTATCAGAAACTCCTTTCCTACTCTAACTTTAGCGTATTGAAATTGCGGATTGACCATAATGGCAACGTTTCCCGGTAAAGTCCAAGGAGTAGTGGTCCAAATCAAAATGCTTTGATTTTCTTCGCCCAAAACTTTGAACTTAACGTATATCGAAGGATCCGCTAACTCCTTGTATTCGTTGAGTTCATAGTCTGCTAAAACAGTTTCACATCTTGGGCACCAATGAACCACTTTCAGGCCTAACCCGATTCTTCCCTTATTCCAAATTTCTTTTATCGACCACCATATACTTTCCATGTAATCATTTTCAAACGTTAAGTAAGGATTATCCCAATCCATCGAGACTCCTAACTGTTTGAACGTTTCGGCCATGGCTTTTAGGTTATGTATTGCTAATTCCTTGCATTTTGCAATAAAATGTGATATGCCATACTCTTTGATCTCATTTTTCCTACCTATGCCTAGGGTCTTCTCTGTTAGGACTTCAATTGGCAAACCGTGGGTATCCCATCCAGGTCTGTCATTTACATTCATCCCAAGAGATCTAAAATATCTAATTATTACATCCTTGAGAATTTTGTTCCAAGCAGTCCCAGGATGTGGCTCCTCGCTCGATGGGTAAGGAGGACCATCTAAAAAGTAGAATTTTTGCCCATTCTTTCTCATTTCCCTTATTTCCTCATAAATCTTCTCTTTGACCCAAAACTTCAATATTTCCTCTTCAAACGTGGTCGGATCATATTGCCTGTTAGAGAGAAGCCGCACCCGCACTCTAGCCATTTATTTCACCAACTCAGCAAAGCACAATTTGAGATCATATTTAAGATCCACGGTTAAAGCATTTTGCCCCGAATTAAACTTTTAAATAGACTAGCCCTTACACGTTTGTTGGGGGTTGGGCGGCCATAGCGGCCTGGGACACACCCGGACCCATTCCGAACCCGGAAGTTAAGCCAGGCCGCGTTCCGTGGAGTACTGAGCTCCGCAAGGGCTCGGGAAACACGGAAGCTGCTAACCCCCTCTCTTATTGGAAATTCTTTTAACATTTGGAAGTACAAAATCGTTGATGAGACGTGGTTGCCCTTATTTCTCATGTTGCTAAATATGCTCTAGAGAATCCTAGCTCGATTAGGGAAATTATGAATATAGTTGCTGATTTTAGGAAACATCCAGAGAGATATCCAAGGCGTCTGATTTATTTTGGAGGAGGTTGGCCTCAGGATCCCCCTCCTGAACCGCTTAGAAAGGCGTTTATTGAAGTTATAAAGGATGAGAAGAGCTTTTTGTTTTCAGCAAGGTATCCACCAACTAGAGGGGATCCTGATTATTTAGAAGCTTTAGTTTTATATGAAAAAGAGATATTCGGTAGGGAAATCGAAGAGTCTGAACTTCTGAGCGGACTTGGTTCTACAGACTTGGCTGCAGCTCTTTTCTTTTCGATATTAGATCCTGGAGACGAGATCATTCTAACGAATCCTTGTTATCTTAATTACACAAGACAAATAGAGATCATAGGTAGGCTTGGAATTAACATAAAGAGATGGCAAACGATAAAGGATGGAAAATTTAGTCCAGACCTAGATGAACTTCAGGAGTTAATTACAAATAAGACAAAGCTCATTTTGTTAGTAACTCCTGGAAATCCTGACGGACAAGTTTTTGATGAAAGGGTATTTGAAGGGATAGTGGATATAGCCTCAGAAAAGAATGTGCTTGTGGCAATCGATGTAGCTTATAGAGCATTTCATTATAGAGATGGAATTCCCTCTTATCTCTCCAGACCTCGTAAGGATCATGAGATCTGGATCGCAACCCTATCAAAAGAGCTTAGAGTCCCAGGGTGGAGAATGGGTTATCTGATAGCAGATCCGTCGCTTATAAGAGCCATTGAAACCGTGCAACAAGCTTTGACCCTGTGTCCAGCACATCCTCAGCAGTTAGCCTTTGTAAAAATGTTAGATCAGGAGAACATCATGAAGGAATTACGAGACTTTTTGTTAGAGAAAACTCCAAGAAAATATCATAAAGTAGCCTCACTAGTATGCAATGAATTGAATAGAATTCCAAACCTTCAGTATCTTCGCCCAGCGGGAGGTTTCTACGTTTTCTTTGACATAGGAAAAGTTATGAAAAGTTCAAAGAGATTTGTGTCTCAACTGTTAAATGAATGGCAAGTAGCTTTGGCACCTGGGATCGATTTTGGTATGGAAGGATGGGTGAGACTTTCATTTGCTCCAGTTGTTGAGGACGAGAACCTCCTTAAAGAGGGTATGGAGAGAATTAAGAGATTTATACTTTCTAAGGTCTCCTAAATCATAATTTTAAATAGGATAGCTTTCTTTACGTCTATGGAAAAATTAAAACAGTTAATTGAAATCAAAATGAAAGCAATTAAACGATGATATAGGCCTTTCATTCTAATTATTTATGAATATGTTTTGAAGAAAGCCTGATTAAACGATTTGTTTCTTTAGAAACTTCAGAGGAATGCCTTTCTGGGCTTTTGGCAAGCGAGTTTGCTTTCTGTCCTCTTCTGCTCTTGGTCGCACAATACCTCTATGTATCGCACAGCTTATGCAGTAGTACCTAGTTACAGGTTTTTTGGATACGTACGTCCCCTGCTTCTCTAGTTCTGAAGAAATCTGACCTCTGATAGGCGATACCCATCTAGTCTCCTTTATTGCTTTATCAGCCGGTATAGACGCTCCACAGAGTGAACACTGGACCATACCTTCATGTCCAGCTCCGCTAAGCCTTCGACCCCTATTTCTTCTTTTCTTTGGCATTTCAATAACTCAATGAGGAAAGGATCTATAAAAAGATGCTACTAAAAGGAGAGGTGGGTGCTATAGGTCTAAAAATAGTGTGGGTAAATCTGTTTTTAAATTAAATTATTTTGAAATATTTAGAAAGAAATTCCGTCTCAGAACTGATGTTCACATGAGGTCAATAACTTCTATTAGGTTCATATTTGGGAGAAAAGGTATCTTTTTTTGAAATAGAATCATTAATTGTCGCCATTGCCCTTAAAAAAGGTCTAATATCTTTTCAGCGATTCACTTCCTTTATCTCCTTCAATCTTTCGTGCCAAGAATAAATTTTGATAAGAGTTTAGTATGTTGAACCTGGCCCCCGGAAATTCAAACTCCAGCTCCTTTATGCTTTGAAGCAACCTATCCTGCGGTTTCCAGTCTTTTCCTATCAGAAGCATTATCTCTTCTGTTGGTATACGGAAGAAAGGTGTTACTATTGGTGGTTCTGTAGCATGATCTCCAAGCAAAATCTTGCCATTTATCACCCATGCTGGAGGGTATTTTCTCAACCCTCCCAATAAAAAAAGACCTACTGCATCATCTAGGAAAAGTGGGATTACGATCTTAGTGAAACCTTTGCTTCTTGATCTTTGAATTGCATATTTAGAGGCCTCTATAATTAAGTCCCATCGAGATGAAATGCTCAGAGCATTGTTTTCTTCTAGTTGAAGTCTAAATTCTCTAACTGTATCAATTGAACTTTCACTACAAGTTAAGCAAGAAATTATCACTCCAGGAAAGTCTTTTTCCATTTCTAAGAAAAGCTCTAAGGCCGGTTCTTCTGTCTCAAAACCTAGCAGGACTAATAAGATCTTATCATCTTCTTTAAGAAGAGAATACCTTCCAACAGTCTGTCTGAGCCTTTTCTCAAGCGATCTTCTAAGACATTGAAGACAGAGGTGTTCTCCAGAGTATTTTCTGAAGATAATAGCCTCTTTCTCCTTGCACATAGTACACAGCATATGTTCCTCTGACAATTACATGTAGTAAGAAAATTAAATTGGATGAAGCGTCGTGAACATAAATGCCCTCCTTGATAACGCCAGAGAGAGTAGTAATATATGACAAAAAGCATTGGTCATTGCTAAGAAGACTTAGAAAGAGGGCAGCTATTATATTAGAGCTTTTACTTCAAGTTGGCATCAAAGGAATATTGTATGGAAGCATTGCTCGTGGAGATGTGAGAAAAGGAAGCGACATCGACATAGTTGTGTTAAGACCTACTCTCCCCTCTCTTATAGAGGATTTTCTAGGCGAAAAGCTAGGAGATCCTCTTTACAAAGAGATAGTTCAGTCAACGCCGATAGGCGCGATTAAAGGTTACTTTCATTACGAAGAAAATCTCACAATATCTTTTCCTTTATCTCCTCTAAAAGAAAGAGAAGAACTTTTCTACAAATTTGGAGGGAGTATAGATCTTGATGGGCTGAAGACAGATGAAAGGGTGCCTGGAGTTAATAAAAGGCTTGTTTTGATATTTCCTTTCAAGAAAGGTCATTATGAAGTCTCTGTTATAGGAAAGGAAAGCGTTATCGCAGATATACTTGGTATCCCCAAAGAAGTGATTGATGAGAGAGTTAGAGTTCTTACTAAACGGAGAGAGAAAGGAAAAACAGGTGTATACCTGAAGTACCGGTTACAACCAGGAGAAACATTCGAGTCGGCTCTAAGGAAGATTATGTTAAAGAGAAAGGGTATAAGAGGACGACTTGCAGATCTCATATGAGGACCAAGTAAATACCTCTATCTCACAACTCAAAAATACGGAGAGTCTATGAGAATAAGGTCATATGTGTTTGCATTTTCAGCTGCGGTTTTAGGCGCTTCTATGTCATTAAATGAAGTGGTTGCAAAGCCCGTCATCGACCTTAGTCCCATGATAGATGACTTCATTAAAGAGCTTGGTCAACTCCTTTTAACAATTAAAGGTGCAGTTTTGAGCCTTGGTAAGATTTTAGGAGGTACTATCTTGATTATTGGACTTGTTCTATGGGCAAGCGATTTGTTTGCATATAAGGGAAGAAGGTTAATAACAGCAGGGGCATTACTTCTCCTCATTTTAGAGCTTCTGTCCTAACCATAGCTTAAGCAATAGGATACCTTAGTAAAGCTGCAATTCCTCCAAAGTTTTGTAACAAGCGACCAGGTTCACCCTTTGAACTAAATATGTGAAACTCAGCCCTCGTTTTCTCGCACATATCTAAGATATTCAGAATTTGAGCCTTATTCTTAGGCGAAAAGAGAAGTTTATCAAGTATAAGAACTTTTTCAGCCGCTCCTGCATTTATGGCCATTCTAACATCGTCGAGACCATAAGCTACTAAGTTCCTCTTTTTTGATATCCTAAAAAGAAATTCCTCCATAAGCTCTGAATGTAAGATTAATGAAATCTCTTGGAGTAGTTTCTTGAACTCCCCTCTCTTCAGAATCTCCTCGAGCCCATTCATGGTAGCAGATGATGCATGGCCTATCTTCGTTATCGAAGCTAGTTCTGGTCTTTTTTCGGACAGATATGACATGAACTTTTCTTTCATAAAGCCAGGACCTGCTACTATAATGGCCTTCGATTTGAATCGATCCAAGTACTCTTGAATAATGTCTGCTAATTTCTTAAAGTAAGCTCTTTCATGCGAATATCTATCTAAATCTCCAGCGCCTTTTGATGGAATCTGTGATTCGACTTCGACAAGTTTTCTAAGTCCATACTCATCAACGCTTCCTACTACTGCCTTTTCTTCATCCATAGCCATTAGAAGAATTGTACCAATAGAACTTGCTTTTTTAGCTCTCTCTAACAAGGTTAAAAAGGCTGAGTGCCATTCAGTTTTTATTATCTTAATAGTAGACCCCTCTTTTACGTTAATAGTATGATGTCTCCCTTTAACGGAATATTTCTCAGGACATTCTAAGATAATGCCAGAGATCCTTGTTCTGTACGAATATGGATCAATCGTTATTTTCTCCACTCGCAGGGTTAACTTCATTGATATACGCTCGGTTTTATTACTCTCTCTTCCCCCTACCCTTATTTTCCGAGTTGTGACAGCAGTTACTAGATCACCCTGCTCTACTATTCCAGTTAACCAATATAGGTCCTCTAACCTCTCTATCCTTATTACTAACTCCCTTTCCTTAGCGTTTAGTGAGAGTATTTTCATGCTTAATCAGCCAACAGCCACAACTCTTATGCCAGCAGGGATTTTTGTAATGTTGTGCGTGCTACCACCAACTATCATCTTAACACCAGCAGCAAACGCTTTTTCTATTATTCTCTGGGTTATTATCCCAGAATAAACAACATATCTTACTCCCTCATAATCGTCAAGTGTTTCGTATAGAGAGTTGATTGGTACTTTAGCTATCACTTTTAAGTCCTCATCCAAGAGGATTGCCTCTCGCTTGTTCGTTACCTCCTTAAAGAATTGTACTAATGGTCGTGGTATCTTTCCAGATACACTTGGCGGGTGTGGCTCTGCCTTTCTTACCTCTTCCTTAGCCTGTTTCAGCCCTAAGAGATTTCTAGCTTCTTCCGCAGGGATAGCAGAAGAAAGCGCTTTTCTAATCTCCTTTGCAGTTAAATTTTCCACTCCCTTTCCTTTTGGAGCTCTTGCTACATAATCTATATCTGTTTGCTCTAATAAAGACCTTAGAATCATTTCTCCTCCTCGGTCACCGTCTACAAAGGCTATTGATTCTTTCTTTGAGATCAAATCAACTAAGCTTTTAGGAATCTTTTCAACAGCCCCGCCTATCGCAATGACGTTATCAAACCCATATCTTAATAAATTGTTAACGTCGGCTCTTCCCTCAACGACGATGATTTCTCCAGAATCTCTTACTCCCACGCCACAAGGCAACTTCTCAGGTCCATAATAAGTCAGCCGCATTGTTGCTGTTTCTTTAACAACCTCATCTATCAGATTCCTGTAGCTCTCCTCTGCCTTGGCTCCCCAATGTCTGAGAATATCTATTGCTCTCCTTCTTATCCTTTCTCTATCGCTTTCCCTTTCATCTACTATTCTTTGTAGCGATAGAGAAGCCTGATATGGGCCAACTTTATCTACCGTCTCTATCGCAGCGGCTAGCAGGGCTGTTCTTATTCTATCAAGGTTTGATCTAAGTTCAATAATGCCAACAGAGTGGTTATCCCTGCGTCTAAGTTTAACGACTATCCTTCCCACTTTGCCAGACTGTTGAAGCTCTCTAAGCTCAAGTTCTGGGCCCAGTAACCCCTCAACTTGACCGAATATTGCACCTATTACATCACTCGGTTCTACTACTCCCCTCACTTCTATACTAAATGTTGCTAAGTACTTATGAGAGGGGGTAGGCTCATACTGATTCATGATAATCGTCCACCCTAATACAATCCAAATGAAAGTATCATTGAAATTGTTCGCCTACCAACTAGTCCCGAGGATCAAAGATCGGCCCACGCCGTCCTCTCTCACCTCGGGTCATGTGGTGGTAGGCAAGTCTAATAGGTAGTAAGTCATTTAAAAAGACCTCGCGATCACTATTTCATTTAAGTCTCCCAGAAATTCAACGAAATCCTCCGTAAATAGGTCCTTGTTAGCCTCTATATCTTTCTGATTTTCCCTCAAAAAATTCAAAGCCGTTTCTCTCGTATAGTCCAACACTCCAAGCTTCTTAACGATTCTCCTAACGTAATCAAGCTCTGTAGTGCCAATACTTTGGTTTCCGAGGATGGACAATAACTTTCTCTTTATCTTATCATCGGCTAGTTGCCATGTTTTAACTACTAGGAGAGTCCTTTTTCCCTCCTTGACGTCACTATCTGCTGGTTTCCCTATGATCTTCTCGTTACCATATAATCCGAGTATGTCATCCTGAAGTTGAAAAGCTACACCTATTCTCTGACCGAATTTTTTGAGAAAGTTTATTGCTCTAGCGGACGCTCCTGCCAGTATGCCACCCATTGCAAGAGAGGCCGAAAACAACGTTCCTGTTTTTAGCGAGAGCATTTTGAGTACTTCTTCTTCTGTGGGCATTGTAACGGTACTTAGATAGAGGTCTAATAGCTGACCTTCAATTAATTTTCTATACGCAATTAAGTACTCAGAAGCTGCTTTCATTAGGATGTTTTCAGGGAAGCCTGATTCTAGAAGAGCTTCAAGACCTAACTCTATAAGGCTATCTCCACCAAGTATCCCTATTGATAGTCCTGCATTTCTTGGAGCTGGCGTTCTTGGAGAAAGACGCGACCAATCCTCCATTTGATAGTGAAAGGAGGGTCCTCCTCTTCTCTTTAGGCTCTCATCCATTATATCATCGTGGATTAATGAAGAATTATGCAACAACTCCACGGAGATCGAAGCTCTTATGATGTTTCCCTCCTCTCCTCCGTTAGAGCCATAATATGAGGAGATTAAAGCAAGAGGTCTTAGTCTTTTGCCCCCTCTTAGGACGTAGGAGGAGAGTTCTCTATAATATCTAGCAACAACCTCGTCTTCTTGAGTTGAAATTTTTTCACTAAAGAATTTTCTTATCTCTTGTTCAATTAAGGGAACATATTTAGTTCGTAATAGGTCAAGCTGTTTTCCCATCTTCATCCAGTGACTTCAATCGATGAACTATAAATCAGTTGTGTGAAAATTGTAAATCAACCATAATAGATTAGTCGAGTAAAATGTTCTTTAAAAATTAATGAAAGATTGATAAGAAGGGAAGGGTGTTTTACGAAGCATAGAATAAGCGTAGTAAAGGTTAAAAGCATAAGAGTTAAATGCCATCTTCAACTAATGGGAAGGTAGATCTCGCATGGGTACAGTGAGAGAGAGAACCATAAAGAGAATAGCATATAAGCTCATCAAGGAATACCCAGAACTTTGGACTACAGACTTTGAACACAACAAGATGTTAGTTGCGAGAGTAGTTGATGTTAAGTCTAAAGAGTACAGAAACCGCATAGCAGGATATCTCACTAGGCTTAAGGTTAGGGAACAGAAAGGAACTCTAGTTCTATAGAAAGAGAACTTTTAACACTTTCTGGGCCATAAAAGCCTGTGAAAGATATCTGCGTTCTTAGAATTTAAATAAAAGCATTTCCGACTCGATTTCATCGCTTTCATCGCTTTCTCAGAAAAGCATTAAAAAGCTCCATTTGCTGAGATCATGGTAAGCATGCGAGAGTTAAATGGACACGAATCACTGCTATCAAAAATTCAAGGGAAGAGAGCTAAAATCGTCGTCTTAGGTCAGGGATATATAGGTCTACCATTGGCTCTATTATTAAGTAAGGCAGGATATTCTGTCACTGGTTACGACGTCAACAAAGAGCTGATCAAAGATCTTAGAAAGGGTAAAGCTAAATTCTCAGAGCCAGATGTAGAGAATCTTCTTCAAGAATATCTTTCTTTGGGAAGATACGTTCCGGAGAATAGAATAGATGCAGCTTTGTCCGATAAGGATGTCTATATAATAGCAGTTCAGACGCCGGCCAAGTTAGACGGTCAACCTAATCTCACATACTTATTATCTGCGCTAAGGTTGGTTCTCTCTTATGCTAGAGGTAGATATTTACCCATTCTCCTCATAATCGAAAGTACAATTCCTCCAAAGACTATGGAAGAAGTCATATTACCTCTTTTAGAGAAAGAGGGTTTCTTTTTGGGAGAGGACATCTTTCTAGCATATTGTCCAGAAAGAGCTATGCCTGGAAGGCTGCTTAAGGAACTTTCTGAAGGAAACAGAATAATAGGTGTCATAGATGAATCATCAGGTAGATTAGCAGCAAACCTCTATTCAAGTTTTACAAAAGGAGATATAAAGATAACACATGCTAGAACGGCTGAACTTGTGAAATTAGTTGAGAACTCTTATAGAGACGTTAACATAGCATTTGCAAATGCTATTGCTCTAGCTTGCGAGGCTCTTAACATTGATGTAGATGAGGTACGGGCTCTAGCAAATCTACATCCAAGAGTCAATATTCTAAGACCTGGTATAGGCGTTGGAGGAAGCTGCCTGATAAAAGATCCATATTTCCTTATCAACTCTGTTTCTAACTCCAATATTGATTTGAACATCATCCGAACCGCAAGAAAACTCAATGAAGAGCTACCAAAGCATGCAGCTAAGCTGATAACAGACGCCATAGAACATCGTGGTAAGAGACCTGAAAAGTCACTGATTGCTATTTTAGGAATAACATACAAAGGAAACGTGCGAGACTGTAGAAACAGTCCAGTCCTCAAACTCATACGTATGCTTAAAGAAAAAGGTTTTAGAATCAAGATATATGATCCACTCGTCGGGGAGACCCCTGGGGATATAGATGAGCTTTGTAAGAGTCTAGAAGAAGCGGTAAGAGGTTCAGACTGCATAGTCATTGGCGCAGAACACTCTATGTTTCTTAAAATGGATTTAAATGGGATAAGAGGGCTGTGTAATGAGCATCCGATATTTTTTGATGGAAAACATGTTTTTGACAGAAAGTTAGTAGAGGAAGCTGGTTTTGAATACTTAAGTGTGGGATGTCCAGCTAATGTCATAGAAATTTTGAGAGAAATTGCGGAACATCATATATACGAACCTTAGATTTGCCTCTTGTTATCTCTCTTGCAATAAAGTATAATGAAGAATCCACAAACACAAGAGAGTTTAGCTTCATATCCCTTGCTAGCTGAAGTATTTTCAAGAAGTGCCCTCTTATCCCTTTAGATCCCGCCTTAAAGGATAAAAGTGATCCAGCTCCGCAAGCTGCCCATGTAGGCATATCAATGACTCTTACGCCCTTAATTTGGGAAACAAGTTCTTCGCTCGAATAATTCAACTCATAAGAATCACAATAGCCGATAATTCCTAATCTTATTTCCTTCTTTGATCCATTAAACCTGAGCTTTCCGCCCTCCACAGCTTCTCTTATCGCGTCAACTACATGAATTGCATTTATTTCACCTATCTTTTGAATGAAATCAAGGCATGGACGAGATAGAACTACAAGTTTTCTTATTTTAAAGGCGCTTAATTGGTTTTCACATTCTTCTAAGGCTCCCTCTGAGAGATATTTATAACCAGCAAGCCTTAAGAAGGCTCCACAGCATAACTCCTCTCTTCCAATAGTTTCTATGTCCATAAATTGCTTAAGAAGATGGAAGGCTGCTACTGCAGATTCTGGGACTTCGCTTGACAAGCAAGTGGAGAAGAAAAATGTATCTCCCTTTCCAGGCTGATAGTCTGGTGGGAGCCATTTAGCCTTTAGCTCTCTGCTTCCAAAAGCTAAGCCCTCTTCTGAGAGCTTAGTTGGCATACTAGCTACTTTTGGAGGTGGTACATATCCTTGATCGATTAAGGCTTCTCTTATCGCTAAGATCAATCTTGAAATCTGAATGCCTACAGGACATGCATCGTCGCAACGCCCGCACATCATACACTCGTATGCATATTCTATGAAATCGACGGATATCTCTAGTTCTTCTTCAACTAATCTAGGAATTTGTAGATATGCCCTCGGTCCGAGAAATTCCTTCCTTTCTTGAGAAATAAAAATAGGACATGCGTGATTACAGGCTCCACACTTAATGCATAGATCGAGACTCCTCAGCAATGATTCTGGGAAAACGCTCATTCACATCTCCCTCAAAGGGATCAGCTTTCCTGGGTTCATTATATTCTTCGGATCAAGGGCTCTTTTTAGCAACTCTAATAATCTCACAGCGTCAGGAGACGATTTGAAGTATTGCTCAATCATAGAGACGCCTATCCCAGTTCCAAAGCCTATTGAACCTCCTAATTTAGAAACTCCATCTCCAACAAAAGAAACGGCCTTTTCAGCCCTTTCACTCTCTTTCTTCTCTTCGGGAACAAAGAGAAAAGTAGCAACAATCCATCCAAGAGCTGGATGAAACGTAGTTAGGGATGGTAGGTTGAGTCTCATCGATGCTTGGTCCACTCTTTGGAGAAGATCCCTCATCTTATCTCTATAAATCGAGAAGCTTATGGATAGGCCTGTCATGTGTTTCGCCTTCATGACATCATACAATACTGACACCTTTCTCCAGTATTCCTTAACATCCTCATCTTCGAGCTCTTCCATTTCTACAGGATCTAGTTCTGTAATGATTTCCCGCAATTTTGGAACCCAGGTAGATAGCCATAAGGGATCTCCTCTTAGTTCTATTAATCCTATGAAATCTATGTAATCTGTGCTAATTTCTTCTCCTATTTCCTTAAGCGCATCTCTGTAAATGGCTTGAAAAGCAGATATCTTTATACCCCTCCTCTCTGCTTCTTGCACGATTGAAATTGCATCAGAACTATCGCTCATCTTCACATAAAAGGCATGTCTTGCTTCTGGCTTAGAAGCAAGTTTTACGGTGGCCTTTGTTATTATACCCAATGTCCCCTCTGATCCTATAATAAAATCCATTAGATGTCTTTGCTTAGAAGGAGCCTTCGTCCCAAGATGAGCTATTTTCCCATCTGGCAATACAACTTCGATTTCTAGAGCGTTGTTTCTAGCAGTACCATAAACAGTTGATAAGGGGCATGCTGAGTCTTCTGCAAGTATTCCACCGATGGTTGAAAGACCTCTTACTTCAGGATCTATAGGAAAGAAAATGTTCTCTTCGAGAGCATTATTAAGCTCAGATACCGTTACTCCAGCCTCTACAGTTGCTAACAAGTTATCTTCGTCTATCTCAATAATGTTGTTCATTTTTAGTAAATCGACAACTATTCCTCCTTTGATTGGAACAGAGCCTCCAACTATCGAGGTCCCGGAACCGCGCGGCGTTATAGGAGTTCCTGTTTCATTGGCAATTTTCATTATCTCAACAATTTCTTCGCTATTAGATGGTCTTACAACTACATCTGGGTATCCTCTAATGTTAGAGGCATCGTAGGAATATGATGCTAACTCTATTTCTCCCGTAAGTACATTTTCAGCGCCTACAATGCCAGAAAGTAGTTCAATAAGCTCTCCCTCTTTCATATTTAGTCACACATGCTTCCTATTGATGGCATAGAATTTTAACATTTTATACCAACTGCAGGGAAGGTACTTGAGATCTTCAAATTCGCTTCTCCAAAGCCTTCCAAAAGAAGAGATAAGGAATGAAATAAGAGATATGGCCCTTCTGCTTGCTAAGGAGCTTAGTCATGCATCAAAGAAAGAGCTGAGGAACTGATCACTTCCCTTCCCTCTTTTTTATGTGCCTTCCTCTCAAGTTCCTCAATAAGCTCGTCAGGAAGCGCACATGCCATTTTGCTCTGCTGTGTGAATGTATTTAGTTATTCTTTAATTTTCACAATTAGTTATGAAAAATGATGATAAAAGTAAAAGGTCTCGTCAAGACGTTCGAGAAAGGAAGAAAGAAAATCTATGCGCTTAAAGGTGTCTCTTTTACTGTGGAGAGAGGAGAGATATTCGGCTATCTGGGGCCGAACGGTGCTGGCAAGACGACCACGATCAAGATACTGACAACGATCTGGAAGCAAGACGCGGGGGATGCGTGGGTGGCTGGATACGACGTCAAGAGCATGCCGGGGAAGGTGAGAGATAGGATAGGATGGCTTGATGGAATGAACATAGAGCTAATGTGGATGACCCACGCGCCTGTAAAGTATAACATTTTATACTTCGCAAGCCTCAACGGCGTACCCTCGAGCCTTGCGTTGGATAGGGCAAGAGAGCTTATGGAGCTTCTAGATCTGGATACCGGCCTGGATATGCCCATATACAAGTACTCTTTTGGAATGAAGGCCAAACTTGCCCTAGTCGTGACGCTCCTTCATAATCCTGAGGTTCTCTTCTTGGACGAGCCGACCATAGGTCTCGATGTACCTACACGATTGAAATTCTATGATATACTAGAGGAACTTAGAGATGATGGGAAGACTATCTTTCTAAGCAGCCACATGCTCCACGAAGTGGAGAAGGTTTGCGACAGGGGCAGCGATCATAAACCATGGCGAGATCATTGCTCTGGACAAAGTTGGCGAACTCAAACTCCTGTCTCTAATTGACGTGTTAAAAGTGAAGCTCAGGGTTTCAGGCGATGAGGATGTAATCAGGGGGGTTTTAAGGAAAATTCCCAGGCTTAAGGTATCTAGCTTCACGAAGGCTGGTGAACGCGAGTACTTAGTCAATTTTAGGATTCTAAGGGAAAATTCAGATCTAATCGCAACTGCTAATGAGCTTCTAGTTAAGGAAGGCGTTAAGGTTCTTAGAATAGAAGAACAAATGCCGAGCTTGGAGGAGGCGTTTATCAGCTTGATTGGGGATGAGAATGCAAAGGCTACTTCCCAGTAGTCTGACTGGGGTGAAGGATATTGTAGCTGGCGCAGTTCTAGTGATTAGGATGTCCAAAATCAACCTTCAAATCTCTCTATACTACCTGAAAAAATCGCTTGTAAACATAGCAGTTACCATACTAAGGATCATCATGCGCCTGCTCCCCTTCTCCATCTTAGGAAGGCTGCTGGCAATATCTTATCCAGGTTCTTTACTCCTCGAATTTGTTACCATCGGGTTGGCCTTTAGCGCTACGTTGGATGATTCTTTAACGTCTCCTCTCAGATCTTGGAGGCAAAAAGGTATACTAGAGAACCACATGGTCTCAAAACTTGGAATTAGAGGCGCCTTGTTATCTTATCTCGTCTTTTCATGCTTAAAAGGAGAGTTTATTTTTGCAGCGATACTGACTATAGGCGGATTGATAAATATCGAGCTGTTCCCATCAGGAAAAACCCTCTTTTCCCTCTTACTCCTCGTTCCATCCATAACTGTCACAGGATTCGGTATAGTGCTCATGTCTATGGGTTATCACCTGAAAACCCAGAAGATAGTTCCTGTTCCTCTCTACCTTAGATTTGTAACATGGATCTTCGGTGAGGTCTTCTTCCCTCTAGAGAAAATTTCTCCTGCTCTAAGTAGTTTCGGCCAGTTTGTTCCAACGATCTTCTTGGTCAGAACCCTGAGAGAGGTCTACACAGGAACACTTATTTCCAGTGAGATACTGCTTAGGATCACGCAGACTTACATGCTGGGTCTGCTGTTCCTCACTATAGGTTTTTTAGCGGTGAGTAAGGGTCTAGAGGAAGCCAGAACCCAAGGAACCACAACAAGAATATTCTTGGGTGTTTAAAGTGGAGATATCTCAACATAGAATTGTTGCAAAGGTCTCCCTATTTAGGGGAATACTTGAATGGCTAATTTGGAGAAGAAAACTGAGCCTTTACTATCAAAAATACATTGTACACCACAACATAACCTTTTTCTTGCTGTTCTTAGCGAATTTGCTTCCTTTCTTCGTTTGGAGTAAGGGAACTAATGTAAGATACGATGGATACAACGTCTTTCATTATGTGGCGCTGGGGATAATTTACTTGTTCTCGGCGGATTACGCTTTGGAGTTTGCGGGTAGGCTCAGGAAGCTGAAGGAGGAAGGAGAGCTAGAAATAGTGATTTCTTCAAGGATGGGAGTTCCGAGATTCCTCCTGTATAGCATGGTCGATACGTGCATACAATCTACGATATTCATAATCATCGTCCTTGTAATCAGTAGCCTTCTTGATCGCTCACTGCTCGCTTCCGTCACACTTAATTCCATCCTCTTCTCTACCATCATCCTCTTGCTGGCAAGCATGAGTTGGTTTGGAATCGGCCTGATGCTGGATGCTCCTTTCTTTGTCTGGGAGTACAGAGGAAGGCCTGCAACTATCCTACTCTTGCTTACCGGAGTTTTCGGCGAGATCTATTTCCCTCTCGAAAATTTATCACCTCGACTTGAGAGAATAGGAGAATTCATCCCATCAATCACGTTTGTGAGATACTTTAGGCAGGCTTTCTTCAATAATAGGGCAGGAAGTTCTTGCTATATCTTCCTAATAACCATATCAGGATGTCTGACAATTTCTATTCTGCTTATCGGTTTTTCAGCGGTATTCAAGGCTATCAGACTTGCTAAGGAGAAGGGTAAGACTGGAAGATCTGTTTTTTAATGGCAAGCTTTAGCCAAGTTCATAGTCAGGAGCGTACTACAAGCGGATAATCTAGGCTTTTAAAGACAAAGCAGTATGCTCTGTTGGCGGCATGCTCCGTTGACTGAAATCGCCACGATCTGCCCCGACTTATAAGCCAGGATCTCAGCGCGCGTGCTTCAACTCTGTACGCTTCACGCTCGCTCTATAACTGGTTTCTTACTCGATGCGCGTTATCGTTCTAGAAAAGATCAAAAACCCTTCCCTCCATTCCTCAAGGTCGTGCCAGATCCGGAGGATCCATGCCTCCCTCCTCAGCGCGGATCCTCAGAGTCCCTTCTCCTTGATTCCCAGACTCCTCGACCTTCTCAGGCTGGAGGAACTCGGGGAGAAGGGCTTTTATGTCGTCCGTGGAGCGGTAGGTGACCTCAGCCCCCGCACCCTGGGCACTTCGCGGGGAGGCAGCCCCCTAGACCGAGGGGTGCGAGGTACTCTGCCTTGGTAGAGCAGAAGGGGCACTCGACCTCGTACCCCCTGTACTCATCGTGGATCCTGGCACCACGGCCCGGGATAGCCCTTACCTCGGAAGCAAAGGGGCCTAGGGACTTGAGGAGCCTTTCCAGAACATCGTCTGGCCCTTTGAGGAGCTCACCCTTGGCTTCGACCTCTGACGGTAGCGCGAGCACTACAAAGGCTGGGGACTTCTCCCATCCCTCCCTAGCTAGCGCTTTCAGTATCTCTGGCCTGGCCCTTATCCATAGGATCTTCCCTCTCCTCTTTATCGGGGAAGTGGTGAGGTAGTTCACCCACCTCTTCCCTGATCTCCTCGTCCACACGGAGGTCAGCTTCAACCTTTGGCCCCCTCCCTTCCCTTCTTCCCCTCCTTACCTTTGTCGTCTGCGATCTGCAGGAAGAGGAGCCCTTCTAAGAGTTCTTAGGAAAGCAGGTTTTCATAAAGGCAAGAGGAAAAGACATGATCTCAGGATTCATTCTCTAAGGAAATTCTTCAGAACCTAACTGGCTGCTTTGGGAATTCCCTCTGATTACATTGAATACATGATGGGCCATAAACTAAGCACATACCATGACGTTCAGATGAAGGGGGTTGAATTTCTAAGGAATGTTTACGCCTCGGCAAATCTTAAGATATTCCCGAAAGCAAGAACGAAAGAGGAAGTCTACGAGGATCTATTAAAGAGATGGTTTAGAATGGCCAAAGAGGAAGGTATAAGCATCACCCCGTCGATGATCGAGAGAATAATTAGGGAGCTAGAGGGCTCTGAGAAGATTATGCCTGGTGCCACCTTCATAACAGAGGAAGAGGAATCTGAGATATACGCAAGGACCCTATGGGAAATGCTGCGTGCAGATATCCTATCCAGATTAGTCTCAACACCAGAAAAAGGTATAAACATTAAGTCACATCAACAGCATAGATGCCTCTAGAAACTCCGCTAAAGGAAATTCAGGCTAGATTGGGTGCCAAGTTTATAGAATTTGCTGGTTGGAGCTTGCCGATATACTATATTTCACCTCTTAAAGAAACGTTGGCTGTACGTCAGCGCTGCGGCGTTTTTGATGTATCCCATATGGGAAGGTTTTGGGTAGAGGGAAGGGATGCCGTAAAACTTTTACAGAAAGCAACAACGAATAATATGGACGTAAGACCAGGAAGAGCTAGATACACGCTCTTTCTTAATGAAAAGGGCGGTATTAAGGATGATGAGGTAATATTAAGACTCGGTGAAGATGTCTTCCTAGAAGTCACTAACGCGGCAACAAGGAAAAAGATATTCGAGTGGCTTAATTACCTAATAAGTAAGTGGGGTTTCGATGTAAACGTGAAGGACATAACATTTAAGACCGTAATGTTGGCTGTGCAAGGGCCGAACGCTAAGGAAATTATTGAGCCATATGTCGAAGGAGGCTTGGATCTCAAGAGGTATAGGGGTAAGAAGGTTATTGCGTTTGATTCCGAGGCCTCGATCTCCAGAACTGGTTATACTGGAGAAGATGGGTATGAGATAATTTTTTGGGATACTGACAAGGCTAAGAAGGCCTTTGAAATTCTAGTTCGAAAGGAAGGGGTCCAACCGTGTGGACTAGGAGCCAGAGACATACTAAGACTAGAAGCTGGCATGTGTCTCTATGGTAATGATATAGACGAGAACATAACTCCCATGGAAGCTCGTTTAGAGTTCGCCGTTGCTATGGAAAAAGACGAATTCATCGGAAAAGAAATTGTTCTAGCCCAAAAAGAAAAAGGAGTCGAAATTATAAGAGTTGGACTCCTTAGTCTGTCTAGAAGGGCTCCTAGGAAGGGAGACTCTGTTATTTGGGAGAGTAAAGTAGTTGGACGCGTCACTAGCGGGACATTTAGTCCAATAGTTGAGAGAGGAATAGCTATGGCTTACGTTCCTACTGAGCTCTCTGAGCCAGGTACGCAGCTAATTGTGAAAAACAAGGGAGAGATTAAAGTAGAGACGGTTGAAATGCCCTTCTATGATACTACTAAGTATGGAATACGAAGAAAAAGGTGAAGAGCTAAAATTAACTTTTTTCATTTACTTTTCTTTCATCTTTCCTAGGGTAACAAAAGCTACTGTCTTAGCTAGCCTCCTAACCTCTATAATTTTGACAATATCTCCCTCCTTCACTGATATGCATGGTGGAATGTGAGCATGAATCTTTCTTCTTCTCCTTTCATATCGCTTGTATTTTGGAACATATCGCAGCCAAGATATTTCAACGCTGATAGTTCCAGTCATTTTAGTAGAAACAACACGGCCAATTAACGTTCTCTTTCTAAGTGAGATGTTTCCATGCCACGGACATTTATCGTCATCACATTCGACTGATGGCATTTCTACGTCCTCAATTAAGTAGTCTGGAAGTTTTCTCATAATTTCTTCACCCTTTCCTCGGGTCTCCCTAAAATATCTTCGCCGTTAAGTTCAATAACTTTCCTTCCAAGGGTAAACTCGAACACTCTATACTTTTTAGGTATCCTTCTAATTCCCTTCTCCGTTCTTATGACGAGAATATTCGCAGTTTCATCTATTATTTCACCAGAGATTCCGATTTGAGTTGGATCAGGGGAAAAAATCACTTTTGTCTTAAGACCTATCAGCTCATGATATGGGAGATCGGATCTTTTCAATCGGCACGCCCTCTCAAAAGAAGCCCTTTTCTCTCATTATAGTAAGAACTCTAGCTATCTCTCTTTTTATCTCTTTCCTCATATGAGTTTTTTCTAAAGTTCCAAGTGCAGACTTTGTATTAAGTGAAAATAGCTGCTCTCTTAGCTCTTTAAGTCTAGTTTCAAGCTCCTCCTTGCTCAGATTCCTCAGTTCCTCCGCTTTCATCTTCGGCATTTTCCTCTACCTCCCCAGAAATCTCCTCTTCGACCTTAACCTTTTCAGAAACTTCTTCCTCTTCCATTTTTTCCTCTACTGGGGATATCTCGGCTAGGATTTTCTCTATCTCTTCCTCTCTGATGTGAGGTTTACCAGGTAACTTCATTCCTGGCTTTGCAATCCTTACCCTTATACCCATTGAGCCTTGTGGTAATAATATATTTCTTACAGCATACTCTACATGCTCTAGATAGTCTCCACCACAGCGATAGATGACTCCTGCTCTAAACCTGTCTTCTCTAGCTCTTTTTCCAAACTTTCCGGAGATCCTTATCTCCACTCCCTCAGCTCCAGCCATCATAACTCTTCGAAGTGCTGCAAAGGCCACCCTTCTATGCCTTTCTCCTTTCAATATCCTTCTAGCTATGTAATTAGCGACTATCTGCGCGCTTAGAAACGGTTCTTCTACCTTCTCTATCCTAAGATACGGGTTTTTGAACCCAAATTCTCTCCTCATAGTCTCGGTTATCTCTTTAATCCTCTTGCCGCCCTTTCCAATTGCAATACCTGGGCGATCAGCATATATTGTTACAACTTCTCTTATCGGCGTTTTAACCACATCTACTTTATGGAATCCAGCTGTTCTGAGAGCAGATTCAAAGAATTCTTGAAGTCTTGCTTTGAGCCATCCTTCCTCAACAATTCGTTTATAAATAGGCTTTGCTCGCCCGCTCATTTTCTCTCCTCCACTACGATCTCTACATGAACGAGTTGTTCTATCTTCGGAGTTGCACGCCCAAATGCCCTTGGAAAGAACCTTCTCAACTTTGGACCTTTATGAGCGGCTGCATGTTTTATATATAGATATTCTGCTTCTAATCCCTTATTTGTTGCGTTGTATTCCACATTTTTTAGAATTTTAAGTACTATCTTGGCCGCTTTAACAGGATACCTTCCTATTTTCCACCCTTGAAGCTGTTTTCTGTGGCCAACGCCTTTCACATATCTTTTGAATGGTATCGGTCTCTTTAGAGAGATCACGTCTTCTAGAAGCTGTTTCGCCTTATCTAACTTTAATCCCCTAATAGCAGCTAGAAGCTCAACTATCTCCTTGTAAGAGACTCTAAGATCTCTCCCTGATGCTCGTGCTTCGTTGTCTTTAAGTTCTTGATATGAATATCCAAATGATGGCAATGTGCATCCCATAATCCCGAATATGGTTCGCTGGACAACTCTTGGCCTTTGTATTTAAAAGTTAAACCTTTTTCAGAGTTCCATTTTGATTAGAGATCTACCTATTTCAGAGCGCCCTACGAATGACTTTGGCAAATATCCTAGTTTCTTTTCGTATCTATATATTCAAATCCGCACTAGTAGCTCTAAGTAGGCTAAATATAAGAGAATTATTTCGAAATAATTCTCAGAATCTCCTTTCGATAAAAAGGGGAATACCTTTGAGCTGATGTAGAACGGTGCTCTTTTACTTAAGGAAGGAGGATTTTGGTAATTTTATTTTAAGAAATTTTGTTACAACCATGATAGTTACGATCACGAGCGATAGTACTATCGAAAGCCATGCAAATAGAGAGAAACTTACTTCGTTTAGGTATAATATTACTGTATCCTTATTAATTGGAACAAAAAGTATCTCAGCATGCCGTGGAGTTAGTAGTGTGGCCTCAGGATCTGACTTAACGAGTTGTAGAGAGCTATGGGTCAGATTTACCTTAAGCATTGTAACAGTATCGGATGGAAAAAATTTCACGATTGGTGTTAGATCAATAATAAGATATCCCTCTTCTTTTGACGGCGGAATGGATGAAGTCGTTAAGTTCATTGAATAAGTTATGGCATAGAGAGTTTCAGAGACTCTTCTTGCAACAAACGTCAAATTAAGTGATTCTATGAATTCAGCCGAGCTTTCAACCGTTGCATTTATCATTAGTGTAGTTACGGTAAAATTACCATGAACTACTGATGTTATGTTTACATCTCTAAGCTCTGTTTCTATTCCATAGTACACTAGCATGTCCTCCCCATATAAGACTGCAAGTAGGTCAACTATTCTGGACTTAGTGAGCAGGTTTCTAGCCTGATACTCCTTTATAATATCAGGTCTGACCTCTCTTGGATTTAATCTGGGATATATTACAGCAGTTAGCTCCCCTCTAAGCTTGTCGTCACTTTCACCTCTCTCAATAGATAAGTTACTAACATATACTAAATCTGAGGATAGAGGTATCCCTCTGGTAAGATATGAAGCTATTTCCCATGGTCGAATAGGTTTATTCCAAATTCCTCTCAACTCCATCGAATTGTCTTCAAGTATTATTAGATCTGCAACATTTTCTCCAAAAGTTAGGGGTTGAGCCTGTGTTTGGAGGAGAAGAATGGTTAGGGAAAATAGGAGTACTGCAGTCAGTTGTTTTATGGAATTTCCCACATTTATCACCTATCCTCTTGCCAGATTCAATTCCATATTAAAAGATAGTTTTGTAAATTTACCTATGTGAATCCTAAAAAGCACGATGGGAGACTTTGATATCAGTGTTAGAATGAGTCGAGATGCATACTTACTCTCGGTAGATTACGAGGGAAAATCCAAGGCTGCAAGACTCAAGTTTTTTGACCCAGAGAAACAAGAGATATTTTTCATGGTTGATTGGACCGGGCACAGACCTTATCTTTTAACGGATGCTCCTCCAGAAAGAATTAAGGAGATTCTCGGACAAAATCTCATGTCTAGAGTTTGTTCAGTTTCTACAATCAGTAAGTTCAATGTGTTAGAGGACAGAGAGGTAGTGCTGACTAAAATAGAGGCAAAGGATCCTCTGGCAATAGGTGGATCATCAAACAACATTAGAGAGACGCTTCGATCCCAGGGTTATCGCGTGTGGGAAGCAAACATCAAGTACTACAACTGCTACATATATGACACAGAACTGGAACCTGGAGCTCTGTATACGATAGATGGTCCTAACAAGATAGAGGTTTCATGCAGATTTGAGGCCGAAGATCAGAGAATAATTGAGCTTCTGTCCGGCGGAAAAGAGGAATTAGAATTTGCAAAGCGTCTTATCCCCCTTCTAAGACAACCAGCTCCTAAATTGAAGATCTTAGCTTTAGATATAGAAGTAGCGTCTCCAAGGGGAATGATTGCAAGATCAAAAGATGCTAAATGGCCAATAATCTCTGTTTCACTCAGTGGAAACGATGGGTTAAAAGAGGTCCATATTTTGAGGAGAGGAAGAGCTCCCAAGAAAAGCGAAACTCGACTGGGAGCAAAAATAATAGTTCATGAGCAAGAAGAAGAACTAATTAAGGAAGTTTTTAGCGTGATTAGATCCTATCCGTTGATTTTAACATTTAATGGTGATGATTTTGATCTTCCTTACCTAGCAGAAAGAGCAAAAGAACTTGGAATCGAGTCCAATATAATAAAGAAGGAGAGAGACAAAGTTACTGTAGAGACAGGGGTTCATATAGATCTCTATAAGCTATTCAGAAATTCTTCCATCAGAGTATACATATTTAACAACGCCTACATAGGATCTACTCTCGATGAGATAGCAGAAGCGTTATTAAATGAAAGAAAAATAGAAGTGGATAAATCAAACATTCCAGAACTCCCTCCTGAACAATTAGCAGAATATTCCTTTCAAGATGCTTATTTAACATTAAAACTAGGTACAATAGATAACAATTCTTTGATTAGACTTCTGTTTGTCTTTTCGAGAATCTCAAAACTTACTATAGAGGATGTAGCAAGATATGGTATCTCTAAATGGATTTCGAACATGATATTTTATGAATATCGAAGGCGTGGTTGGTTAATACCAAACCCTGAAGAGATTCGAATGATTCGAGGAGAAGAAACCTTCAGCAAGGCAGTTATTGAAGGAAAAAAGTATAAGGGAGCGCTTGTATTAGAACCCGTTCCAGGCCCCCATTTCAATGTTGCTGTACTAGATTTTGCTAGCATGTACCCTAGCATTATTGGAACTTGGAGAATAAGCTTTGAAACTATAAATTGTCCACATGAAAGTTGTAAAACAAATAGACCAGTTGAAGAGCTTCCTCATTGGGTTTGTAGAAGAGGACTAGGGATAATCCCAGATTTAATCAAAACTATAAGAGATCTTAGGGTCAAATGGTATAAGAAGATAGAGAAGGATCCAACAAGAAGCCCCTTGGAAAGAGATTGGTATGGAGCAGTTCAGAGGGGATTAAAGGTACTTCTTAATGCGTCATACGGAGTCTTTGGCTATGAAAACTTCCCACTATATTCCCCACCAACTGCAGAAATGATCACTGCAATAGGAAGGAAGGCAATTCTGTCTTCCATAGAGGAAGCTGAAAAGGCGGGGTTAAGAGTAATCTATGGCGATACGGATAGCTTGTTCATCGAAAATGCCCCGCAAGAAAAAATTGAGGAGCTGTGTAGGAAGATAAATGAGAAGCTAGGGATAGAATTGGAACTAGACAAGGTTTACAGATATGTTATCCTGTCTGAACTCAAGAAAAATTATCTTGGAATTCTTGAAGATGGGAGTGTTGAAATAAAGGGCTTGTTGGGGAAGAAGAGAAACATCCCTGCCTTTGTCAGAAGAGCATTTGAAAATGTGATTTCCATACTTAAGGATGTTAGAAATAAGGAAGATCTTGAAAATGCTAAACAAAGGATATTTGAAGTCATAAGAGGCTGGTGCAAGAAGCTTGAGAGAGGTGAGTTCTCCCTTCAAGAGGTTGCCTTCGAGGTTATGCTAACTAAGCCTACTAGTGGTTATGTCAAAACTACGCCTCAACACGTAAAGGCCGCTATGATGCTAGAAAAGAAGAAAGGCATAAGGATTCCGCCTGGAGCTGTCATTTCTTTCGTTAAGACTAAAGATAAGAATGGAGTCAAGCCTGTAGAGTTTGCAACAAAAGAAGATTTAGATTTAGATAAATATTTGGAGATCATGGAAACTACTTTTGGTCAACTGTTGGGCGCCCTTGGAACTAGCTTTAGAGAAGTTGTTTCAGGAGTTAGGAGGAGCTCCCTTGTGGATTACTTCTAATCCTTATGAAGGAATTCACTAAGCTTCTTTCTTACTCTCTTGCTTACTATTGCTCCATCGATCTTTCCTCTTACCTCTGCCATAACCCTTCCCATAAGTAAACCGTATGCTCTCTCACCTCTTTCAGAGATTTCTTTGTGGAGTTCAGCTATTTTTGCATCTATGATCTCATCTAATTGTTTTAAGCTCATATATCTCCTAGAGACGATCTCTGCCAACGAAGAAGCTTTGCTCATAGCTAATTCAGTTAAAACCTCTGGAACTGCCTCTTTTGCCAATTTTCCATCATTAATATATGCAAATATTTCTTTAAACGTTTCATCTCTAAGGTTTTCTATAGGAACTCCTTCCCTCTTTAGAGCAGTTAAGGTAGAAGAAAGAGTGGTCGCTATAAAGCTCGGAGAAATATTTGGATAGTTGCTAGCAATTTCCTCAAATAGTTTAAACCTCCAGTTATCAAACAGCAGTTCAGCGAGCTCCTGACTCAATCCATAAGAATTTATAAGGCGACTAATAGTTTCTTCAGGATATTCAGGAAGACTTTTAGAGACCTTTTCTATGATTTCACGAGAATTTATGGGCGGAATATCTGTTTCTGGGTACATTCTCTCTGAACCTGGGAGAGGTCTTGAGAAGGAGGTATTGCCATCCGGTAACACTTTTCTAGTTTCTGTTGGTATCTTCTCCAGTGCGAGTCTTGCTCTATCTAAAACTGCATTAAGAGCAAGTCTGGCCACATCCTTAGAAGATAGAACGAGCACGAATGCATCATGAGGCCCACCACCTAACTTTTCTAGGATTTTTGTTATGACTTCTTCCCTAAGACCATATAACGGAGCTTCATCGGAATGAATTATACCTCCAACGCCTCCAAAGACCTTTGCGTAGTCTGATAGCTCAGTTCCAAACCTTCTCCCTGGTTGAATTTCCTTTGCCAGGATTCCTCTCATGGAAGGAAGCAATAATCCATACGCCTTTTCTCCTCTGTTGAGAGCTTTCCTAATGAAGCCTGTGGAAATCTCTTGAAGCAGATCCGTAACATCTATGATCTCTCCGTTAAAAGCCTCCTTGTTTAGTCCTCTAGCTCTTAGCTCTTTCATGATCTCCAATAATGAAACTTGCCTTTGGACCTCCCGTTTTATAATTTCTGGTATAGCATTGAGTTCTTGCACACCTTTCACTTCCTGTCTGGCTCCTTTGGAAATGCTTATGTTGAGATCTTGTCTTATTGTTCCTATTCCTCTCATAACTTTTCCAGTAGCTCTTAGTAATCTTCCAAGCCTTAAAGCTGCTTCTCTTGCTTGTTCTGGGTGCCAAATATCAGGTTCTGTAGCTATCTCTACTAGGGGTATTCCAAGTCTATCTAGCTTATATCTAGCTTTGAGTGGCGTGGACTCTACTATAAATGCTGATTCCTCCTCCAAACAAAGGGTTTTTATTCTTACTGGACCATAAGACGTTTCAATGTAACTGTTTTTATTGCCAACGGCTATAAGCGCAGTTCTTTGAAAACCGGTAGTATTACTCCCGTCAATCACGATTTTTCTCATAACATGGATTTCATCAATTATGCTCATCTTTAACATAAGAGCTACTTCTATTGAGATAGCCAAGGCCTCTTTATTGATAGGGAGAGGAGGACATTCGTCTAACTCTACCTCACACACGGTATCAGGATAGACTCCGTAAACAAACTCTCTATCCCTTAATTGTTCAAATCTTGCAGCCGGGTCTATTAGCCCAAGTTCACTTCTCGATACTCGAAGCCTACGTTTGAACCAAAGAGGAGGATCTTCCTCTCTCAACAATGAAGGACAGTTGCAAAAGAGTTTATGAGTGTTTAATCTCTGATGTATTTCTATACCTACTTTCAATCCTAGGGCTTTATAATCAAACATAGGAGACATCTCCCGGTGGGAAAACCGTTATACTTAGAAAATTGCTGATTTCTCCCCTTAGATTCTCCTTCATCATCCTCCTGATCTCATTCATGTCAGTTGTTTTCCCTAGAACGTACATTAGCTTGACTAAGGCTACCTCAGGCAACATATCTCCAACAGATATTACTCCAGCATCAAGCAAGAGACGTCCAGTTTCATAAACGTTCAAATTCATCCTTCCGAAGAGACACTGTGATGTCATTACAACTGGAATTCCATCCTTTGTTAGCTCCCTTATCTTAGGAATAAGTCTTGTTGGAACATGCCCAAGACCCGTCCCGGCCAAAACTAGACCTAGGTATCCCTTATCTACGACAAAATCCAAGAAGTCAGGAGCGATTCCAGGCCAAGAGTATATTAGGGCAACTCTGTCTTGCATTTTATCCGCTGCCCTTACCTCTCCTTCCTTCTGTCTCTTATTGTAGTTCCTGCCGAGTATCTCTATACTTTTTCTTGTTATTTTTGCTAAAGGAGGCTCGTTTACGCTTAAGAATGCATCTCTCCTTGAGGTATGCATTTTTCTTGCCCTAACTCCTCTTATTGCATACGTATACTCATCAGAAGGACTTCCATGCATTACGATCATTGATTCAGCTATAGGACCCTCTACAGCCATTTTGACTGCAGAAAACAGGTTAAGAACAGCATCTGTTGAAGGTCTATCGATCGAACGTTGAGCTCCTACCAGAATAACTGGCTTAAATAATCCTTCTAATAGGAAGGATAGCGCAGCTGCAGTAAAATGCATTGTATCAGTTCCATGAGCAATTATAACTCCCTCCGATCCTGAGTTTATCTCCTTCTCAACTTCTTTTGCTATCTTTATCCAATGCTGAGGGGTCATGTTCTCGCTAAAAATCGACATCAGTGGAATATATGATAGATTGGCTATTTCTGATATCTCTGGAATTAGATCTAATAGTTCCTCAGGTTTTTCATAAGGCTTAACTGCTCCTGTTGCATAGTCAACCTTTGAGGTAATGGTCCCTCCAGTGACTATTAAAGGGACCCTAGGCAGCCCTTTTATGGGAGCTTTCCGGGCAATTAACTTTTCTTCCTTTCTAATCTCCCTCTGTTTGCTTAGCAGCTCTATTTCTAAGATGGAATCTATCGCGATTCCTACGTTATATCCGTTTTCAAGTTTTAAAACTATGTGTTTGTCATCTTCAAGCTCAGCTCGGGGTATTAAGATACCGCTTAACTCCACTCCATCCTTGTGAATAATGCGGATGAAATTGTAGTCTTCTATACCTTTAGCTAAGAGTAGCTCTCTAGCACGACCTCTATAAGATAGTGGCATATCAATTACCGCAGTACTACTTGAAAAGAAAAAGATTTGGAAGTAAGTTTGATTATGGCCCTAGCTAGGGCGAAACTTATATCCATAAGCAATAGCTCCTGATTCTCCGCTAACCCTTATTTTCCTTATAGTCATTTCAACCTCTAGTCCTTCGTGGATTTCCGAGGGTTCAATATCGGTTAGCTGACTGAAAACCCTGGTTCCGTCTTCGAGTTCAATTATTGCTAGGATATAGGGAGTGTAGTACTCAAATCCTCTAGGAGGCGTTTGAACTACGGTATAAGTGATGACTTTGCCTTTTCTAGGTAATTCGACTGATTTTATCCTTTTAGACCCACATTTGGGGCATATCTTCTGTTTTGGAAATGTTTTGTATCCGCATTCCTCGCAATACCCACCAATAAGCCTATATCTTTCTGGTAAAAGCCTCCAGTGGCTAGGAATATTCAGTCTGTATGCCCACATTACTCAACCCTCCTCAGAATATGAACAAATACGTTAGAGCCTGTTCCACCAACATTCATTGCTACTCCTACATTAGGATTCTCTATCTGTGATGATCCAGCTCTATCCGATAGCTGCAATGCTAGTTCTGCTATCTGATAAACCCCCGTAGCACCCACGGGATGACCTCTTGCTTTCAAACCACCTTCTGGATTGACTGGAAGAGCACCTGATCTATCTGCGTCCCCTGAAGCTATAAACTCATGAGCCTTACCTCTTTCTACGATTCCTAAGGCTTCAAGATTAAGATATCCTATTACGCTAAAAGCGTCATGTATCTGAACTATATCGAAATCTTTTGGTTCCAGCCCAGCCATGGATAAAGCTCTTTTTGTTGCAAGTTCTGCCGCTTTAAGGCGAGCAAGGTCTTCTCTCCTGTACATTGCTAACGTATCAGTAGCCGAACCAAAACCGATTATCTCAATAAGATGCTCTGAGTTTCTAGCTCTATCTCTCCTCATTATCACTAATGCTGCGGCTCCATCCCCTATGGGAGCACAGTCAAATAGTTTTAGTGGGTCTGATATTATTGGAGAATTGAGATATCCCTCCATGTTAATCGGAAATCTTAGTTGTGCATGTGGAACATCTACAGCGTTTTTGTGCATTAAGATTGGGAGATGTCCGAAGTCTTCAGGAGCCAGATCGTAAGTTTTTGCATAGCTACGCATAATAATTGCATTTAATGAAGGGAAGGTTGCACCAAAAAAGACCTCATAGTCATAGTCTGCGGCAGTTGCTAGCGCAGAACTCACATCTTCCTTATCTGTCACATCTGTCATTTTTTCTACTCCTACAACTAGGACTGAATTGAAAAGACCTGAAAGAACTCCTAAACAAGCCCACATAACTGCTGCAGCTCCGGAGGCACATGCTGCTTCTATCTTAACGCTTGGCACGCCACTAAGGCCTATACTTTCTGCTACTAGACTGCCGAGATTCTCTTGACCATTTGCTATTCCAGACATCATGTTTCCAACCACGATAGCGTCGATCTTAGGGTTTCCAGCATCGCTAAGTGCCTTTAATGCGGCTTCTGATGAAAGATCCCTTAAGCTGTACTTCCAATGTGCAGTTATCTTTGTGAAGCCAACTCCAGCGATGACTGGTCTTCGCAAAACTTCCACCTCAGTAGTCTCCTGAGCCAGCGGGCATTTTTATCATTCTTCTGTTTCTGGAATAGATTGCATAATCAACATAAACTTTCCTTTTGATGAAATCGATTACCCGTGGTACACAGTTCCTGACCTTTTCTATTCTATCAGAGACCTCTATGTGGAAGGAATCACTTCCCGCACCCGAACCAAATGAGGTAACTAGGATATTATCTCCAGGTTTAGCTATGTCTAAGACGGCAGCAAGTCCTATTAGAGAGGAGGCGCTGTAGGTGTTTCCTATATAAGGAGTGATCAACCCGGGTTTCACTTGTTCTTCTGTGAACCCCAGCATCTTGGCTACTTTAAGTGGGAACTTTCCGTTTGGTTGATGAAATACCACATAATCGTAATCTTTTGGTGTTGTGCCTAATTCTTCCATTAGCTTTTTCGAAGCGTTTATTATGTGAGTGAAATAAGCTGGCTTCCCTGTAAAGCCGCTCGTGTGAGAAGGATACTTAGCTAGTTGTCTTCTCCAGAAATCCGGAGTATCCGTCACATATGAGCAGGTAGCCAAAATCTTGGCTACTGATTTGTCTTCAGGACCAATTACAAATGCTGCGCCTCCTGCAGATGCAGTATATTCAAGCGCATCTCCTGGGGCTCCTTGGGCTGTATCAGCTCCAACAGCAAGCCCGTATTCTATCATTCTAGATCCAACTAGACCTATGACTGCTTGCATTGCCTCTGATCCTGCCTTACAAGCAAACTCAAAGTCCGCTCCAAGGGTAAGTCTTTCCTCTCCCCCTATCATTAGTGCTTCTGTAAGCATCGTAGCTGTAGGTTTTACAGCATATGGTTTGGATTCTGTACCCACAAAAACTGCTTTAATTTCGCTAGGATCGATTCTCGCCCTTGTAAGAGCATTTCTGGCAGCTTCGTAGGCTATTGTGAAGGTATCTTCATCTATTCCTGGAACGCTTTTCTCTTCAACCATAATGCCAGCTGCATACTTCTTCCAATCTTTCCCCCAAGCTCTAGCAAGTTCTTTAGATGTTATTCTATATTTGGGAACATAAGCTCCCCATCCAACAATACCAACAGACCTATCAGGTCTCATAATCCACCGACCTCGCGGCTTCAAAACCTAACTCAAAAGCTTTGATGTTTACATCAGCAGAATAGGAAAATATGGCTTTTATAGCCTCTACAACAAATTTTGGGGAAAAAGGCAGCACATTAGATGCTGCCAGAAAGCCTAACATGACAACATTAGAAGCCCTTAGATCTCCAGCTCTTTTAGCCAAAGCTTCTGCATTTATCAAAGCCAATTTAGCTCTATGCTGCTTAAACACCGAAAGAATCCATTTTTTATCTGGATAAGCAGTTTCTCTTGTATAATAAGACACCGGATACAATAATTTATCGTTAAGAACCGCTAATCCGTTAGGTTTTAGATACTTGATATTTCTGGCTCCTTCTAACAACTCCAGCGATACTAGGGCTTGAGCAGTTCCTTCTGGGATCAGAAAGGAGTGAACTTCCTTCCCAATTCTGACATGACTTACAACAGATCCCTCCCTTTGAGCGAGTCCATGGCTCTCTCTTATTTTCACATCGAAGCCTGCCCGGATACTTGCTTCTCCTAGGATTTGGGACGCAATTCTCAGGCCCTGTCCCCCTATCCCGCTCAATATAATACTAACTACCCCATTCACCATAATCCTGCCTCCCTCTCATTAGATTCGATAGCATTAGATGGACATATTTGAGCGCAGATAGAGCATCCTACACATTTTTCCTCTATAATTCTCGCTTTATTATCGAAGAAATTGAATTCTAAAGCGGGACATCCTGTTCTTATGCATATACGACATCCCGTACATTTTGCTAGATTTACTTTAAGCGGCTTTAGTCGAATTCCCTCCTTTCTAAGCCTTCTAAGTTCCTGAAGGACACATTCCCTTCTGAATATTACTACTGCAGGTCCATTCTTTGCAGCTGATAAAGCTTCGATCACTGCCTTCTCAGATTCAGCGATGTTGTAAGGATCTACCACTTTAATGAATTGAATACCTATGCCCTCAACTATTCTTTCCGGAAAGACCTTTGGAGCTGGTTCGCCCATTGCATTCTTTCCCGTTCCCGGATTTGGTTGGTGACCGGTCATGGATGTCCAAGAATTGTCCAATATAGCTACAACTATAGGAGCTTTGTGAACATATGCATCAATTAATGGAGGTATTCCTGCGTGGAAAAATGTAGAATCTCCAATTACCGCAATTATCGAATTTTGAAGACCCGATTTTGCTAGGCCAACTGCCATTCCAATACTAGATCCCATAGCAATTGCCGTGTCGATTGCCCTCAACGGAGGATTTGCTCCCTGATTGTAACACCCACGATCTCCTAAAACTATTCCACGCTCCCCACAGGCTTTTTTGAGAGCATTTTTTATAGAAATGTAGGCTCCTCTATGAGAGCAGCCAGCACAAAGCTGTGGTATCCTCCTAGGTACATCCCCAACATTTAACTCTGGAAGTACATAGCCAGAGTATTTTTTCTTTATTAAATGGATGGCATGGAGTATTTGATCGGTAGTTAGCTCTCCATATGGTCTTAGGTGACCCGTACTTTTACCGTAGATTTTAATTGAAAGATCATTTGAAAGAGCTATTCGAAATACCTCTAGTTCTATAATAGGATCCAGTTCTTCAGCAATTAAGACCTCATTCAGATTGGATAAGAAATCTAATATGGGTTCTTCAGGTAAGGGGTTGGATATAAGCAATTTGAGAATGGGAATATCATCAATGCCCATCAAAGAAAGTGCTTCCTTTACATCGTGATACGGGCTGCCTGAGGTTATTATACCAAATTCACCATCAGGAGGACCTTCCTTAATTACCCATGGTGGCCTGGAAACTATTTTCTTAGCTTTCTCCAGCTTTTTGAATAGGTTAGGAATGTTCTTTCTTGCATTTGGAGCGATTGAAACTAGTTTATCTGGTTCCTTTTTGAATGTAGGCAGCCTTCTATACCCATTAGTGTTAAAATCTCCTAGGTCTACTGGAGTTCTGCCATGTGCTATTCTATCTGTATATCTGAAGATTGCTGGAAGTCCTACCTTTTCTGAGAGATTTACAGTTTCTTTAACTAGTTCTTTTGCCTCCGCTGGATCTGATGGCTCAACAGCGATTATGTGAGCAAGTTTTGCGTGATTTCTAGTATCTGTTGAGCTTTGAGAGCTTAGGGGGGCAGGATCATCAGCAGAGATTACTACAAGACCTCCTCCTATCCCAGTAACTGCAGAAACTGATAGAGGATCCAAAATCCAATGCGTGCCAAGATGCTTCATTATCACTGCTGCTCTTAATCCACACAGCGACGCGGCATAAGATATTTCAAAAGCGACCTTTTCATTAACTGCCCATTCTGCATAGACGCTTAAATTGTTCTCCTTCGAGATTCTCACATAAGCACTCAATATTTCACTGCTTGGGGTCCCAGGATAGGCTGTTGCAACCTTGACGCCACTTTCTAGGAGACCTCTAGCTATTGCCTCATTGCCGGTCATCAACACTCGGTATTTTCCCATCTCGATTAGCTTCATTCTAACACCTTAGATGGTCTCATCTATCATTATTATGAAATAACAGTGGAAATCGGTGGTTCGATCAAATCAGTACAATCGAGAGAATAGAGGATCGATAGGTTATCTCTACTTCGTGAACCCTATCATATTTAAATTTTTCATTTATAACTTAAACACACTCGACTTTTGTCGAAGCTAAAGAGGTGAGAACTCCCTCAGTTTTTGGGCAAGAGAAGTTATATCAGGAACTCCTGATACTACTAAGGGTATTCCCATGATTTCGGCTAGCTTAATAGCTAGATCATGAACAGATTCTGGACTAAGCCCGTGTAATACGACTAAATTTGGCTTTAAGTCGAATACCTTCAATGCCACCATGGGACTCTTTCCTTCTGACACTTTCGTAAAGATTAAAGCCCTTTCTGTGGAAGAACCAAATAAAAGTATGAATTCTGAGCTACCGCTAAGGTTTTTGATGGCAGCATAGCTATCAATGATCGTATAACCGTTAATGTTGAATTCCCTTGGCGGTTTGTAGAGCCATGTTCCATCTACTAATTCTACAAATGACTCGATATCAACGGGAACTGGAAACTCTCTCATATCGACAACGGAATTTAAGAATGGCTGAATTCCTGCCATCTTAGCTAAGGTTTTGAAAACTTTCCCTCCTCTCTTCTCATCCTCCTCTATTAGGGAGATAATAAACCTCTTGATTACAAGCGAGCCAGGGCTTCTTCTCCTACCAGACTCATAGTCTGACACTACGCTTGCAGATACTCCTAGTAACCTAGCTAAATCACTCTGCTTAATTCCAAAGTACTCTCTCCATTTTCTCATAGATAAACCAATATTAGGTGAAAAAAGAAGGTCTCCAGCTATTTTCTTAGCAACGGCTTCCTTAATCAACCGTCTTTGAAAACTAGCTATAGCCTCATCTTCTTGATTTGGATTCACTACCTACACCTCACCATAATGGAATTGAGGGGAATTCATCATATGGCACTCAGATCAGTATGATAAATGTTACTGCCAAATAATTATTGTCCAGGTAAATCAAGTGTTTCCAAATTAACACTCTCTTGATTAAAGAAGCCGATCCAAGGCATTTACCTATTTTGAAAGGTCTAATGCATGTCTCATTAAATCATTCACTAAATTTTCGAATTCTGAGTCAGGAACCTCATAAGTGCGGTAACTTCCTATTAATTCTGCAATTTTTTTGGCAATGATGTGATAACAGTAGGTTCTCCTTATCCTGACTAAGGACTCTAAGTAGAAATCTAAGCAAGCACAATAATAATCGCCTAACACCAAATAGTCTCCTCCTTCTCCACTAACTACCCATAACTCCCTACCGCTCGGTTTGAATACATATTTAGTTACTCTTCTATTATTTAAAACCCAAAAGACCTTCTCTCTGCTTCTCTCAGAGAGAAGGGGCAAAAATCTTTTTAGATTTTCAAGATCACTAATGTTAGCTATGTTTTCTGAGTCTTGCTTCATATTTACTTCTAAGAGGCGAATGTTCAACTTCAGAATTAAGATTTTTCATGCATTTTTTGAGTTAAAAATTTCTCTCAGTAATACTTTTATTTGCGACTAGCAAGGCTGTGAGGGTCTGATCTTGCCAAAGAGCTATGATGTTGCAATAGTTGGAGCAGGTCCCACTGGGATATTTGCGGCATATGAGATAAAGCAAAGATTCCCTGATGCTGATGTTATAATCTTGGATTTGGGCCCGGACTTGGAAAATAGAAAGTGTCCGGCTTGGATATCTGGAAAATGTACTCTTTGCTCAGTTTGTTCAGTTATGTCAGGATTTGGAGGAGCTGGTGCCTTTAGTGATGGTAAGATTAACTTAAGCGATAAAGTTGGAGGTTCTTTGCACGAATTTGTTGATGAAAGCAGTCTTCTCAAGATAATTTCTTATGTTGACCATTTGTATGTTGAAATGGGCGCTCCAAAAAAGATTTGGGGAACAGATGTTGATAAGATAAAGGAATTAAAGCGAAAGGCCTATAAACATGGATTTCTTCTCATTCCTTACAGAGTAAGGCATATGGGACTTAGTGGAAGCAGAAAAGTGCTCAATAACTTCAGACGAGTTTTAGAAGATCTTGGAGTAGAGATGGTTTTCAGAAAGAGAGTAGAGCACATAATAGTAGAAAATGGCAGAGTAAAAGGGGTTCAGGTTCAGGGAGATGGAATTATAAGATCTAGATTTGTTGTTGCAGCGCCTGGAAGGGTTGGCGCAGACTGGTTAGTTAATGAAGCAAATAGACTGTCTCTGGGTGTCGAGGGTGGAAGGATAGATTTAGGAGTTAGGGTCGAAGTACCAGCTGAAACGATGAGAGAGTTCACCGATGTCCTGTATGAACCGAAGCTTGTTTACTACTCTAAAACATTCGATGACAAGGTTAGGATGTTCTGCGTGAATCCGGGAGGAGAAGTCATAACCGAATCATATTGGGGAATTGTAACAGTAAACGGACTATCCAAAGGAGATGAAATGACTGAAAACACAAATTTCGCTTTATTAGTATCTACAAAGTTCACAGAGCCATTTGAGAACACGATATCGTATGCACTAGACATAGCTAGGTTGGCAAATAACATAGCAGGAAATCAACCGTTAATTCAAAGGCTGGGAGATCTCATTAGAGGAAGGAGAAGTACGCCTAATCGCATTAAGCGAAGCATAGTAAGACCAACTTTAAGAGGAGCGGTTCCCGGTGATTTAAGTTTTGTGCTCCCATATAGATACCTTACTGACATAATAGAAACTCTAAGGGCTTTAAATGAGTTAATGCCAGGAATATATTCTGATCACACCCTTCTTTATGGTGTTGAGATAAAACTCCATACAGCCAAACTAAAACTCGGTCCTAACCTTGAAAGCCTCAAAATAAAAGGACTTTATGCCGGAGGAGATGCTGCAGGGGTGTCTAGGGGACTACTACAGGCCTCTGCTTCTGGTGTCATAATTGGAAGGGACATTGCAGATAGACTTAGGTCCAGTTAAAAAATATTCAAACTTTTTATACCTGTTAAGCTGGATCTCCTGCGAGAAAAGGGAGGGTGAAATTTGGCTAGAAGGCTTGCAAGAAGACGCAAAGTTCAAGGCATTAAACCTAAAATAACACGTGGCCTTCCTACACTTGCTAGAATCAAATGTGCAGATAATACTGGTGCTAGAATATTAGAAATCGTTGGGACGGTAGGATATAAGGGCAGAAAAGGAAGATTACCTTCTGCAAGTGTTGGAGACATGGTCGTCGTAGTAGTAAAGAAAGGTAAAAACGAACTTATGCATAAACCTATGAGAGCCATAATTATCAGGCAGAAAAAAGCATATAGGAGGAAGAATGGGCAATGGATCCAGTTTGAGGATAACGCTGCAGTTATTGTCGATAACGAAGGAGTTCCCAAAGGCAGCGAAGTTAAAGGACCAATTGCTAAAGAAGCAATAGAGCGTTGGCCTACTCTGGGCGCTCTTGCGGCAACTGTTGTATGAAAAGGGTGATGTTATGAAAAAGCCAACATCTTCTAAACCATCAAAGCAGAGGAAGTACCTGTATAGAGCCCCAAAGCATCATCGAGGAAAGATTATGTCAGCTCATTTATCTCCAGAGCTTAGAGAGAAGTATCTCACAAGGTCTTTCCCGATTAGGGTCGGAGATAAAGTTATCGTATTAAGGGGGGACTACAGAATGCATGAAGGCAAAGTGATTAAGGTAGACAGAAAAAAGTACAGAATCCACATTGAAGGATTAAGGAGGAAAAAAGTTGATGGAACGGAAGTTCCTGTTCCAATTCATCCCTCTAAAGTCATGATTATAGAGCTAGATCTGAAAGATGAGGAAAGAAAGGCTTCATTAGAAAGGAGGGGAGGTTAGATGGGTAGAAAAGGCAGCACTGCACACTTAAAAAGGCTAGCCAGCCCCAAGCACTGGCCAGTTCCGAGAAGGATAAAAAAGTGGGCAGTAAGACCTAAACCTGGCCCTCATGGAATAAAGGATGGAATTCCTCTTCTCATATTAGTGAGAGATATCTTAGGTTTAGCTCTAACTGGGAGAGAAGCTCGCAGGATTATATCTCAAAAAAGGATCCTTGTCGATGGAAAGCCCAGGTATGACTACAAGTTTATTGTAGGCGTAATGGATGTGATTTCTATTCCAGATATTGATCTTAATCTTAGATTGGTCCCTGATGCAAAGCATCACATAAAACCGATTGAAATTCCGAGGGAAGAGGCTGATAAGAAATTAGTTAAAATTGAGAGGAAGGTTTCCATAAAAGAAGGAAAACTACAATTAGGAACACATGATGGTAGAAATTTTGTCATACATCCAGAAAGTGAATATTTTGGAGTTTCTCTAGGAGATTCTCTTCTTATAAGAGTTCCCCAGCAGGAAGTTCTGCGATATTTCCCACTTAGAGAGGGATATATTGGAATTATACTCAAAGGAGAGAAGGCGGGTAGAATCTGCCGGATAGAAAAAGTTAGTGAGCTTGTAGAGGCTAAGGATTTAGATAGACCTGATAAAATTTACAGGGTTCTTCCCCATAACATAATGGTCGTGGGAGAGGGAACGCCTGCCATAAAGGTGAGAGAATCATGAACTCTGAAGCGTATACATTATCAATTAAGGAAGAAGAAATCATACAAAGATGGGAGAGGAATCCTGCATTAAAGCCGAGAGTTCACTCTGTAACGTTACATATTTGTCCAGGACGTAGTGGTGAAATCTTGCAGAAGACATCTCTAATTCTAGAAGAACTTTCTAATCAAAAACCGGTGATTCATAAGGCAAAGCGGACAATAAGGAATTTTGGGATCAGAAAGGGGGAGCCAATAGCTGTTTCAGTTACTGTTAGAGGAAGGAAGGCTTTAGAAGTTCTAGACAGGGTTGTAGAGGCTGTTGGAAGGAGAATAAAGGCTAAGTCATTCGATGAATTTGGAAACTTCTCTTTTGGAATAAAGGAACATATTGACATACCTGGAATTAAGTATAAGGCCGAGATTGGTGTATTTGGGATGGATGTTAATGTTACATTGGAAAGAATTGGCTATAGAGTTAAGAGGAGAAGAATTAAAAGAAGCCACATACCTAGGAAACACCTACTATCAAAAAAGGAGGCAATAGTATTTGCCAGGAATTACTTAAACTTAGAAATAATAGAGGAGGGCGATTAACATGGCTATAAAAACGGATAAAAAGAAAAGGACAAAAGGTAAAGGGGCTTATCGATGCCGCAGGTGCGGTAGAGTTGGATACGGCATCATAAGGAAGTACAATCTATACTTATGTAGACAATGCTTCAGGGAAATAGCTCCCCTTATGGGATGGAAGAAATACGAATAGGTGAATGTGGATGACGAGGTTGGATCCTTTAGCAGACGCTCTTAGCAAAATAACCAATGCTTCTATAGTAGGAAAAAGAGAGGTTACAATTGATATAGCCTCAAAACTAATTGGTAAGGTCCTGAGCATTTTGCAGAAGGAAGGATATATCGGTAGGTTTGAGAGGATATATGAGGGAGGTCATGCGAAGTATAGAGTTGAACTCTTAGGAAGAATTAACAAAGCAGGGAGCATAAAGCCAAGGTTCTCCGTTAAAAAAGATGGTTTCGAGGCTTGGGAGAGAATTTACTTACCAGCCAGGGATATTGGCGTCATAATCGTCTCAACTCCTCAAGGGGTCATGGCTCACAAGGAAGCGAAAAAGTTAGGAATAGGAGGGGTTCTCATAGCTTATTGTTATTAAAAGGGATCAGGAATGAGTAAAATACAGTTTCCAGCAAAGGTTTGGAACAAAGTTGCTGATTTTTCTCTATCATTAGAGGTTAATATCGAAAAAGATGTTAATGTCTCGATAGAGAGCGAGGAAATCATAGTTAAGGGACCAAAAGGCGAGCTAAGAAAGAAATTTAACTCAAAACTATTAGATATAGAAGTTGATGAGAAAAATAAGAGAGTAATTTTAAGAGTATTTAATTCGAAGAAATTTGAGAGATCTTATTTGAACACTATGAGATCTCATCTGAAAAACATGATGTTGGGAGTAACACAAGGATTTAGAAAAAAACTCATTGTGGCATATGCACACTTCCCAATTAGAGTGGAAGTGGATGAAAAAAATAAGATCATTCTTATACATAACTTTCTTGGGGAGAAAAAACCTAGAAAGGCAAAGATTGTTGGAGATGCAACAAAAGTAAGTGTAAAAGGGGATCAAATAATAGTGGAGGGAATTTCAAAAGAAGAGGTTGGACAAACAGCTGCAAACTTAAGGCAGGCTACCAAGATTAGAAAGAAGGATCCTCGAGTCTTCATGGATGGGATATATGTTCTTAAGGAGGGTTAGGAATGAATAAGGAGTTAACAAAAGCCCTGCTAAAGTTGAAGAAGAAGAAACCTAGATTCTTGAATGTAGGAAGATATCTACATGGACATGGTCTTACTTCTTGGAGAAGACCTCGTGGCATTGATAATAAACAGAGAATAAGGAAAAAAGGTCAACCAAAAGTTCCCTCAATTGGTTATAAGAATCCAGAAAAGGTTAGGGGACTTCATCCTACCGGGTTAATTCCAAAAGTAATTCACAGCACCTCTGATCTCGAGAGAATTCCCGAGGAAAGCAAGAAGAAAGTAATTATATATATCGGCAGGACTGTCGGGAAGAGAAAGAGGACTCAATTAATTGAGAAGGCAAGAGAATTAGGGTTTAGAATAATAAATGAAGGAGTTGAGACTCGAGAATGACAGATCTCAAGTATCAAAGGAGAGTTGCAGCTAAACTAGCGGGAGTAGGATTAGATCGCATCAAATTTGATCCAGATAGGATAGAAGAGATAGAAGAGGCAGTTACTAGGAGAGATATCAGTAGGCTAATTGCTCAAGGTGCGATCAAGATAATACAAAAGAAAGGGACTAGCAGAGCCAGAGCAAGAGCTAGAAGAGGCAAAAGAAAGGGTCCAGGAAGCTATAAGGGAAGCAGGCATGCCAGATTAAGTAAAAAGAAGAGATGGATGAGGAAGATAAGGGCTCTTAGAAGGACTCTAAAGGAGATGAGGGATAGTGGCCTACTAAGCAAAAAAGAATACAGAGAGCTTTACCCTCGCTTATCCGTGTTTACAAGCATCGCCCACTTGAAATCACATGTGAAAAGAAGGGTGATACCCACGAGAGGTGAGTAATTTGGCAAGATCTGCAAGATACAAGGTTAAATTTAGAAGGAGGAGAGAGGGAAAAACAGATTATAGGAAGAGATTAGCTCTTTTGAAGAGCGGAAAAATTAGGATGGTTGTTCGAAAGAGCAATAAGTTTGTCACGGTTCAATTTGTGAAGTCAAAGTTAGAAGGAGATGAAGTTATTGCTTATGCTTATTCCAAAGAATTACAAAAACTGGGTTGGTTATTCTCCTGTAAGAATGTCCCTGCGGCATATCTTACTGGTTATATGGCTGCCTTAAGAGCAAAAAAGGCTGATATTAAGGAAGCGGTGTTGGACATTGGAAGATACCCTTCTACGAAGGGCTCTAAGCTTTATGCAGCACTTAAGGGAGCCTTAGATGCTGGATTGTCCATCCCTCACTCAGATGAAATCTTGCCTGAGCAGGGAAGAATAGAAGGTAAACACATAGCTGAATGGGCAACTGCTTTAAAGGAAGAAAATGAAGAACTCTATAAAAGGTTCTTCTCTGAATATATTAGGAAGAAAGCCAGGCCAGAGGAAATCCCTAAGACCTTTAAATTGATCTTGGAGAGAATAATGAGTGAAGTTCAAGGGTCCAAAGTGCAAGATGGAGGGATAAAGTTTGAGCCTTGAGGAAGAATGGGTTCCAAGGACTAGGCTTGGAAAGTTAGTTGCTGAAGGGAAAATACAGTCATTAGACGAGATTTTCAAGAGAGGATTGGTCATTAGGGAACCCGAAATAGTAGACATTTTGCTTCCAGATTTAAGACGAGAAATAATAGAGGTTAGGAGGGTACAGAGGCAGACTGATGCTGGAGAACTCAGTAGTTTAAGATTAGTTATAGCAATAGGAGATGGATCTGATTACGTTGGAGTTGGAAGAGGGAAGGGTAAAGAGTTCCGAGACGCTTTTAACGATGCTCTTAAGAAGGCTAAGCTAAATTTAGTTAAAGTTAGAAAAGGTTGTGGTTCTTGGGAATGTGGATGTGGGCGGCCACATTCGATACCTGCTACGGTTTCTGGAAAAATGGGTTCTGTTAGGGTAAAGCTTATTCCTGCACCTAGAGGAGCTGGACTTGTTGCTAACGAGGTTGCTAAAGTGATCTTATCGTTAGGAGGAATAAAGGACATTAGAGTCTTTTCCAGAGGGAATACTAGGAACAGAATGAACTATGCTTTTGCGATCCATGATGCGCTCAAGAATTTAATGGCGCTTCAGTTGCCTAGTAGTGAGAGAAGGCTTATATCAGGGAGTGAGATGAATCCTTAAAAAAGGATCCAGATATTGGGTGTTGAAATCGTTTTACTTCTACCTGGAGGAATCATAAATGGAAGGAAGCAGCTCCGATAGCAAAATTATGGCTGTGATAAGGATAAGAGGTCTCATAGATGCTAGACCAGAGGTTCGCGCAACTATGGAAATGCTTCGTCTAAAAAGAAAATTTAGAGCTACCCTTGTGCCCAATGAAGCCGCATATCTAGGGATGCTGAATAGGATTAAGGACTATTCAACATTCGGAGAGATAGACCTAGCTACTCTTTCACTCCTTCTCCGGAATCGAGGCGAGTTAAAAGATGGTGGAAGACTCACTGATGAATGGCTAGCAAAAAATACGGAGTTTAAAACTGTTGAGGAACTCGCTAAGGCGATAATCGATGGGAAGGTTAGATTCCACAAGATCGATTGGTTAAAACCATATTTTAGACTTCGGCCACCGAGAAAAGGATTTAAACGAAGTACAAAGAGAGCTTGGAGAGATAAGGGAGAGCTCGGATATCGCGGAAACGATATAAATGAGCTAATAAGGAGGATGATGTGATATGAAGGCAATTCCAAGAAGAGAAAAGAAAACTAAGAAGTACCGAGGAAGTCGATTTCATGGCTATGGAAAGCTTAGACAGCACAGAGGTGGAGGAAGGAGGGGTGGGCGTGGTAAGGCTGGGCTACATAAACACAAGTGGACATGGACCACAGCAAAAGCCCCAGATTACTTTGGACGTGGAAGAAGAGGGTTTAAGGTGCCAAAAGCTGTTTCACGAAAGACTATAAATCTTGGACAAATAGAGAAAAAATTAGAAGAGTTCTTAAGGCTCAATATTGCAAGCAAGACCCCAGATGGCATGTTAGAGGTCAATCTTGTTAAAGCAGGTTATGAAAAGGTTTTAGGAATGGGAAGGCTCAGTTCCCCCATAACGATTAAGTGTAAGGCTTTCTCAGAAAGTGCTGTAAAGAAGATTGAGGAAGTCGGTGGAAAGGCCATCCTAGTCAAATGAGGTGGTGAAGTTGAGTGTGAGAGATGCGATTTTCATGATCAATAAAGGAATACCTACCGTAGAGAGACCTAAGCAAAGGCCTTCTCTTAAAGAAAGGATTGTATGGACTGGTCTTGTGCTTATTGTATATTATCTACTCTCAAACATCCCTTTATGGGGGGTTCCTAAGGCAAGATATGATTATCTTAGAGAGCTAAGGCTAATTTTTGCTGGTTCCTTTGGAAGCCTGATAGAACTAGGTATCGGACCCATAGTTACCGCAGGTATCGTAATAGAACTACTAGTGGGTAGTGGTCTCATAGGATTAGATTTAACGGATCCGGAGGATAGAAGATTCTTTCAGGCAACCCAACGCGTCCTCTCAATCTTGTTAATAGTGTTATATAGTGTTTTCTATGTGATAGGTGGCAGGTTTGATCACATGCCGCTGAATAAGAGCGTACTAGTCATTGCACAACTGGCTCTTGGTAGCCTGATGCTAATGATGCTAGATGATCTGGTGAGTAAATGGGGTATTGGTAGCGGAATCAGTCTTTTTATACTCGCGGGTGTGACTACTGGCGTTTTCTGGAATATATTTGCTCCTGTTAAAGCGCCTGGAACGGAACGTATTGTGGGTGTTTTACCTGCTCTAATTATAGAGCAGGCGGGTGCTATATACAGGGCAGGCCTACCCGATCTTGTGGGTCTTGTCTCAACCGTCATAGTTATACTTATCGTGATAATCACTTACGGGATCCGGGTTAATGTACCAATCAGTCATACGCTTATGAGAGGGCAGAGAACAAGATATCCTATAAGATTACTTTATGTAAGCAATGTTCCCATAATATTTGCTCTGGCTCTCATAGGAGACATAGATCTAATGGCTAGAATTATTTGGTCTAGACTAGCCGAAAGCGCAACGGGATGGCAGCAGACCTTAATGAACATCTTGGGCACCTTTGAAGTTGATCCTAATGGTCAATTGCGTGCTATTGGAGGATTAGCATATTACCTTTCTACACCCAGAGGTCCTACTGATATAATTCAGGATCCTCTTCGTTCTCTCATCTACTTAGCTATAATGGTCGGATCTAGCGTAATATTTGCAAAAATTTGGGTTATAACTGCTGGTATGGATCCTGAAAGCGTGTCGAGACAGCTTGTTGAGCAAGGATTAGTTCTCCCTGGAAGGAGAGCTAGTTCCAAGGTTATTGCGAAGGTAATTGAGGATTATATAGACAGTGTCACTATTCTTGGCGGAGCTTTAGTCGGTCTTCTTGCAGCAGCAGCGAATTTTGCCGGAGCCATAGGTACTGGTAGTGGGCTTTTACTTGGTGTAACTATTACAATATCCTTCTACGAAGTTATTGCTAGAGAGAGAATGCTAGAGCTATATCCAAGACTTAAAGCATTCCTTGGTGTATAAGGGGAGGGATTATCTTGAAATTAGATTGGATAATTTTTCCACCAGGATCTTACATCTTCCTAACATTACTGGCGTTTCTTATCACACTATTTGTTCAAATAGTGAACAAAAAGACTATTGATTATAGGAAATTGAGAAGGCTAAATCAAATTCAGAGAGAATATTACGAACTTCAAAGAGAATTTCTACGCACTGGGAACAAAAAGATAAAGAAGAAAATGGAAAAATTGAAGCCAGATGTAGATAGAGCTAGAGCAGAAAGCTTTAGCATGAGTATGAAGCCTATGCTCTACGTAACTTTACCGTTGCTAATAATTTGGCAGTTACTGCGTCCAATATACATGGAGGTTCCTATCGTTAGCTTACCTATCGAGCTACCTTTCTTAGGAATATTTAGGAGAAATAGTGCCCTCTCAACAAATGTACTCGGATTCTTCGGTTATTATACACTTGTGTCATACCTCCTCTCATTTATACTCCAAAAGATATTAGGTACAACGCTAGAGGTGGAGCAATGATGGAGATAACGGAACTTAATGTTCGAGGAACTAGAAGAAGATTGAAAAAGAAAAGGGTGGCTGTTAGGACACCAGGAGGTAAAATAGTCTATCATTACAAGGTAAAGCGGCAGAGCCCAGCAAGATGTGCTATATGTGGGAGACCTCTTAATGCTACGCCCACAGGTCCTAAATCTTTTATGAGAAAGCTTCCTAAGAGTAAAAAGAGACCTAACAGACCGTACGGTGGTTACCTTTGTCCTTCTTGCCTAAGAAGGATTATTCTAAAGAGAGCACTGAAGGAAGGAGAAATCCTATTAAAAGGAGAGGCTTCAGTTACATAGAATTTATGTAGGAGGGGAATGTAGTATGGGTCTAATAGAAGTTGGACGTGTCTGTATCAAGACAGCTGGAAGAGAAGCAGGTAAGAAGTGCGTAGTTGTGAAAATACTTGACAAGAACTTTGTAGAAATAACAGGACCTAAGGAATTGACAGGAGTTCGTCGAAGGAGAGTGAACGTAAAACATCTTCTTCCTCTTCCCATAAAAATTGAAATTTTAGAGGACGCAGGAGATGAAGAGGTGTTAGAAGCCCTGAAAAACACTGAATTATATAAGGAGATCATTGAGGCTAAATAATGGGAGAAAGTGATTAAATGGAAGGAGAATTTATTGTGAAACAAGATTGCGAACCCGGACCTTATGGTTTTTACCCAAAAAACAGGCCAATAGACATGTACATCAACCATGGCATCATTAATCTGGATAAGCCTCAGGGACCTACTTCTCATTCAGTTACGCAAATAATAAGAAAGATTTTGAAGTTTTCAGGTAAAATAGGACATAGTGGGACCCTAGCGACCTCTTAGATCGATCTAAGAGGTCGGGGAGATCCCAAAGTAAGCGGAGTATTGCCCATTTTATTGGGAAAAGCAACAAAAATAGCAAAACTACTTACAAAGGCTGGTAAAGAATACGTTGGAGTTCTTTATCTCCACGGAGATGTCTCAGATGAAGCACTTCTTTCAGCATTAGAGGAATTTAAAGGACTGATCTTTCAAAGGCCTCCCATTAAGTCCACAGTAAAGAGAAGATTAAGGACAAGACGGATCCACAACATAGAGTTTATCGAAAAACAGGATAGATATGTACTCTTAAGAGTTTCTGTAGAGGCAGGGACCTACATAAGAAAATTATTTCATGACATAGGGGAATTTTTAGGGTGTGGAGCTAGCATGAGAGAGCTCAGACGCACCAGAGCAGGTCCTTTAAGGGAGAGTGAAAGCATAACTCTCCAGGAATTAGAGAGAGCTGTTGTGATGTGGGAAGATGCTAGGGATGATACTTACTTAAGGGAGAGGATAAGGCCATTAGAGAGCATAGTAACGCAGCTATTGCCAAGAATTGTTGTTAAAGACACAGCTGTAGCTGCTATTGCCCATGGCGCTAGCGTTAAGATTCCTGGAATTTGTGCATTTTCTGGGGAGATAAGAAAAGGCGATCTTGTTGGAGTTTTTACCCTTAAGGGTGAACTAATTGCCTTAGCTAGAGCCATAGTAAGTTCCGAAGAGCTTATTCAGTTAGATAAAGGCATCGCAGCCGAAACATCCAGAGTAATCATAGATAGAGATCTATATCCTGCTCTTTGGAAAAAGGATGAATAATTTTTTTAGCATTGAGCCCCTTCCAAATGTAGCCGGGGTGCCCTAGTCCGGTAGGGGGTCGGCCTGCTAAGCCGATGGCCCGTTCGGGCCGCGCGGGTTCAAATCCCGCCCCCGGCGTCGGTTGGGCCGGTGGTCTAGTGGCTATGACGCCGCCCTTACGAGGCGGAGGTCGAGGGTTCGATTCCCTCCCGGCCCACCATTAAAGAAGTGGATCTTAGGTGATGGTTAATGGCAAGGTACTCGGTCGAAAAACTGGCTCATAAGACTGTCGTCACGGATAAGGGGGCAGTCATAGGTAAAGTCGTCGATCTAATATGCGATGAATTGTCTGGCAAGATGCTATCGATTATAGTTGAAGAAATGAAGGGGTCAGAGAAAGCTATTACGAGACTTCTTATGAGGGATGCTGAGGGGAATTTGTTACTTCCCTATAGTACTGTAAGTAGCATTGGGGATATGGTAGTTGTTAGTGAAAAGTTACTACAGGTATATGCTGCTACCAAGAGAGGAAGATAAGCTAACTCTTATGTAACTTTCTAGCTGCTATCATAGAATTAATTTCTGAGAACATTAATCTAGTACATATTGCAGATAGCAATGAGAAGTTGTAGAGTTCGTTCAAAATACCGATATTTTTTACTCTAGAAAGATCGCTAACCATCTTAAAAGCTGTTTTCCATAAAGTTGAATCTCTGGTCCATAAAAGGGATTCCAGAAATGTTGAAGCTTGCTCGCTTATCTCTGATCTATATTTAAAGATCTCTTCTCGAGATGTGCTTTTTTCAATGATTCTAGCTATGTACTCTTTAAGCTTAGCATGGGCAAAGAGCGCTCTAGAAAAGTTGTCATGAACTGAATAAAGATGCATTTGAAACATTAGATGAATTTCCTACCTTTTTAAGGGATTATATCGAAGGAAAGTTTAAGAACTTAAGAGTTCATGCAGGCAGATGATGGACTTACATGTAAAGATAAATAGGGTTGAATTTGACAAAGCTCAAGCGGTCCACCGCTATTACATGAGTAGTAATGTAGCTGATGTTGTAATCGAGCTTCCTAAAAAAATTAAAAGGCTTAATGTCGGAGCGGAAGGGAGGATTATCCTATTTAAGTACGAGAAACAAGAAGTAGAATGTGAAAATGGACTTTTACTCTATGGTAAGGTTCTTTCTCTTCAAGATGAAAATAGAAAAGCCATTCTATCCTTTGGAGGATTAATAGCTCTGATTACATTGAAAAAAGAGGCATTTTCAGATATATCGGAAGGTTCGAGCGTATGCTTGTGCATGACGGGATTTGATACATGGTAAAACTATTTTGTCAGAGGACTCCAATTTCATAATAGTCGATTTAAATTGCCTGTTTGGTCCTATAATTACAAAAACATCATCCGTTTAAACAGTACGATGTTATAATGAATTGGGTATGTACTTATTGTGGTGGAGAGCTTGTTTGGTTTGAAGATCATGCTGCCTGTAGCAAATGTGGACGTGTTCATGTGTTCCACAATATTAGGTGCGACGAATTCATAGAAAACCACGGTATAATCGGAGAAAGAGTCTATAAGATCATAAAGAGACTGGGAGAAGAGATCGGTATCCCCTACAGGATACAGAAGAAGGCTTCATACATGCTAGGTAGGTTTCTACGAGAGAGCGGAGTAAAGGCTAGAAACAAGATCTATTATGCAGCTGCTGCATTAGTGCTGGCATCAAGAAATGATAACCATGTCGTAACAATCAAGGAAGTTAGAGCTGTACTTGAATCCATGGGTTGCGCGTGTGGAGAACAAACCCTCATTAGAAAAATGAATGAAATAGAAAAGACACTAGGAATTAGAGGAGGAAACAGAAGATATGAGGCGTACATAGCTTATGTACTTAGGAAATTGGATGAAGAAGGCTTACTTGCTAGGGGGAATTCTCTTAGATCCTATCTTCCAAGTCATTTTGATAGAATACAGATAAGAGCATTAAAGATTATAAAACTACTTTATTCAAGCGAATATGCTAGGTTCAATCTTCTTGGTAAAAGCCCGCTGATAGTTTCAGCAGCAGCAGTTTATATGGCCGCAAAACAATTAGGTTTAAGGAACATCACTCAAAAAGCGATTGCCAGAGCTATAAATAGTCATAAAACTGTCATTAGAAAAAGAGCTAAAATGCTTGCTATGATGCTGAATCAAGAGATATCCTCAAGGGGAATTGTGCGAAATGTCAAGTAATAGAAAAATAGCTGATCTATTTCCCTTTTTTCTCTTAGCTGTTTTGATTCTTTATGAAATCTATAAAAGAATTCTACCTTCATTAGAGGGTCTAGACATTAATATCATAATGTTTGCTGCTCTTACCGTGCTTCCCATCTTGTTTTTGTTCTTTAGGATAAGACTCTTTCGTAGCGATAGGATCGAGAAAATTTCTGATTTAGATGAAGTCTTATTCACTCAAGATAAAATTTTGATCCGGACTAAGGATAAACGGATTTTGATAAAGGCTCTGGAGCTAGATTCCTTCGAAAATACCGAACTAGAAGTAAATTTTACTCGAATAGCAGAGATATTAGCGCATATGGGAATTAATTCTTCTCTGATTATGATGTGTTCTCCTAAAAAATACCAGAGACGTTGGATAGAGTTAGCAAAGAATTCTGAGGGAGATGGGAAGTTAGAGGTTTTTCAGAACAGAATAATTCTGCTATGGGTGGAAGAAGGTGACGTTGGGGACTTAAAAATAGCAAAATCAATGTTAGATCGAGCAGAAAGCACAATAAAAGCTAGATTAGGAGATAATTGGGAAGTAGAGCCCTTAAGGGGATCTCGTTTAAAAGAACTCTCAAATAGCCTTCTTTTTCGCTTTCAGCTAGCGTTGGGCCAACTAAGTCTTCGAGAAACCTTCTCAAAAGACTTAGTTGGCTCTCTATATCTAGAATTAGGTAGAAAGTCTAATGGTTCAACTGTAAAACTAAGCTTAAGGGATTTGTGCCACCATGTCGCAATTTTAGGAAGAACCGGTTCTGGAAAAACCACAACCTCTAAATTTTTGGTATCAAAGATATGGGAAGTTGGAGTTCCTGTTCTTATCTTCGACTATGAAAACGAATATAGAGATCTTGTCCTTATGCTTGGAGGTAGAGTGCTATCTCCTCCATTAGGAACGGCATCGATTAATGTATTAGAAGACCTTAAGGACGCCGATGAGACGACATTAGACAAAATTGTAGAGCAATTTGCTATTGTTTTGAATCTTACTCAACCACAAACATACCTGTTACTAAAAGGGCTTCTTCACTTAAGAGAACAGATAACAGAAGGGGAGTCTCCCACACTTGTTGATTTATACGAGGAAATTGCTTCTTCTAGAAGCGTGGGTGAGGCAGAACAGGAAAGTAAAAGAGCTCTCTTGAGAAGAATTTATCCCTTGATTAGAGGGGAAGCTAGACAAATCCTATGTAAGGAGAACTTGCCAAGAATAGAAGACATCATGAGTGGTCTGGTCAGCATAGACTTGAGGGATATAGTCACGCAAGGTGTAAGAGAAATCTTCGTCTTTACATTGCTAAGGAGGATTTACCACTATAATAGGAAGAGGGGGAGAACGGGAAGTATTAGACATGTGACTGTGTTGGAGGAAGCTGAGAGAGTTTTACCTAGATTAACTGATCTCAGTGGATTGACAATAGGAGATAGAATGGTCTCTGAACTTAGAAAATATGGAGAAGGTTTCATTGTGATCTCTCAGTCTCCTTTAAATCTCTCACCACACATCATAAGGAATGCTTCTACCAAGATCATTCATGCCTTGGGCTCGATGCAAGATGTATCTTTCATCCGCAGTTTGCTTGGACCTTCGGTAAAGGTTATAGAGGAAATAATGCATCAGATCCATCATCTAAAAACTGGCGAGTGCTTTGTTGCGCTAAGAGACTCTGCCGAACTTCCACGAATTAGGATAAAGCCGGAGTATTTGCCACCAGAATTAGAAGAGGAGGATGTTATCTATTTACTTTCATTAGCACCTAAGTTCTACCAGAAATGGAGGACAGAAGTCTTGAGATCCAAGTTGTCCTAAAAGACCAATTCGCTTGCTTCCAAGGCTTCTCCTCGGTTGGAAAGTCCTTTGATGTAATCTTATCTAATATCATAGTCGCTACCTCATTAATGCTTTTACAGGATGTATCTATTACCATTATCTTACTTTTATTAAAGATCTCAAATACTTCTAAGAGTATCTGATTCAGAAATTCTGAAACAGCATTCTCAGCAGCTTTCCTAAATGAAAGTCCTTTTGATAAAACTCTGTTGAATAAAATTAAGGGATCACATGTCAACACGACAATTAGATCCATCTCTATATCTTGAAGTGCTCCTAGCAGGTGTGTATCTACAATACATGTAGTTCCTTTTTGTTTATTTTTCCCTATTATATCCCTAAGTTTATCTTTTAGAGCATTTTCGTTTACGATGTATGTATCTCTGTATTTGTCATAACCTAAAAAGAGTTTTTCCTCCACTACCAATGATCTGACATCTATAACTCTTCCCCCTAAAAGAGCGGCAAGTTTCTCAGAAACGCTTGTCTTTCCCACTCCCGGAGTTCCAGTTATGCATATTACGAGGTATTGTCTCGCATCTTTCGTGGTTTTCACAGAAAGGTAGTTATATCAAGTTTTAAATAAGATATCTTATGAAAAAATAATGCTCCGGTGGTGTAGTCCGGTCAAGCATAGGGGCCTCTCGAGCCCCAGACCCGGGTTCAAATCCCGGCCGGAGCACCATTCTAATAACAATCGGTATCTAGTAGTTTGGCGGGCCAAAAACGGTTATAATTGGATCAAATTTAAAGTGTTTTAACAGCAATAGATACACAGATATAACTAAAATAGCGGCTGCTATCAACTGAATGGGTCTTTTATTGTAGATTGGAATGAAGAAGAATAATCCGTTAATTAGAGCGAAAAATAAGTAGTATAGAAGCAATATTCTCTCTACAGCCAGCATCCACTGCAAGAATACCCAGACCGAAAATTCAGCTATTAAAAATGCCGTTAGGAAAGACATTGAACCAAGTATAGCTCCATATACTATTTCTAACAGAACAAACTTCGTCTTATAAGGAAGTTTTATCCTTGGAACGCCTCTCTTTCCTCTGCGACTCCAGGTCTTAAAACTCAATTTATTCACCACAAACCAGTGTTCCAATACTCTGACCTTCAATAACTTTAAGGATATTTTTAGGATCTTTGCCATGAACTATTCGGCAAGGAATGTTACTTCTTTCTAAGATCTTTAGAGCTATTGGGTCGATTAATTCATAAGTACCGGGATCATAGGAATATTCTGCAATTATTTTTCTAGCTTGTGGATACGTAATTTTTGGGATTAATTTAGCTCCGGCCTTGGTCGGATATCTATCGTAGATTCCCTCCGTAGATGTCATCTTTATCATAAGATCTGAATGTAGGTACTCCGAGATTAACGCTGCAACAGCATCAGTTGATTGACCTGGGCTCATTCCTCCGCAAACAACTATCTTGCCTGAAAGGAAGGCTGATAGATAATCCTTATAATTGGTTGGAGGATGCGGATATGCCCTATCTCCTAAGGCTGAGATCAAAAGGTACGCATTTAGCCGTGTACATAAGATCCCTATGTCGTCAAGGATTGATTTAGGAGCTCCTAATGATTTTGCAAGACCTATATAGTTCCTTGCAAGTTTTCCCCCACCAGATACTATAGCAAACTCATGGCCTTTTTTATTTGCTTCCAGTATTGTACGTACGTACTCATCAATAAGCTTCGTATCTTCTTGAATGATCTTATCAAAAACATATCCCCCAATTAGCAATGTAACCCTCAAAAAATCACCTCGCAGGGAATAACCTAATTGGCTTATCAAGTCTAGATAACAAAACTATTCCGCTCTCTGGAGCCTCTGAGAGAATTTTATATCCTGTCTTCTCTGATAACCTTTCAGCAAATTCTCTAACCTCTGCATGAGATGGACTGGCTTCTCTAGGAAGTCTTCTGCGGGAATATCCTACGTAGGTGTATGATTTTGGTTCAACGTACGTTGGGCTGTATTTGTTGATGAGTGCTGCATAACCATCCGGATTTGACATATTAAGTCCTCTCACAAGAGTAATCCTCATGACCGTGGGACATGAAAAGGATTGTAATAACTCGAGGGATCTTAGAAGCCTCTGCCAAGCATCAGGCCATAAAGGTCTTGTAACCCTTTTGTATAGGTTCTCTTCCCATGCCGGTACGCTTATGTAAAGCTGACTTGGTTCTGTAGACAATTCTTCTAATCTTTCCGGCAGAGTTCCATTTGTTACTATAAATGTAGTCATTCCTCTTTTCTTGTAAGCTGCGACAAGCTCTCCAATGAAGGGATATAAGGTTGGCTCTCCTGTTAGAGAAATAGCTGCATGAGCAGGAATTTCGGCCTCATACAGCCATTCCCTATTGAAGACTTTTACACCCTTGTACCCTTGAACCAGAAGCCTGTGTAATTTGATGCTTTCTTCTGCTATTTCCTCTGGATCGTCCCATACTTCATCAGGATCAGGGACTTCTTTCCAACGAAACCTAGGAGGGACATCGCTTGCATTTAACCGCCAGCAATATATGCATTGAGAATTGCAGAAAGAAGCTGTTGGAGTCATTTGAAGACACCTCCAAGTAGGTATTCCGTAGAATTTGTGTTTATAGCAGGTCCGGCCTTTCATTAGAGCTTCTCTGAACCAATAACATGGTTTGACAGCTGAGTGATTCAACACTATCTTGTATCCTTGCCTCTCAAGCATTCGTCTAGCATATTCCTGAACAACGACTCTTTTAGACAAGGCTCTCCTATGAAAAATATGGGGGTGTTTCGATTAAAAATAAAGACTTAATAAACCTGGTTGCTCCAAACAAGAGATGCCTCCTTTAAAAGCAAAGAGAGAAATCATTAGAGATATTTTTAAACGTATAAGGGCTAGGTTGGATGAGTTAGATGAAGCTAGAAACAAAGTTCTCAATGATCGGAGAGATTTATTATCTTCTTGCAGAAAAGCAATGAATTTGATTCATTCAGGCGAGATTTCAGAGGCTAGAGAGACAGCAATCGTTGTTAAAGAAAGGATTGCAGAAATAGAAAGGATATATTCAGATAAAGAAATGTCTTGTTTGATTAGTAGCATTTTGAGACCTGTAAAACAGGAATTGGTAGAAGTTTGGCTTTTATTATCTATAATTGAGGGGCAATCGATTCCTAGCCCAGATGATTTGGGTGTAGGAGTGATTAGCTATGCTTTGGGTCTTGCAGATACAATCGGTGAACTCAGAAGGGAGATCTTGATTGCTATTAGTAATAACAGGCTAAAATTAGCTGAGGAATTTTTGGAATGGATGCAGATTTTGCTAGAGGAAATCTCACAGCTAGCCTATCCAGATTCTCTAATTCCAATAAGACATAAGATTGATGTAGGAAGATCGTTGTTAGATAAGACCTTTTCCGAGCTTTTATTTTATAAAAGAAGCAGTTCTCTACTGTGACTATCCAAATAGTAAAGTCTGGTGAAAGCAATGAATGATGAAATCGCTGGGATGAAAGCAAGGACTCAATACCTACTAATAGAACTCGTTAAGCTATCAGGACATGTGCGTCCAGTTAGTAGCAAGATGCTCATAAATAACTTAAAGATTTCAAAAGCCACTTTGAGTAGATGGCTTCGAGAAGCCTATGATTCTGGCTATATTGTAATAGAAAGAGGAAAGAAGGGAGAATACCTTGTTAAGCTAAATGATAAGGGATATAGAGCTCTGCGAAGAATTTACAGCGTCCTGGATGCGGTATTTTCCACTCGTTCACTTGAGGGGAGATTAATCGTTAAGGGACAGGTATTTACTGGTATGGGAGAAGGCGCTTACTATGTAATGCGCAAGGGATACCTAAAGGCTTTTGAGGAACTCTTGGGAAAATCTCCCTTCCCAGGTACTCTGAACTTAAGAATAAGTGCTGCTAAAGATGTTGAGATAATTCGTAAATGGAGAGTTTCATGTCCTGCAGCAATTTACATACCAGGATTCAGGGAGGAGGGAAGGACCTTCGGCTTTGTAGTAGCTCTCCCAATTAGAATCAATAATAGCTTGACTTGTTATGCCATTTATGCTGAAAGGCGTCACTATAGCGATGAAGTGCTGGAGATCATAAGTGACAAGAATCTCAGAGAAGAATTGAGTCTTAGGGATGGGGATATAGTATCTGTACAGTTACTGTTAGAGAGGCCTATATTTCAAAAGAAGATGGTGGGCCGGGAGGGAATCGAACCCTCGACCTCCGCCTCGTCAAGGCGGCGTCATAGCCACTAGACCACCGGCCCTTGGTTTAGTTTCTTAGTAATTTAATAATGTTTATTGAGCTTTGGATGATGCTCTCTTAAATTCTCCCCCAATGAATAAATGTCTTACTTCCAAAATGGGCGGGGCTCAGTACTCAAGATCACGCTCATCGAGTTAAACATCTCACCGGGCTCGAACCGATCCTTGCCCCACCCTCTTAAAAGAGAAAATTATAAACCTAAAAATTTCATCGTCATGCTTTTCAGTTACTGGTCATCTCCACAAGCTTAAGTGCACTTTCTGTGAAGTAATACCTAACTCCCTTTTTAATAATGAGATTTTGGGCTCTCAGTTCATTTAAAATGGATTTCACGTCGGTTAAAGATAAAGCCATAGCTTCTGCTGCCTCTATCAAAGAAAAGAACTTTCTTTGCCCTATTCTAGCCCTAATTCTCTTCAGATACTCCTCATATTTGGGAGTTGTCTCCTCTTTCTCTTTATCTTTAACATCCTTCCTTGCTCCCCTTAACGTCTTTACCACTTTCCTAACCTCTTTGTCCTCTAGACTTGGGGCAGTAAGAAGGATATTTCTAAAGATCTGCATTAACTTTCTGGGATTGCCCTTGGATAATTTATTTAACTCTGAAATCGTTTCTTTGCTTAAGAAATAGTTTCCAAGAATTGATTCTCCTTCTTTAAAATCAAAAACTAGTTTTAGCCGGCGGTTGATTATCTCCATAGCCTCATCATCAGTGATGTTTTTTACTTTGATTACGGTTGGAGGAGGATTAAAGCCCCATAACAAATGTTTGATGGCCTCATAAGCCTTTGGTATGCAAGCTATTACTATCATTTTCCCATCAGATAGGGCGTTATATAGGGATACAAGGTATTTCGTGAAAGCTTTTGTGTCCTCCTCGGAATTATTCAATATCACGTTCTCTATCTCATCTATCAGAAGGATGGCCTCCTTCCTTTTGTTCATCATAGAGGCGGCCTCTTTGGCTGCTGTCTCTGGATCACCAGCATACCCGTTTGATTTTCTTCCAGCAAGGGAAAGAATAACTTTCTTTAAGTATCTGGCCGGAATTATTTCAAGCGAATGCAAAGCTGCTTCTATTCCTTTCATCACATCACGGGAATCTTGAGAATCTACTTTTATGTAGATACAGGGGACTTCTTCGAGCGTTTCATAAAGAAGCCTTAATCTGTGAGTTTTTCCGCTCCCAAACTCACCAACTAAAAAGACTAGGTTCTTCTTTTTGTTTTCTAAGAAGTTCTTAATAGTGTTCCAAAAAGTCTTATCGGTTTCCGTCCATACGTGAAAATTACCAACAGATTTTAAACTCTCACTTGAGAGATGAATAAATGGATTATACTTCAATAGCCATCTTAGGTAGGCACTTTCATCTATGTTTGTTCCCATCATCTATGTGATACCTCTTGGGGCTTCGCTTATAGTATTGACTGACCTAATACTTAAACGAGATTCACATTATGACAATTATCTTTAAGATGCTGCCTTGTGGAATGTGTGGTGATCCAGCTTGAACAAACGAAAAACTATGATCCTTAATGTAATTACAATAGTCTGGCTCTTTACTGTTTTAATAGGACCTTTAGAGGCCACCCCCGAAATGAGGGTCCTTGGTGTTGCAGATGCTTCGCTTTACTTCATAGATGAGAAAAACATCAATGTTGTGATTAATTACACTTCATATTATGTTTCAGGAGCTGCTTTAGCTGTCATCTTCGACAATGAGACTTTAAGAGAGCACCTGAGAAGTAGATTGATCAGCTATGTAAAAGAGATTTGCGCTGGTGCTGCTGAACCAAAAGAAACTAATGCTATTAAATTTAAGAAAGAAGTAGAGCCCAGAGCTGACTTTATAAAAGGACAAAACTGGAGCAGGATCTCAATAAGCTTCAACCTTACTGGAGAGGGAGAGCCCGTCCTCGGAAAAACGGGAGAATATTGGGCCCATTATGAGTTTAGAGGAGGATTTCTTCAGTTAATAAGGGGAGGAGTCCTCCAGTGGTTGACAACTGTAAGACCTCCTCTCCCATTAGTTCTAATAGATGTCTTAAAACTTACTATAACGCTTCCGAAAGGATATTCTGCAATACAAGTCATTCCTAGACAGTCTTCAGCCTATGTTGATTGGAATAATGATAGGGTAATCTTGGTTTGGTTATTTAGGGATCCCTCAATTGAAAAAAGAAGCCCAACAGTAACAGGAATTCAGAACTTATATCTCGACATAAAGAGCTTGGGCGAAGATGAAAGGAAATACCTGGAAAGACTTGAGTATTTAGAGAACAGGTTAAGAAAAGATTTAGCTTACTCAATCAATCATGAGAAAGCTTTAAACTTACTAGAAAAAGTTTCACTTGCCAGACATGAGGAAAGGGCGTTTCAGATTTTAAGTGAAAGCTATATTGAAGAGCTTATTTCCGAAGCAGAAGGGTTCCTGAGAAAGACCTTCATGTTCAAATTACTTGTAGCAAGTTTGCCGCTAGCATCTATTTTGTTTTCTGCACTCGTCTTGTATAAAGGAAGGTGTTTAAGTTATTTTGGAAAACTTTTCAGGAGAACCTCTCAACTAACTGGGGAGTCTGAAAAGATTATGAACTTAGATCCTCAATTTATAACTAATTATGGAATACCTTCCTGCCATTAATTTGAGAAAGATCATAAAGGATGAAGAAAAGCTGATGCCTAGTCATCTTCCTCCCTCTCTTCCTCATAGAGGAAAAGAAATAGAAGCCCTAGAGGTAGCATTTAGTTCTTTAAAGGAAAACCCAGATAGTTCAGGTCCTGTGGTCCTAATAAAGGGAAAGATTGGTGTTGGAAAGACGGCAGTTTCTAGATTCTTTGTAAAGAACTTTACTAAAGAGCTTGGTGGCATATTTCAGCCAGCATATGTAAATTGCAAGAGAAAAGGTTCACCAAACCTGGTTCTGAGAGAGATCATAAAGACAATTTATCCCGAATTTCCTTCTAGAGGATTAAGTCTGGCAGAATGGCTATCGGCGCTAGAAGATGCGCTTATAGCCTCTAAAAAGAGGGTTTTCATAATATTAGATGAGCTTCAAGAGCTCAGAGGCAGTGAAAAAGAGGGAGAAGAACTAATCTATGGGATATTTAGGATGCACGAAGGGAGCCCGGTTAACCCTCCTCCTGTCATCCTGATCGTTCGAGAGTGGTTTCCACCTTATTTGCTTAAACCAACTCTATGGAGCTTCATAACACTTAAAATGACTTTTGAACCTTATTCGAAGGAACAACTCTTTGATATACTGAAATATAGAGCTGGACTTGCTCTTAGAGAGGGCTCTTATGACGAAGAGATATTGGAACAAATAGCAGAGTTAGCATCTAGACCAAACAAGGGTTCTGCTAGATATGCTATAGGCTTACTGCATCAGGCTGCCCTTCTAGCTGAGATGGATGGTAGTGATAGGATATTGCCTGAGCATGTGAGGATAGCCGGATCCTTTGACAAACCCATGGAGGAAAGGCAGTTTGCTGATGAGGAAATTAGAGATCTTCCATTACATGAAAAAATACTCCTGTTAGCTGTCTCTAGGACGCTGATAAAGAGTCAAGATGTTCTTGTTCGTATGGGTAAGGTGGAGGAGGAATATCGAGTTATTTGTGAGGAATATGGAGTCCCTCCATACGGTCATACTGCAGTGTGGCGAAGAATCAGAAGCCTCGGAGAAAGAGGTTTTATTGAATTGAAAAAGTCTGGAAAGGGATATAGGGGTCAAACTACTCTAATCGGCATGAATGCCTTTCCAGCTAAATCTCTGGAGGAAAGAGTGAGGCAACTCATTGAAAGCGCGATAGTTGGTGAAGATATGAATGTCTAAACTTGATCAGAAATCATCTTTTGAGTTAATTGAACGAAGTCTTTCATCAAGAGGAAGGATCAGGCTTCTATACCTGCTAGCCAAATTTGAAATGCTAAATATAACAAGTCTTGCTAAAGAGGCTCACCTCAGTTTTGAGGTAACAAGAAGGCACTTAACCAGTTTATTAGAGCTTGGAATTGTAGAAGAACATAGGCTCGGGAGAATTAGGGTTTTTCGACTGAATAAGAAGCATCCAATTACTAAAAAGATACTTGCTTTATTTTCTCTAAAGGAGAAGGGATAAGGTGGAGGTTAACCGATAATTTCCTTTAACTTTTCCTTAGGAACTCCTATTTCGTGAGAAATATAATCTAAAATACGTCCCTTCCTCTTGATGTCCTCTCTAATTATTGGAAATATCTCTTCTATTACTTTTGATGAAGATATGTGAAGTTTTTTGGCTAACATTAAGGCTATATCCTTTGCCTCTTTTCTTACTTCCTTAGTTGCAGATCTCCTTCTAATGATATCGGGGAACCTAAATTTAATCCAACCAGTTGGCTTTTGTCCTTTTGAGGAGCATACACCAAAAGTCATCATATCAATGGAGTATGCAAGAAGACCCATTTTGCCTGTTTCTGAAGCCCTCTTGAAGAACAGATCTGCCTCAGATAGAGCATCGTATGC
>CAZUBM010000006.1:0-22730 GCA_964618805.1 uncultured Nitrososphaerota archaeon
GATGCTCGACCATTATTATGAGCTTAGGGGATGGGACAAGGAGACAGGGCTTCCTGAGAAGGAGACTCTCCTTAGAGTTGGACTAGAGGATGTTGTAGACGATTTAGAGGCAAGAGGAATAAAACTTCCATAGTGTTAGAAGTTTTGATCAGCTCTGAACAGCGCACGTTTTTCAATCTTCAATCCCAGAGGTTTCGATTGAAAGGGTTCGAGATGTACAGAGACCTTTAAGAAGGCTTTAGCCCTTCAATTCTTTTTTCGAAAGAATCTGATTGAAACAGGCAAAATTGTTCAAAGTAGTAAACGGTTTGAGGAACTTTCAATCTCTCATTCGAGAGACTCTGATTGAAACGGTAACTTGCAGCCGAAGATCTCGAAGTCCCCAATCAGCTTTCAATCTCCTTCTTCAGGAGTTCAGGATTGCTTCCAGGACGGAATAAAGGAAGGGATCTTGGACGAGGCTAATCTTTCAATCTCCTTCTTCAGGAGTTCAGGATTGCTTCCACGATGAACGCCACAGCTTACTGGAATAACGGAACGGCTTTCAATCTCCTTCTTCAGGAGTTCAGGATTGCTTCGGAAGTTACCTGCGGGCATAACTGTAACTAAGTACACCTTTCAATCTCCTTCTTCAGGAGTTCAGGATTGCTTCAGGGAAAGCCTATGAGATATGTTATGGTATTCTATAACTTTCAATCTCCTTCTTCAGGAGTTCAGGATTGCTTCGGAGAAATGTGACCAAAGCTTTTCTCAAAGTTCTATCAACTTTCAATCTCCTTCTTCAGGAGTTCAGGATTGCTTCCGGTCAGAAATTCTTCATACACCGCGCAGTACCCGACTTCTTTCAATCTCCTTCTTCAGGAGTTCAGGATTGCTTCGGAGAAATGTGACCAAAGCTTTTCTCAAAGTTCTATCAACTTTCAATCTCCTTCTTCAGGAGTTCAGGATTGCTTCCACAGAGGAAAGTGCGGAAAAGTTCCTTAACCTTTCTACTTTCAATCTCCTTCTTCAGGAGTTCAGGATTGCTTCAGAAGGAACATCCTTATCTTATAATCATAAGGTGAATAACTTTCAATCTCCTTCTTCAGGAGTTCAGGATTGCTTCTTGACTTTGACTTTGACTGACTGCACCTGACTTGGTTACTTTCAATCTCCTTCTTCAGGAGTTCAGGATTGCTTCTATGTAACCATTCGATTAAAGAAAGGGGAAGAGTTACTTTCAATCTCCTTCTTCAGGAGTTCAGGATTGCTTCCCCAGCAAATTTTGGGGGTGATGTAATGGATAAGTTATCTCTTTCAATCTCCTTCTTCAGGAGTTCAGGATTGCTTCGCAGTCAGAACCGATAAGGCTTTATGGCTTTATTGGAACTTTCAATCTCCTTCTTCAGGAGTTCAGGATTGCTTCCGGGAAGAGATTTTTTATACACCGCGCAGTACCTGACTTCTTTCAATCTCCTTCTTCAGGAGTTCAGGATTGCTTCCCGCTATTATCCTTACCTCGCCTTCTGCTTCGTTTAGTACTTTCAATCTCCTTCTTCAGGAGTTCAGGATTGCTTCTTAGACAAGAGGAAGCTTAAGGGTAGAATCTCTAAGATAACTTTCAATCTCCTTCTTCAGGAGTTCAGGATTGCTTCATAAAAGCAGATGGGTATGGAAGTGAAGTTGGAAAGATTCTTTCAATCTCCTTCTTCAGGAGTTCAGGATTGCTTCATTTTATCTGGCATGCAAGGCGTCCCATTGCTCAAATAACTTTCAATCTCCTTCTTCAGGAGTTCAGGATTGCTTCACTTCTGTGCTTAAGCGATTGGGATTTAAGAAAGGTCTTTCAATCTCCTTCTTCAGGAGTTCAGGATTGCTTCATCGAGAAGACGAAACGGAAATTGGAAATTTTGAACAACTTTCAATCTCCTTCTTCAGGAGTTCAGGATTGCTTCTCTGCAATCTTTGCCATTCTCAATACTGGAGTAAGAACCTTTCAATCTCCTTCTTCAGGAGTTCAGGATTGCTTCATCCAAAGACAAACGCTCTTCTCCTCGACGCCAGATAACTTTCAATCTCCTTCTTCAGGAGTTCAGGATTGCTTCAGGATCACCATTTACAATCACACCATTGTAGGGCTTTCAATCTCCTTCTTCAGGAGTTCAGGATTGCTTCTTCCCGAAGAAAAGTTCCCGTGGCAATCCCATTATACACTTTCAATCTCCTTCTTCAGGAGTTCAGGATTGCTTCACAGCTAAGAAGAAGGATCAAAGACTACAGAGACTACTTTCAATCTCCTTCTTCAGGAGTTCAGGATTGCTTCTTGCTTTTTCCCTTCAACGCTGAAAATCAAAGTCAAAGTCCTTTCAATCTCCTTCTTCAGGAGTTCAGGATTGCTTCGGATGAGACAGCCTCCTCCTCCATCACCTCCAGAAGAACTTTCAATCTCCTTCTTCAGGAGTTCAGGATTGCTTCTTCAGGAAGAGAGATTCAGGAAAGCTTTAAAACTCTTCTTTCAATCTCCTTCTTCAGGAGTTCAGGATTGCTTCACGATGGAAAAGATGTTAGGAACCTTCCACTAGAAGAACTTTCAATCTCCTTCTTCAGGAGTTCAGGATTGCTTCTCAACTAAGTAAGACATTCCTTTGACATGAATTTTTATTTTTCCCTTTTTCCTCAACCACCTAGTTCGCACATCGCCTTCGGGCTTTCACATTTATAAAGATGTGCTAGCATGCCCTAGGCCTTATTCAACAAAATGAAAAATTCTGGTTGACTTTTAAGAAAATTTAGTTGTAAAAGTGTTATTAGTTCGAATAAAAAAGTGATCTGCTTTCTCCTTCAATTGTAGTACGATCGTTGTAACATGATAAGACCCCTTCTGCCCTTTGTCTCTGGACCCCAATTCCTCAGTAGAATAACTTTAACTAGCATTTTATTCATGGTTTTAAATGTTGTTAAATGAGAAAACCGTTCAGATCTTATATTTTTCTAATTGGGCCCATCTAACTGGTTAGCACATCTACCGATTTTTAGGGTATGTGTTACCGTCGATCATATTAAGGGGTGTTGCCCCTTCTTCACGGGCAGAGTTGGTGTTTTACCTCTCCTCAGATCAACTAAGACTTTTGCACGGTAGATATTTAGCTTGGGCGAGGGAGAATCCTCCAGCAGAGGACTGGAGGGGCTGGAGTTGGAGTAGAGGCCCAATAGAGCCTCCTTACGAAGATGTAAGGCTTGCCCTATCTGAGGTGGCTGGTCAGTTTTGCGGCACTGGGAGGGACATCTACCTACGGAGGGTCGAAGGTATAAAGAGGCCTCCTAGCGAGAAGATGCTCAGAGGAAGAGTTTTACACATGATTGTTGAGCGAGCCATAACAAAAGCTAAGGTGATCCTTTACTCAGAGGGTAAGATGACTGGAAGCGAGCTTCTGGGCAGGTTATCTGAGCTCAGGGAGGAGAGCATTAACGAAGTTATGAGATGCGCCAGCTCGCTAGGAGACGCTGAGTTCGAGACCCTTAAGCTAATGTCTGGGAGGCTTTGGGATTACGAGGCCATTCAAATATCGGCAAGCTTGGACAAAGCAATCTCATCTAACCCTTGGAGCGGTTTGGATGCTCTAGTTAATGTCGCAATACCTTTCGTTGTTGAGATGAAGGTAGATGGGAGCTTCTTAGGCTTAAGCGAAAGGCTGAGCATAGATGCTCTTTCAAACTCCTCCGTCATCTTGGACTTAAAGACTGGAAAAGCAGGCAGGGTAGCAGGGATAGCTGCTGCTGGCTATGCTCTTTGCTTGGAGGCAAGCAGGGACATCCCAGTCGATGTTGGCGTTGTGGTGAACCTATCCTTCGACAGAGAAGGATTCCCGATAGTTGAGAGGAAGCTGCTGATAATAGATGAGGTCCTTAGGAGGGAGTTCATAGATGAAAGGGATAGGAAGATGAGGATAGTCGCTGAGGAGCAAGACCCTGGCTTGCCTCCCTTCTGCCCAAGGGACTGCATCTACTGGGAAGTTTGCAGAGGAGGTGGTTGATTGGGGAAAACGTTAGTGGTCAGGGAGTTTGGCTCCTTCGTTGGGAAGAAGGGGGCAAGGCTCGTCATAAGAGGGAAGGATAGAAGAAACGAGCTTCCAGCGGAGGAAGTTGAGTGCTTGATATTAGCTGGAAGGGGCGTCTCTATATCAACCGATGCCCTTCAGCTTCTCATGAAGAGGGGAATACCCGTCTTCTTCTCGGATGGTATGGGAAATCCTTTAGGAGCGGTGCTGTCTGCATTCTCAACAGGATCTGCTTCGACTAGGAGGGAACAATACCTCTCCCTGATGGATGAGAGGGGAATCGAGCTTGCCAAGTCCTTTGTGATGGGAAAAGTCCTTAATCAAGCCTATTTGATGCTAAGGTTTGCTAGGTCTAGAAGGAGGACAAATAAGGAGCTTGCGGATCAACTTGAGAGCGGAGCTTCTTTGATAAAGGGATTGGCTGAGAGTATCTCCAGCTTCAGATCAAATGGATTGAACTTCTCCTCAAGAGCGGAACTCATGGCCTTAGAGTCTAGGGCTGCCACCATCTACTGGGAGATGTTCTCCGCTTTGCTGCCTAAGGGGTTCGAGTTTCCAGGAAGGGTGACGAGGGGAGCCGAGGACGAGGTGAACTCGATGCTAAACTTGGGCTACTGGTACCTGAGAACCAGAGTTTTGCCAGCCATATACTTCGCTGGTCTAGATCCTTATGCAGGTTACCTGCACGTTGACAGGGCGGGAAGGCCTAGCTTGGTGCTTGATCTTATGGAGGAGTTCAGGCCACAGGTAGTCGATAGGGCAGTCATATCCTTAGTTTCTAAGAGGGTCCTGAAGCCTGGGGAAGTTCTTTCGGACGAAGAGTTCTCTGATAAGGCCATAAGAGCTATTCTAGGCGCTTTAGAGGAAAGACTTGAGGCAAAGTGCTTTCCCCTCGGCTGGAGGCAGAGGCCAAGGCTAAAGACGGCGATAAGGCTTCAAGCAAGGAGGATAGTAAGCCACATCCTCAGGAGGGAAAAGTACAGGCCTTTTATCCTGAGGGAGTAGTTGCCTATGAAGTACTTGGTGGTCTACGACATAACCAATGACAGGCTTAGGGCGAGGGTAGCGGAGAAGCTGAAGGACTATGGGCTAAGGAGGATCCAGTACAGCGCTTTCTTGGGGGAGCTTATCCCAAGGAGGCTGAGGTCTTTAGTGCAGGATCTGAGGAAGATACTTGGCCCGAGACCTGAGGAGAGGGAGAGGAAGGTAATACACGTTTTCCCAGTTCCTTCCTCGCTGAGAGGCATAATAGTGATAGGAGATGAGTGGAAGGAGGAGGAGGGAAGGGTCGAGGTTTTTTAGGACCTTTGACCCCTCCGAGAGGCCAATAACCCCTACCGATGTGAAACAGTACGTATACTGTCCTCTTGTAGTTTACTACAGCAGAGTTCTCAAGCTAAAGCCCGTCTTGGATTCCCAGCAAGAAGCATCGAGGGAGAAGCACTCTAGGATAAGGAGACCTCCTCCAGGTATCGAAGGGAAAGTATTGAGCTGTCCTCCCCTTTATAGCGAGAGGCTAAACGCATATGGCGAGCCCGACCTCCTCTTGAGGCAGGGAAATGAGCTAATCCCAGTAGATTACAAGTTCTCAAGAAGCATGAAGGGAAGTGCCTGGCCAGACCACAAGTATCAGCTTGCCCTCTATGCCCTTTTGGTCGAGGAGGCCTTCTCAACAGTCGTCAAGAGGGGGCTTATTTACTATGTTGGCGATGCCCTGGTTGAGGTCAGGATCACCAGGAGGGTGAAGGAGTATGTTAAGCGCATTATAAAGGAGATAAGAGAGATGGAGAGGACGGGGATCCCTCCTAAGGTAAGGAGGGATCCTGAGAAGTGTTCTGGAGGTTGTGGGTACAGCTGGGCGTGCAAGGGCTGATGAGATAAAGGAGATCTCTCAACGGTTACGACAGAACCTAAAGCAGGCTGCAAGGCGAAGGAGATTCACTCATCAAATAGGCCAAGCCTGCTGGCAACCTCTTCCTTTGAGATCAGCCACTTTAACTCTTTGCTTTCCTCGTACACGTAGATCAGGAGGACTGGATACTCCTGAGCGAGCTCGTAGTAAGCTATTGTGGCTGGCTTCGTAGCAGAGGTGCAATCTAAGATTACAGCGTGCTCTTGAAGCAAGGTCTCCAGATATGGCCTTACCTTCTCCTTCACAGCGTCCACATCTATTATCTCTTTGTCCTCAACCAATATCCAAGCAAAAGGAAGTTTCATCCCTGCTCCCCCTGGCCAGCTCTCCATTGCCCTCCTTGAGGTGCAGATGTAGCAAATCTTAGGGCTTATCCCCTTTTTAGAGAGGAGCTTAATGGCTACATTAGGCTCAGCCTCTTGAGACTCTTCCTTCTTTATGCCCAAAAGACCTATGTAGGCGAACTGGGCAGATCCTCCACAGAGGTAGCTCATGATGCCCTTGTAGGAGAGCTCATAAGCTCCTTTGATCACCCTTCTTAGAAGGCCACTTGATATCAGCCTGTCAAGGTGATGAACCAAAACGGAGCCATCTAATCCTGTTAGATCCCTTATCTCGGAGAAGCTGGCAACTCCTCCCTTCTTTGCAATTGCCTTGAATACATCCTTGGTCTTAGCTGGCTTTAGGTAATACCTCCACTTCATCCAATCATGTTGTAGCATTGTTCTATAATATTAGAGTGCAGCTTTATTAATCTTAAAATTATATCGTAAGTCATTTTACAATAAGCCAATTCCCAGTGATGGAGATTGAAAACCTCTGTTATAGCCCCTCTTGGCTTGAGTCCCCCTGTGGTAACTGAATTTATCCAATATCTTGATCTAGCTGAATCATCTCTTCCAGATTACCTGTTCTTGATGACTACAAATGACAAAGAGGTAATGGAGGGAGCTGAGCTCATTAAGACCGCCATGTCCCTTAAGTATAGAAAGTGCAGGGTTAACACGATCAGCTTGCCATTTCCCGACCTAGATAGACAGGAAAGGGTATGGGAGTTTACAAGGCTAGCTGGAAAGCTCCTGGTGGATCAGAGATTAAAATACAATGTGAGAAGGGTTCACGTTCTTATCTCTGGTGGAAGGAAGATAATGGGGATCCAGCTAGCCATGCTATGCCAGATATTCCCAACTAGCGGAGTTTACCACGTTGTAGCTAGAGATGTGAGGGTAGCTAGCGAAAGGCTCGAAGCGATAAGGGGGTTGATATCGGAGCTGGCCAAGGACTCTGACAAGGAGGACTTCTACAGGGAACACTCTGAGGAGTTTGATCCTGTGATGTGGCCCCCTATGTCTGAGTACTCAGTGGTGAAGCTACCCATCCTCCCTTATCCGCAGGAGGTGCTTGAGAGATTGGTAAGGGTTCTTTCCTCCCCTAGAACTAGAAGAAAGGAGGCCGCGGTTCCTGAGGAGCTCTTGGTGATGTTGTGGGAGGGGGGACTACTTCAGGTGGTCGAGGGATGGATCATACCGACCGAGATAGGAAGGGAGCTTGGTGAGGCATTGGGGAGCGTGTTAGGATGAGTGAAAGGGTGAAAGAACTAGGCACGAAAGAGTGGCTACTCAAATTAGCTGCTTTACTCCACGACCCTCCTGATAAAGTTGCTCTTACTCCAGGCCACGGGAAACGCGCTGCTGGTTATTTACCCAACTACTTTGCAGAATGGGCGAAGGAGAGAGGAGTAGATATAAAGGAACTTATACGCAAGCATCATGCTGATGAGCATGAGGTTCCTGAGGAAGTTAGAAGCCAGCTTAAAAGGCTTAAGCTAGCAGATTGGTTTTCGAGCGCCAGCGAACGCATAGCCTTAGATCTCGCCTCTGAAGTACTAGGTTTAAGCAGGATGGATGTAGGTTATATAGAGCTTGTGCACCCTTTCTCTGGCCTTAAATCATGTCTGGGTAAGCTTAATGCTGAGGAGTTAAGGAAGCAGCTAAGGACTGGTAAACTGCCATTAGTGAGCAATGTACTTGATGTGCTCAGGCAGACGACTTGTAGGCCTTGGCAGGGTATTCTGAGGGGATTGGGGGATTCCGGAGCCAAGTTGTTATATCTGCTCTTCTGGAGACTGCTTGAATCGAAGTGGCGAGAGCTAGTGAAGGGCCGTACTGATCCCCGCGCTGCTTCCCTTCCTGCGGATAGCCGTGTCCCGACGCACTCAATCTGGGATCATGTTGAGGCAACTAGCGCCCTTATACCCTGCATTGAAGCTAAGGGTTCTGAACTGGTTCTTAGGGCCTCCCTTCTCTCCATGGACCTAGGCGGGGTCCAGCTTTTTATATCGGCTGCTAGAAAAACTAGTGATCTCTGGGCTGGGAGCTGGATCTCCTCAGTTCTCTCCTGGTCAGCCATCAAGGAGGGTCTGTCAATACTTGGTCCAGATGCAGTCATTTATCCGTATATTAAGGGGTTCCCCTTTGTCGACCTCTGGATAGCTAGTGAGCTCGCCCAATTGTTAATGGATAGAAGGATCCTCTCAGAGAGGGATGCCGAGGAGTTCAGCAGGAAGCTTATAGAGGAGCTTTGGAAGCTTGATTGGGGATCCATAGAACGGGGGAAGCGCTTGCTTTATCTTCCACTAGTTCCAAATAGTGCTCTTATATTAGCTCCAAATCATTTATGCAAGACCCTTGAGAAATGCATGAGAGAGGGCTTAGAGAACTGCTGGAAGCAGATATGTGAAAGTGCTCGGGAACGCATTCGTAATCTCTTGATTGAGAGGATTCCAAAGAGCAGTATAGAAGAGGGATGGGAGGAGAGGTGGAGTAGGCAGGTCGAGAGACCGCCTCTATGGCCTATGAGAATAGTATATACTCCATTTCCGGAGAAAGGAGAGGATGTAGAAGAGTTCTTAACTGAGAACTGCAGAGATCTACCTAAAGAGCTTGTTAATCCGCTCCTTAGGCTGGTTAAGAGGCTTAGGAAGGTAAAGCCAACCATAGTCTATGGTGCGGTTTACGCGCTTAATTCGGTGAAGCTCTCTGCTTACATTCCATCATTTAATATCAGCGTTGAGCCATCACCTCGCGAGGAAGGCGGGGAAATAACTGAGAGATGCTCCCTGTGCGGCATAAGGAACCCCCTCTTCCTCAAAAAGGAGGTTTGGAGGGCCCTTAAGGATGCGAGGCCCGGGTTAATAGAGTGGGATGAGAGGCTCGATTCAGGCGAGTACCTTTGCGCTCCCTGCCTAATAAAGCGACTCCTTGGATCGGATAGTGTGTTCTTCAAAGAGATCATCAGGGCTGTTATTGGCCTTCCTGAGGGGCTTTCCGAGGGATTAGCCGAAGAGAGACTTGAAGTCCGCTTCCCATCAACTTCAGATTTTGCTACAGCTACCTTTAAGGCATCCCTATGTGAAGCTATTTTCTGGGCCATAGAAAGGAGAGAGGAAGAGGGAGCGCTTAGAAAGCTCTTAAATGAAGCTAAGAGGCTAAATGAGGAACTCTCAAGGTTAAGGCAGAGGATTGGCATAACATCCTCCCGTCAGCCTCCCGCTATTGAGGCTCGACTATCTTGGCTACGCCAAATTAGGGCCAAGATAGAAGGCTCTACTGATATTCAGGGCAAAGCTTCCGAGATCTCTGAGGGTCTTATGAGCATTGAAGAATTGCTCAGAATACCAGGCGAATTCCTAATGGAAGAGACATGGCTCCGATTAAGAGAACGCTTCGAAGGGATACATGATAAGCTGGAAGAGGCGCATAAGAAGCTAAGAGAATTTCTAAAATACGCTGAAAGTTTAATTGAAGAGTGGTTCAGCGCTTTAGAGGAGGATGGAGAGCTTCCTCTTTACATAGGGGAGTGCGTAAATGATCTTAATGAAGTCCCCGGCCCCCTTATGCCTTACGCATGGCGGAAGAATCCAGGGAGCTTCTTCGCCCTTCTGAAGAGCGATGGGGATGATATGGGACGCTGGATCTCAGGCGAGTTCTTACCAAGCTATTTTGATTCGCTGCACCCACAGATCAGGGAGCAGATTCGGAGCAAAGGGGAAGCCAAGGGTCTACTGCAAGATAGGCGAGCTATGAGTCCCGCATCTCACATGGCATTTAGCAGGGCACTTATGAGCTTTGCGGCACGGATAGTCCCTCGAGTAGTTGAAGAGATTGGCTTCGGATCCGTGGTATACTCAGGTGGAGATGACTTAATAGCGCTGCTTGCGCCTGAGCTAGCCCTTGAAGTAGCTCAGCGTCTAGCTGAGGAGTTTTCCCGTGAGTTCTATGCTGTACCTGGGTTGATTATACAAGGGCTCGGATACAGGGTCTCATGTTCAACAGGTCTAATCATCACTCACTACATGTATCACCTAGGTAGGGCGGTGGAGATTGCTGTTGAGGCCATGGAGAAGGCGAAGGATGTTAAGGGCAAAGGAGCTATCTACGCTGAGCTCCTAGGCAGGGCTGGGCCCATAGTTAAGCTAGAGTGCGGTGTTCACTGGACGTATCCATGGGATAAGAAGAAGCTTGCCGAGCAGGTTAAGCTACATCAATACGGTATGGCCCGGTGGTGGAAGGGGCTTAGCCTCTCCCGGAATCCAAGTGATCCACTTACCACAATATTAGTGGGTGCTGGAGAGCTTCGATCTCAATCTTCCTTAAGGAGCCCGATCATTGAGGCTCAGGCCATTGCTTCAATCGTGAATGGACTCGCCCAGCTTGAGAAAAAGAACATCAGGGTGGCTAGGCGCCTTATCCACATATTAAACGCACCTGAGCTACGGAGCGCACTAGCGGCAGGGGGACCCATAATTCCAGCTCTAATCAGGAGGGAGGTAGATAGGCATGTGGAAGGACCGCCTCAATCTTCTGCCTTTGAGCAGGTAGTGAAGAGCGTGTTACACCGCTCCTTCACTAGTTGGTATCAGACTCTAGGGCTTGGAGAAGTAATCAACGATTTCATGGGACTGGTTCATATAGCGAATCGATGCCTATCTGAGTCGCTCCTAAGAGCTAAGCCAAGAGGGGATGAGATTGGATAATGCTGGTTATCGTTTTATGAGGTTTAGGCTCTCACCTATGGATGTACTCAGGTTTAGGAAGCCCAAACCTTTCCGCGTAGGCGGTTATGCCCAGACTGAGCTCATGCCGCCTCCAAGCACCATAGCTGGTGCCTTTCTAACTGAGCTCTATTACCATGGCCTCATCCCTGATACTGATAGCTTCGAGGAGTTTGTTAAAAGGTTGGAGGATGAAAAGGCGTTCTTCCACGGCCCATTCTATAGCTGGAAGGGAGACCTCTTAGTTCCTCTACCGTACGATATTCGCAGGTGTAAGTATTGCAAGAAGCTCTTCCTAGTCCCTTGGAGGGGAGACCAATACGTTGAAGGGGTTAGCTATCCATTATCTACCCCCTGGCCTCCCTGTCCAAGCTGCGGCAGGGCCTCAAAGCCAGCGATGAATGGCTTAATTTCATCCTCCGTATTGAAGCTGAGGGCTCAGCAAGTAACTGAGCTTAGGGGTGTAGATGTAGCCAAAATCAAGGAGGATGCTGAGGGCATAGTCAGAATCCAGCTGAGGCCTGGGATAGCGCTGAAGGATGAAGCTAAGGTAGTTAGGCCAGGCTATTTTTACATGACTGAATGGCTCGAGCTTATCGATGTTGATATCGTGGAATATGCGAGCCTCCCTGAGCATTACCTCAATATCTTAAAGAATCTCTCCCTGCTAAGTGTTGGAGGCGATAGGAGGCCTGTAGTCGTTAACTCTGAAGAGCTTAGGCTTGATGAGATTTGTAAGGAGCTTACTGGCTATTCTATTGAAGAACTATCTAAAGAAATTGTTAGGAGTAAGTGTTTCGATCTCCTTATACTGACTCCAGCTATATTTGCTAGACAGGGGAAAATCCCCTACAGAGAAAGGACGAGCTGGCTTCCAGACTGGCTTGTTAACGGGAGGGGAGAGCTGAAGGGCCTTAAGATGAGGTTAATTGGCGTGGGGCTGCACAAGCCCCTCCCAGTCAGCGGCTGGGATTTAAGGTTGAATGCCCCTAAGAATATGTATGCTGCTGTCTCCCCGGGATCCGTATTCCGTCTTGAAATCTTGGGGGATGTAAACCTCCAAGATGTAATGCGGTTCTTGGGGGAGGTTCTTGTTAAAGGTGTGGGGAGGTGGAGGGCTGTTGGATATGGAACAGCAGTCGTGCTCCCAGTCAGTCAGTAATACCCATTTATTGATACTATTCTGCGAGACCCCTACGCATTTCGGAGCTGGCAGGGGGGTGGCACCAGCTGATCTCATAATTCAAAGGAGCAGGAGGACAGGCCTCCCGATAGGACAGGCCCCGAGTATACGTGGTATGTTTAGATCAGCGCTTAAGCTAGCAGGAGAGAAACAGTTAGCTAGCAAGCTCTTCGGGGCTGAGCCAGAGGAGGTCGGAGGCAGGAGCGGCATTCTGACCTTTCTAGACGCTAAACTCCTATTATTCCCAGTAAACTCAATTAGGGGCATGTGGTGCTGGGCTACATCGCCCTCAACCCTTAAAGAATTTGATCACACATTAGCGGCCCTAGGGCTTAGCGGATGTGATCAATTTAAGGAACTTCACGGATTGCTTACTAGACTTCCCGAGGTAGAGAATGCAAAGGCATTCGTCCCTGTTGAGAATGAGGTCGTGGTAGATGATAAGGTCATCTTATTAGCTGGCGAGGTTGAGCTAGAGGCCTTAGAGTTTAAAGAGCAAGGGAAATGCTCTGAGGAGCCAACTAGGGATCTTATTGGAGAGCTCGCGTCTAAACTCGGAGAGTTGCTCCCCGACGGGCCCCCGTACGATTATATAAGGAGGAAGCTCGCTAAGAGATTTGTCTTAATTGGGGACAACACTTTTGAATTCCTCACGAGGAGGGGAGCGGAGCTACGCACTAGGGTTAGCTTAGACTATGAAAAAAAGATCGTGAAGGAGGGAGGGCTTTGGACTGAGGAGTATCTACCGGAGATGAGTGTAATGTACTCAGGAGTTATCTTGAGAAGCCGTAAGGCTGAACCCCAGGTAGAACTAGGCTATCTAAAGAGATTCCTTGAGTTCATCATAGATAAAAAGAGATTCTTTGCAGCGGGCAAGGAGAGCGTGGGCGGGGGCCTTGTCTATGTTAAACCATTACCAGGTGTCTCAAATGAGCGTGAAGGTAAAGGATAGGATAGCTCAGATGTATGAGCACGCATCGCACTACGTAAGAATTGCTAGTAGGTTAGGCCCTGAGGGACAAAAGAAGCTGAAGTCTTATGCCGCTAGCTGCTCCACTTCCATAGTAGCCGAAGGCTTGCTTGCAACGCTTTCCTTTGAGGCGTCAAAAGCGAAGGAGAAAGCCATCAGAGAAGTCATAAAAGCTCGCAATAGCGAGGCTATAAGTACGCTTGAAGAAATCAAGGAAGAAGAACTAGCTCATGCTCTAGTTTATGATTGTGTTGCCAGCTGGATCCTGCCTTTAGTAGGGGTGAAGGAGGAGCTTTACCAAGAAAAACCATTAGAGATTTTGCTTCGCCTAGCTGAAAGATATAATGACTTAGCTTTGAAGTCTCGTACGCTTCATGAAGCTTGTCTACTCCTCGAGGCCTTAAAGAGGCTAGCGGAGGGTGAGTTTGGCTGATGAACTGGTCTTCCATCGAGAAGAGGCTCTTATTCCTGATGCTAGTTACAGACTTGCACTCGGGGATGGGTAAGGCTGTCTCAGGGGCTGTAGATAACCCGATTCAGAGAGGAAGCCCTGCTTACATCCCGCTAATTCGAGGTAGTTCTATTAAGGGCGCCCTAAGCAATCGCTACTTTAAGCGGGTGGGTAAGAGAAGCAGAGATGAGAAGGAGATATGGGCCCCTATTTTTGGGGATGTAGATGAGTCAGCTGCTTCATTTACTGTGTTAGACGCCCATCCTCTCCTAATCCCTGTGCCCTCCCTCAAAGGAGGCTATGCTTACGTGACCTCACCAGCCCTTCTTAATCGCTTTGCCCTAATTGCCGATATGACGGGGAAAGATATGTTAGTTAATGAAGCCCTTGAAGCTTTGGCACCAGGTGGACGAGAGCCGTGTGGAAGGGAATGCTACGTTGAGGAGGAAAGTAAAGTGCTCTTGAGTGTTGAAGCCCTTCAGAATGAAGAATGTGTGGTTATAGAGCCTCTTCTCGTTCTTAAGCCCGCTAGGAGGGCTTATGAGATATCTAAGCTCACTAGGACACTTATCAGGAATAGTCAAGCGTTAAATATAGCTCTCGAAGTGGAAGGGCACGTAGTGCTCATTAGTGATGATATGTTAAGCCTTGTGTTGGAACATGTCATCACCGCGACTCCGCGCATACGCTTAAAGTATAAGGAGAAAGTAGTGGAGACTGGGCCCTGGTGGGAGGAGACATTACCTAAGGGCACATTACTATACACAGCCTTTATTGCAAGGAACTCCAGAATCCCCCTCAAGCGAGAGGTACTTAAAGGACTGAAGAAGTTTATCTCCTTTAGAGAGCTTGGCTTAGAGATAGATGGGGACAAGGCTGAGATTCAACTTAAACCGTCTCACATCTTTCAGATAGCGTTAGGACAAAAGTCCCCCCTTTACCTCTTCTTGGGGGCTGACAAGAGCTCAGGTAAGGGCTTGATTAAGGTGATCTGGTATGGGAGAGGGATCAGTTAGTGAGGCGTTAAGCAGAACTGCCCTGTTTCTCAAAGCGATGGGTTTGAGAGGGGAGGAGATTCCTGATAAAGCGCGTAAGCTCCTTATCTGGATGAGAGTAGGGGCTCCTTATCTCATAATGTGGCTCCTTATCATGGAAGAGGAGGTAAAGGAGTTGCTTCAACTGCTTAAGCTAGAGCTTACATGGGAAAACCTAATTTGCTTTGCGGAGAGGGAGGATCCTTCCCAAATTCGTTTATCCGAATTATGCTGGAGCAGACAGTTAGATTTTTTGCGTAAGCTCTCAGAGACAATTGGAGAAGGGGGGATAAAATGAGCAATTCTGTCCTTAACAAGCCAGAGAGGCTCTTTGAAGTGGATTTTGAGGTTTTTATGCCAATTGCTACAAGTGGATATGATACTAACACACGGCATACCGTAGACAAACTTACGTGGTATGAGTCAATTAGAGCTCCAAGTATCCGAGGAGTATGGAGGTGGTGGCTTAGAACGCTATTTGCAGGAGTTGCATGGGATAGAGGAAAGAACGAAGTGGAATCAGCTCTTAAAGCAACTGAAGTGCTAGGCTACGTTGGCAAGAAGAAATCATCACGATCCTACCTTATGATGATCCTAACTAGGCCAAGTTCCCCGCCAGAACACGCTAGCCGAATTAAAATAGGAAAAGTTCCTAGGGTCAGTCTTCTCCGGAGAGATGTTCATTTTCATCCACAAGACGCCTCCTGTAAACTGAAGGTATACTCGTTGGTTCCTGTCAAGCCTAAAGGCCTTAGAGACGTAGCGCTAGCTTCTCTTGTCTTGAGCGCATCGTTGGGAGGCTTTGGAAAGATTGCTAGACGGGGGTTTGGGAAGCTTAAACCTCTTAAAATAGAGAAATCCCCTGAGACTCTACGTAGGATTATGAATCTTTGGCAAGAGTTATTTAATGAGGATGAAGAGAGAGTTAAAGAGGCGTTAAAAGAGCTCTGCGAATCTATCTATGAGTTGGCAGATAAAACTTTTAATGAGTTTGAGGCAGCTTTATCATCCCAGGGAAATCTTAGCCAGCTTCCTCGTATACCTGCGTTCTCTAAGAGAAAAATAAAAATTGAAGAAATTGAAATTCCTTACTGTCAGGTTCTATTGACCAGTACTCGTTCTCTCTCTAAAAGACTAGAGAGCGTTATAGAGAAGGATAGCTCCCTTAAGATAGATCGAGGGATTAACTACTATAGAATGGGAGGTTTTCTAGATCGTAACAAGCCCCTTCATCTCATTGGTATGTTATGCCGCATATTAGCCATTAAATTAGGTCCAGATCGATGGATTTTAGGAGGACCGCGGAAATGGAGAGATCAAAACGATAGAACAAAACAAAGAGAGATAAAACGAAGGGCTAGCCCAGTCTGGTTTACTATTCTAGGTGAGCATGGGAGTTATCATGTTGTTGCCACAGTATTCCTGAGCAAGGATTGGCCTCATGGATACCAAGTCTCTAGAGAAACTTTATCTCCTTTCGGAAACCTCTTAGATCTGCTTTTTGAATATAACTTTCGTGTGGTGTGGCCTAATGGATGAGGACTCACTTCATATGAATATTCTGCTACTTCTGGGGTTGTCAAAACATAGAAGAATTGAGAGGATTAATGAGACGATTAATACTCTTTTAAAGAACGTGAAAGACGCGTTAAGGCAAAGAAGGGTTCAGAGAGAAATAATTGTAAAAATTATAGATAAATTAAATAGAGTATTACATGAATTAGAAGAATTAGAAAGAAGTGGAACGCTTGTTTCCCTTGCTATTAAAGTTCTTAAGCAAGAGCTTAAGTTAATAGGGTGTATAAAACAAGCTAAAGATAAGCTCTCTCAGCCTTACATAGGTAGAGATATACTTAAAGATGTAAGGAATTTAGTTGAGAAGCTAGACTTAGGTATAGAATCACTTCGTCGCTTGCTACTTGAGAAGCTATCTCGAGAGACGAATATAACGACTAGCAATAAATATGTGCAGCACCTTAAGGAGGCCTTAAAAAGTACTAAAGGGGATCAGAGCTTACAGCTAAGAAGTATTAAGGCGCGCTTAATTACCCCAGGAGTTCTTGGTACTCGCACATTCCCTTGGGCTATAGGATTCCATATCGGTCTCCATTGGGACCCTCTTATTCAGTCTCCATACTATCCCGCTACCGCTATAAGGGGAGCCATTCACTCCCTCCTCTTTTATCCTGATCTCATAAAGAAAGTAGTTGAAGACGCTCTTGAAACCGAAGTTAGCCATCTTGAAGCTTTATGCTATACTTATGAAGTGCTTGGTGTTGCAGAGTGGGATAAGGATCTGCCTAATGAGGTAATAGATAGATGGAAAGGATGCATTAGGGCTGAAGCAGCCGATCTCCTTAAACTATTAAAGAAGAAACTTGGAGAGAAATTCATAGGAAAAGTAATGTTCTTTGATGCATATCCGGTAGAAGTTAGTGAAGAGGGCCTCCTCATAATACCAGAAGTTATAAGCCCCCATTATCGTGAAACAGAAGTAAGACGCCTTCTTGAGACTGATCAAAAGGTAATAATGAAAGAGCTCCATAAGAAGCTCCCTGAGATACAAGAGATAACTGAACCTAGAGCGTTGCTCTTTCCTGCCATAGCACCTGGCGTAACATTCACTTTTTACATAGCTTCAGAAAATGAGAAGCTACTCAGGGTCGCTACAGCTCTCCTCAAATGTGCCCTTACAACCGTCGGTATTGGGGCGAAGACCACATCAGGCTACAATCTCTTTGAAATAACTGAGGATGAGGCAAATACCTAAGGAGATTCAATCCTAGTCTCATGGAAGGAAGAGGAGAGATATGAGAGGCTTCTTAAAGGGATTGCTGTCAATTTACCTCATGAGGCTAGGTTAGATAGTGTGTGGCTCTACATGAAGAAAGTTGAGGAGGCATTAAAGCCTCTCATGGGCGAGTATGGCGATGAGCTGCTAGGCACTGAGCCGCAATAGGGTTGAGGGCGATATATTTCCCAAGCCCTTTAAGCTAAGGGAGCTTGAGGTGCCTCAGCTTCTTGATTCAAGGAGACTGGCGCTGATCAGGAGATTAATGCCTATCCGATTGAGCTTAATAAGAGCAGAATGCTACTAGAGTCTGGAGGGTTTAACACCAATCTATGCAAGAACCATAAAATAAGTAGAAGCCGAGGCAGGGCCTATTCCATACATTTCAATCGCAAGAGGTTTGAAACCTTGGTGGGATATTCCACATTTCAAGCTCTACAACCCCATAACCAATCTTGATCTCAGAGTTATGGAGAATTATATGTTTGTCTAGCGCCTAGCAGCCCTTTCAGCTTCTACCAGGATGGATTTAAGGAGCTTGCGTGTTCTGTCCGACATCCCTCTGACTATCTTATCGAGGTGCGGGTCCTCAGAGCTTCCCCTATCGAGCGCTAAAATCACCTGATCTATCTTCCAAGGAATGGCGAACACTGGAAACTCTATCAAACGGCGAGATTCAGCGGGAGGATGAAGCACTAATCTCTTCTCCTCCTCAGGAAGCTCGGCTAATCTCTTAATCATTCCCTTGGATTCTAGCTCAGGATCTACAAGGAGATGAAGAACCGATTTTACGCCGTAGAGCTGACCAAGCAATACCATGGCTGCTGACATGGTCTTCCTACCTCCTGCAAGGCTCAAATATACCTCGTTTCCGCTAGCTATGATCTCCTTATGCATAATGGCAGCTACTTTCCTCATGAACTCTGCATTATCCTCCTCATCGTATATGTCGTCGCTCTTGATGCAGGCTTCCTCGGTTCTTAGCTCGACGTTAGGATAATGTTTGTGGAATTCCTCCCTGATTAAAGGAATGCATCCGTCCCATATCAGTTGGTCGCTAGTTGTTGCCAAGTAAACTCGTCCGGGCTTCTTTCCTTGCTCTATTAGGGCATCCATTGTCCCGGTTATTACGCCTGGAGCACGGCCTAATGAGGCTATGAGAACTAACATCCTGATCGAACTGGTAAAATGAATTGAAAAAATAAAAGACTTCATTTGATATCACGTTCCATCTGTTTGATTAATTATCAGGCAGGAGACTCTAGATCTAGCTGATTAAGGGATTAACGTGCTGCAGGTGTACAAAACGCAGGAGCTAGCTCATGAAGCAACTCTGAAGCCTGAAGAAGGAGACTGAGGGTCTGAAACCCAATTTTGGGACGCTTCATGTCTCCCTTAAGGTTCTTTTTTAGCTTCAGATAGTCAATACATTAGATGCCCATAGCTTACCTGGCTACGGTAGGCTCCAGCGAAAAGCCTGCTTTCAATTCGATAAAGGCTGTTCTACAGAAGTATAAACCAGAGGTTCGTAGAATACTTCTTCTATGCTCCCAGCGCGACAAGAGGAGGGGGATACCTGGAACAGAAGAGGTAGGAGAACGCATTAAGGCTAAGATCTCTGGACTGCCCTGCACATCTGGAGTTGAGGTTAAGATCCTGAGAGTAAGCCAAGAATCGATAGAAGAGGTGTACAATAAGGTTAAGATGGCGGCTGAGGAAGCAAAGAGGGACGGGTTGGAGCTTTGGGTTGATATAACTGGTGGCAGGAAGACCATGTCCAGCGGTGCACTTCTAGCTGCTACAGAGCTCGGTCTCAAGTGCTTCTACTTCTGGCTTTATGATCCAGCAAGAAACAGGGATAAGGAACTGGAGGAGATGCAGGAATTCATAGATTATGAAGTTGTTAGGGTGAGGGCTTAAGGTGCGGCATTGGAAGTTCCTTAAAATTAGGGAAGAAAAGCTGGCAGGAATAATAGGCCGCTTAGGCGGTAAAATTGAGCTTCATTGCCTTCTAGCAAAGGGTAATAGGCTTGTGGGCTATCTCATACTCGACAAGCAAGAGGCGACGATAATTCCGAAGATTAAGGAGAGGGGAATCATAGCCTCTCTCATAAAGGACGAGCAAGTTAAAGAAGCTCATCTAATTCAAGCCATTGAAAGGGCTTGCATAGAGCACGTAAATCCTCTTGACAAACTAATTGAGCTTGCTGAGTCTTTATCCGAGTTTAACGCTAAAATATGCCTGGCTGTGGATACTAGCTTCCTTATGAGGGGCCTTCTTGAGTATCTAAAAGAGAAGTTAGAGGAAAAGTTAAAGGAAAAGAAGTTAGAGGAAAAGGGCTTTAGCTTGAGTTTATTCATCCCTTCTATGGTTCTTCAGGAGCTCTTCACGGACTTCGATGACTTGATAAGGAGCGAGGAGCTGAGCGCGATAAGCGGCTTCCCAAAGTTTAGATCGAGATTGGCCAGAAGGGTACTCTCCTACATGATGGGGACCAGAGGATCAAGAGCTCTTAAAATTCAGTTTGGATCTGGGCATATTCTCCTCCCAACTGGGGCGAAGGGGATGAAGTACCTGCCAGATCTTGAGATCCTAAGGCAGATTAGGGAGTTCTCTAAAGAAAGCAGCGACTTGGTGATAACGGCAACCTGCGACCTTGGAATGGCAATGATTGCTGAGGGGCCTTGTTGCTACATAAAGCCTGAGAAAGTTTCCGCATCCTTCAAAAAGGAAGGACAAGAGATAGTGCTGCCAAGAAAGAGGATCCAGCAAACCTTAGCGGAGCTTATAGTTGCGTTCGGACTCCTGCTCCTTAAGCCTGAGCAGGGTGAACCTATGCTGCTCTCTTACAGCTGGAAGGGAATAGGAAGATCTGATTATGCCAGGAAGTTAATATGCCTTGGAGTAAGAGAGGTAAATGAGCTGATTAACTGGATCTCGCTTGATAAGGAGAGAGGCGAGGGATTTCTTCCATCGGAGAAGGTTCCATGGAGAAATTTGGTTGAGAATAGGGGTCTATAAGGGATCAAACTTTGTAATGCTGTTAATTCCGGTGCTTAGCTGAGCAATGTATATAAGGCGCTTTTGGGATCATGAAGTGAATTAATGTCTGAGGGAAGTAGCTTGAAGGGAAGGACCCGGAGGATAGGGAAGATCAGGTTCTTGAGGACCATCGAAGTTAGGATTGATCCTCACAAGCTTAGGCGCGCTGGTAAGATAGGGAAGATCAGGCTCGTGAGGTAGTTTAAGTGGTTGTGAGGGTTAAGATCAGGTTGAAGGGTCCCGCAGGCCAGATAGAGACTACAGCACTGGTTAACAGCGGTTTTGAAACCAAAGAGCCTGAGATAATCTTGCCTTCCGAGGTATCGGAGCTTTTGGGCATCGAGGATTTTGAAGGGGCTGAATACGAGGTTGCTGGAGGAGCAGAAGTAATAGCTGCCAAGGCTAAGGGCACGATAAAAGTTGAGCTTCTCTCAAACAACGAGCTTCTCGTTAGCTTTGATGGAGCTAGGCCCGTGGTCCTTGCAGGAGAAGAAGAGGTTATAATAAGCGGCTATCTTGCCTCTGAGTTGAGGATATCTCTAATCGACATAAAGGAGGGGCTCTGGTGCTTAAGAGAAGAGGTTGGAAAGGTGGTTAGGAGAAGCGAGGAGAAGCAGGTCTGGAAGAAGGACTGAGGAAGAAGCACATGGTTAAATTCAGCTGGCCCAAGTTTGAATCGGGTTGCCTTGCAGGATCTCCGTCTCGCTTGAGCCATCCTCTGAGCTCGTTTACGAGCTTCCAACAAGCGGTAGAATAGTTCAACACCTCTTCTTCTCCGCAATAAAGGCTTACGATAAGGATCTAGCTTCGGAAATTCACTCAATGAGGATAAAGCCTTACTCGGTAACAAGGCTCACCACGGCCAGGGAGAACGTTAAGGGGAAGCTGGCTAGAGTTGGACTCGGAAGCTACGTAAGGGCTACCTTCAAGCTTTTGAGGGATGAACTCAGGGAGCCTCTAATCGAGGGGCTCCAGAAAGCTGAGCTTAAGGTCGCTGGGGTCGAGCTAAAGGTGCTCGACGTAAAGGCAACTAGGCCTGAGGGATACGAGGAGATGCTCTTCAGGGGAGAGCCCTACAGGGAGTTCACGGTTGAGATATTAACCCCTGCTGTCTTCGATGAGGAGTCTCCCTTTCCAGAGGACAGCAGACCGATGTTCAGAAGGCCTCTCCTCTGTTGGAACACGTTTTGCCCCGAGGAGCTTAGACTTCCAGAGAGCGCAGTTCAGAGGGCATCAAAGCTCAAACTCCTCAAGTGCCAGCTTGTGAGGAGGGTCGTGCCCGTACCAATCAAGAGGTTAAGGGTCCCTATAATCTGCTTTTCAGGCACCCTCGCCTACAGGATGGGAGGGCTTGACTTCATGTCAGGCCTAATGCTGACCGCCCTTCTGAAGCTTGCCAACTACAGCGGAATAGGATCAAGGACGACCATGGGATTTGGAAGCGTTTTCATCAAACCTTACGTTAGCTGCAAAGAAAAGGGCAGAAGTCGCTTAAAATGAGGTAGGAGAATTTTTGGTTCCATCAAGCTATCAAAGTCTGAAGGTTTTAACTCTTCAAAAACGCCGAGCTCGTCTACAATCCAGATCTAAAAAAGGTTATCTAAGCATTTTTCCATAAGAGCTCAAGGCTTTTGGATCCTCTTATCATCTAAGCTAGTAAAGCCCGATCTTAACTCAACGCTAGCTGAGGGATCGGCGTTCCGTCCTTACCTGTTTCAAAGGTAACACCACAACCTCTGACAGAGCGATGTGCCACTCACTGAGATTGTGAATTTAGGATAGTTTGAAGAAATCCTGCGTTATTTTTGGAAATAAATCTCAAAAGTGTTAATAACTAAAAAAGAGGAGACTTATGAGAAGTCCTTTTCCTTCTCACTGAAGGAAACTGCTTCTGAAGTAGGTGTTACTCAAGCTAATTGTGATGCCAAATCCACTTCAGCAAGCTCTAATCTTGGAAATATTAATGGTTTTGAATATAATTAGGCGAATAAAGGCACCTGCTTCGTGCTCTTTTCTCAAACGGAATCCACGCTAATTAGCACATCTTTATAAATCCAGGTTCAAAAGTGAGATGTGAGCACTAAGTCAAGCGAGGCAAAAATCAGAATGTTTTAAGGCAATGCTAACTATGTAATTCAAGGGGGAAGCAATCCTGAACTCCTGAAGAAGGAGATTGAGAGTACTTGTTCTCCATCGCCATAGACAATTACTGGTAATGAAGCAATCCTGAACTCCTGAAGAAGGAGATTGAGAGAC
>CAZUBM010000006.1:22830-83028 GCA_964618805.1 uncultured Nitrososphaerota archaeon
GCGCTGGCTACGACGAAGGAAGCAATCCTGAACTCCTGAAGAAGGAGATTGAGAGATGTGGCCACCCTCCGTTTCACAAGCGATTTTAATGATGAAGCAATCCTGAACTCCTGAAGAAGGAGATTGAGAGAAGGCCATCTTTGCCCTCATCACCAGGGGGTTGGAGCCGGAAGCAATCCTGAACTCCTGAAGAAGGAGATTGAGAGCGTTTCGATTTCTACCTTTTGGGCTATCATCCAAACACGAAGCAATCCTGAACTCCTGAAGAAGGAGATTGAGAGTAGAGCAATTTGTAACTCTTCTCAGGCAGTCTCGATTTGAAGCAATCCTGAACTCCTGAAGAAGGAGATTGAGAGTATCGCAGACCTCCGCATCGTTGCTGATGCGGAGCTTGGAAGCAATCCTGAACTCCTGAAGAAGGAGATTGAGAGTTCACGGCTGTTTGGATAATGCCTTCTTCCTCCCACTTCGAAGCAATCCTGAACTCCTGAAGAAGGAGATTGAGAGCCAGAGCCAAGATCACCAAGCTGATACCGGAAGAGTGCAGAAGCAATCCTGAACTCCTGAAGAAGGAGATTGAGAGTAAGTTTGTTGTGTAAGAAAGCTTTCCTCTTTCCTCGAAGCAATCCTGAACTCCTGAAGAAGGAGATTGAGAGTCCTACTTCGCTCTCAAGTTTAGCGGTTTTAACCAGATGAAGCAATCCTGAACTCCTGAAGAAGGAGATTGAGAGAAAATTGAAGGCTTTTTAGTGGTCTTAAAGTATTCGTCTGAAGCAATCCTGAACTCCTGAAGAAGGAGATTGAGAGTCATAAAGAAAAAAGGCTTCAGAAAAATGAAAAAATTAGAAGCAATCCTGAACTCCTGAAGAAGGAGATTGAGAGTGACAGAGGAATTCGCCCTACCCTCGGGAGGGCGACTAGGAAGCAATCCTGAACTCCTGAAGAAGGAGATTGAGAGAAAATTGAAGGCTTTTTAGTGGTCTTAAAGTATTCGTCTGAAGCAATCCTGAACTCCTGAAGAAGGAGATTGAGAGTCATAAAGAAAAAAGGCTTCAGAAAAATGAAAAAATTAGAAGCAATCCTGAACTCCTGAAGAAGGAGATTGAGAGTGACAGAGGAATTCGCCCTACCCTCGGGAGGGCGACTAGGAAGCAATCCTGAACTCCTGAAGAAGGAGATTGAGAGTTTTTCTTTCAGATGGTCATAAGCATCCTCAAAATGGAGAAGCAATCCTGAACTCCTGAAGAAGGAGATTGAGAGGTAACCTCTTTCTCCTTTTCTATTTTTTATTTCCTAGTGGAAGCAATCCTGAACTCCTGAAGAAGGAGATTGAGAGTGCCATAAGAGGGCAGGAATGGTGAAGGTGACTGGGTCGGAAGCAATCCTGAACTCCTGAAGAAGGAGATTGAGAGATATGCGGAAATTCCCCAAGCAGGAAAACCGCCCATTCTTGAAGCAATCCTGAACTCCTGAAGAAGGAGATTGAGAGTTGGTAGCCTTTATGGTTTCCTCACCTTCGATAAAAGGGGAAGCAATCCTGAACTCCTGAAGAAGGAGATTGAGAGTGGTTATTTTATGACAGAGAAGGAAATAAAGTATAGGAAGCAATCCTGAACTCCTGAAGAAGGAGATTGAGAGAAGTCAAAAAGAAAAAAGGAAGGATTGAGGTTTAAGGTTTGAAGCAATCCTGAACTCCTGAAGAAGGAGATTGAGAGATGTATATTTCCTCAGCATCATAAGCATCCTTTCGCTCGAAGCAATCCTGAACTCCTGAAGAAGGAGATTGAGAGGATATCTGACTTCCACAATTCAGCGATTAGGTGGTCGTTGAAGCAATCCTGAACTCCTGAAGAAGGAGATTGAGAGTTGATCTCCTTAATTTCCATCATAGGAGAATAGGCTTTGAAGCAATCCTGAACTCCTGAAGAAGGAGATTGAGAGTTATTCTCTTCTCAGTTCCACTGGGGATTACGAAAACGGAAGCAATCCTGAACTCCTGAAGAAGGAGATTGAGAGTACTTCGTCGAGGAACTCTGCTAGGAGCTCCCTTAGCTCTGAAGCAATCCTGAACTCCTGAAGAAGGAGATTGAGAGTCTTCATCTTGGTTTTAGTAATCTTGTGCATTTACTTGCGAAGCAATCCTGAACTCCTGAAGAAGGAGATTGAGAGGAGAAATGGAGCACTATGCAGAAAGTGAATCTTCCGAGGAAGCAATCCTGAACTCCTGAAGAAGGAGATTGAGAGATTATGTTGGCTATTATGCTGGGCTCCTCAAGTTCTGCTAGAAGCAATCCTGAACTCCTGAAGAAGGAGATTGAGAGTCATACTCTGTCTTAGCCACTTCCTGACCCTGAGAGGAAGCAATCCTGAACTCCTGAAGAAGGAGATTGAGAGGAGCTTCTGGATAAGAGCCTTAGCCCCTTCTTCGCTTCTGAAGCAATCCTGAACTCCTGAAGAAGGAGATTGAGAGATTAACGACCCTTACGCAAGAAAAAAGCTTAAGAGAAGCAATCCTGAACTCCTGAAGAAGGAGATTGAGAGTATAGACCTTCAACCCGCATAAGCCGTTTTGAAGCAAGAGAAGCAATCCTGAACTCCTGAAGAAGGAGATTGAGAGATTATCAGCCACCAGTTAATTTGACTATACCAATTATCGAAGCAATCCTGAACTCCTGAAGAAGGAGATTGAGAGCAGTTTTGCTCCCTTCCCTGCGGGCAAGGGAGATATAAGAAGCAATCCTGAACTCCTGAAGAAGGAGATTGAGAGTCCTTCACATTTCTTGCAAGCCAATACACTTTTGAGAAGCAATCCTGAACTCCTGAAGAAGGAGATTGAGAGCTGAAGACCAAATTTCTATGATAATCATGGAAATGGAGAAGCAATCCTGAACTCCTGAAGAAGGAGATTGAGAGATTGTAAATGGTGACCCTTGAGCGTGGAGGTCTGTAAATTTTTGAAGCAATCCTGAACTCCTGAAGAAGGAGATTGAGAGGCCCTTGCAAGCCTTATGGGAAATATCTCGGGAGTGATGAAGCAATCCTGAACTCCTGAAGAAGGAGATTGAGAGTACCTCGAAAGCGTCGATAATAGCGGTGGCGCTGTACCTGAAGCAATCCTGAACTCCTGAAGAAGGAGATTGAGAGAAGATAAGGAAGCAATCAGAACAGGACGGAGCCTTATTGCAAGGAAGCAATCCTGAACTCCTGAAGAAGGAGATTGAGAGGAAGATCCGCGTTGCTGAAGCATATCACGAGACATCCGTGAAGCAATCCTGAACTCCTGAAGAAGGAGATTGAGAGGCTGTTGATTACCAATTTACCGCACAATTTACACCGAAGCAATCCTGAACTCCTGAAGAAGGAGATTGAGAGGGAAACACAATTCGCATAGATCAAACTCCTTAACAAATGAAGCAATCCTGAACTCCTGAAGAAGGAGATTGAGAGAAAAAGTTAAGGCGTTCGGAAAATAAAAAAGGAAGGAGGAAGCAATCCTGAACTCCTGAAGAAGGAGATTGAGAGTTTCCAATACAACTCGCCCCCCTTCGGTTCCTTCGGGAAGCAATCCTGAACTCCTGAAGAAGGAGATTGAGAGTTTCCAATACAACTCGCCCCCCTTCGGTTCCTTCGGGAAGCAATCCTGAACTCCTGAAGAAGGAGATTGAGAGATCAAGGACATGAGGGGGGGCCATAAGGAGAGGACGAGGAAGCAATCCTGAACTCCTGAAGAAGGAGATTGAGAGACTCTTCACTTTTTTCTTCTCTCTAACTTCAGCCTTCTCGAAGCAATCCTGAACTCCTGAAGAAGGAGATTGAGAGGACAGAGGCGTTTGTACTTCCTTGCCAAATCTCTCCCTTTGAAGCAATCCTGAACTCCTGAAGAAGGAGATTGAGAGGTAAACTGTCCTCTTATGAGACCTTACAGTATGTTGCTTGAAGCAATCCTGAACTCCTGAAGAAGGAGATTGAGAGTTCTCAGGCACTTCCTCTGGAACTTCTATGTACTTGTGAAGCAATCCTGAACTCCTGAAGAAGGAGATTGAGAGTTGGTTGTAATGAAGGTACCAAGTTTCTTGAGCCCCGAAGCAATCCTGAACTCCTGAAGAAGGAGATTGAGAGGATAACCGATTTTATTCAAAGGTCTCTAACAGCGTGATGAAGCAATCCTGAACTCCTGAAGAAGGAGATTGAGAGTTTTTCTTGAGAAACCGAGCCGCCTCATGGCCCTTCCTGAAGCAATCCTGAACTCCTGAAGAAGGAGATTGAGAGAAGAAAGTGGTAAAGTAATGTTTATGCTGGCCTTTGGCTGAAGCAATCCTGAACTCCTGAAGAAGGAGATTGAGAGTTGAGAGCTTGTCTAGGCACTCGAGCATCTGATCCCCCTGAAGCAATCCTGAACTCCTGAAGAAGGAGATTGAGAGTCGAATATTGGGAATTAAGCCAAATAGATCAAGTCCCTAGGAAGCAATCCTGAACTCCTGAAGAAGGAGATTGAGAGAAGCCTCGTTCTCCTTTGATTCCATACATACTTATCATTATGAAGCAATCCTGAACTCCTGAAGAAGGAGATTGAGACGAACTTGTGTGCCTTTAGTTTCCTCATGGCCGTTTCAATCAGTCTTTTCATATCTGATAAAAGAAGCTGGCCATCTCGTCCTTTATGAGAAATCAGAAGAAGTCAATAGAGAAATAGAGGTCTTCTTAAGATCCTTAGCATAGCAAAGCGAACAAGCTTTACTCATCCTTACGGCTTCCCAAGCCTCCCTAGCGCTTTAAGCATTTGACACGTTCTCAGAGCAACCCCATTATTTCTGATGCTCTTATGCTGTGGCGATGATCCATTCAGGAGCCGCATGGCATTGTTTTTATCTAAAAAGTACTTCTAATATCTCTGCCATTCCCTCTTTTCATCTCTTATCTCTAGCCTCATCCAACAAAGAGTTCTTTACCCTACCTTAACTTCCTTATCTATGAAGTAACCTCCTTTAAATAGAGGTTGAAGGCTGGTGTGTCACGATCTGCAAACGAAGATTATTCCACTATACCCCCCTTCTTCCGCCTTTCTCCTTAAGAAGCGCAACACTTTACTGCCGAGTCCCCGTCTCTTGTATGCTGGTCGAGTGCGAGGACAATAAGCTCTAGAACTCTTTCTTTATAGCTAGGCTCCTCCTTATGAATCTCCTCAAGCATCTTTTGCTGCCTTCCAACCTAGAACCCTGATGAGAGTGAAAATGAACTTTAACAGGGCGAAGGCTGATGGCTCTTCTTTTGAGTCCACCGAGAGAGATATGCAAGCCATCTTCTCATCCTTACTTATCCCATAGAGGTAGGATCTCTTAGAACTGCCAAAGAAATCGAGAAAAGCCTTCATCACTGCTCTTGTGGTTTTCTTGCTTGCTCCTAAAGAAGGAATTAAGGGATCGCCTTCCTCGAAGGCCTCTGTTAGGACATCTAAGACCTCTTCGCTCTCAGATTCAAGAAGTTCTATCCTTGTCTTGTTTACCATGGAACCTCGCTCATCTTTTCCCTGATTTTCGGCCCCAATAGGACCGGTGAAGGGCCAGGTTGTTGAGTTAGAAATGATGCTTGATAAATACTACGAGCTGAGAGGATGGGACAAGGAAACAGGCCTGCCAAAGAAGGAAACGTTGCTTAGGATCGGCTTGCAGGATGTTGCTGAGGACCTAGAGGCTAGGGGAATTAAACTCCTATGAGATGAGATATGCCGATCTCAAAACCTGGTTAACGGGAAGCTAAGTTTCTCCTAAGGTCGCTTTGATGTCTTCTTCGGTTACCCTTGGGTAGTTCTAGATGGGGGTTGATCGCCTATTTTTAGCTTTGCATTGGTTAACTAAGAAGTTTTAAATCGGCAGAAATTACTCCAATTTGAGGTATTAAAATGACGCGGACCAAATCCTTACCTAAGGAGCTTATGAGGAGAGGAATAGAAGAGAAATTGGTCGAAATATGTGAGAAAAATAATATAATTTTCATGGCTGTCTTTGGTTCCCTTATCAGAGGTGAGCATAAGAAGAGCAGCGACATCGACATCGCAATTGAGTTCGAGGAACGTAAGAGAAAAAGTCTTCTAGATCTAGTTAGAATTGAAAGGGAGTTAAGCAAATTATTCAAAAGAAAAGTGGATCTCGGAATTTTTAGCAGTTTAAGTCCTTACATAATAGAAAATGTGAGAAAGGAGATGGTCATCATTTATGAAAAGAGATGAAGCTTATTTAAGGCATATCTTAGAGGCAATATCTGATATACGACAATTTATTGAAGGCATATCAGAGGAGGCCTTCATGAAAAATAAGGAGAAGCAATACGCTGTTTTAAGGGCACTTGAAATAATAGGAGAAGCAACAAAGAATCTAAGTGAGAAGTTGAAGGTGGAACATCCAGAAATCCCTTGGAAAGATATCGCTGGTATGAGAAATAAGCTCATTCATCAGTATTTCGGTGTAAAGATGGAGCTGGTTTGGGAAACAGTCAAGAGTAAACTACCTGAGCTTGAAAGACAAATTCTTAAAATTCTAGAGGAAATTGAGAGGCGAGAGGATCGATAACAGCCCTATTAAGCTTCTCAAGCAGCTTAAAGCTGCCTCCGAAAGTCTATTTCCACCATGCTCGAAAGTTCTCTTTTCTAAGTTCATCTAGAAATTCGCTTTTAGTCCAAAGCATTGCTATTATGTTTCTTTCGATCTCCTGATCCTTATTTCATCTAGCTCTTAGTTCCTTTAAGGGAATGCGGAAGTAGATAGCATATCTTCCTCAAGCAAGTGTTCCTCTAAGCTCGTGAACTCATCTTGTACAAGATTCCTCCTTCCCTCACTTTCGCCCCGCTCTTCCTTCATCATCTTCACCATTCTCAGGATTTGCATGGCCTATGAGTCCTAACATATCAGGTACGGGAAGGAATTTTGAATTCCTTCCTCTTTACGACATTTGAGGGCTCGAGCCTTGGTATATCTAGCCCATCAAAGTGTTTATCATAAGAAATTATGGCCGTTACTCCCAATTTCTTTGCAACCGTGTACTGGATGCAAAGTACACGGCTTCTCCCTGGCTTCGCTTGTTGATCAATCTTTGTAGCCTTGCCATCGGGAGCCATTACCTTATCACCTAGAATCCATGCCTCCCTTTCCTGGTAACTATGAATCCAGGGCTTAAGGCATTCGACTGGCTTAAAATTGGATTCCACTCATCCGCGCGATGGATGTATGAGTGATAATTTGTGATGTTGAAAGGCGCATGTGATGTGTATAGGGGTAGGGGATGTGAAGGTTAACGTCCTGTTTCTAGCGTTGTTGTTGATTTTGTTGGCGCGCGCTAACGTTGAAGATATGCCTAAAGTTATATTTGCATTAGACCTATCCTTTCAATCTCTCTCTGAGGGACTCTTATTGTAACGGAATCTCACATAAACCATCTTGAGGGATAGCGCGCTACATGGGTAAGGACGGGGCTGAATTGACAGCCCTTAACTCCACATGAAGGCTGGGTGTGGCTTGTAGCCTCCAAACATCCACACCAGAAAGTGGAGAAGCTCCCAACTTAAGTTGGGAGAGTGTCAAGTTATAACCGCTAAGAAAAGATGGATATTATCCTCATCTAAGATCTTCACACCCCTTGGGTAGCGGCGATGCGGCTTCCCAACCTTAATCTCTATCCTCAGATCGTTCGCTAGGACGTCAACCTCATATGAGTCCCTATAGTAAAAAACCTCACCGTATCTCCTGAGGAGGTGTGCCTGGACCACCCACTCGTAAAGGGCAGCATCCAAGAACTTTGTGAGTGTCCATAGCGAAAGGGATCTGGCCGTAAAAGGATCCAAGAAGAAGAATTTGCTCTCTTTCCTCCAGAAGACTTTCTTCCCCCTCCTGTACATGGCTCGGTCGAGCACCATGAGAGCTCTGAAAATTTCCAAGTATTCCCTAACTGTCCTGTGTGAGACAGAGAGTTCTGAGCCTATTGAGGCATAGGATAAGGGAGACGGTGCCTTCCTCAGGATGGAAGACACCAACCCTCTTGCAAGGTGGGGATCTCTCCCAGCCCTTAGCAGCTCGCCCTCTAGCGACCTTATGGTGTACTCTGCAGCCCTTGGATCCTTATTAACTGATAGAGGGAACCCTCCGACCTCTAGGTATTCGTGGAAAAGCTCCATTATTGCTCTGGACTTCGGAAGGAGCCTGGACATATCCATTTCAATGTCACCACTAACCTTAACATCCACACCTTTGACATGGAGAAACTCCTTGAAGGAGAGTGGTTGCGCGATGACCTCCCTGCCCCGCCCCATCCTGCCGGGGAAGAGCTCAACCTCACCTCTTAACCTTAGAGAAGAGGAACCCGTTAAAACCAAGACGTCCTTGGCGAAGAAACCAGCATCCACATAGCCCTTTATCACCTTCCACCAGCCCTTAAGGCTGGTCACCTCATCCAAGAACACGTAGCTCATCTTAACTTCAGATGCCCTTCTAAATGAATCGTAGTCTTCCAGCATGATTCGGAGGGATTCAGGATCCGGAGCCACATCCAAGTTGAGGTACAATATTGCTTCGGGCCTCACTTTTTTAAGCAGCTCTTCTATCAGCAGATGGATGCCTGTAGTTTTTCCTACGAGCCTTGGTCCTATGACAAAGTTGAGAGAGAAGGGCTCCAGGCTCAGCTTTTCTATCCAGCTCGGCCTCCATCTGACCTCCTTATTGGCCCATTCTGCGACGACTGGGCTGCCCTTGCCCTCCCACCACGGGTTATAAAGGGACAACAGGTCTTTCGACATCTTGATACTCTAACTATCAATGTGTATATAAAGATTTGATATTTATGATAACATAATGAACATAGGCAGCCCTCATAAGTCATGATGTAAACACCCTGAAGGGGCAGTTTGGATGATTACAAAGAATTTTTTAGCTAGGTTTCTCATTCTTCCATGTTTTACACGAAGAAAGCCACTTGATGAGTAATCTGGCATGTCAGATTCGAATTTGTCAGGAGTCCCTTTTATCAAGGATTGAAAGTGTTTGGCTGAAGTATTTTCTAAACTATCTTCAGTTCCTACCGAATCCCAGTAAAGGGGATTGAAAGTTTTGCACATAAGAACTCCCTATAATGATGATAAAACCACGTTTCAATCAGATTCTCCGAGAAAGGAGGTTGAAAGTGTTACTGTAACGCTTTGCTGTTCGACTTAGGTCTGAGGAACTCATGACTTTAACTACTCCAACCCTCTCCTGGAACTCTTTACTTCTAACTTTCTTAGGAAGTTCCTCATCATCTGTGATCAGAGGAACGCCCATTTTCAAGGCAGTAGCTACATAAGAAGCATCATAAAAAGTGATGTGCTCTCCAACCGCAATCTTAAGCACTTGCACCCTTGAAGGGGGATCTACTAATCTCATCTTACTGTAAAGGAGATCCATCGTCTCTTGAAGCTCCATAGCCTCCTCCAAAGTGATCCTTCCCAAGAGCTTTGCCTCCTTCCAGAGAGCATTCCCAACTTCGTAAGGGTTAAGGTTAGAAGAGCGTTTCCCTCCAAAAGATCCAAGGCAAGCTCTTTGCCAGTTCTCACCAATTTAAGGAGAGCAGAAGCGTCCATCAGCATCATCTTTCCCTGTCATCCCTGATTAGCCTAGCTATCTCTTCTTCAGGGATCTTCCTTAAGATCTCTCCTGCTCTCTTAAGCTTCTTAAGGAGCTCTTCCCTCTCTCTTCTCTCTACTTCTCTTTTTAGGGCCTCCTTCATCACTTCGCTTATGTTTATCCCGTATTTTTTGGCCTTCTCTACGACCATCCTGTCGACCTTAGCAGAAACGGTAATACTCATTTTGTAAACCAAGAAAGTTATACGGATAGAGTAGTCATATAAGTCTTGACAAAATTGAAAATAGCGAATATCGTATTAATGCAATCTCTGAAGGGATTGATTTTGATTGAACTACATACTCGTGTAGAGGGAAGAGAGACTTTATGGTAGTAAAGGAGTTCTAGAAGAGACAGATCCAAAGGAGTTCTAGAAGAGACAGATCCCTACTAAAGTGACAAATTATGTTTTCCTATCAAACAATCTTTGCACTCAATGGATATCAGACGAATATTGATCTAAATGCTTTACGATCCAGTAGTTCCTAGTTATCTCTCCCCCTATATATGCTAGACCTCTTTAGCGGCTCCAAACCACCTCGATCTCATCAAGTTCGATTATGTGATTCGAATTCTTATCAACCCAATGGAGTAACAGTGTTGTTACGGCAGAAACTTCGTGCTGAAGATAGAAGTATCCTGCTGTTGTGCCAAATCGATGGGTTCCCATGACAAACAACTCGGTTCCTTCTCCAGACAGGTGCACTAGACAGTAGTCCTCAGCGCCCCAAGAGCTCTCATAGGTCGTCCCGTTCACAATCATGGTATCCCTACTTGGGAAGCTAACACCCAACTCCTGGCACTTGTCGACGACATTTGGATTTGCTTTCGGCCCTTCAAGCAGCAGGCATGGCCTGCCTTCAACCAATGCAGTGAAAACCTCTCTCCCTGGAGTGAGAGCTCTGGGGATCTTCTCATTGAAGGAGTTCTTTCCGACGACAATAGCGTAGCGAAGCTCCATGAAATTCCATACATCGTTTGCCCTCCTAGACCTGAAACTCATCGTTTCAATGTGATTGAAACTGAAAATCGGCCCTTGTTGCTTTATTTTAAATTGATCAGATTTTTTTACTATTCAGAAATTTTATATTGTCAGAAATATTGTTAAATCTGATGATTGAGGCAAACGTCAGGATTGGTAAGAGGAGAACCTTGGTGATCCCAAAGAAGATAGCAGAGAATCTAGGGATAGAGGAAGGTATGAGGGTCAACCTTAGGGTTGAGGGCGACAAGATGATAATTGAGCCCATTAGGGATGCTATTTGGCTTGCTCTCCATGGCAAGAAGGTTGCGAAGGTCACCCTTAAGGAGCTGGAGGAGGAGAGCTTTGAGAGACAGAAAGAGCTTGCAGGTACTAGTTGACACGACATTCCTCCTACCAACATTGGGAATAGAGGTTGAGGAGCATGCTCAGGAGGTAATACCCTTATTTAGAAGGGTTCAGGTCTACTACCTTGAGGCAAGTATCTTGGAGGCTCTCTGGAAGCTAGTTAAGCTGAAGATCGATCCCTCTACCCTTGAGTCAGGAGTAGAAGCCATAAGGAGCACCTACAATGAGTTGCTTCCTAAAGCTAGTGCCTTCAGGATAGCTTTAGCCCTCTACGAACTCGGACACAGGGACCTTATAGACAACCTGCTTTACGCTTCCTCCTTCAAATCGGGGATGCTCTTCCTTACAATAGATGAGGATTTCGTAGACTTCCTTAGAACCAAGAAACAGCCGCTGTCTCACGTGTTGACGCCGCTTTCTTTTAAAAAGGCAGTTAAAAGGGTTAGTTAACTCTACCAATGTTTCTCTAAGGTTATTGTACCTGCAACTTTAACGACTGTAATCAGAGTCTCTGAGAGCCATAGGATACTTGCCTAGATAAATGAAGAGAAATCGATATCTTCTCTACCGCTAACTTAAATTTCGTCTGATGGAAATAATATGAGGTTAAGAGGCTTGTTTGCACATCTGGTTGCCTGAGGTAAAGGTGACAACCGAGCATTTTGAAGGTTTTATGGAAAAACAATCATGGGAGAGCAATGTTTGAGAAGGACGTGGTGAAAATCCTTTTATTGTAATTAACGCGTGGATTCAAGGCAATTTGCCGGAATCTCAAAGCTCTCCCTTGGTCAATATTTCTTTTTTGAAGCTCTCAGATAGATATTCACGTTTTTCAAATGAAAGATTTATTTCTTCTTTAAGAAAGAGAAGTGGTGATTATCTCAGAAAGGCCTTCTCTTTTTAAGAGGAAGGACCTGAGGGGAAGGAGAGATGATAGAGAAAATCACTGAGTGGTTAACTATCATTTTCTTCATCTGGTTTGTCCTTACATTATTCCTTGGGCGAAATGGCCCAATCTTTTAGGTCTTAGGCAGAGCCCGTTTCTCGCTACAACGAGATCGTAGGTGACTACAACAAGGAATACTACAGGAAGTACCTGATCTTTCCATGCAACATCTTCGGTAAAAGAGTGATCGGGATAGGTGATATCCTCAATGTCACTTTCCCGTCAGGCCGGAAGTCCTTGAAAAAGCACTATGCTCTTGAGAACGTCGTATTCTTACCGTCAGACCCATCGCTCAGTCCTTGGAGGTGCAAAGACAAGCCACGTGAATGGGGAGACACAATTTCGGACCACATGAAAAAATTCGACGTGACCGTTTAGATTCCGATACCCTACATACCCAGACTGGAAGGAACAACAATCAATGGAACGCTTGAAATGGATCTAATTTATCCTGAGGAGACACGCTCGATTGCATTCTGGGGTAAGTTCGTCAATCGGTACGAACACTTGGAGAAAAGCCTTAGCATCCACATCTTCACTAGCACGGAAATCGAAGAACTCTCTGACCTCGAGAGTCAAATAGGTTCCCTATGGAAGAGGTCCGTTTTGTTCTCCTTCTTGGGGACCGTCGTGTTCTTCATCCTATGGCGCAGGAGTGTGGCATAAACACACAGTTGCTTCGGTGCTCACGCAGTTGTGCCTTGGTATGTTAAGGAAGAATCATCAGGAAGGTACAAGATTTATGTTTACAACTGCGACGGTGAGTATGGATATAATGTTCCTTAACCAAGCTCAATAGCTCCTCTCAAGAGGGGCTGATACACCAAGTTTGCTACGGTCCCCTTTAGAATGAAGTCCAAAGCTATTGTCAGGATGGCTAGATATAGTTGCCTCTTAACCTGCCTTTCATCGAACTCTACTTTAAGAATCTTGGAAAATATGGGTACTGAGAGGACTATCCCTAGGTTCACGTACCCAACAACTCTGAGTATTGCGTAAATCGGCCAGCCAAAGATAAGGGGGACCCAAAGCTTCCCCGGCCTTGCATGGATTATGATACATCCAACATAGTAGTTCATGTAATTAAGCAGGAAGGAGCCAAGGAAGAGGCCTAAGAACCCGGCTGAAAACAGGCACAGAACTGAAAAGATTGCAATTTCTCTCAGCTTCGGCACGATAAAGAGCCTAGGATCTCCTTCAGGACCTTTTCCCGTTTTTATCCAATCTAACATCTCCTGCTTGTACGATGTCCCGTGGAGTATAAGCTCACCTATTCCTTCCCCTAGCAAAGCAGTGAGGAGTATTAATGTTATTGAGGAGGAGAGAGCCCATAAAAGGACATGCTTTGAGGCCTCCCAGCTTCTGCCTTGCCTAAGGTCTAGGTAGTAGATTGGATATATCGCAATGGTCATCACGAGGGGAAAGGCGAACTTTGAGATATTTGAAAGAAGAAGCCCTACAAGGGTGGAAATAACACCTGTTGCAAGGGAAAGGAGGCAGCCCTTGACGCCCTTAAGAGGAAGGTCCGGTCGCAAGACGATCCCCTCTCAAGAAGAGAGCTTACCTTATAAAGGTAAGATATCAAGCCCCTCGATGGACATTTATTCATAGAAGAGGTATAGAAGGTCATCAAATCCTATTTAGAAAAGCTCCAAGGAAATAGGTCGAATGAGCCTTGAAATTAGTGAGGAGCAAAGAAATGACTTCTTAATACCCCTAGCTAAAGAAGAATTCTTAAGCAAACCTGGGATTCAAGAAATTGCACAAATTTTCCAACTTCGCCTGGTCAAAACGGGTTATCAGATGGGGCGTGATAGACCTTTTTTATGCCCGTTGCTTATTCCTATAGGTTGGAGAGAAAAAAGTTCGTCATAGCCGGTCCAAGAGTTCATGGGGTTGGCTACAGGATTCTTCTAATAAACATAGCCCTAGAAATCGCCATGGATAAGATGGCAGCTTACAACACTTTCGTGGAGGATAAAGAGGCAGCAAGTGCCATAATAGAGGGAGATAAGAAAAATAGAGTCTTTTTCAAAGTTAGTCAGGGAGAGGGACGGGGACATAATATCCAGCAACTTCATGTGGATAATGCAGTACATTGAGAGTGGACCGGGCTCACCCTTTTTGCTAACGGGCCTTTACCTCACATGGTACGAAGCCTGCACGATCGGTTACTCGAGCTTATCCCTCCTCAACGGATCTGAGGTAGATCTCCAGCTCGCTGCCCTTCACCTTCTCCTCTTTTCTAACTAAATAGCACTTCATCCTTACGACAAGGCCAGGTGGCGTGTCAGCGACCCAGCCAGTTGAGATGCAATATCCATTCTCGTCAACTACGCCGTACCCTCCGCACTCCCTTCCCTTTAGTGGGTGACCTTGGGTGAAATTAATTGAATCGCAGAAGCACACGATCCTGTACCTGGCATACCTAGGGGAGGTCTTGAATGTTATGTTGAAGTGTTCCCAATGCCTCACTTCTACGATTATTTTCCCATCGTGCTCGCTAATTTCCCCTTTGCTCACGCCTACTACTTCTATTTTTGGGCGAGACCAGTAAATCGTGTAGAACGCAGCCGCTAGAACCGCAAGCAATAGCAGGGCTACGATTAATGCAAGCCTCCTCATCTTCATATCCATAAACCAATTGACTCCTCCATTTAAGAATAATCAACGTCTTCTCTCCAGAGATGAGGGAGGGAAATTGTCTCCGCAGGAGAAAGGACAGTCGGCGCGCGCTTCAATCAGAATCTCCGGGAGGGGGAGATCGAAAGTATAATACCGCCAGAGTTCCAGAGGCCCTGTGTTAGCGTTTCAATCAGAAGGGCCTTATCATAAACTTATTCGGAATACCTAGGGCTAGGATGGAACTAGAGCCTGCTAATTTTCGTTTTGAAGAAGGACGAGGATGTTTTATAGATTTAAATAATACATGTATTACTTAAATCTCGATGACTATGAAGGATAAGATCACCAGCATCAGGATAAGGGAGGACCTTTGGAAAGATGCTAAGATCTTAGCTATTGAGGAAGGAATTACTTTGAGGGCGCTTATTGAAGAATTGTTGGGTTCTGCTGTTCAGGGAGCTAGATTAGCCAAGAAATTTCAGTTAGGGATACAGGATGATGTTCTAGAGGTGCTTAGATCCAAGAGAAAGACGAAGGAGATTCCCTTCACGATAGTTCATGAGAAGACCGCTGTTGAACTCGTGAGAGAGGGCAGGGGTGAGTAGACTAGGTGGTTGAGCTTAATGCTTTATACTTAGATACTAACGTTATTATAGCCAGGTATAAGCCATCCGATCCCCTTTACGGAGACTCGAATAAATTATTTACCAGAAGCTTCAGATTTTTTATTTCGCCAGTAACCTTGTTTGAGCTATATTCTGTCATTTCGAGACTACGACCTGGTTTGGTTTTACCTAAGGAGGCTAAACACGCATCGGTGAATACAATAGTTCGCTTCATGATGGAAGATTGTGGCCTAAAGCTCGTATCCAAAACCTTTTTGGCTGCAGCTTTTTTCCTCGGTGAGAAAGCTAGGTTGCCTTTAGAGTACTGGTTGTCGGTGATATTGGCTGAAAAGTTGAGGTTAAGAGCTTTAGACTTACTTCACATTGCTTATGCTGCTATGTTAAGGGATAAAGTACAGATATTTGTAACAGGAGATGATGAGATCTTAGAGCGAAGGGATTCTATAAAAGAGACCGTTGAGCTTGAGGTAAGACATCCTAGAGAGCTATTTTGAGTAGGAGAATATGAAGAGAGCTCCACGATAGCGATAAATCCATATGAATATAACATTGGTCATGGTTAGAGAAAATCTGCTGTAAACAAGCCTACAAATGCATAAAATAATCGAACTGGCTTTTTGCATGTGGATGTGTGGATCTCCCAACTTGATGCTTTAATCAGAATCTCCGAGAAAGGAGATTGAAAGTTTAATAGATATCCCAGTTTTCTCCTGCTCCTTTGCTCTAACCGTCTGGAGCCAAGGTTCTCCATTCCCAAAGCAGTTAGGCCTTGAGTTTGAAATATCTATCTCTATAAATTAGATTATTCAAAAAGAACAGTGGATTTATGTGGCTTTTAGTCTAGTTCTCCTAATAGGGATTATAAAGTCTCTCTATCCATTAGCTTAGGAACCCAGAGATACCTAACTACATAGGGCACATCCTTCATGTCTAGGAAACGTGTCACATCCGTCGTCTTATTATAAGGGACAATAAAGCTCCCCCTGCCCACTCTAAAGCCTCTAAGCTTCTCGACAATTCCTACATACCTTCGTTTTCCTTTTCTGCCGTAGAGCCTATGTAGGATCTTTACCTTTTCAACTGGATCTAGGCCCTTTAGATCGTAGCTGATTAATGCTATGGGAGAGAAGCCGATCAACTTCCCTAGGTCAAAGTCCCCTTTTCTGAAGAGGGTTATCCCGTCTCTAAGGACCGACGTTAGCAGTGGAGATGATTTTATTTCTTCTATGGTCATTGATATTACCTGTACGAAAGCTTCTGACTTAGAAGCCAGTTTCCAGACTTCTTTTCTTCCCAGTTTGAGGGTTTCGCCATCCAAAAATAGGACGAGGAGATCCACATCGCTTCCTTCGTCGAACTCCCCTCTGGCGTAGCTTCCGAACATTATCACCGCTAGAACCCCTTTTATCTTTCCGATTTTTGAGACTAGCTCCTTTATCTCTTTAGGAACTTGACTCAATACACTCCCTCCTTAAAACTTCTAGAATTTCCTCCAAAGTCCTCAATGCCAGCTCCGCCCTTTCCTCATCCTCTCCTCCATATCCAAGCTCTGCATATATGGACCAAAGGGTTTCCCAAGCCTCCGATAGCTCTGGAAAATTTGATCTTAGCCAATTTCTCCTCATTTTATGAGCTCTTCTGGAATCTTCATGAAAGTGGAGATCCTTTCTAGCTGCACAGGCCTCTATAGCCTGTTCTAGTGACCTGATAGAGAGTATCCCGACGTTTGAGTATCTTTTTGCCCTAAACTCACTTCTAGCTCCGTCTCTGTTTTCAATAGCGAGCTTCCAATGGTAGAGTGGATCTCCCATCATGTTAATAATTAACATAGATATAAAAATCTTCTTCAGATACGATCTTTTCCTACGTTGAGAGAGCTAAGTGCAGAATGAGTAGCATTGCTTCCTAACTTATCTACCTCCCAATCGAAACCCTCAAAGTGGAGTTGGCACAGGAAATCTTCCTTTTGCGTTGGTTTTCTTATTTCATTCCAACTTTAGTCCCAGCTTCTCAAGCCTCTTGAAGTGTTGGTCCCCGCTTTTCAGCCTTAGATTATGGGTTATGGCTGTTGCCCCTATTAGAAGATCTACATCCGGTATCAGTATGCCTTTCCTTTTGAGATCTTGATACAACCTACAATAGGTTTCTATCACCTTATTGTCTAAGGTTAAGACGTCAAAGCTCTCTTCGAGAAGCCTTTTTACTTCTCGCCTTTTTTCAGCCTTTACTCCTCTAAGAACCTCTATTAGGGTTATTATCGATATGGCCCCGGCTTCATACCTTTTCCTTCGCAGCAACTCAACTATGGCATCCGTGTCTAGGAGCCTCATCTCAACTTGAACCTTTTCCTGAACTCTTTTCTGGATTTGAGTATGCTTTCTATCTCCTCCTCTGTTAACTTCTCAGCAAGCTTCTCAAATGATTCTTTGGCTTTCAATCTCTTAGCTTCCATATAGAGCTTTAGAAGGAAATCTCCCCATTCTTCTTCTCCCTTAGCCTCTTCCAAAATTCTCTTGACCTCGGCTGGGACTGAAATAGTTGTGTACCTGTTCATATATAACTACATAATTATGTAGTTATATAATTAAATATTTCTGCTGGGTTATGTCCAATGACATGATTATCAGAAAGGAAGATATGAAAGGTTTTGGTCCCTATTAGTTTCTTAGGTGAGTTCAAGTCTTTTTAAAACTCTTACAGCTATTAAGAAAAATACTAGAAGGAGTATGGCTGCTATGATGAATGGGTTTGTGAGGAACTCCAGGATCGGAGATTTAACAGGTTCTGAAGACCATACTGCTGTCAGCTTGATGGGTCCTTTGACTTCTATCTCAAGTGATAGATCTGTGGAGATACTATTTCCCTGCTGATCTTCCCATTCGACAAACCTATATCTTGTATCATCCTGCACGAACTCAGCCCGATCCAGTGAAATGTGAGCGATTTCCCCCTTTGGGTACCAGCCTTCACCTGAAACTTGTCCGAAGGGGCTCTCTACCTCTACTAGGTATTCCTCTCTCCACTTTGCGTATATTACGACGTGTTCTTTGTCCAATTTTAATTGAATAGTGCTTTGTGATGACAAGAAGTTACCCTGTTCATCTACCCAGCCTGTAAAGACGTATCTAACCCTGCGACTGGTTTGGTGCACGGTGGGACTCAGGGACACTGTTACCACTTCCCCGAGCAGGTAGACACCAGCTCCTTGAAACCGTTCCATGCTCTGACATCACCTCCAGCGTAGAAGTCCCTTTCTCTTCAAATTCGACGACGAGAGGGAACTTTTCGGTTCCGTAGAAGTACTTGTTAAAGAATTCTGTGAAATCGTGACCAGTTACCAGGTTAACTGCTTCAATGAAATCGTTTGAAGTGACCTCCTTCCCTTTTAATGCATAGTTCTCGTACAAGTAATGAATGACATCGTTCACGCCTTTTTCGCCATTTGTAACCCTCCTTATCTCTTGGTCGAGGGTGTAGCTAAACAACCGAATCTTCTTCTCATTGTTTACAACAGCATCTCTGTATATGGGTAGTATTTCCTTCCCCTTGTTTGCCTCCTCGTATGCAAGCCATGTGTGATACAGGCTCATTCTGTACTCATCTTCGCTCCAATTGAAGATGTCCACCATTGCTCTGCCCCCATAATAGAACCTCCAAGGATTGCAGAGCCAAGACATTGCGTTTTCCTCGATAGGACCAGGCTCAAATTCTGCAAACCAAGTGCTCGGTACATGAAGTGGGAAGTCCATCATAGCCTCTGGAAAACTCGCTCTTTTCCTCTCATTTGCTGGAATTATTTCGAAGAAAGACGCATATTCTCCCATTCCCACTAATTCGCCCAATCCCTCAATGTCTCGAGCTTGAGCTGGTAGCACTATTCCTAGCAGGGTTTCAGGTTGGTAATCGCCAATAACTTCCTGGAAGTACTCTACTAACTTTAAAACGTAGTTTGCCTCTGCTGCCAGAACAGGGATTTGTAGAATCCCAATTGCTAGGTTGCAGAGAAGTAGCATGCTTCCTAAAAGCTTAAGCCGATTTTGAAACATCCTATTCGCCACTAAAGTTGTTTCAATCTTAGTCTTAGCTGTCCGAGCCTATTGAATGCTGATTTCAGCTTTAAACCTTTAAATTGTTGGCCTTGAACGTTGTTGCTATCAAAGGAATATTTTTCTTCTTTAACTCTTGACTATGTCCTCATAGCTTAGCATCCTTGCGCCAAAACCGGTTATAGGGGTATTAAGTTAAGTTAAAAATCTAGGTCTTTAAGGGGTGAGCTAAATGTATGGCTGGAGAGCCAGGATAGGCTTGCTAATTCCATCTTCGAACACTACAATGGAGCCGGAATTCTATAAAATGGCCCCGGAAGGGGTATCAATTCATACAACTAGAATGAAGCTTAGAGAAGTAACGGCAGAAGCACTAGTTGAAATGGAGGAGTATGCTGAAAATGCTGCAGAGCTGCTCAAGGACGCTAAAGTCGACATAATTGTATATGGCTGCACGACTGGTAGCTTAGTAAAGGGAGTAGGACATGACCTCAAGCTTTCAGCTAAGCTTGAAGAAGTGTCCGGAAAGCCGGTAGTAGCAACTGCTACAGCTGTAGTAAACGCTTTAAAAGAGCTTAAAGTGGAGAAAATTTGCGTCGCAACACCCTATATAGATGAGCTAGATAAGAGAGAAAAAGCCTTTCTAGAGGGAAGCGGCTTTCAAATCTTGAAGATAAAAGGATTAGGGATAAAAGATAATACTGAGATAGGAAAACTATCGCCTACGGTAGCATACAGGCTTGCCAGAGATGTCTTTACACCTGATGCGGACTGCATGTTTATCTCGTGCACAAACTTCAGAACGATAGAAATAATTCAAATGCTAGAGAAGGACTTAGGTATACCCGTCGTCACAAGCAATCAAGCATCAATGTGGGCAGCGTTAAAGAAATTGGGTATTTCTCAGCGGAGAAAGGGTTTTGGTAAACTGCTCGATGAGCATTAGAACATGCCACATCAGATTCTATCCTCTACAAAGATCTCGAGTTTTGAGATTAAATCATTAGATCTAGAGATCCAGAAGCTATTTAGACTTCGCTATGTTTTCCAAACAAATTCTCAATAGAGAGGTTCGCTGATAACAGGCTACTGATCATTCTTCAACAGTATACTCCTTCGCTAAAATTTGAAGGTTGATGAAGGCAATAAACCAAATAAAAGCAGCTATACAGAACGGGATGGCTGGATTTATCTCGTATAGAAAACCAGCTAAGGCAGCTGAACTCATCTGAGCTATTGTTCGAAGAATAAATCTTAACGTAGAGATTCTTGCCCTCTTACTGCTTTCAATCGTGTCGGTCCATAATGCCTCGTAGGAAGCATACCAAAGCGCATCTGGAATCGCCCAGATCATCCAAACAATAAAGGCCATCTTGAAACCCCTAGATATCACTAGTAGGAGATATAGAAGAGAGAATAGACCAGGAGAGAATCTCATAACCTTAATTCTTCCCCTTCTGTCCGATAGTATCCCTGCAATCGGCACAAGCGCGATGTAAATGAAGTTCCAGGATGCTTCAAGCACTCCCCACTCGAAACGAGTGACCCCAATCACATCAAGAGCGAAGAGAAGCCAGAAGCTGTTTGTCAAACCCCAATCCATGCCAGAAAGTACATCCAGCGCCATCATCCTTGCAAGGGAGCCCTTAAGCCATGAAATCCCCTCTGATATTCCCTTAAATGATTCGTTTATCCCTGATAAAACGTTTCTTAGGTCTAAAGGCTCATTAGCTTTAATAGCACGATTTTTCAGGGTTTCTCTTAGGCCAAACCTTAAGGCAGCTGATATCAAATAAACAGCGCCAGTAGCAGCTAAAGTCCACCTGAGAGCAATAACTCCGAAATTTTGGTAAAGATACCCTCCGATCAATGAGCTAAATATGCCGGGGACGGACCAGCATAGGACATCTACTATTGAAAAGGTAAATGCCCTCGCTCTTTCAGGAATGGAGTCCTGAAATAAGGCATGCAATGCTGGCTGATAAACGCGTTCGAATCCTGTCCCAATTACTGTCGCAAGGAAGTAAGGCTGCCAGCTTGTAGCCATAGCCCTTGCAAAGTAGGGAAAAGCGGCTAAGAGCGTTCCCCAAGCTACCAGGCCTTTTCTGCCCCTTTTATCAGCTATGTTTCCACCAAGTATCATGACAAGCATGCTGATCAGCGCAATCGTTGAGTTCAAAAGACCTATTATCCTTGGAGAAGCTCCAAGCTTTCTCATGTAATCCGAACTGAACGCCCAGAAAAGTTGGCCAACGATGCCTAGTAGGATCCAGGTCGTCATTATAACGGCTATATTATGAGATTGGAATATCTCCCGGAGAATTTCCTTCAGTTGAAACTCTTCCATGCTTTGAGCAGAGCTCAAGCTAGGCTGTGGTTTATCTTCTTGGTCCATCCCTGAATCAGCCCTTAGCCAGCACAAGAAATTGTGCTTTTATAAGATTTTTCCTTTTTAAAGGGATTTTAGAATGTTGTCTCTGCTCAATCGTGTGCTCCTTATCTAATCATCATAAAAACGAGGTTTTACAAACAGTTTTTCAAGTAAAACATGCTAAGAATTTGGCTCATGAAACGAAGTTAATCTAAAGCCATATGCTTGCTTGTTTAAGTAGTAATACTTTTATGATAATAAGGTAACACGATATACATCGCTTTTGAGAAGCTTCAGAGGGGAAGTGAGATGCCAAGCGATTTCGAGGTTGAGGTTAGGAAGTTTGAGGCAAGGCTTGAGAGGTTTCTTAGCAGGGATAAGGATCTAGCTGAGTCTCTGAACAGCTTCGTCAGAGAGTTAAAAGACATCTGCAATGAGCTGAATAAGATCAGGTCTGAAGCTGGTCATAAAGGACAAAAAATCGTTGAACTTAGGTTGAGGGTACTGAAGGCCCTTAATGATGCCTTCTTGAAAGAATCGGAGGTAGAACACGAAAGGAGTCATCTGCTAGAATCTTATGGCTCCCTTCTTCTTGCATTAGAGGATACACTTAAGCAAGACTAACAGATTTTCAGATAAGAAACATCTATTTCGTTTAGATATGGGATATTTGCCTCATGACTCTTCGATCTAATTCCATCGAAAATTAAGGAAAGAGGTAAATTTAAATGAGCAGAAATGCAATTTCAAGCGATTCGTCAGAAGGCAGTGATGTTGAATGTGCCTACTAAAAGCTTATGTCGAAAGAGATGGAAAGAGAGAGCTTATAGCCTCAGATGTTGCATTCATATACGTTAAGGATGGAGAGGTTAGGCTAAAGAAACTGAAAGACTTGGAGGAATTAGTCCTTAAGAATGTTAGGCTCTCCGCTTTGGATGCACTTAATTCCATTGTAATCTTTGAGAGCAAGTAATGAGATCAAATTAAATACATTTTCGTTCGAAGGTACAATGAACTTGGAATGAAAATAATGGTTTGTGGGAAGGGTGGAACGGGAAAGTCTGCCCTATCAGTGCTGATGGCTCGCCTTCTTTCTGATAAGTACAAGGTTTATCTCATCGATTCGGATGAGTCAAATGAACTGCTTCCAAAGATGCTTGGAACGAGCTCTCCAAGACCCCTAGCGGAATACCTTGGCGGGAAACAGAAAATATTCAAGATCGGAGAGATAAACATAGTAAAGGCCTTAGAAACTGCTAGTGGTGGGATAAAACCAGGTGCTCTCCCAGAAGAATATGTTTCAAGATCTTCTGAGGGAATTGGGCTATTAACCATCGGAAAAGTCAGGAAGCTTGGAGAAGGTTGTGCCTGCCCTTTCAATTTCCTCACAAAGGTTTTCCTGAAGAATCTCAGGCTAGATCAAGGAGAAATAGTGTTAGTGGACACAGATGCTGGTATAGAGCACATCGGAAGGGGAGTAGAGGAGGGATCCGATGGAGTTCTGGCTGTTGCAGACCCTACCGTTGAGTCTCTAACTTTAGCTAAAATCCTTAAAGATAACTGTGAGGCCGGGGCTAAAGATTTCTGGCTTGTTCTTAACAAAGTGACTCCAGAAATTTCAGATATTTTGAAAAAGATGGCGAAAAGAATGGGTCTTGAAGTTACTGGCGTCGTGAGGTATGATCCCCAAATCTTCAGATCTTCCCTTGAAGGGAGCAAGCTTAAGGCTGGAGAAGCATTAAATGATGTCAAGCTTTTGTTAGAACACATGAATCTCCTTTAATAGCAATTTAAGCATTGCTTAGAAGGCTTCTAATGAGGATCCAAAGAATAGAATGAAGGAAGAAGTATTGGTCTGTTTAGGTTACGAAGTTACAGCGAAAGTAGGTTATCTAGCTCTTTCATGAACTTCTTCTCTATTCTCTTCTTTAACCAGTAGGGGAGCCTCCCCAGAAATGAAAACTTAGGCCCATAGGTCATGATAGCCATGCCTCCGCCTAAGGAAACTAGACATTTAGGACTATCAGTGCTGAACCTAATCTTATGAGGTCTCAGATCCTTTCCTACTAGGTCCCTCCATATGTTCTCAGCGATGGTCTCACCCTGATACATCGCTTCCTCAGCCATTTTAGCTGCCCATTTTCCCTCTATCTCTAGGTGAATGCAGTCCCCAGCCGCATACATGTTCTCTGCCTCTGCAACCCTAAGGAAGCTATCCACTGCCAAAAATCTCGCTCTTCTGTGTTTCTTTGAAAGGATCTTCACAGGTCCTGGAGGGACTACCCCTGCTGTCCAAGCTGCTGCAGAGAACTCAATTCTATCCCCTCCCTCAAGCTGAGCTACGCCTTCTTCTATCTCCTTAACACCTTTTCCCAGAAGAAACTTAACTCCTCTTCTCTCTAAGAATGATCTTGCTTTCTCTCCAGCAGATCTGTTGTTCATGCAAGGAGCAGGCCTCTGAAGCTTCTCTACTATCACTATATCTAAGTCCTGCCCGGATCTTAGAGAAAAATCCACGACCTCACCAGCAACCTCAACTCCAGTCAAACCAGCTCCAACAATTAGTATAGTCCCAGAAGCTTCCTTTAGCAGTTCCCTAAATCTCATGGTGTCCCAAATCCTGTAAGTTGTAGATGCGTTCTTCGGAAGCTCTCCAGGAGTCCAAGGTTCTGCTCCCAGGCATACTGCAAGATAATCGTACTTTATCCTTTCACCGCTATCTAATGCTATGCTCATGGAGCTTGGATCTATGCTACTGACACTAGCTTTAACAAAGTCTATGCCAAGAGAACGAAGAGGGTCTCTAAGATCTCTCATTATGTGTTCAGGTTTTACCTTATCTGACACCAGTTCGGGAGCTGAGGGCAGATATTCGAATATGCCGGTCTTAGAGATGAATGTCGTCTCAAGCTGGTTTAACAGATCATGTTTAATGAGTCCTTTGAGGACTCCAATGCCAGCAAAACCGGTCCCAAGAACGACTAGGTGTTTCTTCATCGATCTTTCACCCTTCGGGCAGAGTTAAAAATCTTAATTTTTAGATCACTCCGCAAGGAGCAAGCAGTTTCATCCATAAAGCAAGATGTAGAAGATCTTTCAACCAAATAATCCCATTAAATCGAGTGAAATGCCCCTTTACGCTAAATATATGGAATGGGAAAAAAGGAATTTTTAGGGCTAATACATCGTTAGAAGAAAAACTGGTTTTAAGGATGAAATCGAAGGCTTGGAGCCTGAGGTAGATTTGAAAGAGTTAAAGACTAGGGAGCATTTTAGTTAGGAAAGGGAGGCTTTGTGCTGCTTGATGATGAGATGGAAGGAGGATGATTTACTCGTTGGAGGAAAGGCCCTTATTGAATCGCCTGAGGAGATGGACTTATCCTACCTCATGAAATCACGCATATTATACGTTAGAGAAGCTTATCCTTCAGTAGTGCTTGATTCCATCGGTTTAGCTAGAAAAGGCGGGATTTCTTTAATCTCAAATCTTGGCGTGAACTTAAGCTTATTTGGCCGTGAGGCCTTGAAGATAGCTGCAATGAGCGATCTTGTTTTAGTGGGTTCAAGGGAGCTTTCCTTGCTGGGTGACGACATAGTGGGAGAAGCGATATCTATCCTAAAGCGGGGCCCAAAGGCAATTATTGTGACAATGGGATCAAAAGGTTCTATGCTTGTTAAAGAAGATGGGATTAAGAAGGTTTCAGCGTTCAAAACGAAGGTTATAGACACAACAGGGGCAGGAGATGTCTTTACAGCTGGTTTTATTTTCGGGCTTCTCAAGGGTTGGGACCTCTTAACCTGCATGAGATTTGGAAGCGCAGCAGCTGCCATTAAAGTAGGTAGCTTCGGCGCTAGGAGTGGTCTTCCGACAGAGAAAGAGGTCATGGGGTTCCTATCTCGTCATTGATATCGATACCCGATTCTTAGGAGATAATTTCATCTTAAAAGCATTGTTTTGAGTTGTTAGGAAGTCTCATCATCCAGAAGAAAAACAGAAATATTATCAGCATCCAATTGTTAAGTTTGAAGATGCGTCGTCTAGCATTGCTATTTATCCTGCTTCTAATTCCGGTTCAAGTGAGCTTATCATCTCCAGAGACGGGCTGGTGGGACAAAAGTTGGTACTACAGGATTCCAGTGATCGTGACATCGGATACAGACTTAGATGGCCTTGTATCTGTTAAGATCAATCTCACCCACCTTATGAAGGAACTAAAGGTCAATGAGGAAGTAGATCTGGGTTCGTTAAGAGTTATCTATGAATCTAAAGAAGTTCCATTCCTCATATCGTTTAAAGAGGAGACTAAAATCGATGATATGGAGGGTTCCCTCGATAACTGGGAGTTATCAGGACAGATAGTTTCTGAGAAATCAGAAGACTCTGCTGAAGGATCTTACTCCCTTAAATTTAGAAAGGGGACTTTAAAGGATGCTCACAATGTTTTGAGACTTGATCAGCATGTCTTGAGAGGAAGTAACGTGATATCCTTCTTAGCAAAAGGGAAGTTTGTGGTGGTGTTAAGGGATAAGAGCTTTCCGATAGAGATATCAAGGGTAGAGGTATCGTCAGATGAGTACAGAAGATATTTTCTCCAATATAACCCGGACCTGCTGCTCAGCGGAAGGGAGTATGCTCTCTTCTTCATTCCGAGGGATTATCTCACCCATAACTACGTAGATGATGTAAAGTTTGCTTCTGGGAACGCCGTAGTTAAGTGGAGAGCATCTGTTTCAGCTGGACAGAAGAAGGTCTTTCACATTTACTTTGACACGTTAGAAAGAGGGCCGAAATCAATTTCCTTCTACGCTGTTCAGGGAACAGAAAGAGAATTTTCGGTTAAATTGGGAGATCCAGAAGGTTTTAGAACAATAATCAAATTAAAGGAAGGGTCGGTTTTTTCAGGTAACGTCGAGATAAGGGCTTTAGTTCTTGAAAACCTGTCGAACATAGTTAAGGTTCAGTACAGGATAGATTACACAGAGAACTTGAGCTGGGATTCAAGTTTGGGATTGATGGGCGAGATGCATTTCAAACAAGGTGAGTGGGTAGGAGAATTCGATACCACAAGAACTTATGATGGGTTGCACTTCATTACGGTTAAGGCGTTTGAGGAGGGGGGTAGGGTCGCCACCGCGAGGGTTAAGATTTACGTCAGAAATGTTCAGTATGAAGAGCCAGTAAATCTAAATCCTGAAGCAGAGGAGTTTACTTTTTGCGTTCTGGGAGATAATAGACCGGGTTCTTCAAAGAGCCCAATGCCTCAGATATTCTGGCAAATTACTCAGGCCATTTGTGAGGAAAATCCCGACATGGTCTTCAATACCGGCGACATAGTTTATGCGGGGGAGTTCAAGGAATATGTTAGGTTTAGGGAGGTTGTCAGTCAGTTAAATTGCCCACTTTTCATAGCTAGAGGAAATCATGAGGTTTCGATAGGAAAGGCTGGAGAGAATAACTTCAGGTATTTCTTTGATGTTCCAGGCTTTTCTTACAATTCTTATTATTCATTTGACTACGGAAAATCTCATTTCATCATCCTTAACGCCAACATACAGGAACACAAGTACTCGGTGAACGAGCCCCAACTTACGTGGTTCATAAATGACATAAGGGCAAACAGGGATGCAGAGCACGTATTCATATTCATTCATCAGCCGATATATGAGTACGCCCATGGACTTGAGAATGAGACATCCGAGAGGATCCTTGAGGAGACCATTGAGGAAAATGCCTTCTATCCCGGCAGAATTTACGTATTTCAGGGTCATGAGCACATGTACTATTGCAGCACGTCTAATAACGTCACATCATACATAACTGGTGGTGGAGGAGCTGAGCTAGATCCCCAATATCCAAAAGAGACCTTGTTCTTCCACTTCTTGAAGGTGAGGGTGAAAGGTCCTAGGGTGAGCATCGAAGTTGTCAAGCCCCTGGTCCTTGAGATAAATGATCCAAAAACTAGCGAGGTTCACTCTCCTGAGCCTTACTTGAGGATTAGAGGGAGAACCCAGACCGAATGCAAGCTGACGATAAATGGAAAAGAGGTCGAAATCTCCCCTACAGGGGTTTTTGAAACGAGGTTCAAGCTCTCGGCTGGAAAGAATGAGATATCGATTAAGGTCGAAGATCCAAGAACTGGGGAGAGCCTTTCAAAGGAGATAACTGCTTTTTACGAACCTCCTCTAGAAATCAACCTTCCAGATACTCTGAAGTCGGATTCTGAGGTAGAGGTTAAGGTTACATCAGCTGGAAGACCAGTGGAGGGAGTTGTTCTCATAATTGATGACCAAAGGGCTACTACTGATTCCTCGGGCCTTGCTAAGATTCGTGTTCCAAAAGTAGCTGAAGAGAAGAAGCTAGTCTTAGTAGCTTCGAAAGAGGGATACACTGACTTTGTCAAGATAGTTTCGGTAACTTCAGGGATTTCGTTGCCCAGCGCGTGGAAACTGGTGATCTTAGGAATCATTTTAGCGCTTCTTCTGGTACTATCTTTCATAATAAAAAGGAGAAAGTAGAGAATTCATCAGTTGTCTAGGGCTTGCGAATGAAATAAGATGAGAAGGAATAATCTTTCAAGAAGTAAAATAGGTTAAGCTAAAGCCGAAAAGCTCGTATAGGTTTGAAATTCTCATACTATGAGTAAGGGGAGAGATCCTATGCCTTTTTGTTCAAAGATTGAAGAAGTGCGTTTGAAGTTTTGGGTGATAGCCTTTTGAAAGGAAAAATATAGTTGCAGCTGTCGTATTACGGCGCTTGTTGTAATAGGAGGATTTTACACTTATATGCAAATGACTAAGCCAAAACATCCTACAGGAGAAGTTGTTTTAGTAGTTAAAGGCAAAATAACTAGGACAAATTTAGGAAACGAATATCACTTCGACCTTGCTATGCTCCTTTTTATTTCGCCTCCTTGCTTCTACTTTCGAATGATTAGCAAGGAGTCTAGGAACTAAACGTCTCAGGCACTAGTAAGAAAATGTTAGAGGTATTCTCTTGCCTAAGTTGCATAGGATTCAGCTTCAGAGTACTCAAGGGAGTATAGCCAAAATACAGCACGAATATCTTACAAGACCAGATCTTAGAAGCTCCTTGAGCTACTCATAAACTTTTAGAATTTTAGATATTCTAGTGCTTGAGTCCCATGTCCTCCCTTCTTAGCACCTCAATAGGAGAACTTGAACTGTCAAGCCCTGTAATAGTCGCTTCAGGCCCGTTGACCTCCAGCCCTGAGAGCGTTAAAAGGTTAATTCCATACAAACCAGCCGCAATCGTGACTAAGACCATAGCAATAAGACCTGCTAGACCACCAAAGCCTAATATACTCAGGTTATCCAGATTTTCTCTCCTCAATTGCGAGGATTGGTCCGATAGAAGTCCAGATTACTGGGCTGAGGAGGGGATTCCCAAGATAAAGAAGCTTGGTACTACAGTAATAGCCAGCATCGTTAGCCTGTCTAGGAAAGGGGAGGAGATGGGTTATCTGGCTAGGAGGATGACGGAAGCTGGAGCTGATGCAATAGAGGTGACCTGTCTCTACGACCCCGCTTACCTACCAGATCACCTAAGGGCAGTTAGATCAGAATCTGATCTCCCAATACTTGCTAAGATATCAATCCCTGAACTTAGAGACGAGTACGTTCTGAGAATGGGGAGGAGAATAATGGAAACTGGCATCGATGCCATAGTTGTCAGCGACACATATGGTCCGTGCCTCCATGTGGACATAACGACAGGAGAACCCTTCTTAGGCAAGAAGGATGGATCTGGGAGGCTTTCAGGCCCAGCGATAAAACCCTTTACCATGTACTTTACCGCTTTACTGGCTAGAGAACTCAAAGCAACTGTGATTTCTTGTGGAGGGATCTCCAGATGGGAGGACGTGATAGAAGCCGTGTTGCTTGGAGCTTCGGCCACAGAGATATGCACTGCAATTCTATTGGAAGGAATTGAGGTTATTGGAAGGATCTTAGAAGGTCTCTCAGAATATCTCAATAGAAGGGGGGAATCCATCCAAGAACTCAAAGGAAAAGCGCTTGAGAGAATTAAAAATAGGTTGCAACTCCCAGAACCAATAAGAGTGGGTCCTCCGAAGATAGATGTATCATCCTGTACTGGATGTGGTCTCTGTGCGAAATCCTGTCCTGTAGGAGCCATATATATGGAGAAGGAAAAGGCATTTATAGGAAAATCCTGTGAAGCCTGTGGTTTGTGCGTTTCTGTTTGTCCAGCGAAGGCAATAGGGTGGTCCTAAATGTTCGGGTACATGGGGAAGATCCTGAGGGTGAATCTATCCAACGCTAAGGTAAGTGAGCAGGAGCTAGATGGATCTCTAGCCAGAGAATATCTAGGAGGAATTGGGTTCTGCATTAAGTGGCTTTATGACATGACCGGTCCCGAGACAGATCCATTAGGCCTGGAGAACTTGCTCATTTTCGCTGCTGGCCCAATATCCGGGACTATGTGGCCAGGTAGCGGTAGATTGGAGGTCGCAGGGAAATCTCCTGAGACTGAACTTATAGGGTATAGCAATTCCGGTGGACACTTTGCTCCCTACATCAAGTACGCTGGGTATGATGCCATAATAATAGAGGGTAGATCCGATAAGCCAGTCTATCTATATGTTGAGGATGAGAGAGTCGAGATAAAGGATGCTTCACATCTCTGGGGGCTAAATACTTGGGAGACTGAGGACTCCATTAGGGATGAGTTGGGAGAGGACGTCAAAGTAGCTTGTATCGGACAGGCTGGGGAAAATCTGGTTAAAATGGCCTCCATAGTAACTGGAAAGTGCAGAGTAGCAGCTAGAACTGGACTTGGGGCTGTAATGGGGAGCAAGAGGTTGAAAGCTGTTGTCCTAAGGGGGACAAAGGGAGTGAGAGTAGCAAAGCCTGAACTCTTCATGAAACTCCTAGAAAGAGGGATAGAGAGCATAGAAGGGAGTCCTTTCTCCGAGCACTATATGGAGTTCGGAACAACGCTCCTTGTTGCACCTATGAATAGCATCGGAAGGCTTCCGACCAAAAATCATTGGAGTGGGGTTTTTTCTAAGGCTGATAGGCTTAGTGGCGAGTACCTAGTTGAGCATTACAGGGTTGCGAAGAGGGCTTGCTTCTCTTGCATGTTTCACTGCAAAAACGTCCTTAAATTAGGTAATGAGATAGGAGATCACCCGGAATATGAGACTTTGTGTTCTTTTGGATCCAATCTTATGATAGATGATCCAGAGTTCGTAATAAGGGCGAACTGGCTTTGTGATAAGTACGGCATCGACACCATTTCTCTAGGAGCCACCATAGCCTGGGCAATGGAGTGCTACGAGAAGGGGCTTCTGACAAAGGAGGATACGGGTATCGAGCTCGAGTGGGGGAACCCCGATGTGGTCGAGAGGCTCATTCACATGACAGCTTTCAGAGAGGGCTTCGGAGACCTATTAGCCGAAGGGGTAAAGAGGGCATCACAGAAGGTAGGTAGAGGGACTGAGAGGTATGCCATGCACGTAAAAGGTCTTGAAATCCCAGCTCAGGATGGAAGAGCCCAGAAGTCCATGGGAGTTGCTCACGCAACAGCTGCAAGAGGAGCAGACCATCTAACGCATTGTACCTTTCTAGACGAAGTCGGATTCGAGGAGGCCATAGCCGAGAGGTTTGGTAGCAAGTACCTGCCAGAAATGGCCAACAGGATGAGTGCCAAGTATAAGGGCATAATGGCGAAAGAATGCGAGGACTTCACAGCCGCAGTTAACTGCATGGTGATTTGTGTTTCTGCGGGCTTTCTTTTCCCACCCCTCTTCTGGTGGGGAGAGCTTACTCAGATCTACTCATTGGTTACCGGAATTGATATGAAAGTCCATGAACTTAAGATGGCTGCTGAAAGGATCGTGAATCTTAGGAGAGCATATCTAATAAGACATGGAATATCCAGAGCTGATGACAAACTTCCTGAAAGGTTTACCAAGGAACCAGCGCCAGAAGGGCCTTGTAAGGGCCAAATAGTAGAGATAGAGCAGATGCTGGACGAATACTATGAGGCAAGGGGATGGGATAAGAGGACTGGGTGGATTCCAGAGAAGAAGCTCCTGGAACTTGGGCTGAAAAATGTTGCATCACAACTGAGGGATTTAGGGAGGTTGCCGAGGTGAGTTAATGCTTTCCGTCGACCCGAAGAAATGCTGTTATTGCTATATCTGTGTGTTAGCCTGTTCTTTCTTCAATGTGGGAGAGTTTTCCCCAGCCAGGGCTAAGATAAGGGTTTTAGAATCCAAAGAAGGTCATGGGATTCCTCTGCTTTGTCTTCAGTGTCCCACCCATCCTTGCGTTGATGTCTGCCCGACCGAAGCTCTCAGACTTGAAGATGGAGTAGTGAAGGTGGAAGAGGAGATTTGCATAGGATGCGGGAATTGCCAACAAGCCTGTCCCATAGGAGCTATCTGGATTTTCGAGGGAAAAGCTGTTAAGTGCGAATTGTGCTCGTTAAACCCTCCATGCGCCAGATACTGTCCTACAGGGGCCATAGAAATGACTAATTCGCTTGAAAAGGTGGAAGAGTCTATGAGGTTGATCAAGGCTCTGAGACGAATTTCCTAGGGATGAACTTCCCATATCCTGGCCTCACGAGGATAGATCCCTCTTCTGCCACTATTTCTCCACGTACTATCGTCATCGCAACCTTTCCACTAACCTTATAGCCTTCAAACGGCGTGTAATCAGCTATGCATACCATATCTTCTTTCCCTATCTTCCACTCAGCTTTTTGATCGATTACAGTGAGATCAGCATCTAATCCAAGAGCTATCGCACCTTTCCTTGGATAAATCCCCAGGATCTGAGCAGGCCTTAGGGAGGTAGCTTCTACAAACCTGCGCAGGGAAATCCTCCCTTTTCTGACTCCCTCGCTCCAGAGCAGTGGTATCATTGTCTCTAATCCCGGGATTCCGGGTGGGATGCTCCAAATGCTCTCAGCTTCCTCCTTCTCCCTTCTGCTGAAGGCACAGTGATCAGATGCCACTGCATCTATTAGCCCAGAAGAAAGGGCTTCCCAAAGGGCTAAGAGGTCATTCTTTTCTCTAACAGGAGGCGTTGCTATTATTAAAGGACCTAGCTTCTGATAGTCCTCAGAGCTTAACAAGAGGTGATGGGGCGTAGTCTCCGCTGTGACGCCAGAAATCCTCTTTGCAGTCCTTAACGCCTCAACTCCCTTCTCACTAGAGAGATGACATATGTGGACCCGGCAATTAGCCTCAGAAGAGAGTATTGCGGCATCAAGCACTGCCTTGGCTTCAGCTATATCAGGCCTTGATTCTGTAAAAGCTTTGGGATCATGCCTTCCTCTCTTTCTCATTAATTCAACGCTTTTTTGAATGATCTCTCTGTCCTCTGCATGCAGCGCAATGAACGCCCTTTCTCTGGAGGCTATCCTCATAGCCTCCAGGAGGACCATGCTGTCTGGTATCGGGTCCGGTTCGCACATCATGATCTCCCCTAAGCCTACAGCGCCCATCCTCAGGATCTCTGGGATCTCTTCCAAGTCCTCTTCCTTGTAGATCTCACCACAGTATAGGGAAAAATCCACTACAGCTTCTTTTTCTGTCCTTTCAAGCTTTTTCTTGAAGATCTCGACTTTTACAGTCTGCCACTCTCCCACAGAGGACATATCAGCTATCGTAGTAACTCCTCCAACAGCAGCGGCTTTTGTTCCCGTCCCAAAGGTTTCCCTTATCCAGCCAGGAGAGAAAATATGGACATGAGCATCTATGGCTCCGGGAACTACGACTTTTCCTCCAAGGTCTATTGTCTTATCTGCCCTCGGCATTGACGGCTCAAGACCTATACAGGCTATCTTTCCCCGATTTACACCTAAACAGACCTCAAAAATCCCCTCTGTAAGTACTACCTTGCAGTTCTTGAGGAGAAGATCTATCAACGCACCTCTAATGCTAAAGTCCAAGAAATCTTTTAAGAATGCTGAAGGGAGCATAAAAGAAAGAGGTGGCAGCAGCCAGACAATGTTGAACTCGGCCTACGAGGGAGCAAAATGGTTGGTTTTGAGGGGAGGATCGTAGTTGTCGATTTGGAGAAGGGTTCTATAAAAAGAGTTCTCGCGAACAAACTTCATTTAAATCTCTTCCTCGGAGGGAGAGGATATGCCTCCTTCCTCCTGTATCATATGGTTAGGAAGGGAATAGATGCCTTTTCCCCGGATAATCCCCTTATCTTCGGAATTGGACCATTTACAGGCGCTATCTGGCCATCTTCAAGTAGATTTGTAGTTGCCGCTAAATCACCAGCAACAGGAGGGCTCGGGTATGCAAATGCCGGGGGCTTCTTTGGGCCCTACATGAGGTTTGCCGGCGCTGATTTCTTGGTGCTTAAAGGAAAGGCCAGTTCTCCCGTGTTCATTTCAGTATGTGATGGAAAAGTTGAGATCAGATCAGCAGTCGATCTGTGGGGTAACACAGTTTACGAGACGGAGAAAATCCTGAGGGAGGAGGTTGGGAGTAAGAGAGCAAGTTTAGCTTGTATAGGGCCTGCGGGAGAGAGGATGGTGAGATTCGCTTCCATAATCTGCGATGAGGGCAGAGCAGCAGCTAGAACAGGTATGGGAGCTGTTATGGGGTCAAAGCTGGTTAAGGGGATCGTTGTCGTTGGAGAAGGTAAGGTGGAGCCAAAAGAGCCAGAAAAATTTGAAAAAGCTTCTAGGGAGGCATTTTCTAGGATCGCAGATAATCCAATCCTCAGGGGATATGGAGAATACGGGACATCTATTATAATTTCTCCCAAAAATGATGTGGGAGATCTCCCCACAAGAAATCACTATGATGGAACTTTTGGGGATGCCCACAACATCTCAGCGGAGAGAATCCACCAACTCCTGGGTATAGTGCCATCTTCGTGTTTCTCCTGCCCAGTTAGATGTGGGAGGAAGGTTAAGTTAGAGATAAATGGAGAGAAGGAGTTTGAGGGCATGGAATACGAGACCATAGCTTCCCTAGGATCAAACTGCGGGAACTCAGATGCGAAGTCTATAGCTGAGATGAACTACATGTGCAACGACTTAGGTCTCGATACCATATCTACGGGCGTAGTCATAGCCTGGGCAATGGAGTGCTACGAGAAGAGGCTTCTGACAAAGGAAGATACGGGTATCAAGCTTGAGTGGGGGGATGTTGAGGCGATGAAGGAAATGATAAGGCAGATAGCTTTCAGAGAGGGCTTTGGAGACCTACTAGCTGAAGGGGTAAGGAGGGCATCCCAGAAGATAGGTAGGGGAACTGAGAGGTATGCCATGCACGTAAAAGGTCTTGAAATCCCTATGCAACAGCCAAGAACTGTAAAGATGTTTGCACTAGGCCATGCAACATCGAACAGAGGTGCTGACCATCTATATGCTCTACCTACTATCTGCTACCCATGGCTAAGGGAGATAGCAAAGGAATGGCTTGGGCTCTCAGATAAGGAGCTGGATCAGCTGAACGATCTGGATTCTTGGAGGCAGAAGGCAAAAGCCGTAGTTTTCTCGGAAAACCTGTGTGCTGTTGCAGATTCTCTCGGCCTTTGCAAATTTCCATTGGTTGAGTCCTATGCTGTTCCACTCAGCGTATTGGTTAAGGGATATAACGCCTTAGTTGGCTCAAATGTCACGCCGATGGACCTCCTGAAAGCTGGGGAGAGGATCGTTAACTTAGAAAGGATGTTTAACGTGAGAGAGAGTTTCTCCAGAAAGGACGATTCATTACCTGAGAGGTTCTTAGTAGATCCTATGCCAAGTGGGCCCTCAAAGGGCTCTGTTGTTGAGCTAAGCAAAATGCTGGAGGAGTATTACGAGATCAGAGGTTGGGATCCTGTATCTGGTATTCCAAGAAAGGAGAAGATCAAAGAGCTTAGTCTTGAGATTAGCCAGGGAATGAACACAAGTTGACCCCTCACTTTATTCTGAATGTTTATAGAAAAATTCCGAGGTATAATTCTACCGATTTCTCATGAGATCGCTTGCAATTCTCCATGGATTAGTTGTTACAATGGATAAAGAAAGGAGGGTTATAGAGAACGGTGGTATTTACATTGAGGGGAACAGGATCGTTGACGTATCAACTGCTTTGGAGATAAAGAGATCCTATCATTTCGATGAAGAGATAGATGCTAAAGGAAAGGTAGTAATTCCTGGCCTTATAGACTCACATAGGCATCTATATGGCATCCTGACAAGAGGTATGCCCATCAAGAAGCTTCCAACCTCCTTTATAAGCTTCTTAGAGGACTTTTGGTGGCCATACGTGGAAAATCAGTTGGATAAGGAGATGATAAGGGCCTCTGCGATGGCCTCAGGAGTTGAAGCCTTGAAGAACGGAACTACCTGTGTTGTGGATATATTAGAAGCTCCAAATGCCATTCCAGGAGCACTTAAAGTTGAGGCAGAAGCTCTAGAAAAATTGGGATTAAGATCCTTTCTCTCCTTCGAGGCTACAGAGCGAGTAAGCGAGGAAAACGGAGAACTTGGCCTAAAGGAAAACGAGTACTTCATTAGAAGTAAGAAAGAGGATCCTCTTATCAGAGGAATGATGTGCATTCATACTACCTTCACGTGCAGCCCAGATTTCCTGTCAGAGGCTAGAAGAATAGCGGACAGACTTAATTCTGGGATACATATTCACCTGGAGGAAGGGAAGTACGAGACAATGTACTGCCTTGTCAATTACAGAAAGCTCCCCGTTCAGTTGTACGAGGAAATCGGATTCCTAAAGTCCGATGTATTAGCTGCCCAATGCGTTCACCTTTCTCCAAAAGAGATGGAGATAATGAAGAGGAAGGGTGTGAAAGTTAGTCATGAACCTCTAAGCAACTGTGAGGTTGGGGGAGGCATTGCCCCAATTCCAGATTTGCTTGAGATGGGACTAACTGTCGGCTTAGGGACAGATGGATTTGTTATTGATGAATTTGAGGTAATGAGAGCGGCTTTTCTGATACACAAGGGGTATAGAAGGGATCCTACGGTCATGCCTCCCAACGAGGTCTTCGAAATGGCAACCGTGAAGAACGCAGAAGCCATAGGAATGGGCGAAAGGATAGGATCAATAGAGCCCGGGAAAGAAGCTGACATAGTCATCCTGAAGCCTAAGACTTACACGAGACTTTCCAGAGATAACGTAATAGAGCAGCTCGTTGGATTCGGTACTGGATCCTGGGTTGATAAGGTCCTTGTAGGAGGAAGAACCGTAGTTTCCGATGGAAAAATGATTGCTGTTGAGGAAGAGGAAGTTATGAGAAGGGCTAAAGAGGAAAGCATTAGGCTTTGGGAGAAGAGTAAGAAGAAGTGAGAGCTTACTAGAGGTGCTCATAGTGCAAACATGGAACTTAGATGTCCTAACTATAGGAGCTGCTGCGGTTGACTTAGTTGTGAGGGTAAAGAGACATCCAGAACCTGATCAGATGGTATTTGCAGAGGAATTCGGCGTGTTTCCAGGAGGGTCTACTGCTAACATAGCGGTAGCCCTAGCAAAACTCGGGGCCAGAGTGGGATTCCTCGGAAAGGTAGGGAAGGATCATTACGGAGAACTACTACTTGATGACTTTAGAAGGTCTGGAGTTGACATAAGCAAGGTGATAGTTGAAGAATCCGCTAGAACAGCATGCACCTTCATAGCAGTTGATAAGGAAGGAAGGAGAGTAATTTACTCTCTGGGAGGAAAGGCCTTACTTGAGTCCTCAGACGAGATAGACCTCTCTTACTTAACGAGCTCACGGATAATATACGTAGGAGAGGCCTACCCTAAGGTAGTGTCTAACGCCCTTCTACATGCAAAGAGGAAGGGGATTACTATAGTCTCTAATCCTGGAGTAAACTTCTCTCTATTCGGTGATGAAGCTTTTGATATAATTAGAGTAAGTGATCTCATTGTGATCAGTTCTAAGGAGCTATTTTCCATAAACCGAGACATTAGGGAGGGAGCAAGATATCTCCTTAAGGAGGGTCCAAAAGCTGTCATCGTTACAATGGGATCAGAGGGTTCCTTCCTTATCAACAAGGAGGGAGCTAAACTTATCCCTGCTTTCAGAACTAAGGTCGTAGATACTACGGGGGCTGGAGATGCGTTCACAGCTGGGCTGATTTTTGGTAAACTGAGAGGATGGGATCTCTTGAAGTGTGTGAGGTTCGGAAATGCTGTTGCTGTGATTAAGATATCCCATCTTGGCGCAAGAAGCGGTCTTCCTACTACAGAGGAGGTCTTGAACTTCATGGCAAGAAGTAGAACTGATACTTCCTAAACCTCTGAACTTATTCTTCTCAATCGCTCAGAACATGGACACTATGCCTGAAGAGTGGGTAGGTCTCTTAGAGACATCAAGAGAGGAAAGCACAATAAATTTTAGCTTTAGGCCCTTTTTTCTAGCGCGCTAAATTAGGCTTGTTGCTCTTTCTATGTATAAGTTTAATTAATAACCTGACAATGGCTTCTGGATCTTCTCTTTGCCAGATATTCCTTCCGAACACAACACCACAAGCTCCAGCATCAAGGGCGTCTCTTACCATTGAGAATAATTTCTCATCGCTCTCGATTTTCGGTCCGCCAAGTATGACAACAGGTATTGGGCATGACTCAACTACCTTGCTGAAAGACATCTTATCTCCAGTGTAGAAGGTCTTGACGAAGTCAGCTCCAGCTTCAGCTGCTATACGTGCGACTCTTGCTATCACTTCAGCGTCATATCTTTTCTCAGTTTTAGGGTACATCTCAGCCATAAGAGGAATTCCCCATTCCTCACATACCATAGCCAGCTCGCACAACGAGTTGATATTCTCAGCCTCTTCAGGTACGTGTGTAAATACCATTACCTTAATAGCGTCCGCTCCAAGTCTAATAGCCTCCTTAACCACTTCTTTGTAGTCCATCAGTCCGCTTTTAACGTTCATAATTATGGAGGCCTTGCCTGTAAGTTCTCTATATGCTATTCTTAGAATCCCGGGGTTTAACAAAAGAGCGTCTGGGCCTCCTCTTATCACTCTCCTAATAGTCTTTAAAGGATCTTCTATTCCAGAAAGAGGGCCCAGGGCTATGCCATGATCCATGGCTACTATTAGTGTCCTTCTGTCCTCCTTGAAGATCCTCCTAAGTCTGATTTTCTTGCCTATCATCTCATCAGAGTAGGTGAAGCTTAGTGCATTTTAAGTCTTTTCAAGGATAGGATAGGAGTTGGGGCGCTTTTTCAGCTTATATAGTACGTATTCATATGGGAAAGCAATTGTAAATAATTCAACGTTTTTAACCTTCTTTCATATAAAAATCAAGATTTCATGTAGATTTATGGTCTAACCAGTATTTTAAATCCACTTCTCTTCTCTATCATTTTGAATCCTTCTTCGATATCCTCTAGCGGTAAAACTTTAGATATTAAAGGTCTCACCCTTACTTTTCCTTCCACTATAAGTTTTAGTGCCCTATAAAACTGATCTAGAGTCCTTGATTCGCTACCTTTTATGGATATCTCATTGTAATGTATCAAATTAGGGTCTATTTGAATCTTAGAAGGAGGCCAAACAGCACCAAACAGGACAACTGTTCCTCCCTTTCTTGCCATCCTAATTCCCTGCTCAATAGCTAAGATGTTTCCTACAGCTATTATGACACCATGAGCTCCTTTACCATCAGTCAACTTTCTAACTTTTTCGACAGGATCTTCCTTAAGGGGATTTATTATTTCATCAGCACCTAATTTCATTGCCATATCTAACCTTTCCTGAATGGGATCGCTTACAATGACCCTTGCCCCACTCAAATTAGCTAGTTGGAGATGCATCAATCCTATAGGACCAGCACCTAAGATTACGACATCCTGTCCAGGGAGGAGGTTTAACTTCTCTATCCCATTAATACAGCATGCTAGAGGCTCAGCAAATGATGCCTCTTCAAAGGATAAGCTTTTAGGAATTCGAAAAACGTTTGTTTCAGGAGCTTTTGTGTACTCACAAAAAGCGCCAGGGCAAGGCGCTGGGTGAATGCAAAGGTTTCCCTTTCCCTCTAAACATAGATAACATTTTCCACATCTCATGAGTAGATCTACAGCCACTCTGTCTCCTTCTTTAACACGCTCGACATTTTCTCCAACTGCTGCAACTACCCCACTAGGTTCATGTCCTAGAATTATTGGACCTCTTTGATATATGTTGGTGCCTCTAGCACCAATATACTTCTGAAAATCGGCTGCACACACTCCACAAACTTTTACTCGGATCAAGACCTCTCCCGAACTTATCCTAGGTATTGGAATTTCCTCAATCCTAATATCCCTCGGGCCATAAGCAAGAGCGGCCTTCATTTTTCCCGTTATTCTTAGTTTCATAATTAACCACGAAGCTGGAGACTCACTTAAATTTTTATTTTAAATTTTCTATCAACACCCTCTATTACTGGAGGACCAATAAAATGAGTGAGAGGTTTATTTTGTCAGTCGATATCGGAACAACTGTTTGCAAAGCTGCGATCTTTGACTTATATGGGCATGAAATCGCTTATACACATAGTGAGTATGACATTTTATCTCCTGTTCAAGGTTGGGCTGAACAAGATCCACTCTTATGGTGGAAAACTGTGCAGAAAGTTGTAAGAGAATGTTTGGATAAGTCTAGAATATCCTCGAATAAAATAATAGGTATAGGCGTCACTGGCCAAGATCCAGCTGTAGTTCCGATAGATGAGAGAGGGAATCCTCTTAGACACTCCATAATTTGGATGGATCAGAGGGCATCAACCCAATCAATTTTCATAGAAAGAGAAACTGGAAAGAAGTTCAGTCCATCTTCATTTGTCTCAAAGCTTTTGTGGATTAAAGAGGTCGAACCTCAAGTATATCGAGCTGCCTTCAAATTTTTGAAATCTGCATCAGATTTCATAACGTATCTACTAAGCCAAAATCCCACTCGTGCTATACATAAGCCCGAAAAAGCAGTTTATGAAGTTCTTGAGTTAATAGGATTCGATATTTCCAAGCTTCCTGAACCCATACTTGCTAATAGGGTAGCTGGTAATCTCACTAGTTATGCTGCAAAAGCCCTGGGATTGCCTGAGGATATACCTGTGATTAATGGAGGTGTTGATGGTGTCTGTGCTACTTATGGTGTTGGTGTCAGTAATCCTGGAGAAGCATCTGCTATTTTAGGTACGTCGACCTGCCTAAATGTTTGCTCGGAGAAGGAGATAATTGACCCAAAAAACAGAATTTGGACAGGTTTTAATCTTATACTTGAGAAATGGTTTGCATCTGGGTGCACAAATACATCTGGTGCATCTTATAGATGGTTCAAAGATAATTTTTGCCAAATAGAAGCTAAACAGGCCAAGAGTGTCGGTCTAAATCCATATAAGTACTTAGATAAGCAAGCTGAGACCGTGAAGCCAGGATGTGATGGTCTTATATTCCTCCCATATCTGCGGGGAGAGAGAAGTCCCATTTGGGATCCAAATGCAAGAGGGGTTTTCTTTGGAATAACTCTATCTCATAAGAAGCCTCACTTTATAAGAGCTATCCTTGAGGGATGCGCTTTTTCACTATATGATATAGCCCGTGCTATAGAAGAAACTAGTTTAAATATTAAGGAAGTAAGGGTATGTGGTGGTGGAGCAAAAAGTACTTTATGGAGGCAAATACACGCAGATATACTTGGAAAGCGAGTACTATTACCTGAAGTCACTAATGCAACCTTGTTGGGTGCATCTATTTTAGTTGCTTGTGCTACTGGCATATTTAAGAACATATATGAGGCCATTAGAGGCATGGTCAGGATATCAGAGTGTAACGAGCCCAACCTGGAACTTCACAAGCACTATATGGAGATTTACAAAACCTATAAAGAACTCTATCTTAGTCTAAGAGGCCTATTCAAGTCTAATAGCCGGATTTCTGGCTAACTTCTTTTTTATAAAGGTCCATAGTGTTCAATTCTTCTAAAAATTGTAGAAGAGTATGCACGACTTCCTCTATTATTGTTTTTCCTATAGATTGAGATGCGAATGTCGGGTCTCCTACAGTCCCAGTATCTGTAAAGATTTCTCGGACATGAAACCATCCGAATGATATAATAGAGGGTATTCTAGTGTCTATCTTCAAAAATTTTGACTTTATAAATTTCTTAGGATATTGAGCAATTGCCTTATCCATTTTCACAAGTTCTGGACGAATTGCGAGCATACATGAGGTCATCAGCTCACCTGCATGGGCTACACCACCTTCACTGGATGTGAGATGTCTAGTTACATTGGAGAAGAAAGGGGTTGTATGAAAAACGAAAACTCCGAAGTCTCTCCCTATGTTCCTGCTAACCACATCCAAGAGACCTTTGTTTCCTCCATGTCCATTTAATATGAGAATCCTTTTTGCTCCGTGTTGGATAAGACTTGCACAAATGTCATATAGAACGGAAATTAACGTTTCGGCTCTAAGTGAAATCGTACCTGGATAATCCATGTGTTCCTGTGAATATCCGTAATAGAGAGGAGGAGTCACGACGACATCTAATCCTTTCTCTAGGGCTTTTTCCGCAAGCTTTATTGCTATATGATAGACAACCTCTGAATCTGCACCCAGAGGTAGATGCAGTCCCTGCTGTTCAATGGATCCTATAGGCACAATAACAATACATGCCCTTTTGATTGCATCCTCTGCTTCCGGCCAAGTTAATTCATGAAGCAGAAATCTCTTATTCTTGGCACTTCCCATATTTTCAATCACCCCTTAGATTAAACCTTTTCCGTATACTATCAAGAAATACATGCTCACAGCAAAGTGCAATATACTCAGGACAACAAGGGTTAAATCTAAAGCTGAGAGTTTGATTTTCCATGGGCACCTAACGCTATATGCCCCAAATCCTCTAATTAAAGCGCTTACTGTAACTCTGTCTACGTAATTAATTGTTTGTCTTGTAAGGGGAATTACAGCTGGTGCTGCTCTCTTAACCAAGACAATTGGATTTTTCGACCGGAGATTCCACCCTCTGAGTTTTTGAGCAATTATAGTAGTAGAGAAGGCTCTATATATGTCAGGAATAAACTTGTATGCTACTGTTACTATATAGATAATCTGATGCGGCACTCGCAGAGCCCAGAGCGTTTTTATCAGATCGTTAATAGACGTCGTATATAGAAACGTGAAAGTGAGCAAAATTATTATGGGAATTCGGAACGTTGCCGATACGGCCCATAGAAAGCCCCCTACAGTTAAGCGAATATCCCCAATAAACGGGATAGATGCGCTCAAAAGAACTTTTCCTGCTATCTCTGGGGGAAGTACCTTATATAAGCTAGGATTTGATTGAGCGACTCCAAAAACAAGGTTTTGAGCGAACTGGTATATTACTATAGGCAGGATAGGAAGAATCCATCTCTTTGGAACTCGTGCTATGGTAAACATCGTAGTACCCATCGCTGCAATAATTAACAGATATATCGGATCAAAATAAAACGTTGCAAGAAGAGACAACACTATTAATATGACAAATTTGGTGAATGGATGTAGCTTATGAATGGGTGTATCTTTAAACTCGTATTCTAACCATACAGGCATTATGCTTCACCCATCATCTCCTTAATAATTGGAATAACTACTTCTGGAGTCAATACATTATCAGGAATTGCTTTTATCTTGCGAGCTAATAATACAGTAGGTGGAGGAGTTAGAGCCGCTTCCTCAAGCTCTTTTTCATGCATAAATACTTCATGTACTGGACCATCTAGCAAAATCTTCCCATCCTTCATCACTATAACTCTGTCGCAATATTTCGCGATAAGCTTCATGTGATGCATAATTACAATTATAGTATGTCCCTCCCTCCTAAGTTCACTTAATACATTCATAACATGAATTGCTCCTTGATAATCTAAACCGTTAGTTGGTTCATCAACGATGAGCACTTTGGGTTTCAAGACTAGCAAGCTTGCTATAGCTACTAATGTCTTCAAATCTTTAGTAAGATTTATTATCATATCATTCTCATGTCCCTCCAAATCAAGGGTTTTTAACACTTCAGAGATTCTTTCTTTAATATCACTAGTAGCAAGACCCTTCATTTTCAATCCGAAGGAGAGCTCTTCTACTACGTTTTTACTAAAAAGCTGATGGTCTGGATTCTGAAATACATAATTTATGTGGCTACAGAGATCTTCTACTTGACTCTTGACTACATCGATCCCATTTACAATAATTTTAGCATCTGGATTAGTTGGCTTCAGCACACCTACAAGATTAAGTGCAAGCGTAGTCTTACCAGATCCGTTTTGTCCGATCAATCCAACCATCTCTCCCTCGTAAATATCAAGATTTACATTATCTAGTGCCTTTACCCCATTAGGATAGACAAAAGTTAGGTTTCTTACTGATATCACAGGTCTCCTTCTAATATGGTTATCCTGAATTTCCCTTGAGATACTAGCATATTTAGATGCCTCTTTCTTACCCCTGTAATACTCTACTGGAAATTTCTCTAAAAATTTCTCCAAGAGTTCTGCAGCCTCATCTATAGTAAGAGGGATATGAATGTTCTCTTCTTGTTTGATACATTCTGCAAAAATTTTAACTAATTCGGGTAATCCAACACCGATTTTATCGAATATTTCATAATTATACGTGAAAGCGTTCGCAGGTGAGTCATCCAGTAAGACTCTACCCTTATCTATAAGCACAACTCTATCTAAGATGCCTATCACGCTTTCTAGATCTGTTCCTGACTCTGTAATTATACAGGTGAGTCCATGCTTATCTCGCAATTCCTGAATAGCTGAGAGTACAGAACGTTTACCTATCGGATCTAACATAGAGATTGGTTCATCTAACGCTAAGATTTTAGGTCTCATTGCAAGTAAACCAGCTATTGCTAATCTTTGTTGCTGTCCACCAGATAATTCTCTGGGATTTCTAAACTCTAAACCATCTAATCCCGTAACTTTAAGAGCCCATTTGACTCTTTCTTCAATTTTCTCAGGGGGAAGGCCCATGTTTAGTGGTCCAAAAGAAACATCATCAAAAACACTCAATGAAAATATTTGTGCGGTCGGATCACTTAGTACTATTCCTACATGGCGAACCAATTCGTTTATTGTGTGCTCCCTGACATCTAGCCCATCAACTATGATTCTTCCCTTTAGTTCTCCAGGAAACTCATAGGGTATAAGTCCATTCAAACATCTCAGGAGAGAGGTCTTACCGGCACCGATAGGACCAAAAATCCCAACTATTTCACCCTGCTTAATTCTTAGGTTAAGGTTCCTTAATGCTGGTTCTTTTGCTCCCAAGTAATTGAATGTAACATTTTCTAATATAACAGCATCCATCCTATATCTCTATGCCTCCATAAATCATTATCTTTCCAAAGCTCTAGCTTTATATGCCTCCTCCCCTATAACCGCCCCTATTATTACAAATGCCACACAAGTTGGGTACCATGTTGTTATCACTCTAATTATCCCTAATAGGCTTGCTGGCCATGGATTTCTCAATATTTGACTATATATCCCCCATCCGAAATAGTGGATTGCAATCATGGCAACTACACATAGAACTTTAGCTATCGTTCTCTTTCTACCTGTAAATTTACCATCTCTTAGAAAATACCAGTAAATGTAGGAGCCAAGAGCCCATATAGAAGCATCAAGCATCCCAAAGAATGGAACTAATGCAGGCAACGCCCAGGGCATGCCTCCTATAAGCCATCGGAAGGGAGCACCAACAATGAATGTTACAAAAACGACTAGAGGGCCATAGAAAACGGAAGCAAAAGAAGCTACAATTGCTGGAACATCTATATTTACGCCAGTAGGTAGGCCTGATACAGCATATAGAGCTATTAGAATAGCGATAGCTGTTAATGTGCGGGGGGAAAAGACCTTATACTTTGCACCAGCAACATATTTTCCAGGTGGTGCAAGCCATTTCGGATTCCTTGTAGAGAGATAAGTAGCGATTAGAGCAGGGATTAACCATACAAATATTGATGCAAGGTAGATAACCATGATTCTAGCGGGCGCATCGGCATATCCCAGGGCTTCACTCCAAGGAGCTTTTATTACTATTATGGCGGCACCTATTATCCAACTTGCTACCATACCAACAACTGCTGATGAATACCTAACTCTTGTACTTGTAATAGATCCCATCAATTAAATAGGTCCAATCCAAAATCTTTTAAATCTTCGCTTGCATTTTATGTACATATAATAAAAGCGAAGATTAAGGTAAGCAATAAGTGGTTTCCTCTAAAAACTTCCACCAAGAAGCAATTTACCTTATTAAATATGGAAGGACTAAAGTTATAGCTCCTTTTGGACATTCTATTACGCAGGAACCACAATACCAACACTCGTCAGCGTACTTAAGAAAGGCTTTTTTCGAATTCTCATCTATTCGAATCACATCACATGGGCATATATTGACACATTTTCCGCAGCCATCACATTTATGAACATCTATTTTTATCATTCTAGAACACCCCTTTTCAACTTTATGGGCGCAGGTTTTGTGAGAATCTGTATCTTTTTCGTTTTTTTATCTAATTTGAGGATGAGGAATTTCTGCCAGTTTCTGTCATCTCTGGACGGGTAATCAATCCGGTAGTGAAAGATGCCCCATCGACTTTCTTGTCTTGCCAACGAAGCTAGAGCACTCATTTCTGCGCAATCTAGTATAAAATGAACCTCTAATGCTCTCATAAGTTGATGAGGATCGTCTGCCTTTAATCTCAAAAGATCTTTCTTAAATCTACTTATATAGTAGAGTGCTGTTTTCAACTTCCTTTCCGATTTCGGACTATCAATATACTCGTTAATGATCCTCCTAAGCTTGAATTCTAGTAGCCTAGGAGGAATATCTCCCTTTGATTCAAGAGGCATAAAGACCCTATTTCTCTCCGATTCTATTTGTTTCTTATCAATCTCGGGCATGGGAACGGAAGAAGCATATTTTGCTGCGTTCCTTCCTGCTATTTCGCCAAATATAAGGGCACCAGGTAGACAACCACCTAGAGCAACAACATCGCCTGCAGCATAAAGACCAACTAAGGAAGTTTCAGCTTTTTCATTAATTACCAAACCTGAAAAACCATGACCACCGCAAAGCACAGGACCGCTTAGAGTTATCTCGACATCATCCCTTTTGAGGTCAATTCCTCTAGAACTAAAGAATTCTTTAATAGTTGGTCGCTCTACCGTAAACATCCCGTTCATAATTCTCTCCAGAACCTCGTCTGGTAAGTGACTAAATCTCATGTAAATCGGTGCTCTTCCCTCACTCATTTCTCTCCACATAGCCCATAATGTTAAGTAACTTGGTTCCTCCTTTCCTCCATATCTCTCCATAAATCTTTCGCCTAGTGCATTTATCAGATGACATCCGTAGTGCAGAAAAGAATAGGCCGGACCCGCGAAGTCTTTTATCATAAACATTTTTCGAGTGCATTCCATGTTCATTAATTCAGCTCCAGCCCTAAAAGCGAGCGAGTATCCATCTCCAGCGCATGAGGGACAATCAAATGTACCAAAAAGATATCCTGTTTTGGGTAATCCAAAGCGTGCTGCTGAACCAGCAGTCAAAACAGTAGCTTTTGCCTTATATACGAAAAATTCTCCAGAGCGTACATTTAGAGCAGTTGCTCCAACAACCCTATTTCCCTGGGTCAATAAGCTAGTTGCCATGGTTCTTTCTATAACTTTAACACCATGGCTTAGAACTTTCTGAAATAGGATAGATTTGAGATCTCCGCGCATTTCAACAAAAAACTTCCCCCGTACTAAATAATTCCCTTTTTCATCTTTTGGAAAGATCACTCCCCAATTCTCTAACTTTTTTAGTAAATTAAAACTTTCTTTTCCCAATATATATATAAGATTTTGATCTAAAATTTTTTCTGTCATTACATTAAAAAAATCAATATATTCTCGTAATGTACCGATTCCTGGTACTACAACATAATTTAAATGATCCATCCCTCTTCCAACCGAGCCACCCCTTTTTACACATGTCTTTTCTAAGAGGGTAACATCTAATTCAGGATTCTTATTTTTAGCTGCTATACTGGCCATACACCCTGCCGCACCACCACCTATAACAAGTATATCTGTCTCTATAATTTCCAATGTAAAAACCCTGCTCCTAGAGTATTTTCTATTTTTTAACCATTACTCTAAACAGAATCAAGATATGTTTCCGTTATAAAAGAATCTCCTTTGGGCAGGGCGCCAAAGGCTCCTTCCAAAATGCCGGAAAATTTTAACTCAGCCAATTAACCGCTCACAAGTCCAGAGAATTTCCTAGAGGATAAGCCGCTAACTTGGTAACAGCTTTAGCCAAACTTGGATCTAAGTAAGGTTTCCGAGAAAAGTTGGAGGGGATAGCTTTGGGAGAATGCTCTTAAAGAGACAGATATTATTACCCTTATTACCTTGGTTCTCTTCATCTTTATGAACCATGTTAATGCCTTGCATAACAGACAATCGCTTTTTCTAGAAGAGAGTGTTTATGATTACGAAAGCAGAGTTTAGAGCTAAAGTAAAGTGCGTGCTATACGTGAAAGTACAATGTCAGCATTACTTCTGAACTTATTCTTCTCAATCACTCAGAACAATCCCCTTGCTCAGATTGAGAAGAGCGATTGAGCGGTCGCTCAGAACATGGACCATCGTGCCTGAAGAATGAGTAAGTCTCTTAGAGGCATCAAGGCTTTATATTTCCCAGAGATCTCTCAAATAGGTGCAGATCTTGAAGTGTCTAGTTTATCGCGGTCGAATGGATGTAAGGGTGGAGGAGTGCCCGAAACCAGAGATAAGCTCTAAAGAGGTGTTAGTTAAGGTTCTTGCCTGTGGACTTTGCACGACAGATGTCAAAACGATAAGAAAGGGCCACAGATACATAAAGCCTCCTTGTGTTTTAGGACATGAGATAGCAGGGAAGATAGTTGAGATAGGGGAGGATGTGAAGGGATTTAGGGAGGGGGATCCTGTAGTAGTGGCCCCCTACGTCCCTTGCGACTCCTGTTACTTCTGCTTAAAGAGCCAGTATTCTCTATGTAGCAGGCTCTTCGAGCAATTTCCTAGACCAGGAGGCTTTGCAGAATTCGTTGCTGTACCAGAAAGAATTGTGAAAAAGGGACTCATAAGAATGGAAGGAGTTAAGCCGGAAGAAGCGTGTCTCACAGAACCCCTCGCATGTTGTCTTCATGGAATGAGGAACTTAAACCTACAGCCTCTAGATACCGTTCTTATCATCGGATCAGGTCCAATGGGTCTCATGCTTCTGCAGGTAGCCAAGCTCTTTGGTTCTTCTGAGGTTATTGTAAGCGATTTGCTGGACGAAAGGTTGGATGTTGCGTCAAGGCTAGGAGCTGACATTACACTTAACCCAGCGAAAGAAAAGGTTTCTACGCGAGTGAAAGATCTAACAGGAGGAAGAGGGGTGGATAAGGTTATTGTAGCTGTTGGCTCTCCTGAAGCAATTTCTCAAGGGATGTCATGCGTTAGGAAAGGTGGTACTGTTCTGTTATTTGGAGGTTGTCCTCCAGGAACCGCAATGGAAATAGATCCCAACTTCTTGCACTATGGTGAGGTAAATCTAGTTGGAAGCTTTGGTTTTAGTCCTTCTGACTTCTTTTCCGCTGCTCTCATAATAAGGAGGGGGATTATAAGGTTTAAGGAGATAATATCTGAGAAAGTGGGATTTGATCGCGTTTTAGAGGCGGTTAAGCTGGTTTCAGAGGCGAAACGTTTGAAGGTGGTGGTTTTACCTTGACTTGCGTTTTAGCAGTGGACATAGGAACCAGCGGATGTAAGCTAGCCTTAGTAGATCCATACGGAAGGGTAACCGCAAAAACTGCAGTTAGATACGAAGTTATACGTCCTAACTCGATTTGCGCTGAACAAAACCCTCATACCTGGTGGGAAGCCTTTAAAGAGGGGCTCTCCACGTTAATAGCGTCAAAAGATTCGGATGAAATAGTAGCTGTAGGGATCTCTGGCCAGTCTCCGGTTATTTTACCCGTTGACTCGAGAGGGGATGTCCTCCACAATGCTCTTCTCTGGATGGACAGAAGAGCTGTTTCACAGGCCAAGAAACTTGCCGAGATCTTCGGGATTAGAGAGGATCCATCCAATGCCTTGGCTAAGATCTTATGGTTTAGAGATGAGATGCCTCATTTATTCGCTAAAACTTACAAGTTCCTTCAAGCCTCCGATTACATAGCATTTAGGCTTACTGGCACATGCGTCACGGACAAGTTCACAGCTATGACAGCTTTCTTCAATCCACATGAGTGGAAATGGCCGAAGGAAGTGGAAGACATGGGCATTATGGAGAAACTACCCGAAGTGGTAGAGCCAGGCTCTCCCATTGGACATGTCTCAAGATCTGCGTCAAAAGAGATAGGTTTAAGAGAGGATACCATAGTTACAGCTGGTTCTATAGACGCTTACCTTGCTTTGCTTGGCTCTGGGGCTGTAAAGCCTGGATCTGCATGTGATATTAGTGGTACATCGACCTGCCTCATGATCACTTCATCTAAACCCGTTCATGATCCAAAGGAAAGGGTATTTTGCACTCCACACTTCTTGAATGATCTGTTTATAGTCTCTGGGGTTTTATCAACAACTGGAGCTTCAATTAGCTGGTTTCTTGAAGAGTTTGGAAGAGAGGAAATGTTAAAGGCTTCAGAGATAGGGGAGGATCCTTTCAACCTGCTAATCTCAAGAGCCTCGAAAGTCCCACAAGGAGCTGAAGGACTTATATTCCTTCCCTACCTTGCAGGGGAGAGGAGCCCTATCTGGGATCCCTTTGCTAAGGGAGCGATAATTGGACTAACCCTCAAGCATGGAAAAGGTCATGTCATAAGAGCCATATTGGAGGGATGTGCCTTTGGATTAAGACATGTCCTCGAAACCGCAGAGGAATTAGGAGCTAATGTGAAAGAAATAAGAACTTGTGGAGGAGCTTCTAAAAGCGACTTGTTGTGTCAAATAAAGGCAAACGTAATTGGGAAACCCATTCTTACATTGAGTGAGCCAGATGCATCATTAATTGGTGCCGCCATCCTAGCCTTCATTGGAAGCGGGATCTATAAGAAAGTCTTAGAAGCTATTGATTCTATTGTCAAGGTTAAGAAAGTCTTCATTCCAGAAGAGGAATCTAGAAGAGTATATGACCATTTATTTCACCTCTACAAGCGATCCTATGATGTTCTCAAAGAGATACTCCACAGTCTATGATCCTTTTGAATGTCTAACCCCTTTTCTCAGAGAATCTCTTACCTATTATTGGCAGAGTTCCGAACGATCCCTATGAGATGAGAATTTTCACGAACAATCTTTATCGTACTAGTTCAGCACTCTATGGAGAGGAAATCCTACCATATGCAATCTTTCATGGGAAAACAAGATTGTGGTCCATACAAGAGGTTACTCATAGAATCGGATTGACAATGGTCCTAATTCTAGTCTTCATGCCTAAAAAGAAAAGATCTTGAGGTCTTGAGTTATTTGATGAGTGGTTTTGTACGGAGCAGATTAAGATGCAGTTATCCGATATTAGATTTATCTAAAGTAATAAATCAGGAGAGAGGAGAACAGTCTAGATCTTTTATACAAATTTTTAAGTTATAAAAAGAAAAGAGAAGTTAGCTAAGGTGGGAAAAGTGGGAAAGTCGACTCTTATTGCTGTTGTCATAATAATCATCCTTGTTGCCATAGGCGGGTTTTACAGCTATCAACAGATGACTAAACCTAAGAGTCCAACCGGGGAAGTTGTTCTGAAGGTTAAGGGGAAGATAACGAGAACCAATGTAGGTAATGAGTATCACTTTGATCTAGCCATGCTTGAGAAGATGATAGACACAGAGTTTGATTGGGAATGTCCGTGGTTTGGCAAATATCATTGGGAAGGAATATCTCTAGTTACACTTCTTAAGGAATTGGGTGTTCCTGATGACGCTAGGTACATCAAGTTCACTGCTAAGGACGGAGTAACTGCTGAATATCCGATAAGCATGCTGAAAGAGCATCCCAACATAATTCTAGCAATAAAAATGGACGGTGAATACATACCTGACGATAAAGTTGGTCCTCTGAGGGTTGTAATCCCTTATGATCAGTATCCAGAACTTGAAGAGGATTATCCTCCATTCCCCTTCACAGTTGGATGGATTATAGAGGCAGAGGTTGGCTAATCTTTTCCTCCTTCTATTTTTTCTTTTTAACTTCTATCTAGTCTAGGACTCATAGAGGTTAGATCTTATTTTTACCGGGATTTATGTGTAATCTGATGCATCTCCAGTCTAACTCTTCGTTATATCACTACAATATTCTCCTAGAGCGAGGGTTTGCATTAAACCCATAAAAATTTATCATTTGCCTGTGGTGTTGCCTATCGTAGGATCAAGTTATCTTCTTTATGGAGGGGTTGGGGCTGGCAAAGGATGTGATTGTCGTTGATAAACTCACCTACTATTATCCTCATTCAGAGGAGCCAGCTCTCAAAGGAATTAATCTAAAGGTGAAACAAGGAGAAATAGTTACCATAATGGGACATACTGGGTGTGGGAAGAGTACTTTATGTCTGACCTTCAACGGGGTAATCCCTCACGCTATTGGAGGGGATCTTGAGGGAAAAGTGGTTATTGACGGTCTAGATGTTATGGAGCATGACATACCAGAGCTAGCTAGGAGGGTGGGCATGGTCTTCCAAGATCCAGAAACCCAGTTATTTTCTGTTACAGTCAAGTCTGAAGTGGCGTTTGGTCCTGAGAACTTGATGCTCCCAAGGGAGGAAATAATAGAAAGGGTTGACTGGGCTCTTGAGGCTACAAGACTTAAAGGTTATGAGGAAAGAGCTCCCACAAAGCTTTCTGGAGGGGAAAAACAGCAAGTTGCCCTAGCAGCCGCCATGGCGATGAGGCCCAAGATATTAGTTTTAGATGAGCCTACATCAGAGCTTGATCCTGCAGGGACCAGGAAGATCTTCTCACTAATAAAGGAATTGAACGAGAGGTATGGAATTACATTCGTCATAATAGAGCATAAAGAAGAAGCAGTTAGGCTCTCAGATAGGATAATTTTGATGAAGGATGGAAAAGTAATAGGAGAAGGAAGACCTCCAAGGGTTTTTTCTGAAATAGACTCTGTGAAAGAATCAAGGGTGAGGGTTCCTCAGATATCTCAGCTATTTTACAAACTGAAGGAAAGGGGTCTGGACATTGGAAGGCTTCCCTTATCAACAGAGGAAGCATATCGTATCCTGAAAGATCTTCTTAATAAAGAGAAGACAGAGGATCTCCCTGTAGAAGCAAGTAAAAAAGATATTGAATCTCAACCAGTGATAAAAACCAAAGATCTGTTTTTTCAGTACAAAAACGGACCTGTAGCCCTTAAAAGGATAAATTTAGAGGTATATCAAGGGGAGTTTACTGCTATAATAGGTCAGAACGGGGCCGGGAAGACTACTCTCGCAAAACACTTCAATGGGCTCCTTAAACCAACGAAGGGAGAAGTAATAATAGACGGTATGAATACGAAAGACGCCCTCATCACGGATTTAGCTAAGACCGTTGGTTTCGTTTTTCAGAATCCAGATCATCAATTTTTCTCGTTTACCGTAGAGGAGGAAGTGGCATTTGGGCCAAGAAACTTAGGACTTAGTGAAGAGGAGGTTAAGAGCAGGGTTGATGAAGCTCTAAGGATGGCAGGGTTAGAGCAAATGCGAAACAGACATCCATTCACCCTTAGCAGAGGGCAAAGGCAGAGATTGGCAGTAGCATCGGTTCTAGCGATGCATCCTAAGATCATAGTGCTCGATGAGCCCACCACAGGGCAAGATGAGGTTGCAATAAACCAGATTATGACCTTAGTAAACAAGTTGAGGAGAGAAGGAAGGACGATTCTGATGATAACCCATGATATGTCTATAGTGACTAAATATGCAGAAAGGACGATTGTGCTATGCCAGGGAGAGGTGCTCTTAGATGGTCCGACTAGGGAAGTTTTTTCCCATCCAGAGATACTAGAGAAAAGCCACATTGAAATCCCTCCGATAATGAAGCTAGCTAGGATGTTGTCCGATTATGGAATTCCTAGCAATGTCCTTACGGTGGAGGAGATGTGTGATATAATAATGAGAAAGGCAGGTGGATGAGATGTCTCTTGTTCACTATTATCCCGGGGATTCTTTTTTTCACAAGTTAGATCCTAGAGTGAAGATGCTCTGGCTAGCCTGCATGTTCGTTTTATCCTTCATCTTCAACCATCCGTTACATCTAGGAGTTCTCTTCATTAGCGTCCTTTTCCTCTGGATATACATGAAGATCCCCTTCTCAGAGTTAAAGCTCTTCTTCAAGGCTCTTACAATAGTGGCGATAGTTACCTTCTTCTTTCAACTTCTCTTCTACCCAGGAGAACACGCTATCGTATCCTTCTCCATCCCTAGGTGGATTCCTTACTTCGGAGGAGTCACCGCTATAACGGTTGAGGGTCTTGTAAACGGAATAGCCATGGTCCTGAGGCTATTCATAATCGTACTTACAATGCCAGTGATAACGATGTCCACCTCCCTAGAGCATCTCATCATAGGCCTGATAAGGATGGGAATGCCCTATGAAATAGCCTTTGCAGCTACAACCGCCTTAAACCTAGTTCCAGTACTTCAGTCAGATGCTCTGAAGATAATAGATGCCCAGAAGGCTAGGGCTTTTACAGCATTGGAGAGGGGGAGTTTTAAAGATAAAATAAAGGCTTACGTCCCGCTAATTGTCCCTCTTATGGTTGGCTCCCTTAAGAAGGGTCAACAACTTGAGGTTGCCATGGAGTCAAGGGCATTTGGAGCGTATGAGAGTAGGACCTACCTAACAGAGATAAGAATGCGATCCATAGATTATGTTTTTGCCGCATTCTTCGTTATTATTACGATTCTCTGCCTTGCCTTGAGAATCTTGAAAGGATTCGGGGCTTTCAGATTGTAAGACTTATTAGTTTTCGCTTGGTTCCTCTATAGGTGACTGAATGGTTAAAAGAAGAGGTAGAATAGCGGGAGTTCATGTGGCTTACATAGCGATTTCGGCAGCTGTTGTCACTGCTGCCGCTTACATACCGATGTTTCCGGTTATAGGAGCTGGCTCTATGATGAGCGCTGGTATGATAGTCGTTCCGTTGGTCGGGATATTGTTAGGCCCGACAGCAGGAACTTTGGCGGTAGCGATAGGGGCTTTTCTGGGGCAGATAGTGGCTCCTTATGGAGCCATCTTTGGCTTAATAACGTTCTTGTGCCCTATGACTAACGCCTTTGTAGCCAGCCTGTTAGCATTTAGGAAGTGGAAAGAGGGAGTTTGCGCATTAGGGCTTACGATATTGATGTGGTATGTGATTACCAGCATTAAATGGGCTGGAGATCCTTACGCCTCAGTAAGGTGGTATTTTCCCTTCTTACATCTGGCCTCGTTTGCTTCCCTTCTGATCATGAGGGGTAAGATTGGTGAGTGGATTGAAGGCCTTGATCCAAAGAAAGTTCCTATAGGAATATTTCTGTCCGCGTTGGCCGGTTTATTGGCTGAGCACATGGTTGGAAACGCTATATATGTGGGAATATATTCAGGCCCAGCCAGGGTATATGCGTTTGTCCTTTCCATCTATTGGATTGAGAGGCTACTCGGAGCTATTGGAGCGACGCTTGTCGGAACCCCCTTGCTTATAGCTCTATACAAGGCTAGGGTAGAAATTGGGCCCTGGTCCCTAAGAGAAGGTTGAGTTGTGGCAGGTTAAACTAAATTGGATGTTATAAAGGGCATTTACGAGAAAGCTCTCGGTAGTCTCGCTGCCTTAGCGATAGGAGATGCAATGGGCATGCCAGTTGAAATGCTTTCATTGGAGGAGATAAAGGAGATATTTGGTGTAATAGAGGGGCTCGAGAAACCTCCTTCATGGCACATCCACAGTTCGTTTCCGCCTGGAAGGGTTACCGACGACACAGAGTTAACTCTGCTCCTAGCAAATGCAATCATTAGAACAGGTGGAGATTTAAAGGCTGAAGACTTCGCCGTTGAGCTGCGAAAGTGGGCAAAAAGTGGGGCATTCAACCTTGACTACATCGGACCAGCCACTAGAAAAGCTCTGAAGAAGTTAGTCAGGGGGGTTCCCCCAAGAGAGTCTGGAGGGAGGGGGAGTACTTGTGGAGCGGCAATTAGGGTATCTCCCGTAGGCATAGTAAACGCGTGCAATTTTAAGGCTGCTGCTTTGATGGCTGTTGAATCATCTCTTCCTACTCATGGAGGTAAACCTGCGTTAGCAGGGGCCTCAGCAATAGCCTCGGCCATAGCTGAAGCTATGAGAGAAGGAAGTACAGTGGATTCTATCGTCAGAGCTGCTATTTTAGGATCTAAAATTGGAGAGAAGTTTGGAAGACCAGTTCCTTCAGCATCAGTATCAAAGAGAATTGAGCTTGCTGCAAGTATCTCTAATAAAATAGATGATCCTGAAAAAGCTTCCCTAGAAATACGGGATATAATAGGCACAGGTATGGAAACCGCAGAGGCTGTACCAGCTGCTATTGGGATCTTCATCGCCAGCAGAGGAGATCCAATGAAGGCCATACACCTAGCGGTGAACTTAGGAGGGGACACTGATTCCGTGGCATCTATGGCTGGAGCGATCTCTGGTGCGTGGAAAGGGATTCAAGCAGTGGACAGGAAGATACTTAAAGAAGTTGAGGATGTAAATGGTCTTAATCTGGATGATTTGGCAATGAAACTAACGAATATAGCTTTAAAAAAAGCTAAAGAAGTGATCTAAAGTAGAATACTCTGTTAACTTTTCCCATGTATGAGTTTAGCTAACGATTTAACGACAGTTTCTGGATTCTCCCTCTGCCAAATGTTCCTTCCAAATGCTATTCCTCGAGCTCCAGCATCAAGCGCTTCCTTTACCATCGAAAAGAGTTTTTCATCGCTTTCGATCTTCGGACCGCCAAGTATGACAATCGGTATTGGGCAAGATTCCACCACTTTAGCGAAGGATCTCTTATCTCCTGTGTAGAATGTCTTAACGAAGTCTGCTCCAGCTTCAGCTGCTATACGTGAGACTTTTGCAATTATCTCTGCGTTATACCTATCCTTTGTCTTTGGGTACATCTCGGCCATGAGTGGAAGACCCCATTCCTCGCATATTATGGCCAACTCGCACAAGGAGTTGATGTTCTCAACTTCTTCGGGCACATGCGTGAATACCATAATCTTGATCGCATCCGCTCCAAGTCTAATGGCCTCCTTCACAACTTCCTCATAATCAACTAGTCCACTACTAATGCTCATTATAGTCGAGACCTTACCTGCCACTTCTGAGGACGCCATCCTTAGAATTCCTGGGTTTAGCATGAGGGCATCTGCTCCTCCTTTTATCACCCTTCCAATAGTTCTTATAGGATTCTCTATGCCAGGTAAAGGACCAAGCGCTATGCCGTGATCCATGGCTACTATTAGAGTTCTTCCATCCTCCCTAAAGATCCTCCCTAACCTTATCTCTTTTCCCGCCAACCTATCACCTGAATAGTTAAGCCTTAGTTATTTTTAGCCTTCGCCCTCTCCTTCTGGATAGTCAAGAAAAGCCCTGGGGCTATTTTTAGTTTACAGTTCATAGTACAATCTTAACTAAGAAAGAGCTTGTAGATCTGATTCTTTTATAGGTTCTCTAGGCTTCCTGTACTCATCGAGTTTGCTTAATTTCTCCTCAGCGATCTTCATTACCTTCCTTAGGAGTTCTTCCTCATCTATTGTTAGAAGCTTGCCATGACTCATGACAATCCTTCCACCTACAATTACGGTGTCGACATCGCTTCCCTTTGCACAATAAACTAGTGTTCGGAATATGTCTGATAATGGCTGAATGTGAGGTTTCATAAGATTCACGAGAATGATATCTGCCTTTTTTCCAGGCTCTATTGATCCTATTTCCTTGTCCATACCGAGAACCTTGGCTCCTAACTTAGTTGCCATCATCATCACGTCAGTGGCTGAGATCATCGAGGGATCAAGGGAAGAGACTTTGTGGAGGAGTGCGGCCGTTCTCATCTCCTCAAACATGTCCAGGTTGTCGTTGCTAGCTGGTCCATCTGTTGCTAAGCCAACTGGGATTTTAAGATTGAGCATTTTCTTGACAGGAGCGACTCCAGATGCTAATTTCATGTTGCTCTCTGGATTATGGGATACTCCTGCATTTTTCTCCTTTAGGATCCTGATCTCCTTATCGTCAAGCCAAATACAATGGACAGCAACGAATGGATGGACATCTAATAGGCCTAAGCTATTTATATACTCAAGAGGGCCCATGCCAGCCCTTTGCTTTATGTAATCGACTTCGTATCTTGTCTCACCCACATGAATGTGAATGCCAACTCCGTGCTTTTCTGCGATCTCCACTATCTTTTTAAGCAAGCCCCTCGAGCAGCAGAAAGGCGTGGAAGGAGCTAGCATGAAAGATATCTTATCTTTCTCTCCATATTTTTTAATGAGATTCTCACTTCTCTTAAGAGCCCACTCAGTGGGCAATATTATGTCCCTTCTTATCCATTTATCAGCCAAAGTCAGGGCATATACTCCCCTTATTCCTGCATTTTTCAAGGCCCTTATCACAGCAGGACCCTGAATAACTCCTTCCATAGCTACTATGGTCGTAGTTCCGGATTTTAGGGCTTCAACACAGGAGAGCAAGGTGCTGTAATAAACCAGCCTATCATCTCCTCCTATAGCGTCTTCTAAGGCCATCCTGCAAAAGGGGTACAGCACCTCTTCACACCAATCGACTAGAGGAGCCGTGTCAACCATCCCCCTCAGAAAGCTCTGGTAAAGATGGGAATGTGTGTTTATTAGGCCCGGAAGGACCGCCATCCCAGATGCATCTATCACTTTTTCTGGAGAGCATTCTTCCTCAACTTCCTTGCTCTTACCAATTAGCCTTATCCTATTCCCTTCAATATAGACCGCACCATTGGAGATAACGCCATACTTACTCATGGTTACGAGCAGACCATTTTTTATTAGGATATTGTTCATCTTCCCCTCAAAATCGTGAAAAGACAAATATTTATCCCTTAGGAAAATTGCTATGTAGCGTTTCTTATACGAATCATCATTATGAATTGGTAAGAATTATGTTGGAAGGCAGATTAGCTGAAAAGATCGGAGACGATGTTGTCAGAATCCAGAGGAGCTGGATAAGAATAGTTGAAGAGAATAGAGGTAAGAATACGATGTGATAAACAGATATTCTGAATCCAATTTTTTACCATGGGCTTGAAAGCAATTTTTCTAAAATGTTGTCGTGAACTCTCCCAGCTCTGTACATCCTTCCAGTCCTAGTATCATACAAGCATACCTCGGCCATAATGAAGCCGTAACCCTCTTTTGCAAGTCTTATCAGGTCATATTCTGGATCTATGTACTTCTTCTCAACAACTGCTAGTTGATAGAATGATTTGCCGAAGGAATTTGGGTTATTTTCAATAACTGTTTCCTCCACAATCTTCTGAAGATCCTCTCCCTCTCTTGAACTAATCCAAGCATGCAATACACCACCATGCCTTATCATATCATCAGCCCAAGGGCAAGGTTCTGTAAATACTCTAGGTGATACAGGGGCTATCGGTGTTATCGTCATCATAGCTTCTATTCTATCGTAGGAGATGCCGTAATACTCAGTCAATCTCCAAAATCCATCTTCCATCGTCCGAGCAGAGACCTGTACGGAGCCTACTATCGAGTTTGTAGGTGTGACTATGAGATAGAGATTCTCTGGACTCACTCCACAGGCGCTTGCTAATTTTTCTGTAACAGCTTCATCTGGGAGATCTTTGCCACGAGGCTGGACTAATAGCACGGCAACGTTCCCCTCATCTTTATAGTCCAGCTTGGCATATACTTTCTCTGGCTTCTGCCTTAAGGCCTTTCCAGGTCCCGATACCCATGCAGTATACTCATTCACTTCCACATGAGGCGGATGTACTACCTCGGGCCAAACGTAGTAAGATATTCCGATTATAGCAGGAAGATCAGTGTAGGCAACGATAGCTGGCAGATATATGCTACCGTACTTAGCCATGATTACTTTTGCTTCACCAAATCCGCATAGTGCAGCCCTTGTCACATACTCTGCTGCCTTAAATCCTCCTTTCACATTAACTCCAGTATCTATAACTGTTACGTGATTCCTAAGTTCGAGAACATCTATATCTAGTGAATCCTTCTTTTTCATCATTTCCTTGACCACTTTGAGGGATTGCTCGTTAACACTTATTCCTCTTAGACGCCTGATTAAGACTTTTTCAGACATATCACCACCTGAACCAACTACAAAATGAATAACTTTAACCTTTTGTTAGATTTAGAGATCTGTAATTGTTCAAATCCCTTCAGGCCATGTGTATATCTGACATCTATCTTGATTAACACTCTCCTAGTCGCTCGAAACTCTGTCATACCTCGGTAAAGTCTAGTCCTATCCCAACACGATTTACTCCTACTAAGTTAACCACATAGTCAATCGGTCGAGGATTGCAGTGAGAGACCATAACTGGGTGTTTGAGAGTTCTATAGCCTTATTGCGGAGTTAATTATATTAA
>CAZUBM010000006.1:83128-95118 GCA_964618805.1 uncultured Nitrososphaerota archaeon
CCATAACTGGGTGTTTGAGAGTTCTATAGCCTTATTGCGGAGTTAATTATATTAATAAGGCATTTCTACCTTTCTAGATGGGTAGTCTTTTTGGATCAGTTCCATGGAGCATCACCCGATAGGGTAATAGAAGTATATAGGACCATGTTGCTGATAAGATATATTGAGGAAAAATTAAAGGAGTTAAACATTGAAGGCCTAATCCCAGGCTTTCTTCATTTAAGCATCGGACAAGAAGCTGTAGCTGCAGGAGTAATGGCTGCTTTGAAAGATGGTGATTACATACTTAGTACGCACAGGGGACATGGACATTGTTTGGCTAAAGGGATGAGCGAATACAGGCTTATCGCAGAAATCTTAGGAAGAGTCGAGGGTTGCTGCATGGGAAAGGGTGGTTCGATGCACCTGTGCGATGTAAAACACGGAATAATGGGGACAAATGGGGTTGTGGGAGCGAATATTCCTTTAGCAGCCGGCATAGCCTTCGCCCTAAAATACAAAGGGGAAGAGGGAGTTGTTGCATGTTTCTTTGGAGATGGAGCAAGCAATACAGGAGCTTTTCACGAAGGACTTAACCTGGCTGCAGTATGGAAACTTCCTGTCATATACGTATGCGAGAACAACCTTTACGCCATCTCGACACGAATAACAAGGGTAACCCTAATTCAGGACATAGCGGAGAGAGCTTCTTCCTATGGAATGCCTGGAGTTGTTGTGGACGGAATGGATCCTCTAGCTGTTTATGAGGCAACCTTAAAGGCAGTAAAACGAGCCAGAAATGGAGAGGGCCCAACTCTCATAGAATGCAAGACCTATAGATTCTGCGGTTCCTATGCAGCTGAACCTCTTGCTGTTGAGAGACTGTACAGGAACGAGGAAGAAGTAAAAGAGCAGATGAAGAGAGATCCTATCAAAAGAGTGGAGAAGTTGCTCATTGAATCAGGATACTTAACTGAAGTGGAGATTGCATCCCTTAAGGAGGATATTAAGGCGAGAGTAAAAGATGCTGTAGAGAAGGCAAAGGCTGCACCCAAACCCTCTGTCGAAATCGCTTTTAACCATCTATATCCTGAGAGAGAGGAGATTCCAATCGATCTAGAGGAGCCTTCTGGCGAAGTTGTAGAACTGCCCATGAATGAGACGATTAGAATTACTCTTAGAGAGGAAATGCGGAAAGATAAGAGAATAGTGCTCATGGGTGAAGATATTGGGATTCTTGGAGGAGATTTTAGGGTAACTAAGGGATTGCTCGAAGAATTTGGAGAGAGGAGAGTTCTAGATACTCCAATTTCAGAGACTGGTTTCGTAGGTTTAGCTATAGGAGCCGCTATGGCTGGGCTAAAACCGGTTGTGGAGATAATGTTCGTCGATTTTGCATGTGCTTGCATGGATCAAATAATGAATCAGGCTGCAAAACTCAGCTATATGTATGCTGGGCAGATAAGAATACCTCTTGTTATCAGAGCAGCATGTGGAGGAGGGATTAGGGCTGCTGCTCAACATTCACAAGTCTTAAGTTCGGTATTCAGCCACATACCTGGGCTAAAAGTTGTGATGCCAAGTAATCCATGCGATGCAAGGGGATTATTGAAGAGTGCGCTCAAAGAGAACTGTCCAGTTATTTTCCTAGAACACAAACTTCTCTATGGAGTCTTGGGCCCTGTTCCGATGGGCGAGTACTATACCCCTATTGGTAAGGCAAAGGTTGTTAGAAAGGGTTCAGATGCCACAGTAGTGGCATCTGGACTCATGGTTAATAGAGCTCTAGAAGCTGCTAAGAATTTAGATGAGAGAGGGATTAGTATCGAAGTAATAGATCTGAGAACAATCTCTCCTATAGATAGAGAGACTATTGTCAATTCTGTTAAGCACACAGGTCGATTGGTAATCGTAGAGGAGGACTGGGCACCTTGCAGCATATCAAGTGAGGTGGCTGCCATAGTAGCTGAGGGACCTTTTGACAGCCTATTATCTCCTGTGAAGAGAGTAACGACGCCTTTCTATCCAATGCCTTATAGCCCAGAGTTAGAGGACTCGATGATTCCAAGCGTGAAAAAGATAGTGTCTGCTGTGGAGGAGGTGATGGACATCCTATGAGCGCTAGTGGTCTCCGCTTAAGTGGTAAGGTTGCTATCATAACAGGAGCTGGGTCAGGTATAGGTAGGGCAACAGCTTTGCTCTTTGCTGAGGAGGGGGCTAAAGTGGTGATATGTGATATTGCAGAGAGCGGGGCTGAAGTATGTAAGGAAATAACCGAGAAAGGGGGAGAAGCTATGTTCATAAGAGCTGATGTTTCTAAGGCAGAAGACGTGGCTTATCTCATTAAAAAGACCATTGAAGGGTACGGAAGAATAGATCTATTAGTTAATAATGCAGGCATACCGTCCCGCGGAACTGTGCTTGATATAACAGTAGCTGAATGGGATCGTGTGCTAGATGTTAATCTAAAAGGAGCTTTCCTCTGCAGCAAATATGCCATACCTGAGATGATAAAGGGCGGTGGAGGGGTCATAGTGAACGTAGCCTCTGTCCTAGGGCTCGTGGGAGGGAAAGGAGAAGTCGCGTACTGTGCCTCCAAAGGAGGTCTCATAGCCCTAACTAAAGCGCTAGCCTTGGATTTTGCTGATCACAACATTCGAGTAAATTGTATCTGCCCAGGATCCGTTGAAACTCCAATGAGGCAAAGAATTATGGCTCAAAAAACTCCTGAAGAACGTAGAGCGGCGGAATTAAAGATACCAATTAAGAGAGTAGCTAAACCCGAGGAGATTGCACGTGCCATCCTCTTCCTAGCCTCTGAAGAATCAAGCTACATGACTGGATCTGTCCTTGTTATTGACGGCGGATGGACAGCACAGTAGATGAGAAATTGTGTTTATCAAGCGGTAACAATAGATTTAGTGCGCTAACCATTTATAGCTTCCGCATCAGTTTAGGAAGTTATAATGGAATCTAGAGTCTATAGACATGTTCTCCTCTAATTTATGAGCTTACATGTAGTCAAAGCGACTAGGAATGAACATATTTTCTAGCGGCGTTTTCTGCCTTCTCAATGATTTCTAGATTCCTTATAAGACCCTCCATGGGATCTTGGGCTCCACTTTCAAATATCAAGATCCCATCATATTTGTGTTCTATTAGAAGTCGAAGAATGCCTACCAAGTCCAAGTTCCCTTCTCCCAAAGGGAGGTGAAATAGTTCCGAATTAGGACCTGTATTGTCGCTTAGATGCACATGTATCACCCTATCAATTACTTGATAGAGGAAATTGACAGGATCTGAACAAGTGTTAGCGTGTGCAGCATCAAATGTGATGCCAACATTCTGCAAGTTTATTGCATTTACCAGTTCTAATACTACTTCTGGAGTTGTAGCAAACTGATCTGGTCTGGAATCCATGTTCTCCAGACCAATTCTTATCCCGAGTTCCTTGGCTTCTTGACAAACTTCCTTGAGTGATTCTATTGCCTTCTCAATGTAAACATGATCTGGAATTCTAAGGCTTGTCCTTCTCCCTGGGTGTATGACAATAAGCTCGGCTTCCAACTCAGCAGCCAAATAAACGCTTTTCATTAGCAGAAGTTTGGACTCACGTCTTATCCACGGATTAAGACCAGCTATGTTCATGTCATGGCAGGGAGCGTGAATTGTGCAATTTAATCCGTTTTTCTTTAGCAAACTCAAGATTTCTGAGGGTTTTCTCTTTCCATCCAAGTACGGGAACATGGAGGGGTGATCCATCCACAGTTCAAATACCTCATAACCCATCTTCGAGAGCATAGAGATTGCGTCTTCTACACTAAGATTCCACAGAGCGCCTTGCCCGAATCCTAGCCTCCAGCCTCTCAACTTATTTCCCCCACGGCTCTACAATCACTTTCAGGCCGTTTCTTGATTTTGCAGTCTCTATAGCCTCCTTTATCTGGTCTAGAGGGAATCTGTGGGATATTATCTTATTTAGTTTCATCTTTCCTGCAGAAAGAAGTCTAACTGCTTGAGCAAAATGGTTCGCTGTTCTTCCCTCGATTCCCACAAGTGCTATCTCTTTGTGGTGTATTATGTTTGGATCGAAGGACAGTTTGATTGGGGGATAGGCAGCAGCAAAGAAAACTATTGTTCCTCTTTTTGCTGAAGCATTTAAGGCCTGATGAAAGACAGACTCTCCCAAATAAGTCATTATTACAGCGTTTGCACCTTTTCCATCGGTAAGGCTTTTCACCTTTTCTACAATATCTACTTTGGTCGGGTCTATGGCTTCTCCAGCTCCAAGCTCTAAGGCCTTCTCCCTCCTAAATTCAAGAGGCTCGCTTACTATTGCTCGAACTCCCATGTTGTTAAGTAGCTGAACGAACATCAGACCTATTGGTCCTGAACCTATAACGAGAACAGAATCTCCAAGCTGAATATCATATATTTTTTCTATAGCGTTTATGCAACAAGCCAAGGGCTCGCATAGGGCAGCTTCATCGAGAGCAACTGAATCAGGAAGCTTGTGCATGTACTTCTCCGGCATCTTAAAGTATTCAGCGAAACCATTAGGAAGAGGGCCTTTTCTCCTCTCACAAAGATTGTCAGCCCCTCTCCTGCAGTAGTAGCAGGAATTGCACCTCCAAATAGCGTCAACAGCTACTTTATCACCGGCTTTTAGGGATTGAACATGCTCACCCACCTCGACCACGATGCCAGAAATTTCGTGCCCTATTGGGCAAGGCGTATATGGTAGGAATAACCCCTCATATATCCTTATGTCAAATGGGCAAACTCCACAAGCTTGTATCCTTATAATAACATCATCTGGTTTCTCTATTGAAGGATCGGTGGTCTCTATCGTCCTTACATCTTTAGGACCGAAAACAAAGGAAGCTTTCATGTTACCTGTGTACATTCTCCTGCTTTATGATAAAAAGTTAGAGGATATACTTCTGATTTTTAGTTCCGTTAATCTTAGCCATAACCTTCTTTTGATTCACCATCGATGCCTATGCCTGAACTCCTCTAATTCCATCCAAGATTCGTCCGAGGAAAGAGATCCTTTAAGATAGGCTCTGACTACCTCTCTGACATTTCCTTGAACTCCAGTTATTACTTCAATTCCTAATGAATCAAAGAATGTACGCACTCTCCTCCCCACACTATAGGCAAGTATCACGTTAACCCCTTTTTATTTTAGAAATGCAGGGACATCACCTGGAGAATACTCCATTAAAGGATTCTTGATGACCTCCACTTCTCTTATTTCCCCATCCTCTATTTTTAACTAAAGTATAGAGGGGAGTTCTGCTGAAATGAGAACTAACTTCTGAATCCAGTCCTCGTTCATCTGTACTAGAAACGGCTATTTTCATCCAGTTCACTGCTCTGACTAGGATATCTTACAGTTTAAAAGGATATCTAGTACAAGCTAACTCTTTATGCTTTATGAGAAATGCTAAAGATAAAAATCGAGCATAATTTAGGAAGGGATAGTTCCTTGTCTAACTGTCTCAAGATGATTGCTTTGCTCGTAATTCTAATTCTCCTGTTTCTGATTATTTTACCTAAGATTTTTTGGAATCGCGCCAAATGAAGACCTAATTTAGTTCCTTCTCAACCAAGCAACCTCAGCCATCAAAAATTGGGGGAACTCAGCAGTGTGCGAATAGTCGTTCTAGTAGATAATGAGCCGAGCAAATCTAATACGAAATTAAAGGCTGCATGGGGGATTTCTCTCTACGTAAAGACTGAAAACGTCTCCTTCTTGTTTGACGCTGGTCCTAGCCCAGAAGTATTGGAGAACAATTGCAAGATTCTAGGAATCGATCTAAGCAATATATCCTTTGCTTTCATTTCCCATGAACATAGGGATCACATTGGAGGACTCCCATATGTTGCGAAGGTAGCTCCGGGCGTAACTGTATATGTCCCATCGGGCATGAGTTCTTCTGCTCAAAGATGGATGGAGAAACTTGGTTTCAATGTTATTGAAGTGGAGGGTCCTTTACAAATCTCTAAAGGAATTGCAAGCACTGGTCCCCTTAAGAGTGGATCTTTAGCTGAGCATGGCCTTGTTCTAAACCTACAGGGGAAGGGTATAGTCCTTCTAGTTGGTTGTGCTCATCCAGGAGTTGAGAGGATGCTGTTAAATGCTACTGTTTTCTCACAAAAGATATATGGGGTTATAGGAGGTTTTCATCTCATAGGAGCAAGTGAGATGAGGTTAGGACAGATAGCTAGGGTCTTTAAGGATTTGAATCTTCAGCTTATAGCCCCGTTACACTGTTCTGGAAAAGTTGCAAAGAGCTTCTTTGAAGAGCGTTTTCCTCAGGCCTACCTAGATGCTTATACGGGAAGCGTTATGGAAATAGATCCATGACGCGGTACTAAAATCTGCATCTGTACTTGCTTCCTGATCCCTAAGATTCTTTAAAGCAGAGAGAAATCATGACACTTATAACCAAAAACCCTGGGAAATTTTCCAAGGTTAGTCATCTTAATGAGAAAGAAGCTGGATTATTTTGTCTCTAGCTCTGCCAACCTTCTATCTAAATCTTCGAGTTGTTTCTTGAGGATATCCCTTTGTTGTTTGAGATATCTTATCTGGTCCTCTTTGCTCATAGCTACCGTAGGTGGCATTGTAGTCGTGGGAGGCACTGGAGCAGGTGTAGTCATAGGAGGTACTGGAGCAGGTACTTGCTGATAAGGTAAAGGCGTTGTCGGGGCTACTGGTGGGACAATGCCATACTGAAAGATAGGAGGAAGCCCTCCTGGAGACCTACCAAGCCAACCTGGTGAGTAACCAAATCTCACCCATCCAGGTAAGCCTGTAGCGTAATACATTCTTCTCCATCTGTATCCCATATTCATCACCATTTATGAGATTATGCTAACAAATATTTAAGGATTCCTATTTTTCACTAATGATTTCCACGGCTCGCTTAGTTGACAACATTCGCTCCATAGCCGCTATAACTTTATCAGATACTACATGTTCCAATTTGCATGCTTCAAGTCTAGCTTCTTTTTCCGAAAGACCAAAAATCTCCTCTAAAAATCTCTGTATCAACGAGCTCCTTTGCTTTATCTGCAAGGCTTTTCTGAAACCTTTTGTCTTTAACATAGCTCCAACTCCTGGCTTATAATCAACCAGATCCAGCTCTTGAAGTCTTCTAAACATCTCTGTGACAGATGGCGGCTTTATGTTTAGTCTTGTAGCTACTTCTGTAGTTCTAATGTATCTACTGTCCCCTCCTTTTTCAAAAAGCGTCTTTAGATAATCCTCTATTGCTCTCTTTGAACACTTACTCATGCCACTTCTATAAATTAGATAATGCACATTATTATATTTTTAGATCCTAGTCTAAGGGAAGATGGCTAGCATAGTATATGGTCCAGTTCCTTCATGGAGGCTGGGAAGAAGCCTTGGAATAGATGCAACTCTTCTACCCAAGGCCTGTACTCTTGAATGTGTATACTGTCAGCTTGGTAAAACCATCAGAAGGATATCTACTCCGAAAGAACTAGATCCAGCCATTGGAGTTGAAGAAATGATTATCCAGTTAGAACGTAAGATAGAGAGGATAGGTGTCGATTCAATAGATTTCATCACTTTTTCAGGAACAGGAGAACCTACTCTCAATCCAAATCTTGGAAAAATGATCTCTGCTGTAAAAAAGATGGTTCCCTTCAAGCCAGTTGCTGTTCTAACGAATTCATCCCTGTTATACTTAGATGAAGTAAAAGAAGCACTATCAAATGCAGACCTGGTATCACTGAAGCTAGATGCGGGGGATCAACAGACTTTTGAGGATATAAATAGACCTGTTGCTGGCATCCCTAGCATAAAGGAAATCATAGAGAGCATTAGGGAGTTCAAAGCTAGTTACAAGGGAATACTCGCACTTCAGATCATGCTAATTGATAGTATCAAGCCTAATTTCAGAGTTAATTTCAAGGGAAAAGCATTGGATTTATTAATTAACGGCATTGCTGAAATCCAACCAGATCAGATTCAGCTAAATACCCCAACTAGGCCTGTAATGGAGAAGCACATTAGACCCGTAAACTCCACCGTATTAAGTGTAGTGGAGAGGAGAATTAAAGAAGTGGCTCCAGAATCAGAGATTTTGAGGGTTGATGAGAGAAGAGCACCATTAAAATCGATAAAAAGAGAGAGAAGGCCTATAGAGGAGCTAAGAGCCGACATAGTTGCTTTATTGGAGAGGAGACCATGTCGAGCAGTTGATATCTCCATTGCATTAGGAGCAGAACAAAGAGAAATTGAAACAATTATAGAATCTATGATTAAGGATGGAATAGTCAGAGGAATAAGAAGCGAAAGAGGAATTTATTACGCTTACATAGGTTGAAACTTTGCACCATCGTATATATAAGGTTGAGAACCAACCTTAAATATTTGTTAGCATAATCTCATAAATGGTCATGAATATGGGATGGATAAGAGGAGGATGGGTTGGAAGGGGTTGGTACTACCCACCTATTGCACTTCCCTTAGCGAGCAGAGGGTACATCTACATAGGACCCTGCAGGTGTGGATTTGGACCGAACGCATTTTATCTCACTCCAACCGGGCAAATCGTTCATGCTTGGCAACTGGCAGGTTTAGCCTTCCCTGGATTTTTCCCATGGATGACACCAGTACCCGAGAGATATCTGCTTGAAACCGAGAAGAAGATGTTAGAGGAGGAGCTTAGATATATAGAAGAGAGATTAAAGCAGCTTGGAGGTGAGTAATATGAGATGGGGAAGGTGGTTTAGACCATTTAGGGGTTGGCGCGGAGGACCCTTCTATTGGGGCGTTCCCCCTTGCTATTACTTATTTTACCCAGTATATGCGGTATATAGGGCTCCTTGGCCCTTAGTTTATCGACCTTACGGTTATTTCGTTTGGTGATGCGAATGGTTGAGAAAATAGCGATAGCTAGCCAATGGCTTGGGGGCTTGGATGACTATGTGTCTCCAGTTTTTGCTAGATGCAATAGCTTCACCATAGTGGAAGTTGAGGATGGAAGCATCCGAGAAGTTACTACCCTCAATAATCCATCAAGAATAGCACCCTTCGGAGCAGGAATACAAGCAGCTCAGCTCATTGCTTCTACAGGATCGAAAGTAGTAATTGCTGGCAGTTTTGGGCCTAATGCACTTACAGCCCTATCTTACATGGGAATAAGGGCAATAGCTGGTGCATACGGTATCAGGGTGAAGGAAGCTGTTGAGAAGTATTTAGAGGGAAGCCTGCAAGCTCGAGAGATCAGACCGCTTACGGTCCCAGCTCCTGGAATGTTACGAGTAATGCCTTACGCACCAACATTGCCAAAGGAAAAGGAAATTGAGATGTTAAAGGCTAGGATGGGTTTCATCAAGAAAAGGTTGAGGGAAATAGAGAAAAGACTTAAAGAGCTAGGTGGAGAATAGGAAAGGTGATTCTTTGGAGCGAATAGTTGTTTCTTCAAGCCCTCCAGGAGGACTAGATAGTTTAGTAGATTACAGATTTGCTAGATGCAGCCACTTCACAGTGGTAGATGTGGAAAATGGGAAGATCATAAACGTAAGTGTAGTACCTAATCAATCAGCTATGACTCCCTACGGAGCAGGAATACAAGCAGCTCAGATCGTGGCTTCCTTAGGAGCTCAGTTAGTTATTACTGGGAGCATCGGACCTAACGCTTTTTCCTCCTTACAAAGTTTAGGCATTAGAATCTACGCAGGAGTTGGAGGAATAAGCGTAAGGGATGCGATCATGAAGTACCTATCTGGCTCCCTCAGTCCTTCAACCGCACCGGCTTCCCGTGGAAGAGGCATGGGCATGGGTAGGGGGATGGGAAGAGGTAGAGGAAGAGGCTGGTAGGTGTCAAGCTAACTCCTATGAGAGAATCTGTTGGGCGAAGGAGTTAATGGCCTAAAGTTAGAAGGTCGGGGAAATTGGCTGTAAGTGACCTACCTGAAATAAAATTGCTTAGAGGAAATCAAATGGACATAAGCAGAGGGCCAAAAATCATAGCTGTAACCGGCGGGAAGGGAGGAACTGGAAAGACAACGGTTGCAGTAAACCTCGCCTTTCACTTCTCTCAAATCGGCAAAAAGGTCTTGTTAGCAGACTGCGATGTAGATGCCCCAAGTGTTGCTACGCTCCTAGGAGCTGAGATGAGGAATGGAAAGGAAGTAAGACAATTCCTTCCAGTTTTTGATGAGAGCAGATGCATCAGATGTGGTGAATGCTCAAAAGCATGCAGAATGCATGCGATATTACAGGTTCCTGATAAAATTCCCCTTCTATTTCCCGATTTGTGCTTAGGCTGCGGAGCTTGCTCCATTGTTTGCCCTACAAATGCGATTCTAGATGGCAAGAAAGTTGTTGGGTGGATCTATGAGACAGAAGCATATGGAGTAGATCTGCTCATAGGAGAATTAAAGCTAAACGAGAGGGAGTCTGAGGCCATAATAAGGGAAGTAAAGGAGAGGGCAATGGATCTATCAAAAGAGAGGAGATATGACCTCATAATAATAGATACGGCTCCTGGGGCCCATTGCGATGTAGCCTTATCCTTAAAGGACTCTGATTTCGTGCTAGCGGTGACCGAACCAACTCCTTTCGGAATTCATGATTTAGACCTCATACTCGAGCTAGCTAATCTGTTGAAGCTAAAGCATGCAGTTGTGGTTAACAGAGCAGACCTACCCGGAAATCACCGCCTTTTGAAAGAAATATGCAAGAAGCATTCCTCTAGGCTAATCGAAGAGATCCCTGTAGATGATAATGTAGTGCAGAGCCACGTAAGGTCAAGACCTCTGATGTTAGACTTCCCAAATAGCCCAGCAGCAAGGGCAATCTCAAGGCTTGCAAAGGAGGTATGGGAGGAGCTTAGTCTATGAAAGAAGTGGTAATAGTGAGCGGAAAAGGAGGCGTAGGGAAGACTACAGTATCAGCCTCTCTAGGATGGTTAATGGCTGAACAAATGAAATTGGTGATGGTAGATGTGGATGTAGATGCTCCTAACCTTTCTTTAGTTATAGGTGGTACCCTAAAGAATTCTCTAGAGATAGAAGCTACTGAAAAGGCGTTTGTACGGTATGAAAAATGCAAAGGTTGTGGAATCTGTGCAGAAAACTGTCCTGAAGAGGCTATTCATATGATAGGACAGAAAGCAGTTGTTTCAAGCTTATTCTGCAGCGGATGCGGTGTATGTTCCATAGTTTGTCCTGAAAAGGCCATCGAATTGAGGTTGGTAGCTAACGGAAGGCTTGACCTTTACGAAAGTCCTTCTGGGTTTACATTGTTAGTAGGAAAATTGAAGATTGGGGAGTCTGGCTCAGGAAAACTGGTATCTGAAGTTAAAGAGAGAGCAAGACAGGTAGCTAAGGAAAAGGGTGCTGATTTGGTGTTAATAGATGGTCCTCCTGGAGCAGGTTGTCCAGCGATCTCGGCAGTATCAGGGGCCACTCATGCAATAATGGTAACAGAGCCTACTCCCGCAGCTTTTAGAAATCTTAAGAGGATTTTCTCAATAATAAGACATTTTGGAGCAAATCCAGGACTAATAATAAATAAAGCAGACTTATATGAGCCAATAAAACGAGAAGAAGTTCACTTTGCTGAGAAAGAGGGCATAGAAGTGTTAGGTGAGGTACCCATGGATGACTCGGTTCCAAGGTCTTTAGCCCTAGGCATGCCGGTTGTTAGCGCATTTCCAGGTGCTTCAGCTTCTTTAGCTATTAAAAGGATCTTCAAGAATCTAGTAAATTACTTAAAGATCTAATCCTTTGTTTCTTCCTCTTTTACCACAACTGGGGCTTGAGGAACTATGAACAGCTCTCTTCCCTCAGCGATCGCTTTTATCATCTTCTTCCTTCCGCTTGCGACTAGCCTCCAAACAGTCCCCCGAGAAACTCCCATCCTCCTAGCTGCCTCTTCCTGACTAAGATCTTCTCCGTCTACAAGTCTAAGGGCTTCAAACTCGTCGTATGATAGCAAAATTGGTTCCTTTGGCTCCATA
>CAZUBM010000007.1:0-5787 GCA_964618805.1 uncultured Nitrososphaerota archaeon
GGAGTTCAGAGAGGAGTTCAGGGATTTCAGGAACGAGTTCAGGGAGTTCAGAGAGGAGTCCCTAAAGCTTAACAGGGAGACATTGAGCGAGATTAAAGAGCTTAGGAGGGATTTGAAAGCCATCCTAGACGAGAGGCTGGCAAAAATGGAGAGGGACATAGCGCAGATAAAGGCCAAGCTTGGGCTAACCTGAACGTAACTCTTAGGCGGAGAGATGAGGATCGTATGGATTTGAAGACGAGTGGGTTTCAGTGCAAAAGCTTAGAGATAAGGCATTAAATCGCGTGAAATTAGTTAGCAGCGAGTTGGCTAAGTTCTACGAACATAAATAGAGATAGCGTGACGCTGAACCGGCTGATAATGCCATCTGAAATGAAGCCTCAAGTGAAATGGATCTATCGTATATCGATCGCTACAAAGACAAACTTTTTGTGATGCCGTGATTGTGATGAAAATGAACGTTTTCCATATTTGAGCCTCTTATGGAAACCTTCACGTAAATCCCCTTGATCTCGTTGTACTTTAGAAGAGAATCTTGAAGTTCTCAGCGTTAATTGATAGTTAGCCTTATAAACCTCTCTGGCTGCTTCGTTGTATCAACCTTCTCGTGTATGGGCTCCAGAAGGTTAGGAAAGCCCCCTCATTTATTTTTATTGTAATGCGTTTTCCTACTTTCTTTTTCTAACTAATTTTTCCTTTGAGTTTGGGACATAATCCATTAAGAGGGCTTCTCGGTAAGCTCGTTTAACTTTTGAGAAGTAGTTCTAAGGAAGTAGATTTTTAAGTAATCGATGGTTACCTAAAACGCTAGCGCGCGCTAAATTCCTAATAAGAGGCTTGGACGAAGAATCTTGGTAGCGCGCGAAGCCTAGAGTGTTGTTTGATGCTTAGGATTTCTCATATGCTTAGAAATATTTATATTTCTTAGAATCCCTAATTGTATTAGGGAGCTGTGTGGAGGTCAGTAGAGTTTCTAAGAAGGGATTGACCACCGTTCCTGTTAGGATTAGGAAGGTGTTGGGTGTTGAGGAGGGTGACGTACTTATATGGGAGGTCGATGAGAAGCGTAATGCGGCTATCGTGAAGGTGATTAAGAACCCTATCAAGTTCTTGAAGGGTAGGTACGATGACCCTAGCCTAACTTATGAGAGGGTTGAGGAACTAGCAGATAGGCTGATAGTGAGGGAGATTCGTGCCAGTAATCGAGCTTGACATGCTGATAGCCTTTGTTAATAGAGCTGATAAGCTCCACAATATAGCCTTGAAGCTCTTCGAGAAGATAGTTAGTGGAGAGCTGAACAACGTTACAGTACCCGCATCAGCCTACATGGAGTATGAACTAGTGCTTAGATCGAGGGGCTATAGCAGTGATACTATATCGAGTGATATCGATGCATTTAGAAGCGTGAAGAACTTGGGCGAGATGCCGCTAACCTCCGAAATCATTGTGAAAGCTGCAAAGCTTAGAAGAAGGTGCTGCATCACATACTTTGACTCCCTACACGCAGCCTCAGCACTCTCCCACGACAAGACAATCATCTCCACGGACAGAGTATACAAAGAGATACCAAAGCTTAAGGCGATAAACCCCAGAGAAGTACTAAAGCAGTAGCGGCTTTCGAGACTGAGGTTAATAGGATGGTATTCCTAGTTTTGAGAGCGTAGCAGAGCTCTTGAAGCCACGTATTCGTTACAAAAAGTCGCTGAGAAAGCCTCCATTTCATTGCAGGGATGAATTAGGGGAGGCAAAATGGTAGATTTCTATTTAATTAAATACTCCTGCCTCGTTGGTTAAGTTGGGATGTTCCCCTGATGAAGGCGGAGTGGTTTAAGAAGATCTGTAGAAGACTCTTGAAATATAATCTAAACATAGTTGAGATCGTTCAGTTCGGCTCCTCAGTCTACGTCCCCGAGCTCTCCAAGGACGTGGATCTACTGGTAATCTCCAACGATCCTAAGGACTACGATGTGTACTTGGATGCGGTGGATGAGGCGAACCTTCCATTCAAAGTAGACGTAGTCATCGTTAAGCCTGGCCAGGAGCTCAGGGAGGAGCTCATCCGGGGAATCCTAGGAGCCTTCAACATACTTTATGGCAACGGGAGATATGTCCTCGAGTACGCCAAGAGGCTGGGCGACCCAACGTTTGAAGAGGCTAAGTCTGCCTTAAGGGTCGCTTAACGTATACTAAAGCTAGCACTAGAAACTAGAGATCCACTAGATAAGGATAGGCTGCTTAGAGAGGCCTTCGATTCCTTATTCCATGCTGCGAGAATAGTTGCCATGACTTATTTATCGACGGAAGTTGCTAGGTGGGGATTGCTGAGGAGGATGTTGCCGGAATCCTACAATAGACAGTTTAGAGAGTTCATCGACGTGCTGCATATAAAATACTTCTACAAAGAAGAGTACCCCAAGGATAGGGTTGAGGAAGAGTTTGGTAGATGGTATGGAATGGTCGAGAAATTCATTAGGATCTTGGAGCGTGAAATTAAGAAGAGGTAGCCGAAGGGCAATGCGCATCTGCTTCATTACCAGCGAGATATTCTCAAGTAGGTGTCATGGAGGCTTCTGTAAGCTAGTTCGCGTTGTTGGACGTGAGCTTGTTAAACGAGGCTTTAATGTCTCCGTGATTTACTGGAGTAAGCTGTACGAAGATTCTGTAACAGGGCTTGATGGGATGGAGATTTTAAGCTATCTCTATGACTTTATCACGCGCTTATCGATCAAGCACTTAATGGTACACCAAAGCCAACCTAGAGGGGATAGAAGTCAGATACGTTAAGGCAAGGAACACCTCGAAGACGTGTCATAGATGCGGGCATGTTGCCCAAGTCAAAGGAAGAGAGTTCAGATGCCGAAAAGCGGGCTAATCTACAACCGAGACTTGAACGGAGGCATCAACATAGCCCATGCCTTAACGAGAGGCATGGGATGGGGGAGCTGTGAGCCCCGAACCAGCAAATGAGGCTGAAGGCGAAAAGCCTCAGCTTAACGCTGGAAGCCCCCTACTTAAGTAGGGGGAGGCTCACACTATTCTCACCCTCACTCCTTCTTTTTCTGCGAATTCCGCCTGTCTGCTGTCGGATGTTATGAGTTCGGTGTGTAATTCCTTTGCTAGTGCTATGAATAGTGAGTCGTATATAGTGATTTTGTTCTTTACGGCTATTTCAAACGCCTTCTGGATGTAATTTCTCTGGTCCGCCAGTCTTATCACTTCGGCCCCGACTAGGTCGCTTATTATTTTGCTTGCGTCTTGGGCTGTCATCTCTTCTCTGAGGACTTTTTTCCAGAGCGCGTTTGCAACCTCCTTGATCGAGAGGTCTAGGCTCACAACACCTTCTAGGATCAGCTTCCTGACGTTCCTCCACCCTGGCTCCTTGGAGAAGAATTTCACGAGTGATGAGGAGTCAATGGCTTTCACGGTCTTCTCTCACGCTCCTGACCGAGAAGCCTTCTTCGCTTGGCTTTACCCTGCTCAGAAGCTTTTCCCATTCCTTTACCTTCTCCTCGATTCTTATCTTCCAGGCAAGGTTCTCTAGGTACTCTCTAACCTCCTTAGCGATGTTTACCCCTGCCCTCTCAAGCCTTTCCTTAACTTCCCTCCTGATCCTCACGCTGATAACTGTAGACATCTTTGTAATCACTTTAAGATACAAGTATATAAACATTCTGATTACCAAGGCCATCCCCTGTTCCTAGAATAGTTGTGGGCATTAGCCATTTGGATCTAATTCCAGACTGGTGATTAACATGGGATTCAGACATAATGTCGCGGGAGAAGAGATGAATCCCTTAGCTAAGCAAGGAGATATTAAACGAAGTTAAGGAGCTTAGGAAAGACTTGAAAGCTATTTTAGATGAGAGGCTAGCTAGGATGGAGAAGGATATAGCGGAGATAAAGGCTAAGCTTGGACTGATCTAGAAGAGACTAGGGAATTAGGGTCATCAGACTTAAAAATCAAAAGGAAGTTTCTTCCTCTAACAGTTAGTTTAGCACTCGATTACCAATTTTTACCCATCTCTTAAAGGTGGGGCCTTGGTTTTTCTCATAAAGGAAACTTTCCTTATCTACTTCTAGTTACTTATCGATATTCAATATTACAAACATTGATAGATCCATAGAAATGCTCTATTTTGATTAAATCATTTGAGACTAGCTAATGGAGGAAGGCTTGCTTAGAAAAGTTAACGTTAGCTCAGAACGGCCGAAATTTGAGGCTTATCGCAATTATACTTTTGATTGAGACAAAAGTATTTAAGTACATAAGTCCTTTTTTTTATCGATGATAAAGGGCTCAGTTCCCAAAGAGCTTGAGGAGATGTTCAGGAGAAAGGCCATGGAGAAGTACGGTTACTCAAAAGGAGCTATTTCCAAGGCTCTTGAGGCTGCTATCAGGCTCTGGCTAAGGTATGATTATGAGCCGACCGATGAGGAGGAATCAAACAATAGGGCCTTCGAATCCACGATCGATGAGCTGGAAGAGAAGCACAGGGGAATGTACGTTGTGATAGCAAAGGGAAAGCTTATCTCCGTTTACAAGTCACTTGACGAAGCTCTCGAAGTCAAAGCAGAAGAAAAAGGGTGCTCACACCGCATCGTCTTCAAAGTTGGTGAGAAACCGGTCAAAAGGGTGAGACTTGGATGGAGAGCAAGAACAACTGCTGGCCGTACATGAAGTCGAATGGGTCCAAGTTCCCAATCCTAGGCCTATTGATCAAAGGTCCCCTAGGAACGATTGAGCTTAAGGAGGAGGTAGCTCGTATTGACACTGGCTACGACGGCTTCCTTCTCCTTAGCGAGAAGAAATACAAGAGCATGGGCTTCCACCTCTCCGAAATTCCCCGAAGATATTGGCCAGAAGGAGAGACCTTAACAGGTGAGATCTTTAGGCTTAGAAGAGCCTTGGCCATTGTTCAGATTCCAAAGCTCGGAATAAGGCTTGAGGGATATGTAGATACTTTTCGCGGTAACCCTGAGAATCTCGTGGGCTTAGATCTAATTAAAAGCCTAAAATTGCTCCTTAATGGTCCAGAACAGCTGGCATGCATTGTTTCTTCGAGATGACTAGGTTTTCATAAGCACGGTGGCAGTTTCGGAAGTACTCACGGGCTCCTACTTGAGGGAGGATCATTCAAAAGCTGTTTCCGAAGCGAAGAAAGTTCTTGGCTAGTTCATATAGGTAAACCTCGATGGGGAAGCAGCTGAGAAGGTTGCGCAGGTGACCTCCTCTCCCGACTTAAGTCGGGGGTTTCCACCAGAGCCAAGACGCTTGGATGGTGGAAGCGTCGCCGAGGTTCCAGCATTCAGCTGGGGCTTTACAGCTTTGAGATCTGGACTCATCTGCTGGTTTGGGGCGGGTTACCTCGCCTTTCGGCTTTGCCTAGAAACTTTGACTGATGAGGAAAGGGAGGAGACCCTCAGGCAGAGGATTGTCGGCATACAAAGAGTGAAGGTCGTTGCCTAAGATCCCGCCTTTAAGCCCCGAAAAGCTGATTAAAATACTGCTGCAGGAACCTTGATTAAAACGTCCTTGCAGCGTTCCTCATCCTATGTGCTTAAATATACCTAATTGCCAAAGACAAGGTTAGGTTAGTATGGAGCTAAAGGAAAGGCTGTTCAAGCTGCTAGAAGAGGACAAGGAGTTCAGACTTGCAGTAGCTGGGATGCTTGGCTTTGGGGACATAATGAGAAGGCTAGAGGAGCACGATAGGAAATTTAATGAGATACTTGAGGAGATAAGAGGGATCAAAGAGGAGCAAGCAAGACACACTAGGATACTTGAG
>CAZUBM010000007.1:5887-94182 GCA_964618805.1 uncultured Nitrososphaerota archaeon
GAGCATAGTAGAATACTTAAAGGACACACTAGGATACTTGAGGAGCATAGTAGAATACTTAAAGGACACACTAGGATACTTGAGGAGCATAGTAGAAGGCTAGAGGAGCACGATAGGAAATTTAATGAGATACTTGAGGAGCTTAGAGTTCACAGAGAAATCTTAAGAGAGCACAGTATTCTCCTGCACCGCTACATAACTACGATGGAAGAGGAGGCTCACGAAGTCATAGCTTACAGGCTTAGGGAAAAGGGAATCCCTGTTGAGCTATCGATGCTAACACTTCCAGGCTTGGAGATAAATGTTTACGGAACATCTGATGATGTTTGTGTAGTTGGCGAGACTGCAGTAAGACTGGGGAGGAAGAAAGTGGAGGAGCTGGAGGAGAAACTCAAAATACTCAAGAGCAGATATCCTAACCTCCTTAGACCCAAAGTAATACCTGTTTTGTACGTGATGAGGGCTACGGATGAAGCTATAAAGAGGGCTAGAGATAGAGGAATTTGGGTTTTAACAGCAAGTAGGGAGCTTGTTTCCTTCCCTTCTTGATCTTATGGATTAACATTCAAGAAATTTGTTGATAAGGAGGACTTAATGATTTGAAAAATCTTAGAAAGCGCTAGTCTATGATAAAGCCTAGTAGCTTATCTATTGTCTGATTTGAGAGCTTTTCATATCTCTCCACAGAACCCACATCATACCAGAAGTCCCTGGTTATGTATCCATAGACTGGATGTCCCAATTCTATGAGCTTAGGCAGCACATCTCCCATCAGGTCAATTTCTCCCTTCCTTTTTGACTCTCTGAGTCCCTCAATTACCTCTAACACGACTTCGTTCAAGGCAAGCACTCCTATCGAAACAGGTTTCTCTAACTCTGGTTTTTCGATAAAGTTTAAGATCTTACCATTCTCATTTAATCTAGCCGTTCCTACTCTTATCTTATAGCCCAGGGCCATAGCCACAGTTGCAATAGCTTCTTTCTCTTTATGATAGTTGATTAAATTCCTAAGGTTAATGTTAGAGAGTATGTCCCCGTAATACACGAGGAATTCCTTTTCGTCGATTAAACCTTGATTATATACGTTCAGCAAACACCCGGCCGTTCCCTCATAGCCTGGCTTATCAACTGCGTATTCTATGTTGACACCAAAGCGGGAACCATTCCCAAAGTAGTTCATTATATTTGGTTATAATGAAGAGTACAATTGCTTTATCCAAAGAAACAAAGAAGAAACTTGATAAGCTAAAGGTTCACCCAAGAGAGCCTTATGAGGATGTGATAAAAAGGCTGATTGAGAAATGGGAAGAGTCCAAGTAACATACAAGTTTAGGCTCTATCCTAAAGGGGAGCAAGAGGAGAAGTTGCTTGAGACTCTAGAGCTGTGCAGGCAAACCTACAATTACTTCTTGGCCCTATGGAACAGAAGAGGTAGAATTCCAAGCAGACTTGAACTTATGAGAGATGACCTTGATTATTACTTTTAGCCGCAGCTAACACAAACCACGAAAACATCTTCCTCCTGATTAGGATTGTGAACTAGCGACAATTTACGAGAAGAGATCTCAAAAGAAGAAAAGAAAGAGGAATAAGGCAGTTTCATCCCTTTGGACCATAATCTAAGAGTTCCCGTCTAAAAAAGGTTCTATTGCCAACATTTTCTATAACGAGGACTTCTCCAGTTATCGGGACGTCCAAGCTGACCCATTTTACCCCATTAACCGTAAAGAACATTAAAGAAGTGAAGTTCCCTGCAGACACAGATTTAACCTCCGTTATCATGCGTGTTATTACCCCCAACTGTATTGGGAAGCTTTTCGGGGGAGGTGCGCACGTCAGGTTTGTGCTAAAACTTTCAGAAGGTGATTCAAATTCGATCTTTAGGCAGTAGCTTCCATTCTCAAGTTGCCACCAATATCTCCTCATCACCTCATTATCCGGTGAATAAATGACATCTATCCTTCCTATAGCTTGTTGACCTTCTATCTCCTCTTCTACCACTGTGAGGGTTATATTCCCTGTTCTTGTGGTGTTCCCCTCGATTAGGTATGTGACGTATGTTGCATACTGCCCCGGTTCATAACCCATTACTCTCAAGGTACTATATATCCCTAGAGATGTTCCATAAAATCCAGATCTCACGAATAGTCTAGCTGCTAAGTTCGTTTCGACTCTAGTGTGACCAGCAATTATCACGGCTTCGATTTCCTCCAACGAACCTAGGAATATCTCAGAGGAATTAGGAGTCATCCTTAGCCAATCCTCCTCAACGTCATCAAGCACTTTCGATGATATCTCTCCAACCCCTTCATATGCGTCTGGACCTCCAAGAATCACTACAGCCTCAGCTCCTTCTAGCTTGAATTCTTCTGGAGATACCACAGTAACACTGGCTCCTCCAGCCCTTAATCCCTCTGCTATGACCTCTGCTGCCGGTTTATCGACGCTATTTGTTAAGATTATAATACTTGGTTTGTTCTCAACCCTTAGACAAATCAAGGGAACTAAAGCTATCAGTAAGAGAATGAAGGTTCTAAGTTTCAATGCCATTCCTTAGGGATCTGTCCTTATTATATTAAATTCACGTTACGTTGAAAAGCCGCTAAGCGGAAGATATTGTGAAAATAACAAGCAAAGTGCTTTATATCATTTAGCGAGATTCAAAGTTGGCCTTATCCTGACCCGTCAGGCGCTTTCTTCTTTCTTTTTGTCTGACCTCTCATTGCTCTGATTATTCAGAGAGACAGCCTACGTTGATGTCACAAAATTACGTTCATTTATATAAGGAATTAAGCAAAAACTTTAAAAATTCATGAAAGCCACTATGAAAAGCAAGCTACTTGCCATAGGAGGACCCGGAGCCAATCTACTAACATTCTACGTGAATGACTTCTTACCTGCTGTTTACAATGGAACTCATTTGACAGCTCTGAGCTACTGGAGCAAGATGCTCATCCAATGGTTTTACCTAGCACCATTAGCTACGCCTTGATAGGCACATACAAGGACCTCAATGGAACGGTTATTCTCTCACTATGGGAATGACGGGAGAGGACACTTACTGGGCAGCTTCGTGGTTCCACGACTCTATACTTGGGAAATTACATATGATATTCAGGAAATAAAGCCTAGTGCCGTAGCAATAATCTTAATGCTTGATTACAGCGCATATGACATTAAGCACTATCCAATTGTGAGCATAATAGAGGTTCTAGGAACCAAGAGCGAGACAAGGTGGCCTTCTGACTCATCTTGGTTCTTCCTACCTGACAACCAAGAGCCACCGCATCCAGATCCATAAATCCCCCTCCTCTTTTTCCTTTTTATAATGAGTTTATTCTCCTCAGGCCTCTACTAAAAATCGGGGTCGGGAAGAGAATCCTCTACCAAGTGTTTTGAATGAAGAGGGAGAACGCGTGTCAGCAACGAGCATCAGATCTCAAAGTGAAAGTAAAAATAACACTGTAAACAGAATACATAGGGCTTTGATTGGGTAAGTTCTACTCGATCATTTTCCTCACGATTTTTTTGCTCCCCTTAACTTGTATGTTGGGTTTTCAGGATCAGACAGCCGTTTTAGTCTGTACTTTAAGCGTCTCTCCCGCGAATCCAAAGGTAGGGGATAACATAACAGTTGAGATGATCGTTACCCTTCTAGATCCAGAGATCTGGGCGATCAACGTAACTCCATCAACTATCTCAATGAATGGAACCGGAAAGGCAGTCCTCATATCAGGTCCTGTGCCAGAAGTTGCTAACTTCACGCTTGGAGAGGTCTATGCCCCAAACATATCCTTCACCTGGACTTTCAGAACGATTGCCTCTGGATCAATCACCTTCAGCGGTTTTGCAGTGGGATACAGTCCTGTCCTTGAGGGAGAGGTTCAGTCTAAGGTCTGTAACATTTCAATAAATGTTGAAGAGGGTGAAGCTCCCCCCATAGAGGAGGTTGTTGACCTGAAGTGCGTTGAAATGTCCGCAAACATCACAGAAGCACAGGTCAACGAGACAATAAGGGTGGAAGCGGTAATAGTTGCTGAAGGGAACTTCACCCAGCTCACGTCTAAGGTGGGCTTCTACCTAGGTCATCCTGAAGAGGGCAAGCTGTTAGCCATGACCTTTGCGAATTTCACCCAAGAGGTCGCGTTAATGAAGGTCTGGTGCGAACTTAGAATAACTCAGGAGGGAGAATTTGAGATCTATGTGTACGCAGACTATTCCAATGAAATTGCAGAGAACAATGAGGAGAACAATATTTGTAGTGTAAAGGTAGTTGCCTCGCTTCCTGAGGCCTATCCAACTAGTCCTACCCCTCCGCCAACTGAGACTCCTGCTCCGCCAACTGAAACAGGGGTCCCTTCAACCCCGACCAGCCCAACTGCTCCACCTGAAATAGAAACACCAACTGTGGAGGAAAGAGGCATTCCTACCTCGGTTTTAGTGGTTGGAGCCGTTGTCGCAGGTGCAGTAGCTTCCTACTTGGCGTGGAGGATCTTTTACTCAGCAGGGGTCAAAGAAGTGCTGATGAGATGCTGCTGCCTTGATTGGAATGTGAGGTCAGAGGGAACAATCCTTAGGACTGTTAAGCCTGTGAGCAGGGACATTAGGGTCAGAGACGGTGAGCACAAAGGGAAGATAGTGCACGTCATAGCATTATTCGCTCCGGTAGGTGGGTATCTACCGCTTGTGACCAAAGGCGTAAACGTAGATTGGATAAACGCTAGAGGAATCCTTAGGAGTTGCGATAGCGGATCCGGATCAAAAGAGGTTAGTGGTTACTCTCATTCGGGAAGGGTAGCTGGTTCAGTATCAATCCCAATCCCAGAAAACCTCTCATTCAAATGGGAGATCATCAGCGGCCCTGGTTACCTTTTATCTACCCCTCCCCTATCACATACTCACTCCTCGGTGGCTGAGGGTCCAGCAGCTATTTACGTAGCCCCACCTTTCGTGGAAGAAGATCCCAACCAACATCCAGCAGATAGGGTTAAGGGCAGAGAAGTTCTGATCAAGCTGACGGTAGACGATCCAGAAGGGCAACTGGAGGGCCTTGACTCTCCTGTTGAGGAACGTTACTTCAGAATAATCTTGGTAGGTCAAGGACTTGAACTGCTGGATAAGGGGGTTCCTCTACGTGAGAATGACCTTGAGAAGTGGGTAGATTACTCTGAGGTCAAGGACGCCATCTCTTTAGAAGAGTTCGACTGGATTCGTCCATCTAGAACTCCAGAACCAAGTTCTGAAGAAATTAAGGATATCAAAGCCCAACTGGAGAAGGTTCAAAGGAGAAGAAAGGCTGAGGAAGAGACCTTAAGGTACAATTCGGAGATCCTAAGTGAGAAGAGGAGGAAGCTGGACAAAGCTTTAAGCGAACTCAACAAGATGAAATCAGAACTTGAGGATGTGGAGAGGCAAATAGAGAATCCAGCAGAGGCAGCTCGTAGGGCTAGAAAAGAGGCTAGGGAGAAGATAGAGGAGAAGTACATGTCGCAGATTGAGCAGCGTAGACAAAAGAAGAGAGATCTCTGGGAGTCTCACGTAGAGGAAGTTTCAAAGGCAAGAGAAAAAGGTAAGAGCGACGAGTACATATTAGATCTCAATAAGAGGTATGCTGAAAGCGCAAGTAAGCTGGACAAGGAAATAGCCAAGCTGCTTCAGGAGATGTGGCGCGAAATCGAAAGGGCTAGAAAGGAAATTGGGTATCCAACAATCCATCCTCCTGGCCCTGGACCTGGTTTTGAGAGGTACCGAAGATCATTAGAACGGAGGAGGGAGGAGTTGAGGAAGAAAATTCCTGATAAGGAAAGGGAGGTTAAGGACCTGAGGGATGAAGTGGAAGAACTCGAAAGAGCCCTTAAAGGCCTTAGGAAGAAGATAGATGATCTGAAATCCGAGGAAACGAGATTACGTGAGGGATTAAGGTCAGCTGAGGCCAGAGCAGAGGCTGAGAAGGAGTGCAGGCCCATGTACGAGTGGGAGGAGTTCAGGCCAATTGATGGAAAGATCTTGGCTCCTCTAAAGCTGTATGACTGGGAGCCTATCTTAGGTTCCGAATCTCCAGCTGTGGAACAGTCTTCAGTTGAGGTAAGACCAAGAGAAATTCTAATCCTAAAGGCGAGGGCTGAGGATGTGGACAGGTTGAGGATCTGGATAAAGGATGGTCAGAAGATTGAGGTGGAGGTGAAGGATTGGCTCAGATATGAGTGGTCTTCGAGGTGGACTGACGATAGGCGGCACAGCGCAGATCCAGGGATGTTCTTGGTAACTAGAGAGGGCGAGACTGTCATATTTCTAGCTCCAGAGGAGGAAGGAGAGATCGAGATAACTTGTAAAGTGAGGGACAGCGGGATTCAGGGCAGGGATCCCGAGCTGTCGATCAGAAGGGTTCTTAAGGTCGTAGGTAAGGATCCATTTGCCAAGGTTGAAGAGGGAATAGGGGTCATTGAGAAAGCCATAACTAGGCCTAAGGAAAGAGGGGAAGAGATAAAACTACCAGCTAAGAAACTTGGGGATCTAGAGGAGTGGGAAGAGATAAAAAAGAGGAGAGAGGAGGAACTAGAGGAGAAGGTAAAACTACCAGCTAAGAAACTTGGGGATCTAGAGGAGTGGATTCTTACATCCTATATTCAATTAAATCTTGCACAGATGACAGGAAGACTACTTAAGGAATGCATACACAACCTTAAGGTTCGCTGGTGGGCAGATCTGCTTTGGTACATGGGAAATGTCTTGCTAGCCGTAGCTGGAGCGCCAGTAGGAGGGGCAGCTGGCTTGATTGAATGGATTGGCTGGGCAATCGGATATGGAATCACTGGAGGGCTAATAGGATACGAGGGCACCGCACAGTTGCTCTCAAGGCTTGATCTAGCCAAATCGTCCATGTACGAAGAGTGGGTGGAAGACTTAAAACCGACCATGCCTTCTTATGTGGCCAAAATTCGCGGAACTATGAGCGCTTCTGGCTTAGAATTCCTCCTATACAGGACAGGAGCTTCCATAGCATTACAGGAGGGATGTTCAAAACTCCTATTTGAGACTTTTGCCAATCAGGCATTAGCTTTCTGGAGGGCGTACTCAAAGAAATATGATTCCATTCCAGATGAAGCTAAGGCCTGCTACTTGCTAAATTGCCTGAAATCTGAAATAATGCTTGCCCTAGGATTCGTTAGACCTTCCAAGGAGGATCTAGAAGATTTCAAAAAGAGACTCTCTTCCACCTTAGAAGGGGTAGAGGACGAAAGACAGTTCTTTGGCCTATTATCAGCACTCTTCACACCAATAAGGTATCTCACGGGTAGCGAAGAGGGATTCGAAAGAGTATCATTGACCTTAGAAAACATTGTGGATGCCCTCACGAGCAACAAGGAAGCAGCTGTCTCAGAGACCATACGGATGTTCAGAAACGTGATTTCTACGCTTAGAAAAGAGCTAGAGCTTCAGAAGATCATATTTGAAGGTCTAGAATCGCTCAGAGTGTAACGAAAAGTCAGAGAAGTTTCCTAGCGCGCGGAGCTACATAGAGATAAGAAACTGGTTTAATCTATTCAAAGATGTAGTAACCGCCCATCTCACTGATACTAATGGAGAGGCTTTTTGTCAGGCATTAGTCGATTACTCTGAAAAGAGAAGGATGGGACATGAACATTATTTTAGAATATGGAAATCTAAGAAATAAGGGTTGCAAGAGATAGTCTGAGACTATCTAATCCGATTATTGGTTTGATGAGCGGCTTATACTATCAATTGAGTTCCTTTCTGATCTCATCTAAGATCTTGTATGGAAAAGAGGTTGATATAGTACACAGGATATTTCCAGCAATTTACGGACTGACCTTTGATCCAATTTCATTAGTTGCTAGAAGGGGGATTCCGTTTGTTATAGGCCAATATGCCGTCCAATCATTAGTTCGCTTGCCTTGAAAGGAACATACATGCTCCATCTCTCAACAGTCAAGAGTGAAAACGCGGTTATAGTTCAGACACAGGTGTTAAAAGAGGAATATTCCAGGATCCTGGATCCTGAGAGGATTTGAGTGATCCCTTTAGGGATTACACGGACTTCTTCTCTCCAGGACAGAAGAATTTAGATAAGGGATGGGTTGATGTGCTCACCGTAGCCAACTTGACCGAAAAGGAAGGGGATCGACTACCTGATAAGGGCAGTGCACTCCCTGAGAAAGCTCAGAAGGTTAAGTTAGGGATAGTTGGAGATGGTTCTGAAAAGAGAAGGCTTCGTGAGATGACTTCAAGGCTTGGGCTCAACGAGGATGTGGTTTTTGAGGGACATGTCCCAAGGTCAAAGCTCAGGGATCTTTACAGAGGTGCGGACATCTTTTGCCTTCCTTCCCTAGTAGAACCATTTGGAAAAGCTGTCATTGAGGCCATGGCGCGCGCTAAAATCTTCATCGGCTTGGTATTGAGGCGCGCTCTTCTTTTTTGAGAAGAGATCCGCTATTATAGGAATTTACAAGGTAAAGGAGCTTAATATGGCTAGAAACTATGCAATGATCGAACTGAATGATGAATCGGTGATCACAAGTATGGTTGAAAAGCCTAGAGGCCGAGCTCCAAACTGGTTGCGACCTGCTATCCTAACTCGACCAATGCCGGTTTGAAGCCCATCAAGTGATGATAAAAATGGCTCCTTAGGAGTGTAGGTTCAGGATCTATCTTTTTGTCTGATTGAGCGCGTTCATCGTCAAAAGTAAGCATCAAGGTTTCTGGTTGCTTAAATCCTCCATTCCTACGCTTCTTTCCTCAAGTGATCGAATCATCTTAGTCTCTATTTTCAGTTGTTAAGCTTTCCTGATCAGTTGTCAGGGATTTCGTTAAAGCAAAACGAAGCATAGACCGTTAGGAAACGATAAAGTATTTTAGGAACTCGCATTCCTAAGATCTAGTAACTGTTAGATTAATTATTGGGTGTCGGAACTGGATAAGAAACCAACAAATAGGAAGAAAGGGGCTAATACCCTAGTAGTTGCTTGCATCCCAGCCTACAATGAGGAAGAGAACATTGCTAAGGTAATAGTGGAGACCATGGAGTATGTGGACAAAATCGTAGTTTGCGACAATGGTTCTAGCGATCTCACAGCAAAGATAGCCGAGAAGCTTGGTGCATTGGTGGTTAAACACAAAAAGAACATGGGATATGGCGCTGCTTTAGCGACACTCTTTGAGAAAGCCAGGGACATAGGGGCTGACGTTGTGGTAACGATAGATGCTGATTATCAGCACGACCCTCGCGACATACCAAAGCTAATTGAGCCCATAATTAACAAGGAGGCGGATCTGGTTATAGGATCAAGGTTCCTTGAAGAGAGTAATTCCATCCCTTTGTACCGGAGATTTGGAATTAAAATAATAACGGCATTGACAAAAAGAGCCAGCTATCGAGGGATCACAGATGCCCAATCAGGGTTTAGAGCTTACAGCAAAAGGGCCATCCAAATGCTAACACCTGGAGAGTACGGGATGGGAGTTAGCACGGAAATTCTCATTCAAGCAAAGGAGCGCGGGTTTAGAATCAAAGAAGTGCCGATAAAGGTCAGTTACAGTAAGGCTTCGAAGCGGAATCCACTGTACCATGGTTTGATTGTGGTTACAAGCACAATAAAGCAGATATCAATTAGACATCCCCTTCTATCTTATGGAGTGCCTGGTTTCGTTGCTCTAGTTGTTGCTGCGGTCTTTTGGATCTGGACATTGAGGCTTTTTGCGGTTAGAGGTCGGGTGGTGACTAACGTGGCGTTGATAGCCATTGGCGCCACCATGGTCGGGTTAATTTTACTGACCACAGCAATGATCCTGTGGGTTCTCATAAGCCTTTTGAGAAGGTCCAAGAATGTGTAAGCAGCATTAATTTTCATTTTATATTTTTTGGCTAAGAACAAAACCGGATGGCTGTTATGGATAAGGAAGCACGTTGGCAAAGAAGTAACAAAGAACAGCCCAGCTCCATCAGACATCAAATAATTGGCCTTATAAGCCAAAAGAAATTAGAGCTAGTCTTGTTAGAAGTTTTTGGTCTTTTGCTATTCCTGATTACTAAAAGCTCTCCCTACCTTACCATTTTGCGGGTTGTTACCGGCCTTTTTTCGCTTCTGATCCTGCCAGGATATTTCTTGGTAAAGATTTCAAACCTTTTCTCTGACTTGATTGAAATTTGGTCACTTTCACCGCTCTTTGGAGCGATTTACCAGTTGTTTGTAGTCTATTTGATGTTCGTAGTCTCGACGGTGTTTAACGAAATAAATTTCTCAGTAGCCATATCTGCAGTTCCCCTGGTTCCAACCCTTCTTTATCTGGGAAAGTCTGGGATTGAGGTTCTTAATATCAAGAAAGGGTCAGAAGAAAGGGGATTGTCAAGCATCGCTTGGCTGGGAATGATGGTCGTCCTAGGTCTTATCCTCCGAATAAATTACCAAAGGGTTTCGGTAAATCCGCACACAGACACCTCTCTTTTTTGCGAAATGGCGAGAAATCTATTTGAAAAAGGGAAGTTCACGTCTAAGGTGATAATGATACAAAGGCCCGCTTATTTTAAGGGAGGGTTTAACCCCCATCCATTCGCCTACTTCTCTTATGCTATCTTCTTCGCAATTGGAGGCCCCTCTTATTTCTCCACAAAGCTAGCAACGATTTTTTATGGTATGATAGCAATTCTTTTGGCTTATCTCTTTGTTAGAAGGTTTTACGATGAGAGAGTTGCCTTAATCTCGCTCTTTTTGATGATCTTCCATCCGATAATCGTCTTCTTCACATCGATTCCCATAAACGGTTCTGAGATCATTGGCGTAGCTTTTCTTTTCTCAACAGTCTATCTCTTCTCCCTAGGGTTGGTTAAAGGTTGTAGTTCAAAATACATGCTTCTTGCTGGTCTCTCTGCTTTTGCTACCCTTGCATCTAGAGCAGAATACTTCTACGTCTTTGTCCTGTGTAGTCCTTTTTTGGTGTTCTCTCTGATAAGGATTAACGGAGAGCTGGATCTTCACAGATATGTTAAGGCTTCCCTCATATTATATTTGTCTCTCCTGCTTAGGTTCAGCGATTTTTTGGCGATACCAAGCAGCTTCATCCATTTACTCATTCCGATATCCGTCCTAGTCTTAAACATCTTGTTTTACCTTTTTTGGAAGGTAGAAGAGGTAATGGGTTTTACTGCATTTAATGCAATAATAGCTTTTCTAATGGTTCTATCGGTACCCAATGCCTACCTCCTGCTGAGATCTCCCCCAACGCCCCTCCATGGCATTATTGTCAAGAAAAAAGGGGCAGTCATGTTAGCTGCCTTTCTGGATATGCTTAGAAAGGCTTTGCTGCTATCTTTAGATTTCAAGGAATTCCCATCAAGGTTTGGAGCGCTCTGGCAGATTACTTTGAAAAAGTTGTCCATTCCAATTTTCATAGCCTCCATTCTTACCATGGCACTAGTTCGCAAGCTTAGCAACCTGTTTCTTTCGCTCTTTGTTTTTGCGTACTTAACCATTTTATCCCTATCCCGGCTCCCAATAGGAGGCGTGGACCATCACAGGTTCCTCTTAGCAATATTCTTCATCCTCATAACGTTCTCTGCCCAGACAATCCACATAATCTTAGATAGAATTCTGAAGTCTGTAAAAAAAGGTTTCTCCATTTATATCCGCATTTCGCTTAAATTAAGCTCGAGAAGTGTTGGTTTTTACTTTAGAAAGCTAAATTTACTCGCGCTAGGCGCCGTGCTAGCCATAGCCCTAATGTTTTCAATGTTTCTGTATCCACTTTACCTCTCTGAGGTCTATGTTGTGAGATCTACCGACATTAGGGCGATATATAGATATGATGATGCTATCGAGTGGGTGGTCAAAAACACGGCGCCCGACTCGGTATTGATGGCATACAAGCCCTATGAATGGGCATGGTACACCAACAGAACCAGTTTGATGCCCTTCCCCTTACACCTAAATCTATCCCAACTGTGTTACCTAATAAGGCTCTTCAAGGTAAACTATCTGATAATCGACGAGACTTTCTACTGTTCCTATTCGAACAAAGAGGTGAGGTCGCTGTACTTGCTTAGCCCTCAGGAGGGTTTTGTGAAAGTTTTTAGCTCCTCAACCAAGCCAAGTGTCGTAATATACAATGTGACTTCGATTTGGAGCGATAACCCTTGATCCTCGCCAGTCTATGGTGATAGGGTTTGAGGGATTTCCACCTATCCTCACCACATTATATCCAAGTTCCTTAATCTGGCTCTCAATTTCTCCCGGAAATAGGAACTCTCCACCTAAAATGAGAACTCTGGAAATCTGGGGATTTCCAAGCAGGTCTTTAAACCCATCCTGTGATAGTCTTGTGTTTGAGCTTAAATTAACAACCTTTATCCCATACACCCGAACGAACTCTGAGCTTGGAGTGTTCGTGATCCAAGGAACTCTTACTGCGAGTCTTTGAGAGATAGATATGACCTTATACAGCGTGTCTTGAGAAGTTGTAGGTAGAACAACGATCGTGTTCCTTGGAGAATTCCTTATGATGTAGAAAGGAGCTTATGGTCGAAAAAGAGGAGGTCTAGACCATGTTAAGATTAGAAGCATTTGATCTTAAAAAGAAGAGACTTGCTCTATTTACTTTGGCAATATTAACGCTCTCATTCTCTTCAGTAGAAGGTTTGAAAGCAGTATACAAGATCTCAATGCCACCTTCACTCAATAAGAGTTATGTACCAGTTATTCTACATTATGATTCCTACTTCTACAGCAGCCCTGTGAAAATGCTCGAGAAGACACTTCAGTTCCTCATTTCGATGAACTTTCCAGTTGAAAAACTCTCAATAACGGTTTGGAGGGATGTCCTTGAGAAAGACAACTTGTTCTACGATTTGAAGAGCAGGCTTGAGAAGTATGGGTTTAGCTGGGACAGTTATCATGTAGGCCTTTTCCTGCCTCCTGAAGATGCAAACGATAGATACATCTTAGAGCTTGCGATGGAGGACTACAAAGGTAGATTCGGTAATTATCCTTTCTTTGTTGCTGGCTTCGCAGCCAGTAACGATACATACCTCTGGTTAGAGAAATATGGCGTTAGAATATCCTTTTTCAACCTATGGGAGGATGGACAGGACTATAGCTTTAGGGGACATCCTTGTCCTGATAGGATTAAAGGAGCGAATTGGGAAGGAATTGGGAAGGTTCTCCCTTTCAACCATACAAACCGAGCCTAAGATCATCTAACATCCCTGGGCTACATTTAAGAGAAGAAGCGCGCGCATGTGGATATTCAGGAATCCTTCAAACGCCTACCTAAAGGCGAATTTCGCTGGATGGGGGAGCATCCATCCCGGCGATCTTCTCATATCCCTTTCCCCTAATGGCTCCATTAAAACATCATCCGTGGAAGAGGCAATATCCAGACTTAATTCAATCTTGGATCTTGTAGAACTAAACGCCTATTACAATAGGTTCCTTGTTTTGAGTTATGTAACGGAGCTTTACTCCTTGCAGAAATTTTCGGATAGGTTTGAGGTTTGGAAGAGAAGTGTGTTAGAGTTAAAAAAAGGCTACGTTTTCGTCAATCTCCGCAATCTCAGGACGATTTTGGACTCTCAAGCAGGTGTCCCTAGCACTCCAGCTTACTTTTGGGTTGATAACTCCACCAATTCCGACTTCATAAGGAGAGGAGAGGAACTTCCCTTTACAATGGTAGTTAGCCCTTACGGTAGGTTCATATTCTGTAGGAGGGATCCTGAAGCCGATCCTTATACTCCCCACCTGTCAGTTGTCAGCTAAAGCCTTTAACAGGACTTTTCAGAGCGTAAGAGAAGCTGTAGGAGGAGGACTAATGAAGTTAAATGTAATGGTTAATGGAACTCCCATATTCATGAGATGGAAGGGAGATATAAGCGAAGTTAGGGTAATTCCGAAGAAGGAGATAATCATTGAGTTCAACTACACAAAAGGAGAGGTTTCCTTTTTGAGGTTTATCAGAAGGATACACCTCACTCCTCTGGGAGTTTACGTGCAGGACTCGTCGAATTTACATCAAAGGTTTACGTAGATCTAAACTTTCTACAATACCTGACCCTAGGTTCCAACTTCCCTGGACCTCCTTCAGACGACGGGATCCTAGTCCTTGACGACAAGGGTACCAAATATATTTTTCAGGCGAAAATGAGGGAGTTGTTCGAATCCCCTTGGATGGAGAGATCATTCTATTCAGAGCATGTGATGGCTACTCCTTAGCATTGAGAACGTTGAGCAAACCTGAAAGAACCTTCGTTTATGATGAGAAAATGGAAAGTAAGTGGGAGACCATCTCCTTTTACTTTGAACCTGGGACACTCCGATCTGGAGATAGGATTAACTTTTCTTACATGATAGTTCCAGCCAGCTCAATAGGGGAAGCTTTATTGATCTCTAAGCGAATTTTGAGCATTATTCCAACTTCAAACCCCTGAAACTTTGAAGGCGAACAAGGCAAGACAAGGGCTAAGATGAGGAAATATATCGACTTTCCCTTACTCAATTTTCATGTATGGAGAACCAGAAAGATGATTAAGTCCACGATCGGGGAGTTAAAAAGGGATTTGGGTTTCATCATCTATGACATTTTGAATGTTTTAATCACAATGGAGGAATGTTTTAATCGGTCATATACATTCCTATGTTCCTCGTTTTAGCTGTATTCATCCCAAAGGCAAGATAACCCAAAAAGGGTTCGTATAAAGGGTTGTGCAACGTTTCGCAATCGTTTCAAAGAAAACCTTTAATTATCTGCCCAATATCCTCCTTTGTGCCTTGACCCCCAATCAAGGGGGTCAAACCCCAATCAAGGGGGTCAAAGGCCCATAAAACCCATAAAAAGAGGTGTAAAGAAGAAATGAATAAGAAAGTCGTTTTAACGGCTTTATTCCTGATAGCACTAGTAGGAATGCCTGCAATGGTACCAACATCCGCCCAACCATGGACCGATCCTGCCGAGTGGTACATGACCATCGAAGGGCTTCTTGACGCGGACTATTATACCCTTTATCCATTCGAAATTGATGAAAGTTTGACGATAGGCTTCTCCAAATTTGGTGAGATGATCAACTCTATAGACAACGTAGGCCTAGAGTACCGGTCTGTCGATCCATTTGCTCCTCCAGCAGGTTCACTCGTAAGAAGCGTTCCAAAGACGATATGGCTGCAAGGCTGGCTAATTAACGTAACCTATACTCACGTAACGAAAGGACAAAGGAATGTTTGGGCCTGTGCATTGCACGCTGACACCGTTGCTTACGGAGGTCCGTGGTTAAGAGTCGACTTTCCGGGCGACTGGAGCCCTATCTACGGTTACGAGACCCCAGACGACCCAGGATACATACAGGATGAAGTTCCATACAGGGCAACAGACCTACACAACGGAGGAAGGAAGACTAACGGAACTGCTTACACTTACCCAATAAAGATAATATATGAAGGGCCGAGGAAGATTGTAATAGAGCTCAGGACAGACATATACGACCACTTCGTGTATGAGAACGGGGACACGAGCGGGGACATACCTCTCGTTGCGGTTGTCTTCACCATAATATTCAACAAGGTGAAGAAGCAGGTCAACATAATAAAGGACGTGAAGAGCCTGATGCCAGACAAGGTAATGGTAGGAAAGATGAACGTCCAGTTCAGCAACAGGGGAGAGATCGACTTAGGAAACGAGGGAGTAGGGTACAAGAGCTACGTGCACTTCTACACACAGGGTAACTCTTCTGAGACAGTGGAAGTGGGTGTGGCAGCTCCATTTGACACCAAGATAGAAGGGCTTCGTACCGTGTACGGTGAATCATGGGCGCTAGTTCTCACTAATCCTGGACTTGAGTTCCCACCTCCGGAGGGACCTGGTCCAGAGAAGACAGGGGCTCCAACTTCTACAGATGAAAGCTCAACTGGTCACTTCCCGCAGCCAGACGGCGAGGCAACATTCGACCTGATCCAGGCAATAAACCCGGACGTGCCTCCGCGGGGAGTAGTATGGTTTGGCGCCTTCTGGCCCTCGCTGTCCGACTGGACAGTTGACGGGTGGCCGATGTGGTGGCGCTCAATGGACGCAAAGGACCCGCACAAGATAGACCTTGTTGACACAGACACGGGAGAGAGCCTAGAACCTGAGATACCGTTCTACATTGCCGAGTGGGACTTCGAGCTTGATGACGTTACTGGCACTGACGTGCAGTTCAGGGGCGTTGCGATGTACGGCGTGATTGACCGGCACGACGCAGATGATTTGAACTTGGGCAGAGGTGACGTCATAGATTCGGAAGTCCTCTACTTCTGCAACGAGGAGTTCAACCCGTGGGACTTAGAAAAGGCTACGGATCCTCATGACAAAGATACAGCTAGGTATGTAGAATTCTTCGATATAACAGAGGTTGACGCAGATGGTAATGTGACGCTCTACTATACACCAGTGCATGACCCAGTTGACTGGGATGCTTACAGCGTTTTCGCGGAGAGGCTTCTGCTGCTATGCCCATATGGATACTATCTTCTCAAACCAGTTATAGACTACAACATCACATATGCTACAGGAGAGATTCACCTAGCAGACTGGGTCACTTATGAAATGTTATATTACGACTGCGTACTCAAGGTCCTGTATTCTGTTGATTACAAGTCAAGATACGAATGGATAGTGGTAGGAAGGGACGCAAAGACCACCGACGTGCTTGGAGCTGCTTATGTTGCTGCTGCCCTCAAGAACAAGGGATTCGAGACATGGATGATGGGCCTAGACATGATGGACGACCCGCGCTACTGGCGCGACAAGGTGCCTTGGGTGATGGCCCCGTTATCAGGAGTTCCAGTAGGCTACGACGACAGGGATGTGTACTACGACTGGGAGGGAGAGCAGGGACCGAGGCCTGCCCTCAAGGACCACTGGTGCAACCCAGAATTTACCATACTTCCGATTGCCAGCTCAAACCTCATAGCAGTTGGAGGACCAAGGGCCAACCTGCTCACTGAGTACGTGAACGAGTTCTTGCCAGTAGTGTATGATGGAGAGAAGCTAATATCCTTGAGCTGCTGGAGCAAGAACGCCTATGCTCATCCAGCATATGGCGGAGATCACTACGCAGTGATAGGAGTGTACAAGGACTTGAACGGAAGCGTAATACTTACGATCTGGGGAATGACAGGAGAGGACACCTACTGGGCAGCTGCATGGTTTGATCTGGATCGGATCATCCACGCCTTACAGGACATCAAACCAGGAGTTGTAGCCATAGTCCTTTACATAGATTACACCCACTACGACATACTCCACGAGCCGGACATCTGCGTGCTCGAGTTCCTCGGAACCAAGAGTGAGACCTGGTATCCAGAGCTGGGCTGCCCGGACGGCCCGGACAAGCAGGTCCCGCCTCACCCTGACCCGTGAGGCGCCTCCCCTTTCCTTTTTTCTTTTTAAACCTAGGTCTCTTTTGGAAGGAAGACAACCCTCGCTTCCCGACTTCCATCTAAGTTATTCTTTCCCTTCTCCTCGCTCTCACTAGAAGGAGGGTCGCTGCACCTAATTCTGCGACGAGAGCTTCCAGTAGAAGAACGGGCTTCCACTTCAGGACCGGTGGTTCCCTCCTGAATCTCCCTTCAAACTCGAGGCACTCGGAGATGCTGTAAACATCGGAAATCAATATCTTCACGTTAACCTTTCCTTCAAGCTCTAAGTTCTGCCCCTGGGCCCTAAACTTGGGGTACAGGGGATAATAAGTCCAACAGCCCTCGATGAAGGCCCTTCCTGCAACCTCGAGCCTTGGTCGAAAGGATAGGAATTGCACCTTGCCGAAGATCCTCGCTTCCACATGATCTCCGCTCAATTTCAGCTCATCTTCTCTCCCATCAACTCTCGAGGAAATCTTGACAGAAGCTGACCTCGCCTCTATCATCGGGTTCTCAACCTCGACAAGAGCGTAAAAGCCAGCTCCTCCAAGAACCCTTACCCTCTTCCCCCGAACTATGACCGCGCTTCCCCTCACGACCATGGATTCTAGCCCCTTAACCCGAACCTCCCTACCATCCACCAAGACCTCCAAGCCAGCGCTCTGGTTGAGCAGGGATATGAAGCGCGAGTAGAGGCTTGCATTGCCCTCGGCCGACAGGCTCTTGAACAGCAGGAGATCTCCATCGAGGCTCCGCACATCTCGAGCTTTTCGAAGGGGAACAGCTCCCTTGAGGCTTTCGATCGCCGCCAAGGAAAGGTTGAGGGCCTTTTTCATGGGGAGCTGAGAGAAAAGCGGAACTAGGTTCAGGTAGATGATGGTTCCTTCACCCACCCTGGCCTTGGAGATGAGGGGAGCAGAACCCTCCCCAACGTAGCTCGCCAAAACCTCAACTCCCTTCTTGGCAACTATGCATTGAGGCTCGATTGTCCCGTCCAGTCCAAGCTCCTGGCTCATTATCATGAGCTTCGACGCCCTGATGGGCAGGTTTGCCCTTAGCAGGAGCCTGCATTGAGACAGCCCGAAGTCCTCCGAATCCAAGCCATCTTCTGGGGGCACCTTAACCATGACCTCGATCAAAAGCCCCTCCCCTTCCACCCAAGTTGCAATGCTCCCCGCTCCTTCGGGAAAGAAGAGGTCGGAGGAAGATCCGTCCATGAGGGGGATTCGTTCAATGATCTGATGGGTAGGCGCGGCTTTCAGAACCTTTCCTAAGTCCAAGGACAGGATGCTTTGAAAGGATGACCTCGTGCTGTTGAAGGCCAGCATCTCGATGGCGCCCTTGGAGAGGTTAAGTAGCTTCACAGGCAACCTTACCCTCAACTTCAAGTAAGATCCTCTCTCCAATGAGATCCTGTCGAGGAACCAAGTTCCGGATACGTTCACGTTTTGGGGGGACAGTTTGAGCAGCATCTTCCTCACCTCCTTGAGGGAAGGCTCTCCGACGGATCCCTTCCATATCCTGACTCCAGAGACCTCGTAAAGTCCCTCTGGCAGGTTGAGGGGCAATAAAACCTTCCTCCATCCGTTCCAGCTGTCCTCAAACTGGTAATATATGAAGTTCTTCCTCCCTGGGGAGAGTAGGATGAACAAGTACCTCTTTCCGTCCCCCTTGCCGTACCAGTAAAACGTCAGGAACTCGTAACCTGACCAGTCCTGTGGGGCGTCAAACACGTGGCTTATCTGCCACTGGGCGAAGTCCCCCTCCCTTCCTTTAACCTCTATCCTAAGGGAATTGGCGCCTGAGACCCTTCTCGGATCATCTGAGAGCACCGGAATGCTCAAATTGCCAGTTCCGATCCCAGAGGCAACCCAAAACCTCGTTTGGTTATCATCAACCAAAATCAACCCTTCGCTCTCGTCGTTATCCAATATCAGCTCTATCGAGTTCCCCCTAAATTGAGGCGTTAGCTCACGGGCTTCCTTAGGGTAGTTTTCAGCTAGGTGAATGAAACCCCCTTCGCTCTTGAGGGAGATGTTTGCCCACTCAAAAAATAAATCTGAGAGGTTGCTGTAACCCTGAACTCCAAAGACCAGTGCAAACTTGCCCTTTCTAACCAAATCCAGGGTTTTCTCGACTAACTCTGGGTCTCTCTCGTCTCCAAGCAGTATAACATCAATCTCGTTGACATCTAGGTCCGAAGGCACTCTCGTCGTGTAGTTACACGAGAGCATGGACAAGATTGTGCAGATGGTACTCACGTACATGTCGCCAGATCCGGAGCTCTTTAACAGGACAGCCGCCCTGCTGTGGGCCGAGGGAGGGGTTCCATCGAAGAGGGGAAGGACCGCCAAGCTCTCGGTCCTAATGATGGTTGGCAGCGACTCCAGCAGGTAGGAAGACATGTAGCCCCCGCTGTAATTCCTTTCCAGCAAGAAGAAGTCTGCTTGCCCCAGGTAAATGTGAGGATCGTCCGCCATCAGCAGGAGGCGTAGAGGTAAGTGAGGCAACTTTGCCTCCCAGAGATAAGGCCAAGGAACGGGTCCCTCGTGCCTGGTGATGTAGGCAAAAGGTTTGGCCTCGGATCGAGGTTCAAATGGGAAGCTGAGATCTCCGAGAGGCCTCTGAGCGTGGTCAAGCGAGTACAAGCTTTTGTAGGTTACGGGGTAGAGGGTGAGGTTCGGGTTCTCCTCGTACATAGACCTGATTTTGGCGAGCGCATGAATTTCCTCGGGGCCTAGCTTGTCCGATGCCTCGTTGTAATATCTTACCATGCAGATGTTGGATCCTATTCCGAAGGAGAAAAGCAGGAATAGGAACAGGAGCAAAAACCCTCTACCAGCGCTAGACCTCAGCCTTTCATGGAGCCTTACCAAGGGTTCCGAGGCCAGAATGCACGCGAAAGCAAAGGCCAGAGGGATCACCCTCCTCTCAGCGTATCCGACCCAAGCGTACTCGGCTCTCAGAATCGAAAGAGCCTTGCCGAAAAGCAGAGCAAGGGCTAAGGTGACATAGGGCAAAGATTTGCAGGTGAAGCCACCCTTAACCAGAAGAAAGCCTGGAATCCCGAAAAATATGGGATAGTAGAAAAGGGGGACATATTGGGATTCGAGCAGTCCCTCCCCCCAATGCTCGTTGGCCAGCAGGATCCAAGTCATGAAACCCCACAGATACGCGAATAAGGCCCATCTACTCAGGCTTCTGATCCTTCCCGAGCTTATCTCCTTTTTCCTGTTTCTACGGAGGAAGTTGGCTGTCAGCATGACGAGAACCATTAGAAGAGTTGCCAGCAATGTGTCCCTCCTTGTTTCGAGCTTAAACTGGAGATTAAGCGCTGCATACAGCAGGAAACCCGCCGTAACTCCCGTCACGGTGCCCTTCAAAGCCATCCTCCTGGAGATGCCTTGCTCTTCCCCAGCGTCCATCAGCTGAGATAGGGCCAAAGAGAGAGCGAAGATCATGAGCTCTGGCAGGTGAATGAAGTAAAGGGATCCTGCCATCAAGGGCAGGACGTACTTAGCTTCAAATTCGTTGCTGCCCTGCGCCATGTGAACCAAGAGGAAGAAGAAGGTGTAGGCCACCGTTATCGGCCTGAACCACAGGAAGATCCAGGAGGAGTTGCCGAAGGACGTATCGTAGTAGGTAGCAAGGTTACACTCCCTCATGACCTCCGGAGTTACTCTCACGATCGCCCTCTTAACCAGGTATGCCCATCCGAGGCCGGAGAAGGTGGACCACATCAGGGTTGAAACGTTGGCGAGCTCGGCTTTCTTGGTCAGGGTTCTTGCCATTAGAAAGAAGGAGAGGACTACCATCAGCAGCCCTGAAGCCGTCAAAGCGGTTTGGATCGCTGCATACGAGGCCTTGGACAACCGCATAGTAGCCATCTCATAGAGGTGGAAGAACAGCTGATCCAGCTGTGGATAAAGGTTCTTTGCCCTTTCAAGGGTTATGCTGAGCATATAGTGCCTTGAGATGTCCACGTTTCGCAGGTAGACGATGCCCGGGTAAGTTAGCGAGATTATCGAGAGGGGGAAGGATATCGAAAACAGGAGCGATAGCAAATCAGAAGCCCTCACCCTGATCCGCCCGATCGTTTTGAGACGTCTTAGCTTGAAACCCAAAAAGAAAAGGGATATTAGGAGGTATAACGAGGCCAGAACCTTGAAACGAGGGGGTTCTTTGAATGGGAGGAGGGAGAAGGAAAGCAGGGCAGTCAGGACGAAGCTCAGGGCGTAGGAGAGAACTATCCTCTCCATCGTTCCCGTTCGAACCATTAATGAGTCCAGCAAGAAATGACCGGGCAGGAAGGAAGCACAGATGATAGCTGGAACTACGAGCAGATCAGAACGGAGCGCATCGAAGCTTGCCAGAAGGATCAATGAGGAGCTGAGCAGGTAGATTAAGCCAGGAGTTAACGACAGTTCAGCTGAGATCTCAAACTTCGCCTCAAACCCTCTCCTCTCGAGCAAAAAGTGGAGAACTAGCGCCCCAAAAGCCCCGAATCCGATCAACAGGGCCCCGTAACTTCCACAAACCAATATCTCCAGCAGCAATAAGGAGAGCCCTGCCGTGAGGAAAATCAGCTTTGGGATTTTCGCGGAGGTTGCAACGTTCTTTGTCACCATGCCTGATCTCAGACGTTTGCCTCCTAAAAAGTTTGAGGAATTAGCCATCAAAAGAGGAGTTTAAAGAGAGCCTTGAAAGCCCTACGATGCTGGGATTTTGACTCTATCTGGAAGCTGAACCCTTCAGTCGATTGAGAGCTTAGTTTCATCGCGCTAACTGAGTTTCTCCAGGATATCTCGCCAAGATTTGAGGGCTCTTTCCGCGCTAAGGTTTTCCCTGACCCAATTGTAAGCCCTTTCGCTCACTTCCTCCAACAGATCAGGCCTGCTCAAAAGCTCAACCACCCTTTCAGCTATGTGCTCTGGATCGTTCGATCTCAATATGAAGCCAGTTTCCCCGTCCCTGATCACATCTGGAATCCCTCCGACCGCAGTTGCAAGGGCGGGGGTGCCGCAAGACATGGCCTCCAACATCGCCAGAGGAAGGCCCTCGCTATATGAGGGCAGAACTAGGAGTTTAAGCGAGTTGTAGTGGTGGGGCATTCTCTCGTGGGGAACCTTGCCAAGGATCTTGACCGTGCCTGAAATTCCCATCGCCTCTATCTTTTCCTCAATTGTCGCTCTGAGGGGCCCGTCTCCGATGATTAAGATCCTCAGATCTGGGAAGCTCTTTAAAATGAGGGGCATTGCCTCCACGAAGTTCAACACCCCCTTTATCCTCTCCAGCCTGCCCACGAACCCTATCATCAATTCCCTCTCCCTATGCCTCTTGGTTATGTCGAAGTTGGGGCCCTGCGAGATGTATGGGAACACTGATGCAAGGCTCACCTTCCCCCTATGCCTAGCCAGTTCAGCCGAATCAACCAAAGAAGGGGTTACCACGACTATTCGGTGCGCAAGTTCGTTGCAAATCATGGTTATGAGCAGGTTAGAGCCATATATTAAGCTGCTAAGCAAAGAGCGGCTCTCCTTCTCTCTATGGAAGCTTGCTTGGAAGGGAGACCCCCCTACGAGAAGGACAAGCTTTCTACCGCTTAAACGAGTCATTAAGCTTGCAATAACGTGGTACTCTTGCAGAATGAAGATTGCACTCACTCTATGAAGGATCTTAAGCAGCTTCAAGGAGAGCAGGGCCTCATCAATTAGATAAGCCATGAGCTTGAGGGGCTTGGGCACCATCCCGGCCAAGAATCCTGAACTCAAAACCTCCACGTTCTCCTCCCTTAGCAGGGCCTTGAGAATCTTTATCACGTTCTGAGAGGCTGGATGACGCTTTGCGAGCGATGAGATGACGCACACCCTAACTTCAGCCATCAAAATTCACCCGCTTCGCTTTAACGCTGAGCCATTAGACTTCGTGGAGTTCCTAAGCATCTAACCAGTTGCTATAACATCAGCTGCCGCTAACTTCATTTAGCTCTCTCTTTATTTTTAAAGAGGTTTCTTCCATCAGTTTTTTCATCCTCCGATGGTTCAAGATGGCAAGCCGCTTCTCCCTGTCGTAATTTGAAAGCACCCTTTCGATGGTCTGGGCTAGGGCTTCCGCCTCGCCCTTAGACACGTTTATGTTGAACCCATATCTCCTCAGGTCCGCGGAGTAAGCGCTTTCAACTAAAACGACTGGAAGCTTGCAGTAGATCGCCTCCAAAACTGAAACCGGCAGGCCCTCCCTCCTAGACACGTGAACATAAATCTTTGACTTCTGCAACTCCAAGTAAACCTGATTGTGGGGGATCTTGCCCAAAAACCTTACATCGAGACCTTTCGCCCTGCTTGCAGACTCGAGGAACTTCCGCATGGGGCCATCTCCTATTATGAGGAGCTTGACGGGATTCTTCAGGAGCGAACAGGCCTCTATTAGTAAGCATTGGTTCTTATCCTTACTCAGGGAGCCTATTGTGATTAGATCATACTCCTTTGGCCCTTCATACGGCGAAAAGTCCTCAACGTAAAGCAAGGATGGGACGACCGTAGTAGGGGTTCTGCTAACCCTTGTCACGGACCTCTGGATTAGGGTGCTCGCGCACAATATTAAATCGCTGCGCGCTAGGATCCAGCGAATTATGGGATGGGAAACTGTCCGATCCTTCGCTCCGAGCACATCGCTTCCTATCGCGAATAGCACTACCTTGACCCCAAAAAGGCGTTTGATGATCAAGGCAGGAATCCCGTCCAAGCTGACGTACTGAACAACGATGGCAGAGTAGCGCCTTCGCTTGAAGAGCCGAACGAGTTCTATGAATTCCCTCAGGAGGACGTACAAGAAGTTGAGAAGGTTGAGCTTGAAGGTTAGCTCCCTTCCCACCCAGGAGACGTTAAAGTGTTTAGAAAGAAGTTTATAAAGGAATTGGCCGTGAAGAGCCAGCCTGCTCATTAGTACGATGTTCTTCGAGCGCATCATCAAACCTTACCCTCACTAAAAGCCCTTCTGCCTAGGATGAGCCCCTTTAGGAAGCCGATGCCGATCAAGTTGTGCATGAGCCAGAACATGGCGGGCAGGATGAGCGCCAGCTTGCCTACTTTTTTGTAAAGCCATAAAGACATCAGAAAGTTAACAGCCCAATATACCAGCAACGGGATCAGGAGCGCGATGTCAAGGCCCCTCACTAGGATCGCTGGTATCAACGCCTGGTAGGATACGAACAGGGATGGGACGAACCATGCGGGATGAAAGTAGCCCTTTCTGACGCATAATCCCCTTGCGGCTCCGTTGTCGAGGGTCTGAGACACGAACTTGGAGAAGGAGTTCCTTGTGTAGTAATAAGACAAGATTTCCGGGTTGTAATACAGCTTGAACCCCTTCTTCACAAGCCTCAGGCTCAGCTCCAGGTCGTTGCCTTTTATCATGTCCTCATCGAAGTGCCCAACTTCCTCAACTATGGCCTTATCGTATAGTGCATATGGAACCGTTTTCGCGAAGTGCGGATTTGTCGAGCGCCAAAAACTGCTCCCGCCTGAGAATGGGGAGAGCATCATGGAGGCTACGATCTTGGAGATTAGTCCTCCGTGGATCGCCTCGACCCTCCCGCCAACAGCTACAACCCTTGGGTTCTTCTCTCTCGCTTTGAGAAGGGTCTCAACCTCCTTTTCTATGAAATCTTTCTCCACGAAGGAATGTCCGCTGAGTATGATGAAGTAGTCGCCTCTGGACTCGCGTATGCCCAAGTTGAAGGCATGCACGTGCTTTATCTTCTCGTTCTTGAGTACCCTAAGGTTCATCCTCCCTTTAAAACTTCTGACGACCTCTAATGTTCGATCCTTTGACATGCCGTCTATTACGAGGACTTCAAATCTTTCATTAGGATAAGTCTGTCTGGTTAACGACTCTAGGCACCTTCTAATGTATCTTTCTTCGTTTCGAGTGGGGATTATAATTGATATGAATGGTAGCGAAGGGGCGGAGGCATTTTGCTTTGCCGAAACCTTACCTTTGTTTTCAGGGGACAATAAGCATCCCTTTCTCAATGGATGTGATGTCTCCTCTTTAAAAGCTTTGATAAAGCTAGTAAGCACGTTTTTGATGAGCTAGTAGCAAATGAGACGTTTAGCATCCATTAAAGATGTAAAAGAAAGGGAGTGGCAGCTCAAGTTACAAGCATGATGAAGCCATCAAACCGGATTTGTTAGAAATAGAAGGGCGGAGTGTTGGATTGCGAACAGTTATTAAGTACGTGATTGCTGGAATAGTGAGTCGGAAAGTGCTCCAAATGAAAGCGCGTAACCTCTTGACCCACCTAGCTCCCATAGTAGTCTCGATACCAATTTTAATTGCACTAAACTATCAGCTATTCGAATCCCCTTTTCTATACGCGGTTATACTATTTGAAGCAGGTTTAACATACTCTTTTTACCTGTTGTTCTATCACAAATATCTGGTGTCGTTAAGGCTCCAGATAGGGCTAGTGAACGTCTTCAAGCTTAGGACTTTGGACATTGCTGTCATCTTGTTGTGTGCCTTCCTTTTTTTCGTAAACTTGTTTGGCCTTCACTTCCTCAACAACGTGATAATCTCCACTTTTATCGTCTGTTTTGCCCTTGGGTATGCAGTACTGCGTTATCTTAACTTTCGACCCCTCGTTAGCAATGTTGAATGGATCTTACTTTCCTTTTTCGTTAGCATACCAGTGAATTGTCTCCTCTTCACTATTTCCCTTTTCTTCCCTGCAGAAAGAAGGACTAGCATCCTCTCTTTTATCTACCTTATTTACGTCCTAGCAGTCATCACTTACGCCAAGAAGGATCTCTCTGGGGAAAAAGCTGGCAACATCGTCCTTAGATTTGATTTAGGGGAGGCAACATGTCTCATCTTGGGAGCAGGGTTCGTTCTCCTGTCTCTTGCTTATACCTACCCAGAGATGGCTCTCTTGCCTGGGTTAGACATTGTAAGACACTATTCTTCAGCCCTCCTCATCAACACAAACCCTGAGGAGTACTCTTCCCCTTATCCCTGGTTTCACTTTCAATTGGCAACAGTACAGCTCCTTTCGAGCCAAGATATAGCGGTATTCCAAACAGTAATGGCTCTTTTTGGGATGCTATTAGTTCTTGCCATATATCTATTAGCTAAAACTTACCTTTACGGGTTGGATAGGAGGATACCTGCTCTCTCAACGGTTCTTTGGACAACTTTCTCCGGATTCGGCTGGCTATCGATGTTCTTACTGAAAGATGACATGTGGTCACATGATCGGCTCATCTACTTGAGCAGAGTCTTTCGAGAGTCGTTCTGGGATGTGGGATATGGGCAAGGACCTTGGTTGTGGTTGTGGTTTAGACCGTTTGCTGTTGGTATGATAGGGGTAACACTTCTTCTTTATCTCCTGAAGCGGAAAGACCTTAGTTCGAATGTCTTTCTGACTGTTGCCTTCTTAGTATCGCTCGGAAGTTGTTTAGTCCATTTTCCTGAGTTTGCCTTCTTTGTCGTACTATTTTCGGTAATCAGCTTATTTCGCATCGAGGAATTGCGTCTTAAAGACATGAACATCTCCTTGATTGGTTCTATTGCTGCTGCCCTCGGTTTATTGGGTATTTATGACTTGCTGGGCATTAAAATTGGTATTCCGCTAACTTTCTTACTCTTGCTCTTTGCATTTCCTGCAATTGCTTTGATAGGCAGGTCTAAACTGCTTCAGATAAAAAGAAGGGTTGGACTAAACTTAAAATGGATCTCTCCAGTTATAGCATGTGTTTTGATAGCTTGGACAGCTTTCATTGCTTATTGGGCGTTGAATGTTGAAAAGTTCTCTGCAGTTGCATCTAACTATGCTCTGCAAGTCCCCTGGATGTTCTATCCCGTCTTACTGGGAATTAATGGGTTTCTAGCCCTTATTCAGGTGCTCATCTCGTTTAGGGATCGCCATTACATGAGTTTTGTTGCTTTGTTCGTCATTATGTTTGTTGTTAGCGTGTTTTTTGGAAAAGCGATATCTCTTTTTCATATTTACCAAATATCCCTAGAATATTGGGAAAGGCGTGTGATAGGGCTTGTCTTCCTAGCTTCTTCTATAATATCGGCACCAGCCCTTATCCACATATTTAACTCTTGTCCTAAGGCGTTATCGTCCTTATTCTTATCATTAATGGTTTTTAGCGGCGTAACCTCAACTGTCCTAAGCGTAGAGCTTCAACACCTTTCTACGTCTAGAAGCGCTCTCACACAAAGCGAATTGCTTGATCTAAGTTTCCTAGAAAAGGCGGGCTACGGTCATTATCTGCTCCCGACCTCTCTAAGATCCTTTTACGTATCTGAATACGTTCCCTTTAAATGGAGGATTAAGTGGTTTAGATACCAAATCTTAGAGGCTCAGTCAGGGGAATTTGTGTTAAATGCACTGTTTTCAACGGGATATCCAGCTATTGTTTACACCGGGGAGAGGGGAGAATCTGTGCTAAGAGAGAATTATTCTAAGAGCTACATCTTACTTCACTTTCTCAACTCAGTTCCCGCCTTAGACAGGAATGGATCTCACCTGTTCAGGTTGCCTCCTCAAGCACCTCCAGCTGAAAGAAGCGGGGTGGTTCTTGTCCTCCCAGATGACATCTCGGTTGATTCGGTCCTTTGGTATGGCCTCGACTTTCTATCGACTGCTGGCTACAATTATACTACTGCTCTTCTTTCTGACCTCAAGATGCTTGGAAATGCGGAGGTCTTGATCGTCCCAAGCTTTAGCATTTACTCTAGACTTTTGGAGTTTGGAAGGACGATTCAGCTTCCTAAGAGAGTTATCCTCTTAAACCTAGTTAATGCGTCATGCTCACAGGCTGCGAATTCTGAGGAAAATATAAGCGCCAAATTAACAGTTTTGGACCTATATCCACACATCAGAGATTTGAAAAGGGGACAAAAGGAGTTGTACTATAGATTTGGGGAGATAATCAGGGAAAAACTAGATCTTTCAGGCAATTACATGTTTGAAGAGAAACCCATTAATTCTGGAGAAACTGCGGCTTTTAAACGGGCTAAAGTCAGAGGAAAAGTGATCATGACTTTTGAAACTATCCTGATAAAGCCCCTTGTAAATGAGCTGTTGGCCAATGAAGAGAAGCTAATCCTTCCCAAAAATACTTCGCTCATCACGGCCTTAGATTATGATAAAGCACTCTTGAGGGCTGATTACGCAGAGATTATTCCAGGGAAGGGATTCTACCTCAAAATATTGCTTAAGAATGCCACTATTTCGTTCAGCGGAGGTTCTGCTGATCTCTTAACCTTCTCAAACTGCACCCCTATGCTTCTTCTAGAAAACGTCGAGACGGTAAATATGGAGAAAATGGAAGCTCTAGTGAGAGGATTAGTAGTTGAGGGGAACGGAGAAATAGAATTTGAGGATTTCTACGCATATGGTTCGCTGTATAGAGAGATTAGGGTCTTAGGTGAAGAATGGGGATTAAGAGGAAATTTTACGTTTGTTGGCTTTTTGGGAGATCAATACAGCATTATAAGGGATTTCAGGTACAATGGCGTTGAACTGCTCTCTAGCCCTCAAGAGCAAGCGGAACTCGTAGACAGGCGTGCACTGCGCATTTTATTGATTGTGATCATTGTCATGTTTTTGATCCTAATATTTGTTAGAGCAAAGGAAGGGACCTCCGATGAGGAAAACAGTATTAATAGGGCTTGATGGCTGCTGTTTTGACATTTTAAACCGCCTTATGGCTGAAGGAAAGCTGCCAACATTATCAGAGATAATCTTAGAAGGTTCTCGAGGAGTCCTTAGATCTACAATCCCTCCAAACTCCCTACCAGCTTGGACAAGCATCTTCACCGGCGTTAATCCTGGAAAGCACGGGATAATTGATTCAATACTCCGTATTAACGGAGAGATCAGGGTTGCTACTTCTAGAGACAGGGTTGTGCCGCTGTTATGGAAAATCTTGGACGTATACGGTGTGAAACAGGTTGTCGTCAACGAACCAGTCACGTATCCACCAGAACCGATAAATGGAGTTTTGCTTACGGGTTTTTCAACTCCCCCATCGGCTCAAAACTACATTTACCCATCCGAGCTAAGGGAAGAGGTTGATAGAGCTTGTGGAGGCTACATGCCTGACTTAGAGCCCGACTTTGAGAGAGCAATATCCAGGGATAGAAGCAAAGGTCTTGAGATAATAGAGGATTTTGCAAGGAGAACATTCGAAGCTGCTTATTATTTAGCTAAAAACTACGAGTGGAACCTTTTTGCCTGTATCTTTACGTCTACGGATCGTCTTTTGCACTTCTATTTTAACGACTTCAAAGCCATTGCGTCGCACCTTAACCTAATAGATGGTATGATTTCAAGGGTGTTAGAATTGACAGAAGCCAATGTTTTGATAGTATCGGATCACGGCTTCGGTCCGTTAAATAAATCTTTTCATATAAATTCATGGCTTAAGAAATTAAATTTCCTTAAGGAAAGGAGATCTTTGCTCAATAGGCTGCTGTTAGGGCTTGGATTGGATTACAAAAGGCTTGCTTCCCTCCTCACCAAGGTTAAATTGTACAGGGCCGCTGCAAGGCTAACGCCCAAGTCGATTAAAGAGGCGATACCAACAGATGCTGGGGAATCAGCAGTAGATCATAAAGAAAGTTTATTTTACTCTTTGAGCGTCAACGGGGGGATATACTTCAATGATAGGGGAATCGAAACACCTGATCTCATAGACTACTTGATTGATAGGTTGAAATCCCTTGTTATTGATGATGAGAGGCCAATTGAGCGAATTTTTCTAAAACATGAGGTTCTTTGGGGGAATTGCATCGATAGAGCCCCTGAAATTTTGTTCTTCCCATCCTATGGATACGAAGTATCGCCAAGGTTACGTTCATCGATTCTAGACTCTCCAAGAGCGTTTGGGGATATTAGGACAGGAACCCATAGACCTGAGGGAATATTTCTGGCATTTGGTCCAGACATCAAGAAAGGAGGGCTTTTGCGCACCATCAATGCTTGGGACATTGTTCCAACGATTTTACATGGGTTTGGATTACCAATACCGAGTTACATGGATGGTCGAGTTTTAAAGGAAATATTCAAGGAGAATAGTGAAATCTCTACTAGATCCATTAAGCTCGTTAATTGGAACTTAGGTTGGGGGCTGCCTGAAAAGATAAAAAGGATTAAGCTGAGAAAACCGAAGAAATGAAGGAATCCAGAATAGCTTTCTGCATCGAAAGAAATTCGCTATATACCTGCTAGAGGCCAGCGCACTAGTTAAAACATGTCCTGAACTTTTACAGAACCATAGGCTATTTTAGAGAATTAGTAACTTTCTGAAGGTTAACCCTATTCCGAAGTGAGGTAGACAACAGTAGTAGCCGAAGATTGCTATTTTGAATTTTTCTATTACAAACAACTTAAAAATTAACGCGCTATATCTAGGCTGTTATAGATGGCGTACAACGTATCAATAGTGGTTCCAACCTACCAGGAAAGAGAAAACATCGCATACTTCATATACAGGATTGAATCCGCTCTAAAGGGCCTTAACTTTGAAATAATCGTAGTTGATGACAACAGCCCTGATGGAACTGCTGATCTAGCCGAGAAACTAAACGATCAGTACGGAAATATCAAAGTGATAAGGAGGCCAGCAAAGCTTGGGCTTGGATCGGCTATAACCGACGGAATTAAAGCCTCAAATTCCGATGTGATAGTTGTAATGGACGCTGATCTTCAGCATCCGCCTGAGCTGCTACCAAAGATGTTGCAGAAGATTAAACGAGACAATGACCTAGTTATAGCTTCAAGATACGTTAAGGGAGGAGGAATAGAGGGGTGGACCTTAGGTAGGAGGATTATCTCTAAGGGAGCTAAGCTCTTGGCTCACTTCTTACTGCCTAAGACGAGGAGTGTCAGAGATCCTGTATCCGGCTTCTTCATGTTCAGAAGAAAAGTGGTCGAGAACCTTGAGTTAAAGACCTCCGGGTACAAGATACTTTTAGAAATCCTCGTCAAGGGCTCATACAACTCGTTAGCTGAGATCCCTTATACCTTTGTTCAAAGAAAAAGGGGTAAGAGCAAGCTGACTTTGAAAGAAATGTTAGGATACGTTAATCTATTAATTAATTTGATGATTGGCAAATGAGGGTAACACAATAGCTGTCAACTGGAGGGAATTACATGTCAAAGATCCTCTATAGCCTTCTAAAATTCTGGTTACGTCTCAAAGGATATTTAATTTCGAAGAAAATAATCCCTGACATAATAGTCCTCGTAGGCATCATGATTTACACGGTTTACTTCTCGAAATTAGCTATTCTCAGATACAGGACATTTGATGCATACGCGTGGGATTTGGGATTGTTTAACCAGGCTTTCATAACCACGATTAAGTATGGCAAGCTCTTCTACAACACAGTCGAACTTTACATTAGCTCTACTGGCTCATTGTTCGCAATGCATCTATCCCTTGCTTTGTTCCTTCTCTTGCCATTTTACGCCCTGAAACCAGGTCCAGAAACCCTTTTAATAATTCAAACGGTCTTGCTTGCGTTAGGTGCAGTCCCGCTCTATGCTCTAGCCATAGAGAAGTTAAAAAACAGGTGGGCCGCATCTTCCGTCGCTATTTCCTATCTTCTGTATCCTCCCTTGCACGGAGTAAACTGGTTTGACTTTCATTTCCAAGCCATGATTCCAGTCTTCTTGTTCTCTTTTCTATACTTCTTCGAGAAAAAGAAAGTATTTTACTCCATGCTCTTTGCCATACTCACTTTGAGCGTTGAAGAGATGGGAACTAGCCTCCTCATGGCTTTACTTTCCTTCTACACTTTATGGAGGTATAAGAAGATAGAAATATCTGTCTCTAAAGAGAGTTCAGAAAAAGAGAAACAAGAGAAGGAAGATGATGAGAAAAAAGATGAGGAAGAGGAAGTAGTCTCCATTACCCTTGATCTCAGTGATGAAAGGGCTCAGATTTCACTTTTCGTCCTTATCATATCAATCTCCTGGTTCTTTGTGGCAAGATGGTTGAAAGGAGCGTTTTTCCCAATAAACCCGGATTTCATTCGTAGCTACAAGGCAAGCAAGAACTGGGATGTCCTAGGAGTGGCTGATCCAATAAAAATCCCAAAACAAATCCTGCTCCATCCATCCAAAGCTCTAGAGGCACTACATTACGACATTTTCTGGAAGTTCCTTTACATAATCCTCCTCTTCGGACCACTCCTTTTCATTCCTGCTAGAAGCGGCTTTTCCCTAGTCATCATGGCGTTCCTAACCCCATTCCTACTATCTAACTACATGCCTTACTACCTGATAGGCCATCAATACCCTGCTTACATCATACCTCTTGTGTTCGCGGCCTTCTTGGACGGCTTGCCTCCCTCCCCCAAGGGCATAGACCGCAGAACTCTGGCTTGCGTTATGTTGCTGACCTTCTCCTCCTTCACAGTTGCAAGTCCTCTGGGACCAGCGAGCGCTTATTACCAGATATCCCCTGACTTCAGGCCTTTAGAGATAACGGAGCACGTAGAGCTATTAACTAAAGTTGTTAATAACATGCCCAACGGCAGCATTTTAACCCAAAATAACATATTCCCCCATCTGTCCAACAGGATGGATGTGTATGTTATCCCCTCTTTCTCCATGAGCGATCCTGAAGCCAAGAAGTACCTAAAGTACACCCGAAGTCTCTTGGAAAGGGTAGATTACATACTTGTTGACACCAACCTCGATCTATTCGCTCCGAGTCTAGTTACTGATCTCATGAAAGATGAATTTGGGCTATATGCCTATGGAGACGGCATATTTCTCTATAAAAGAGGGTACAAGGGTCCTATAACCTATCTACTACCTGTGCACGAAGTCTTCGATTACAAGAAGTTGATTCTAGATAACGGGGAGATCATCAAGGATCCAACAGCCAATAGCGATCGTGTCCTCTATCACAGTAAGTATGATCCCAAGGGAACTTTCTGGTTTGGACCCTACGTAACGTTGCCACGAGGAAATTATACCGTTATCTTCAGGTTGAAGGTCGATGAACTTGGCAAGGGTCACCTGATAACCCTTGATGTGGCTACTGATATTGGATCGAAAATTTTGGCGAGCTATGATGTTGATTTATCGGAGTTTAGTGTAGCTGGAACTTGGAAGAACTTTAAACTCAATTTGTTCTTACCAAAACCAGCCGAAAAGATCGAATTTAGAGGTATCAATGTATCTAACCTCACAGGCATTTATCTGGACTATGTAGAGGTGGTTAAATCTGAGGAAGGTATTGAAGGAGGTTAGATCTCTATCTACCTCCTTCATGGTCAAAATAAAGACAAAAAAGGCGATCGAGGCGGCAGTTTACTTACTGATTTTCCTATATACCTTGTTTTTCTCCAGGTACACTATAGAGAAGCACAGGGCCTTTCTTACTTATGCTTGGGATTTGGGGATATTCAATCAAGCCATGTACACAACAATCAGGCACGGAAAGTTCCTTTACTACACATTGGAGACCCATGTTAACCCAAGCAATTGTTTCTTTGGAATCCATTTTAGTCCAATATTGCTTTTGATCCTGCCTTTCTATGCCATAAAACCGGGACCAGAGACCCTTTTAGTGATTCAGTCAGCTCTAATAGCTTTGGGAGCCCTTCCTGTCTACTGGCTAAGTAAGGACCTACTAGACGATAAAATCGATGGTCTAGCATTGGCAACCTCTTATCTCCTTTATCCTGCATTGCATGGAGTAAACTGCTTTGATTTTCACATAGAGGCCTTTATCCCCGCCTTTCTTTTATTCTCCATATACTTCTTCTTCAAAGAGAGGTGGAAAGCCTATTTCTTCTTTCTTTTGTTGTCCTTGATGTGTTTAGAGCAAGCCTCCTTCCTCGTCCTTCTGCTTGGCTTCTACGCCTCTTGGCATAACAGAGGATCTATAATCAGCTTTGTTAAACGGAGGAATGAGGTTAAGACAAGGGCTTTAGTTCCAATTATAACGGTCTTCCTTGCTCTGTCTTGGCTCCTTCTTTCAAATGCAGTTCAAGGCTTTTTCAACCCAAATCCTCCAGTAGAGTTAAAGGCTGTTCACAATTGGGAGATCTTGGGAGTGGAAGGACCAACACAGATACCTATTGCCGTGCTGAAGAGTCCAAGCAGAGCGTTAAAAGCTCTTTCCTATGATCTCCAAGCCAAACTTGCTTATGTAGTTTATCTACTTGCTCCATTGCTCTTCTTACCAATACTGAGTCCTTCGATGCTCGTTCTCACCGTTCCTTTCTTTGCCTTCTCCCTCCTATCAAATTATGAGCCATATTACTATCTAGGTCTGCAGTATCCAGCTGTTGCCGTTCCTTTTCTTTTTGGAGCTGCTGTTTTAGGAATTAAGAGGTGTATTGGAGCCAGAAGGGCCATTGTTTTTCTTGTTTTGGTATCTTCGGTTCTTCACTCAGCTATGTTGAGCCCTGTTAGCCCCATAGCCCTAGCTCAACCGCGGCCTGCGTACGACAAACCGTTTATGGAAAATGATCACCTCGAGGACCTGTACAAGATGATCGATCTTATTCCAAAGCAAGCATCCGTACTAACAGTAAACAGCATATTTCCTCATGTCTCTAGCAGGATGAACGCTTACTGCATTCCACCATGGCATCTATTGATCAAAAGGTACAATGAGACCATCAGAAAAGCCCTTAGTGCTAGCGGAGGTGATCAAGCCGAGTTCATCCTTCTGGACTTGAAGTACAGCGAGATCTATAGCGATAACGAATTTCTGATGTCTTGGGCTCTTAAAAACCGAAACTATTCGCTGTACGCCTACTCCGATAGCATATTCCTTTTTAGGAGAGGATACAAGGGAGAACCCATGTTTCTGAGGCCAATACGCTTTGCTCTCAATTATAAGAACCTTTACGTCCGTTTCGGGAGTAATACAACCGATCCAACCTCTGAAAGTAACCTTGTTCTTGTGCATAGAAAGCAGGATGACCAAGGGACTTTCTTTTTTGGACCATATGTCACGTTACCCCCTGGAAACTATACTGCTACCTTTAGGTTGAAGGTTGATGAGTTAGGGGCTGGGCATCTGATAACCATTGAGGCAGCTGCAGAGTTGGGAATAAAGGTGTTTGCAAGCCATGAGATCGACCTTTCTGAGTTCAAGGAAGCTGGTGTGTGGCAAGATTTCGTGCTAGAGTTTTCCTTAGACGTCCCGGTGAGAGATGTTGAGTTTAGGGGAATCTACGCCTCAAATCTGACGACCCTGTACCTCGATTACATAGAGGTGGTAAGGGCTGGATGAGTTGAATGTGGCAGTTGCTAACATCTCTTTGAACTTCTGTGGGGGCGCACAGGCAGTAGCCCTCGAGGTCATTAGTGCTTTGGCTAACAGAGGGCACCATGTCACACTAATTACAGCTGACAAGGTGAATTGGGAAAAGATCAAGAACCTTATGGGTTTTGATAGGATTGCAGAGCGGGAAGTGTTTGCTGTTAACTATGATCTGGTTGAAAATGTGAATAGGGATCCTATGAAGGCCTTCCTCTTGGTAATTTCATTTCTTGGAAAGCTTTTTGGTGCTAAGAAAAGGTATGATGTCGTTTTGAATTCATATGGCGACTTGGATTTGAGTGTTAACTTAGCACACATAACTCTCATCGGGAGTTTTCCATTCAGCCTCTCAGGACGCTACCCTGATATGGCTCCAATCTACCTCAAAAATCCGTTCACCATAGCAGCTTACAAGACTTTCAGGGAGCTCTTGGTCAGAGAACCATCTGGAATATTGCTTACAAATTCCCTCTTCATGAAGAGGATTTTAAAAAAGTATTTGGGATGGAATACAGTTGTTTTACATCCACCAATAAAGATCAATGACTTTTACACCTCTGAAAGGAAGGAAAACGTTGTAGTTACTGTTTCAAGGTATGTTCCAGGCAAAGAGCTTTACAAGGTCCTGCTTGTGGCTAGGAAAGTTCCTGATGCAAAGTTCATTGTTGTCGGTAGAACTTACGATAAGAGTTATCTTTCAACCCTCTTGAGGATTAGAGATTCCCTGCACTTGCAGGGAAGGGTTAAATTACTTTCTGATCTATCAAGGGACCAGCTTCTGGATCTACTTTCAAGGGCTAAAGTGTACCTCCATACGAAGAGACGCGAGCCATTTGGTATGTCCGTAGTTGAGGTTATGGCATCTGGCTGTGTTCCTGTCGTCCCTAAAGAAGGAGGCCCTTGGACGGATATCTTGGATGAAAAGGACGGGGTTTATGGATATTCATATCGCAGCATTGAAGAGGCCGCAATGCATATAAAAAGGCTTATCTCAGAGGATTCTTTGCGAGAAAGAATCTCTAAGAGGTGTATTGAGAAGGCTAGGTCCTTTAGCAGGGAAGTTTTTCATAAAAGAATAGTTAGGATAGTTGAGAGCTGCGCTTTGGGTCTGTCTAGAACGGGGGAAAGTTAATCCTCTGTCCTCTATAATGTACCTTGGTGAAGGTTGTTGAAGATATTCTTTCTTGTTGACCCTTTGGAAGGTTTTCATGGTCCCTTGAGGCCCCCTCTTCTTATAGCTAAGGAGCTTAAGGGAAGATTTGATTTCGTCTTGGTCTCTCCTTTTGTGAAGAAGGAGGCTGGGGAGGTGCTTGAAGCACAAGGTCTCCCTTTTATTAACCTTAGCAAGAAGTTCTTCTTTTCAGGATCCTTGCTAACATTTGAGGCATGGTTAAGAGGCAGCAAGTTTACAGCAAGCCTTGAAGACATAGTCGTCAACTTTTCTCAGCACTTTCTGTCAGATTCTCATATTTACTATGCCCAGGGTCCAATAACGAGGGCTTTAGATGACATGGTATCAGAGCTTGGGGTCTCGTATAGGCTCATATATCGCATATCAAGACCTTTTCTTGTCAACAAAGATAAAGGGTTTAACCACAAAATAAGAAGTAGCTCCGCTACCTTCGTTGCAAACAGCAGGTTTTGTGCCTCTATGTATGAGGATTGGGGAATACGTGTGGATAAGGTGATATACCCCCCGCTAGACTGTGAAAAGTTCAAGCCCACGACTAAAAGCCCCTCTAGCGACTACGTCCTCACATATGCGGGCAAGGAGACTAGATATGGCGTGATAAAAGGCCTGGCTGATGCTGGCATTCAAATAAAGATGTTTGGATCTAAAGCTCCTATTCCTAGTCATCTCCTCCATCATAAAATGATCCAATTTCTAGGGAGGGTTTCGGACGAAGAACTCATAGATTTCTACTCTAACGCACTCTATACCTTATTCACCTTTACTCATGAGCCTTTTGGCTATATACCAATTGAAAGTATGGCCTGTGGAACTCCCGTCCTCACATATGACAAGCAAGGACCGAGAGAGTCCGTCTCTCATGGGATCTCTGGTTGGGTTGCCAAGACAGATGAGGAGTTAGTAAAACTGGCCATTAAGCTGTGGAAGGAGGGATACTCGCAAGAGATTAGAAGCAAAGCGAGGGAGAGGGCGCTATTCTATGATAGCCGCAAGATAGCTGGGGAATGGTACTATTTATTGAAATCTTTTTGCGAAGAAAGGACGGAATAGAATTAGTTCTAATAATCTATTCTATTTTAGAGAGATAAATTAACTGGAGGAGATTTTGGAGATTATTTGAGGTCCATTCATGCCGTTTGCAAGCAAACAATAGGTTTCGGTAAATCTCTTTGCAATGATATCCCAGCTCTCTTTTTGCGCGAAGTTCAGGTTTATTCTTCCTATTTTTTCTGCGAGGTGTTGATTATCTAGCAGCATTAGTATAGCTTTCTTTAGTTCCTCTGCATCTCCAGGCGGAACTATGATTGCTGATGCGCCCTCCTTGATTAGTTCTCTTATTTCTGGAAGATCTGAAACTATAATGGGTTTTCCAAAGCCGCAAGCTAAGTGGAAAACCCCACTCGTTCCAGTAGCAGTAAGATACGGAAGGACTACCATGAATGCCTCCTTAAAAACGGCAGGAACGTCCTCCTCTGGAACATATCCCAGATACTTGATCCCTGGCACATCCCTTTTCTGGCTCTCTAAATACCCTGGGAAGTTTGGATGGTCATCTCCAGCTATGACAAGCTCAACGTCTTCTCTTTCCTTTGATATCTCCTGAAAAACATCCATTAGGATGGTCAATCCTTTGTAGGGAGCCATGTGACCGAACATCAGTATAACTTTCTTCCTATTCTTATGAGGTGGATCTGAATTTAACCCAGCATTGAACGCATCAACATAGGTTCCATGGGGTATATACACAACCCTGTCGCATCCATAATTCCTCCTAAGATAGTTGATGTAGGAAGAAACTGTCACAGTTACCAAGTTTGCCATAGATATTAGTTTTGTAGCTATTCTTATGCCAATTCTGTTTATAATAGAGGGCTTAAGCCCACACTTCTCTAAGTCAACCTTCTCCCCGAAGTTATGAATTGTAACAAGCGTCTTCCTTCCCAACAACCTTGTGAAGAATGGAAGGCAGAGCCCTACGAAATTAGCTATCCTAGACCTTCCAAAGCTCTGAAAGTGCACATTATAATGGACCAAGTCAGGCTTTACCTTTAGGATCTCAAATAGCATCTTAAAGATGGAAATTGGATTGTCGTGAGACCACACCGACCTTATCTCGACCTTACTTGATCGATTTCTTCCACGTTTTGATGCCTTATCTGCCAGCACATATATTTTTTCTATAGTTGGAAGTTTAGCAAGTTTGTTCAGCAAGTTGTAGGCATATTCGCTGAGTCTTGCTTTATTTGGAGGGTATGAAGTGATAAAACATAAAACAAGGCCCTTTTGACCCGCTCTTGATTCATTGCTTCCCAGTTTTTCCTTCTTTGCCCTCGTTGAAGGATCTTTTATGTCCATGTTCCTTCCCTTCCACACACTAACCTTTGGTCGGATTAATAAAAACAAATCCTTTGTTCAGTTGTTTACTTTTAAAATTAAAAATCTGGGTGTCCGCAGCTTTGACTCATATTCGGTAGAAAAGAGTGTAGATATAGTGAAATCCTAGTTATTGGATGGAAGTTTCCCTTGTAAAACGACATCTGAGATATCTATGATCATGGAGCGATCAGATGGGCTTGACCAAATGATGTTCCCTCCTGCTTGGACTAGCATGACTCCTGCTTTTGGGTTAATTTTTCCATAAACCGGATCTATGTAGATGTACACAGATGACGGATTCAGGCTTTCCGATACAATGACTTCCTTAACTCTATCAAGAAAGTCAGTGACATCTTCTTGGCAAGAGACGAAAACCACATTTAATGGACGATTGAAATCGCTCCTAAAGCCGCTAACCCCATCGACTATGACGTATCCCTTGGTCTTGAAGTAGAATATGCTCTTCTCTCCCAGGCTAACAGGATATATAAAACGGGTCTTTAGATCCTTTAAAGCTCCTATAACACTATTCCTTGCCCTCATCTTGTCCTCATTATCGGAGCCTGTTACCAGAGAATCTGAAAATAGGAGAATTGGGACCCTAACCTTGGCGGCTGCATCTATAGTATTTGATAATATGATTCCGTCATCAGCAGAGCATACTACCGCAATCTCTGAACTCTTCCATAAGTAGTCCACTAGAAAGGCCATGCTCTCGTATCTGTTCTTACCTCCTAGCCTTAAAACCTCATAACCGGCTTTCTTCAGCCCTTCCTCGACCTCTTTAGGACATACGGCTTCCCCTTCTAGGAGAATAACCATTTTTGTGCCTCCTATCCTTTCATTCCAGTTAATCCCTTCCTTAGTGAAATCTTCCAGATCCAATTTAACAACCCTCATTCCCAAGGAGTTCACCAGCTCCAAGGACGGATTACTTGTTGTCCAGCTCAAGTTCACAACGTATCTCTGTAAAAGCGTGATGGAATTCAAGAGAAGCTCCTCTGAGGTGGACAAGATTATCACAAGAGAATCCTTAGGTGAATCTTTCCTAAGCAATGTCATAGGCTCTTTCACTACATAAGTACTGGGCGGAGGATTTGTATATCTTGCACTAATCGGAATTGAGTATAAACCTACCAAAGCTAGGATTAGCAGAAAAACAAGCTTAGAAGGAAAGCAAACGACATAGCGACAAATTTCCTTTAGAAAGATTATCCCGGAAAGCGTGAGCGATGGTATCAAATAGAGAAGCACTCTGGTTCTAAGTGAGGGAACGGGGATTGAGACGAAACCAAGGGCTAATACTACAAGCAAGTTAGATAATATCCAGCTCATTAGAACCTTTTGCTTGTTTCTTACAACTTGAAGCAGGCCTATTATGCCAGCAGGGAAGACTAAAGGCCCCAATAGTAAAAGGTCTTCCTTCCTAAGAAAATCTGAGGCAAGATTTGTTTGGAAGGAAATGATGTCAAAATAACGCCTTGATGCTAGAAGGACTATTGTTGCTGTAATTCCGTGAAGCGAAAGACTTACGAGTTTTTTCTTGTCAAATGAACAGAGTTCTAAAAACAAGAGAGAAACCATGCAAAATAGGTAGCACAGTGGGTGGATTAGAGTTACGATTAGGGAGACAAGGTAGGCGAAGAGGCTCCTTCCCTTAAATTCCAGGAAGATAGCAAGCAACATGAACGAGAAAGCTAGATTTTCTGGTATTGGTAAAGTGCTCCTTATCAAATATAAAGGAGAGATGAGGAGAGATGCACTGGAAATCAAGCCTATTTTTGGGTCTATTTCCTTTCCAATCATATAGATTAGGAGGACTTGAGATGCTGAAGAGAGTAAAGCCATGAAGATAAGCGCTATTATAAGGTCCGCACCCAATTTTGCCAGAAAAATCAAGATCAGGTGAAACATGAAGCTAAAATAGTACCAAAACGGTCTGAAGCTGAGAAAGCTTTTCGATTCCTTTGAGATTATTGCTAAGCTTATGTGAAGGTATGGATCTTGACTTGGGAGAAGGGGATATTCTCTAAGTAGCAGCGCAGCTCTTATCGCTACATTTGCAACAAGTATCAGCGCCAGGATCCTTTTGTATTCTTTAGTATTGAGCCCATTCATGTGCCTATCTATCTCCCGCTTTGAACAGGATTAACCCGTCATATGTTTCAATTTATTTTTTAATTTAGGTCTTGTCCCTTGGAAGGAGAAAAATCGAGGGAAAATGAGAGCATGAGGTTAAAGGAATCTAACATAGTAGAACTGCTTGCTTATCTATCGATCTCACTCTTCTGCCTGAGAAAACTCTTCGACGATGGGGTTTTTGCTGTGCAGGACCTCTCACCCATTTATAAGTTTGAGCAGCTTTACAGGCCAATGGAATTTCCTTGGGATCATTACTCAAATACGGGCGTCCCAAATGTTCTCATAGGAAATCTGCTGTATAACCTTCCTCTTATGGCCCTCTCCAAGGCCCTTGGATCTGTAATAACAGCTCATAAGATTTATTTCGTCATTCTGCTAACTTTAGGGGCCTATGGGCAGAGGCTTGTTTTCCAAAGACTTTATAGGAGAGGTGGATTTATCTCAGGCCTCGTTTACCTGCTCAACCCTTGGACCGTTTACAGGATTTCCAGGGGTCATAACCTCATAATCATGGGATCTGCCCTTCTTCCTTTTGCTTTTATCTCGTTTTTATCCTTTGAGAAGAAGTACCGCGTTTCACGAGCTTTATTGTCAGGATTTCTTTCATCACTTTTGCTCTTAATCTCGCCGCACATGGGATACATCTTCTTCATCATCCTTTTTGTTTATGGGCTAGCTAAATTTCTCAACTCAGGTCTAGCTTTAAGAAATCTTCTTAAACAACTTGTTCTGCTTTGCCAGACGGGCTTCCTTGCCCTATCCTTCGGAATGCCAGTTCTCATATTGGCCATTAAGGGAATCGGATCGAATGTAACTGTTGTTAGATTGGAGGAGACTCTGTTCTACAGCCTTAGCATCGATTTGTTGAAGGAAAGATGGCCCTATCTTGTCATTGGTTTAGGAATCATGCTAAGCCTTTTCATATTTGTTGGCTTAGTGAGAGAACTCCTCTTCTCCATACTCCTGGTTTTTGTAGGAATGATGCTGAGCTTTGGTGGCGTGTGGCCCATCAGTCTTCTCATAGAACTATTTTACAAGCATCTCCCTGGATTTTTTATATTCAGAGAGCTAAACAAGTTCCTCTACATGGCGCTTTTCGGAGGTAGCCTTCTTTTCGAGGTTTTAATCTTGGGATTAAAGGACTTCACCGAGTCCATAATCGGGAAGAGAGGGTTGCTCGGCCTCAAATTCAAAAAACTCACTGGATTCGTTTTTATAGCTTTAGCTCTCTTTATCCTCATAATTCCAGACAAAGATATGATTTCAGGCGACTTTGGAGGAAGCGTAAAGACCGTAAAGCTCCCTTCTCATCTCAAGGAGTTGGATCGCTGGTTAAGATCTGAGAAGGGGGAGTATAGGGTGGCTTTCTTTCCACCTGCCTGCTGGGCAGCACGTTATGACTGGTCAGAGAGATGGTTCCTTGATCCGATGGTTAGTCTCCAGGCAAAACCCACAATTGAGATTAGGAGTGAGATGGATATCACGCCCTCCAACAACTTCGTTAAGTGGGTTTACATGGCCCTTTACTTCAACAGGACGAACAGGATTGGAAGGCTTTTAGGGCTTTTGGGAGCTAGGTACATTATCTACCGCCCAGATGTGGACATGCCTGATGAGAGGGTAGATTTACGCCATCTAGGCAAAGAGCAGACGATTCCTATCTTTAGGAGGAAAAATGACCTTCTATTAATTAAGAGGATTGGGGAGTATGAGATATACCTAAATAAGCATGCTCTTCCCCTGATTGTTGAGGGATTCAGGCCAGTTTTGGTTGTTGAGGATAGGAAGGCGCTGATTTCTCTCTCACATCTAGATTTAAATTTCTCTGAAAACGTATGTTTGTTCTTGGACAATTTGTATGACTATGCTGACTTAGAGGAATTGGTTAAAGGCTGCAGATACGTGATAATTAATCCAAAGAAGTGGATAGACCTCCAGTTAGCATTATCTGAAGATAAACTGGTGATAAAACCCTGGGAATTTGTAGAGATGTCGACTGACGCATCGAACAAGTGGATTAGAGGAGACTTCTCTTGGTATCTGTATGGAGGAACGCTAAACGTTGCTCCAGATGATTATGTCATGACAAACAAATCAGACAATTCCCTATCTCTCCCATTCACCATTCCTAGGGGCGGTAATTTTACCCTATTCGTCCAGACATTTACAACATCAAGCGAAAGTTTTGGAAAAATATATGTGAAAATAGATGATTACCCCCAAGAATCGATTCAGATCAGGGTTTCTGGGGAGATCGGAGGTTACTATAGATGGGTTAAGGTAGGGAGCTTCCATTTAACGAAGGGAAAACACTATGTTAAATTTAGAAGTTCTGAAGGGGCTGCTTCCATATCTAAAATAGTTCTTTTGCCGGAGAGCGAGTTTAACAAATCTATTACTATAGATTTGAGCTCATTACCAAGCATTGCTCTTCTCATGGACGATGACTTTTGGGATGTTGAGGTTCCCGATGGCTTTGCCGAATCCCCTGAATTCAGCAACGGAAGGGCCGTTTATTTGTTAAATAAGACCGTTTATGGCTCCTTCTATATCCCAAGGGGAGGAGAATACACCCTGGTCTTAAGAGCGTATGCAAGGGAAGAGAGCTTGATTAAAGTATATCTAGATGATCTCGAGTATGACGTGGTGATGGAGAAAGAAAAACAAGTAAAAATCAGATCTTTGAGCATAGAGAAGGGAACACATAGAATAGGGATCAAAAGCAATCATTTTTGCCTACTTGACTTAGCTCTCCTCGTGGAAGGGGCAGAGGCTCCCCTCTTAGGGAGGTCAGAAGAAAAACCTATTGCATTGAACCCTATTCATTCGAATAGGCATTGTTCATGCAATTTGTCTGTTAATTCCTCCCATCTCCTATTTTTGGAGACATATGAGCCGGGTTGGAGGTTGATCTGCGAGAAGGAGATGGAACCTATACAAGCTTTTAGTTATGCTAACCTTTACTCAATAAAGGAAATGCCCAAGGGGGATTGTACGCTATATTTTGTGGGCTGTAAGCTTATTTGGAACGGTTTTCTGATAGGCTTAGCGTTGATGATGGCCAGCGTGTCGAGCATTATGATCTTTAAGAAAACTGAGTTGATGTGGAGGGAGACTTAGGAGTGAGGATTCTCATAGTTCAACCACACATTTTTCCTGGTGGTGCTGAAAAGGCTGTTGTCTACCTATCGCACCATCTCAGGAGGATGGGAGATCGCGTTTCAGTGGCTACACTATCGGTGGAAGTTCAAGGCCTTCCCCCAATAGCCAAGGAAGTCAATTACATAACTCCAAAGGAGCAAATCTATCCAAAAAGTGGATTTTTCAAGAACTCTCTCGATGTCATAAAGACGTTTCTGCTTGAAACAAGGAAATTACGTGAAGTTATATCAGATAACGCTGACAACTATGATGTGATAAATCCTCACATATTTCCCTCCTATTGGGCTACGGCTGGAATAAATCCAGTTGTTTGGACATGTAATGAGGTTTTAGGGCCTTATGATAAAACCAGGAAGCTTTATGGTTCTTCTTTAACCTTCAAATTCTTTTTCGAGCTCGTTAAGGAAGTCGATTCCTTCATAGTTTCACACTTCATCCATCAAATCCTTACGAATTCCCCCTTCAATAACAAGCTAATTGAGAGAAGGTATGGAATGAGGCCCATATTGGCTCTTCCGGGCGTTGATCTAGAATTCTTCCAGGAAGATGTGCCTGATGCCAAGGAAAGGATCGGTTTAGGCGATAAATTAGTATTGTTACAAGTAGGAGCTTTGTTGGAGAGGAAGAGACATGATTTAGGGATTAAAGTTCTAAGGAAGCTGAAGTCTGAGATCCCTCACGCTTGTCTGCTCATAGTTGGGAGTGGTCCGCTAAAGAAGGAGCTAAGGGAAGAAGCCATAAGGCTTGGAGTTAGTTCTGATGTGAGGATCTTCAGCAATATAGCAGAAAATGAGCTTAGACTTGCTTATAAGGCAAGTGATGTGCTCCTCTTTCCGGTAGTAGATCAAACATTTGGCCTTGTTCCCTTTGAAGCCTTAGCTTCTGGTACACCAGTTGTGGTCTCTAAGAACGCTGGTTGTGCCAAAATAATAGGGAGAGAGTCGTTGGGAATAGTCGTTAAACCCAATGTAGAGGAGTTCTATGAAGCAGTTCTCTCGATCATAAGGGGTAAAAATAACGTTGAAGACATGTTGTTAATGGCTAAGAGCTACATTAAGAAAAATTTGACTTGGGAGAAATTTGCTGAGGTTCACAGAATGGCTTTTGCTAAGGTTTGTGAATTGAAGCAGAATGGTGTTTAGCATGAAGATCGCATTTAGGAGGATCCTCTCTGTAATCTTGCTTATAATATCGAGCTCAGGCTTTTTAATTCCTGGTAAAATAGCATTTTTCCTCGAAAAAGGAACGGAGAACGTTTATGTTATAGCAATCCTGCACTACGATTCTTATTTCGATAAGGAACCATTAGATACATTAGAAGATGCCCTCAAATTCCTGAAATCTATAGATTTCCCCCTAGAGAAGCTTGCAATAACTGTTTGGAGGGATATCCTGGAGGGAGATAGTAAGTTCTATAAGTTCAAAGATTTGCTTGACTCCTACAACTTTCCCTTTGACAGAGAGCACATTGGCGTCTTTCTTCCTTCTGAAGACGCAAACGATAGGTTCATAGTAACTTTAGCGATGGAAGATTATAAAAGCAGGTTTGGCGAATATCCTTCTTTCGTTTCAGGTTTTGCTGCAAGTAACGACACTTATTTTTGGCTTCAGATGTTTGGGGTCAAAGTTACGTTCTTTAATGCTTGGGAGGATGGACAGGATTACAGTTATAGGGGGTTAAGTTGTCCAGATAAGATGAAAGGAGCCAATTGGGAAGGATCCCCCTTTCAACCATATAAACCAAGCATTAGATCCGCTAATGCCCCAGGAATTCACCTGGGAGATGAAGTAGACATTTGGGAATGTCTCTGGGTCTTTAGAAATCCTTCATACGCATACTTGAGGTCAAACTATGCTGGCTGGGGTAGCATTCACCCAGGGGATCTTTTGATAAAGTCAGGAGACGTCTTCGAACCGGTTTCCGTCGAAGAAGCTATGAATAGGCTCGATAACATACTAAATCTCGTGGATCAAAACGCAAAGTACAATAAATTCCTTGTTCTCAGCTATATTACTGAAGTCTATGCGATGAAGAGTTTTCCAAGACGCTTTGAAGTATGGAAGAGGTCAATACTTGAGTTCCTTGAGAGAGGATACAGCTTCTTAAGCCCTCTTGAGCTTCGCAAAAAGCTAGACTCAAGCCCAGAGCCGTTATCATATGTGTGGGTGGATAATTCAACGCTTTCAGATTGTGTTCGACCGAATATCGAGCTTCCTTTCGCTATGGTGGTAAGCCCATACGGTAGGTTCATATTTTGTAGAAAGGATCTCGAAAAGGATCCATACACTCCTCACTTGTCTTTGGTAAGTTATGTATCAGCTAGAGCTCACAATAGGACGTTTCAGAGCATAAGAGAGGCAATAGGTGGAGAGCTTATGAAGCTTAACGTGATGGTTAACGGAACACCCATATTCATGAGATGGGAAAGAGATATAACTAGGATAGAAGTGTCACATGGCTGCGTTATGATAGAGTTCAATTACACCAAAAAAGAGGTCCCATTCTTGGACTTTTTGAGCAGAATCTATCTAACCCCGTATGGTATTTATGTGGCTGATCAGATTAAATTCAAATCAAAAGCCTACGTGGACGTTAACTTTGTACAATACGTTACTATGGGAAATAATAGCCCTACGTCTTCGTGTGATGATGGCCTTCTAGTATTGGATGACCATCTCAAGCGATATATCTTCTCTGGAAACAACGAGGAAGTCATAGGCACAGTCTTTGAGGGAAATCTTCTTCTCTTCAAAGCAAAGGATGGATACTCCTTCGGTTTAAGAGCTTTAAGTCGCCCGGAGAGGATCGTGGTTTACGATGAAATTGGGGCGTGTAAATGGGAAACTGTTTCGTACTACTATGAGCACAAAACTTACTTCCAAGGAGAAGAGCTTAACTTCTCTTACCTAATAGTCCCAGCAGACTCCGTAGGTCAAGTTCTCCTGATGTCTGACGAGCTTCTTAAATTCCTAGAGATAACTGTAGACATCAGACATGAGGGTTAGGCAAACTTCAGTAGCATACCAGTTGTAACAGTAATCGAGATATCTGGTGACGGTAGAAGCGAGAGCGAGAGTGTATTACCTGAAATTACTGCAGGAAAAACAGGATTCCTCTTAAGATTGACTTAACGGAAGAAATGGCGAGAACCCTTCTTCTGGAAGACCGAGATCTGAGAATTACTGTAGAGACACCTGTGATTAACGTATCAAGGGATATAAGGTGGAGAGCTCTCATCAGAAACTTAAGAGTTGAGAGAGCAGGATTTGTTACCTATGGAGCATATTCTCGTGTAGACTTCAGAATTTCTTTCGAAAATATTGGATTGTGCAACTTGGATACGAAGTTTGTGGTTTCTCTTCTGGACAAGAGTAAAAAAGAGCTTGCAAAAAGGGAATTGGATGTTTTTGTCTCAAGAGGAAGCTCTTACTCTGAAACAGTGAGTTTTACAATTCCTAGCTATAAAGCAGCTCAAATAGCTTACTTTTGCATAGATATCTCGGATCCTGCAATAGTTCGCTTTGGGATCCCTTTGGGGTGATTTAATGAATAGAGAACTTGCTGTCAGGGGTCTAATTAGAGGCACAGCGACTTTCTTGACTATGTCCCTAGCATCTTGCTCTTAACGAGGATAATAAGAGACCTGCACCCTGATTTAGAGGTTTTTACGAACATAAGAATGGTAGCAGCAATTGGGTTCCTTATAGCTTTATTCCTCTCTATTAGGGAGATTAAGAGGGAAGAAGATCTAGGTTTTGTGTTCGGAATTCTTGGAACGATGCTTTCTATGCCCTACGTAATAATTTTGTTTTCTGGACCGACTGGTTTGGGATTTGTTCGCATTTCCTACAATAAGATAACTCTCGTACTAAATCTTAGGAAGTATGTTTTCCTCTTACTTATCTCTCTAAGCATTGGAGCGCTCATTGAGCTGATAAAAAGCTTGAGCGCGCGCTTAAAGAAAACCAGCGATATTGCAAGTAAGTGAAGAAAGGATTTAAGAACTTATTCTAACCCTCTCGCTTTACTTAACTTCTCCATAATCTAGATGAATGTTCTCAAGAAATGTTGCCATGAAAGATGGCGGTTGTTTTCTGGCAATTATAGATATCCTAGCGAACGCAACCTCCTCTTTATCTCCTCTTCTTCCTCTGGTGTATATACGCTCTCTTGTTCCTCTTCAGAGAGCACTTCCTTTAGTACGAATTTGATGAATTCTCCAACGCTCTTGAACTCTCCGCTTTCAACGTATTCCTTCTTAATCTTATCATAAAGTTCCCTGGGTATTTCAACAGAGATCTTTTCAACCATAGGAATCTGCCCTCTCTCGGCAACGAAGACTTAAAAATTTGATTAGGTTATACTATGTCATTTTTGTGATCTTGATTTTCTATGCTTCTCGTTCGAGAGACTAGAGATTTTGACTTGTTTATAGAACTCTTCTTTGCAGGAAGGCTTTATAAGAAGCTCATTTCAATTATTCTGATCCAGGAAAGTCATCCTTATTAAATCTCTTTTCTCAAGGCTTACATAGCAAAGAGAAAGAGATTCATAATAATCGTTTGAAACTAAAAATAGGGCATGTTGAGAGTTCTTTTAAGTTAATTAATACCGCAAAACAAAATAATAGGAGAAAGAAGGGAAATCAGCCTTCTTTCATGATTGCAACCTTGTACTTCATATAAGTTGCTTTGAAGCCTATGAATAGTGTGAAGATAGATGGGCTTACAGTTATTGGTGCAAGCCTTATCCCCTAGGGGTGGAGTGTAATTGAGCAAAAGGTCCTATTAATGGGACTATTGCCAGGCTCAGCCCAAATTCAAAGCAAGCCTCTCCATCCCTCTCAGCCCCTTCTTTTAAAAAAAAGCTTCTACACTCACAGAACCCGGTAGGTAAAGGACGAATAAGGAGCCAAGCATCCATCTGATCACCATCCAAGGAAGGAGATAGGTAGGAGCCGTGAGAGGAAAGAACCAAGTTGATCTTCAAACTATGGACGTACAGCCAAGAGCACGATTATTTCGTGTTTAGGTGGTTATTCAGGAGATGAGAAGAGGCCGTTGGCTACAGATCTGGTTTAACGCCACTGTGCCGAATGATTTCCGAAAGATTTCGTGAAGAGATTCCATGCTAACCTTTTTGAATCCTATCAGGATGTGTCTTCTAATGCTTGATGAAACCGAGTACGCCAGATGGATCAAAGCATCTAAGGGGACATTGAGATCAGCAAGAGGGGACTTGGATAGAGGAGACTACAACTGGACCTGTTTTAAAGCTCAACAGGCCGCTGAATTCGCAGTCAAAGCTCTTTTACACGGACTAGGACTGCCAGCTTATGGACATAGCATCTCAGGTCTTTTAACTAGAGTCCCAGAGGATCTAGCAGTTCAGGATGAAGTGATTCAGGACGCCAAGACCCTAGATAAATATTACGTCCCTACCAGATACCCTAATGCTTGGGCAGAGGGAATTCCAGAAGAATATTACACAAAAAGGGATGCTGAAAGCGCGATTAGATGCGCAGAGGAAGTTATTGGGTGGGTTGAAGCATCATGGAGGTCATTGAAAGGAGGAAGAGGTTGAGGGAAAAGATCATTGAGGATGCCTCTGTTTGGGCTAGGAAACTTTCCCTTAGGACTACCGCGGTTCTAATTGGATCCTATGCTAGGGGGGATTTCAACCTCTGGAGCGATGTTGATGTGCTGTTAATCTCTGATGATTTCAGAGGAGGACCTGTTGAGAGACTCAATTCGCTGGAGATACCTCCTGGATTTCAGGTAATACCCCTGACTTCTAAGGAATTTAGGAGGCTCTTGAAAAGGAAGGACATTTTGGCCGTGGAAGCGGTTAAGTATGGGATAGTCCTGAGAGATGATCTAGGGATGATGTCCTAATTAGTTCGTTTTGCTCCACTTATTGCTCTGAAAAGGCTCCTTTCTCCAAGCATGAGAAGAAGGGCTTCATCTCCATCTATTTTCGTAAAAACTTTAAGTAGGGAACCTAGATTAAGCTTGTTGAGTCCTCCTAGTTACACATATGCTGCTGTAGTTGTCATAGTAGATGGATGTACGGTTGAGTGTCTGGCTAAGGCTAAAACCCCTTTCCTAGACAGCCTGATTGAAAAGGGATCTCACAGCTTTTCCTGCAAGTCCATATATCCTACAGTCACTTACGCAGCTCACAGCTCCATACTCACTGGAGTTAGGCCTGACGCTCATGGAATTGTAGGAAACGCCTTCTACGACAGAGAATTGGGCAGGATCTTTGACCTAGATGAGTACGACGTTAACTCCCTGCTCCTATCAAAGACCATGTTTGAGATAATTGAAGGAGTAAAGGCTGCAGTTGGCGAACCGGTAACAAAAGGAGCCGACATAGTGATCTCAAAGAGCGAAGTGCAGGCTTCAGGCTTGTGGGAGCAGGATGAATACGCAGTTAACAAGGCAATCGAAGTGATGACGAGGCACAGACCAATCCTCATAGTAATTAACTTGCCTGGAATGGATGCGATATGCGAGAGGTTTGGTCCTAGAAGTAGAGAGGCAATTATGGCCTTAGAAAATGTCGATAAGTTGATCAAGAGGCTTGAAGATGCCCTTCGTAACACATATTCCGACCACTTGCTTGTTATCCTGTCGGATCACGGGTTAACTGAAGTGAGCAAGAACCTCGATCTAAGAGCTTTGATGAAGAATTTGGGCTTAGAAGATGGGGTCATCATATGTCCCTCTCACAGGTTTGCCCACATTTACATGAAGGATCCTAGGAGGAGGGATGAAGTTAAAGAGCTCCTTAGGTCAGATGAAAGGTTTGAGCTTGTTTTGGATGCAAAAGAAATGGAGGAAATAGGTCTATCAGGTGTAAGAACTGGAGATCTTGTGGTTTTCGCTGCTAGAGGCTATGAGCTAGGACCTCAGAGGCTTAAAGGGAGCCATGGAGGGATATCTCCTGAGGAGATGTTAGTTCCCCTAATAGTCAACAAACATGAGTATGTGGACATGATGAAGGATCCTTGCATAACCGATGTTCCCAAGATAGTTCTAAGGTATCTAAGGGAAAAGGAGGTTGAAGGGATTATAAGGGAGAAGCTCAGGGACGTGGATCCTTCTCACGGTTGGGAGCACGTTGAGAGGGTTCTGAGCTTGGCCACTAAGCTGGCAATTAAGTATGGGGCTGATGTAGAGGCAGTCAGGCTTTCAGCCCTTCTTCATAACTCTGAGAGAGGAGAGACGCCAGACATTCACGTTAAGAGGTCTGAGAAGTTTGCAAGAGACCTTCTAAATCGAACGGGCATTTCAACCTCAAAGATGGAAGTAGTTCTAAGGGCTATAAGGAATCACCACACAGACAAGCCAGAAAGGCTAGAAACATTAGAAGAGAAGATACTGTGGGACGCAGACAAGCTTGATGCACTTGGCCTTATAGGGCTAGCTAGGTGCCTTCAGGGAGCAGGTTATAAGAGAAAAGGTCTAGAGCATGCCTTAAATCACCTAAGAAGGGACATAGAAATGCTAACTGAGACGATGCACTTCCAAGATACGAAGGCAATGGCTCAGGAGAAGCTAAGGAACGTAAAGGAATTCATCGAACTACTTAACAGGGAGATCGAACTTACTAAGAAATCGTATTCTTATTCTAGGTAAGAATTCGCTAGAGAGAATACAGAAACAAGAGCAGTTCGATAAACGTCTTACTGGACCTTTTTCATGAAGCTAATGGGTGAGTTAAAATATGTATCCATTTTATGTGTTCTTGGTGATACATTATGTACAGAATAAGGTTGTTAACGGGCTTTAGGATAACCATTCCAAAGGAAGTGAGGGAGAGATGGGGCTTAAACGTAGGAGATGAAATGGAAATGAAAGTTGAAGGAGATAAACTCATTATCCGTCCATTAAAGTTGCCAAAGGACCCCGTTCTCATGATAGCAGGGATAGCAAAAGGAGAAGCTGTCAAGCTAGGAGAGGTCGAGGAAGCCGTTGTAAGGGAAATCGAGGATAAACTCGAGAAAGGAGTGAAATAGATGTTTATCGACTCAACAATTTTCAACCATCGCGTTCTACCTCTTTTCTGAAGCATGAAGGACAAAGCAACTTATCCTTCAAAATCTGAAGGCACTTCCCGCAGTACAGCCTTCCGCACTTTGAGCATATACCTACGCCTACGTTTGGATTAACGGAGTGGCCGCAGCTAAGCGTTACAACCTCTATCTCAACCCTTTCCTTCATGCTTAACATCTTCAAACAGGTCTAGTACATGACCGCATCTCTCGCAGAATGCTGTTTTGTTAATCCAGACGATTCCCCAAGCGTCCTTTCCGTCGTCGCTTCTGTATTCCTTGCATCTCGGACAATAACCTCTCACTTCAACCAAGAAAAAGAAAAACTAGCGAAAACGTGAAATTTACCCAAATATACGGTCCCTTTTCCTAAAAATAGATTTTGTCTATTGGAGCGAGGGTTAACAACTCTTAATTCTTATATTCTGTAGTAAACAAGAGCAATCAATATATCTGACTCCTCTCCACCCCATTTACCAAGAGAGTTGCATGTGTAATGGAATATCCTCCTCAAAGGTCTTAATATCTTCTCATCGAAATGTGCTGGTGGCTCGGGTGGGATTACACCTTCTTTTTCGATTTTTTCTCTTAATAGGTTGAGAAGATCTCTGACTAACTGAAAACTAACACTCCACAGACGGCTCTGTAAGTTATGATCATCAAGGAACCTAAGTGCTATGTCGGTCCCAATAGAAGCCCACCTTATTTCCTGGTCTGGATCCGGATAGTTCTGAGGATTTTGCCACACTGCGGCTCGATAATCCTTTAATTCTATTCGATAGACCCCCAAGCTTAAACAGGTGTTAATTGCTTGTCTATGTATTTTAGGAGGAATTTGCTCTAAGTACTCTTGGGTTAGGAGAATTGGCCTTATTCTAGGATCTAGATCAGGTTCGGCGATATTCGGTATATTTAAGCATAAGTAAAAAGAACTTTGATGATACGTTATAATGACGCCTATTATGTCTCTAGAATTTCTCTAAGACGTAACTTTTGGTCTAAGAGCTTCATAAAGTTGTACTTGCAACATCGGCCAACAGTAGATCTCATATAAAATCCACAAGCAAGCTCCCTATTTGTTAGTTAGTAGCAAATCACTACCTTTAAAACATTCTTTACATGAATTATGTGAAGAGACATTATACGCTGAGATCGAAGAGATACTATGGCCCATACTTATCCAAGAACTCCTCAGGTGTTAGTACATCGATTTCATCCTTAACGCCTTCATAGTCCCTCTTATTCCTTGTGATGAAGACCTTTACTCTGCCCTTTGCGGAGTGAAATTGTATTGCGTCTTCAAAATCCTCTATCCTATCTTCATTGAAGGCTGCTTTCATTATCTCACTCGTTAAGCCTATTATTTTGAAGCCTTTCGTTAGATCTAGTGTCTCTTCCTTGGCCCTTTCCTCAGAAGTTATCCTCCTTCTCAAGAAGTATATTATAGCTGGAGTTAAAGCAGAAATGTAGCCCTCGTTTCTCCCATCTCTGAATGTCTATGAACACGTTTACGTCCACGAATATCTTCATAGGATCACTCGTACCTTTCGGCTATCGCCTCAGCTATTTCCTTCTTCTCCTCAGAAATGGGTATGGGTGGGAGAGTCCCAACTAGCTTCAATATCTTGATGGAATCCTCGCTGAACTCCATTTCAGGATACTCCTTCTTCAGCTCTTCCTTCAACTCCTTCACCCTTTCCTCCTCGCTTTCCTTCAAGTACTTCCTTTCGAGGGCTGCAAGCCTATTCTCAGCTCTGGAGAGGATCTCTCTAGCTTTCTGCAACTCCCTTCTGAGGTAGGCTATTTCTTCTGCCATCTCTACCAATACTATTTTTGAGTTCTTAAATAATTATTGCCAAATTTGTAGTTTTTAGATCATAGAGAGCTTACTAAGTTATTGGAAGAAATGGAAGCTTCTATGCCCGAAACACTGATTTTATCCCTATTTTAATTCCATTTCATGGCCAAATACACGGTCAAAGATGCATTAGAGGAGTTAAACGAGCTAAGGAATAGACTTCAATCAAAGGTGGATCAGCTACTCTCAAAAAGGGAAGTTGAGAAAGTTGCCTATCTCCTATTCAGCCTTGAGAAAGAGGTAGCTGAGATCGAGAAGGAGGCTGAGGTTAAAGGGAGAGCTTGATCTAGGAGTTTACAGGACATTAGTTAAGGGATACCATGAGTTCATGAGGTTTATACTTGAGGAGTCTACAAAGCACGGAGTTGAGAGGGACGTCAAGAATTACTACGCCTGCCTGAGGGCTGAGTATGCTTTGAGCATGAGATCGTGAGGAGAGTAGTGCGATGTTCACAACGATTTTAAGATGATTTTGGTAAGCTCTCTCATATGGAAAATGATCAAAATAAAGGGATTCTGAATAAGGAGAACATCACTTTAGCTATAGCCGTTATAGGCCTTCTGCTTTCTGTAATAAATACTGCTCGTCCTTACTTTACGAAGGCACCGATAGAGATAGAAATAGTAGAATCGAGAACTATTGGCCCAGCACCCGGTGCTTCTTTCATAATTAAGCTTGATTGCATCGTTAAGAACTCTGGAGAAGTAGACGGGTTCATAAACAGTATTGAACTACAAGCTAGGACTAAGACGCTGCGATACGTTGCGATTCCAAAGGTATTCATACTAAAAGATCATGAGGTTGTTAAAGAGGTTAGAGTACCGTCTCATTCCAGCACTTGCTTTTCGATCCTTGCTACATTGGATTACGGACATTATCGACGAGAAGTATGCGATGATTACAATCTGACCATTTATTACGAGTATTTCAATGGTAGAAGTACCAAGTTAGGATCCGTTGGTCCGCCCACAGGGATAAAATTTCGTCTCGAGTGGCATTATCCGTCGTCTGGTAGCATAGTTCATCAACAAGGGCAAAGAAAGGTTTTCTTTGATGTGTCCAAACCTTACAGAATACTCTCAATATCGCAGGTTCTTAACCAAGATACGGCCTCGCCCTTCTCGCTAGAGACTGATTACTTCAATATCGAAGATCTAGAGAATCTTTCACTAAGAAACATAGGAACCAACACGATCTATATAGAGGCGGTTAATTGGGACCTTTACGACGGGACATCTGGTGAACTAATAGAGTATGGTCAGATAGAAATGGACAGATTTCGTCCCCTTGATGTTCTAGGTACATTAAGGCTGAATCTGACACTACCACTTGATATAATGAAGACGGAATTCGAATACCGGAATAGCGTATGGCTCTTGATCTGGATAAGGTATCTTGAGATGGGTAGATACAAAACAGTTGAAATCGTCATTCGACAATCTGTACGTATTTAGTTTGAGAAATCAGACTAATTCTGCACAAATCCTTAAATTAGCACCAATTCATCTCGCAATTAATCTTAATGGAAGCGCGCGCTAAACCCCTCTCTCGCAGTGTGTTTTCCCCAATAGTTTCTGAAGTTAATAGGCAGATATGACCTTAGGAGTGACTGAATTCTACTTTGAATTCTCCCTTCTCCTATTTACATAGGAGAAGTTTCTCTTCAAGAAACTTCAGTTAATATCCATTGGGGATAAGCGATCTGATAAACGTTAGCGTGATGAGGAGGCTTGATATCTCTGAAATTGCATCAACCGATACGGGCTTTGACGAAGTTTCTGGCATAAAGAGGGTTTTCTAGGAATTTAGTCTTGAAGATGGATTTAGGTCTTTTTCTGAAAGGCTTATATCGTTAGGCTACAAGCTTGATTACAAATTGTGAATAGGACTTCTAGAACGTAAGAATAGAGAATAATACGAGTACGAAAATGACCATAATGTATAGTGTTTTTAAAGAAAGCAGGAAAAGTTTGTTCTTAATAGTATTGAATTTTCGTTTTTGGTGATCTAAATGAAATATAGGCTCTTAGACCTCCTTGCATGCCCTATCGATAAGCATTTTCCCCTGGAGTTAATAGTTCTTGAGGAAACAAAGCCACGTGAGGAGAAAGAGCAAAATAAGCCGCTTTGTGAGAAGTACTGCGGATTTCATGGGAAGATGGTGGAAGAACTCGATCCAGAAAGTCTAGCAAAGGACTGCGCTCAATGTCTATCCAAGGAGATAGTTAAGGGTGTACTGAGATGTCCTGAGTGCGGAAGGTGGTTCCCAATAATAGAGGAGATCCCACACATGCTTCCAGATGAGCTAAGGGATTCAAAGGAGGACATTGCTTTCCTTCAGGAGAATCAGGATAAACTGCCTGATGAGATCAAGCTTCATGGAAAGCCATTTAACTTAGCTTAGTCGCCCTAAAAAGAACGTTTTTATAAAATATAATGGTTACGCAGGAATCCAATACCCTAAGGACGATATTTTGGTGTCTTCATGGGAGAACTGATTGAGTACGCCAAGCTATCCGCTAAAGGAGGGATAGAACTATCCATAGGAATGGTCATATCCACGGCTCTAACTGCGATTGGAACAATCGTTGTTGCAAGACTCCTATCTCCTGAGCAATACGGCCTTTACACCATAGCTATGGTTCCTGCTGCCATGATAGGCCTCTTTAGGGATTGGGGAGTAAATTCGGCCATAACGAGGTATATCTCCTTCTACAGAGCTAAGTCTCAGGAGCACAGGATAAGGTCGGTTCTTAAGGCAGGGATGGGGTTTGCAATCTTATCAGGTCTTCTTTCTGCTCTTTTCACTGTTGTGACCTCTGACTTGATCGCTAACTTAGTATTCAGGAAGCCGGAAGTAGCCCCTCTCATCAAGGTGTCTGCTATATGGGTTTTTTCTATGGCCCTCTTCAACGTGGGGTGGTCAACTCTCATAGGCTTCGAGAAGATGGGGCTTAACAGCATCGTCATAATATTTAGGTCTTCAATGAGGAGCCTTATATCCCCTCTTCTCGTTCTGTTGGGCTATGGAGCTCTTGGAGCTGTTATGGGCTACAGTTTTTCTGGCTTCTTAGCTGCTATCCTTTGCGTCCTATTTTTCATGAAAGCATATAAAGGAATTGAAGGAGATTCTGATTCCTCGATTAAAGGCACGTTGTTCATGCTCTTGGATTATGGCTTCCCATTAGCAATTGGAGCGATAGTTAGCGGCTTTGGCAACCAATTTTACAGGTTTCTAATGTCAAGAAGCTGCTCCTCTGAGGCAATTGGGAACTATGGTGCTGCATCCAACTTCCTCGTAGCGATGGGCCTCCTAACTTCTCCAATAACTACGGTTCTCTTTCCAGCGTTCTCGAAAATAGATGGGCAGAAGGAACCGAACAAGCTTAAGAAGGCCTTTAGGGCTTCTGTTAAGTACTCATCTGTCTTCGTAGTTCCAGCCGCTGTAGGAGTTATGGTAACATCTAAGCCCCTGGTTTTCACCCTTTTTGGTGAGAAGTACTCTCAAGCACCTGCTTTCCTATCCCTAGTGAGCTTGGGACAAGTCCTTTGTGCTCTAGGAGCCTTAAGTGCAGCCACACTTTTAACAAGCCAGGGAAAGACGAAGGAAATAATGAAGGCAAACCTCTTCTCCCTTGCAATAGGAGTTCCAGCAAGCCTCTTTCTAATCCCTAGATTTGGGATATATGGGTTAATAGCGACTATTCTTCTAGTTTCCTTTATCACGATCATTCTGCTGGACTACAGGATTTTTAAGATATATGGGTTCTGTATCGATTTACACTCATCTGGAAGGATTTTCTTGGCATCCTTGTTCATGGCTGCCATAATCTATGGGGTAGAAAATCTGTTGGCCTCACTGATGCCTTTGATCAGGCTAGTAATAGATGGTCTAACTGGTCTGCTTGCCTATTCAGCGTTTGTCATAATATTCAATGGAATAAGTTCTGACGATATTGAAAATCTAAAGACAATTTTCAGCAAAGCGGGGATAGTTGGGAGGGTAATTGTAGGATTTTTGAGCGGAATAGAGCTTCTTAATGAATGGATGAGGGGAAAATAGTTTTCAGAAGGAGTTCATCTAAGTTTTTTCCTTGTAGTGGGTGATAAGCCTCGTAAGGGTATATGGAGACTTGTCCTCGTCTTGAACCTAAGCGTGCCTCAGATTTTGTATAGATCTCTACCTATAATCCTAGCCCTTTACGAGCCAGAACATATTTTGCTTTAATCGGCTCTAGTTTATTACTTTAAACTGGAAGCTAAGGAGGGGAAGATATTGCCAGACAAAGATCTGATAAGAGGCGAAGCTAAAGACATCAAAAAAAATCAGCCATGTATGCGGTATAAGATCATGGTTAAGGGTATTAAGGTAGTCGTTAAGGATAGGAGACTCTTCTACGATCTTATGAGTGCGGCTTTCTCGAGGTGCAATGATGTTAGGATCTTGCTAGGCAAATCTAGATAAAGTTTTAGGAAGCTTTCCTTCCAAACGTTTATCTCCTAATTACCTTCTGTAACAGTTACTCTCTTTTTATCTTCTACATTATCCAGCTTCCTTCCTATTCCCTCTATTGGTATAGGAGGGTTATGACGAGTGTTTTTCCTGGTCCAAGAGTTCTGAAATAATGGATAAATTGCCACAACTCTTCAAGATTTACAAAGTTTAATGATACCTCCAACAAGCAGAAGCAGTAAGTAGGTAACTATGTGATTCTTGAGCGAAAATAGAAGTGCTAAATGATTGGATGATCGCGTTGGGCCCTATCTTTCGAGGAGGAGATCATCTACTTTCTCCCTATAATAGGAGACCAGTCTCCTTATGCCCTCATCTAAGCTTGTCTTTGCCTTAAATCCAAGTTGAGCCTCGGCCCTCGTAGTGTCTGCCCTGGTCCTATAGACATAGTTCTTTATGGGACAAGGAACATATTTTGGCTTCAGTTCAGAGCCTAAGATCTCTCCTATCATATTAAACACTTGGTTAAAGCTCGTCTCAATTCCAGTTCCTACGTTGAAGATCCCATCCTTCCCTAATTGCATCGAAATTAAGAAGGCATCGACGACGTCCCCAACGTAAATGAAATCCCTAGTCTGGCTTCCATCCCCATATATTACAGGCGCTTCTCCCTTCAACATGCACCAGATGAATTGGGAGATTATGTTTGCGTACTTGCCCTTGGGAATCTCGTTCTCACCATACACGCTGAATAACCTAAGACCCTTGCTTCTAACCCCGTGCATGTTCCTGTAAAGCTCTGAAAGCCTTTCAAGATAATAACGGGCCTCTGTATAATAATCGTTGACAAATACTGGCATATCTTCCCTAAATGGGAGGGGATTCCCGTTATAGAGCGAAGAAGTGGAGGCGTAGACCAAAGGACAACTAGCTTCCTTACAATATTCAAGGACAGCTATTCCGTCCTCAACTACTTCTGAGACCAGGCTTGGTTTCTCCCTATACATCGGGGAAGAGGAATAAATTCCTAAGTGGAACACTCCGTCTGCCTTAACCTTTAGCTCAGAGATCTTCTTGCTCCTGCCCTTTATCACCTCTATTTTATCCATGACATCCTCTAGGTTTGAAATGGATCCTGTGTGAAAGTTATCTATAACTACAACCTCGCAGTTATGAGAAAGCAATCGCTTGACTAGTCTGCTTCCTATGAAGCCAGCCCCACCCGTTACGATGAATGTCCCTTTTTCCAGATTAAGTCCCATTTCTCTGTCATTTACTAAATGCTCCAGCAGATTAAAAGTCTTGAAGTTAAATCTTGCCTAGCATTGCCTTAAGTTTCATGGAAAGGACCGTCTTGAGAAATCTGTAAGTATCCCTTGTCATCTTCATCTTTGATCTCTCCTTTCCATAAATCGTCTTTATCTGCACCTCCCCTATCTTTAAGCTCAGCCTCTTTGCCAAGATCAGGGATGCTGTTTCACCCTCAAACCCCCTTGCCTCAACGTTCATAAGCTTGGTGAGGGCATCCTTCCTGTAGGCCCTGTACCCACACTGGGAATCAGAAATTCTAAAGCAAAATAGTATTCTGAGCATGCTGGTCGTTATGAAGTTGGAGATTTTCCTTATTAGGGGCATTCCTTTCTTAGATCGGTATCCTACGACCAGGTCAAAGTCCTTTAAAGCTTCTATGAACTTTGGAATTTCATCTGGATCGTGCTGTCCGTCTCCGTCCATCTGAATTATCAGGTCAGATGACTCAAGGGCCTTCTTGAAACCGTCACGAAGGGCAACCCACTTTCCCATGTTCTTCTCATGTACTATAACAATGGCCCCATTTTCTGCAGCTATTTTTGCCGTTTCATCCGTGCTTCCATCATCTACAACTATTACTTTATCAACATGCTTTTTAGCCCTTGAAATCACATCTGCTATGAATTCCTCCTCATTGTACGCTGGAATCACTACCGTAATCCTTTGCAACTCGATCAAGCATTACACCTAAGGCGTATATATCTATCCTATCACATCTTATACAATGGGCGGGGCTCTTATCCTCTTCATGTAAGAGGCTGCCCTAGGTCTAGTTAGCAGGTAAAGTATGATGAGAGAGTAAGCCGTTGGAAGGGTTAGGGAAAGGCAAGTAAAGAGTCCCCTAATCTCTCCTGCCATCCACATCAAGGGAATGCTGTAAATGAGGGGAAGGGGGGAGAATATCAAGATCAAGGCGTGGATTATTATAGCGCTAATCCTTGCTTTATCGTAGCCCATCCATAGGAATAAAGATAAAACAATCAAGACAAAACCGAAGATAATAGATACTGAGGATATGGCCAGTACGTGAGTCTGACCTGACGTTCCCTTGAAAAAGAGGGTTCCAATGCAGATGAAGAAGAGACCACATATGATCATGAGGACCGTTGATATCAATATTTCGAGAGGCGCCTTTCTCATCCTTGTTTAATTGTGATTTTCAGCATAAAAATTTCTATCAAATTCACCCTACCTTAAACGAATTTTCAACGAAGAGTTCCATGCCAGTTGAGAGGGATCAGGAAAGGGTAAATAATCTTGCCGTGTCCAATAGCTGATGAATTCCGAAGTCTCTGAGGAAAGAGAGGCGTGGATCATATCCATTGGAAACGAGTTGCTCATAGGTAAGGTAGTAAATACCAACTTCTCATGGCTTGCAGAGCAGCTCGAATCAATCGGTTACAAGGTTAGGAGGGGAATAACAGTTATGGATGATATAGAGGAGATCTCATGGGCTTTTAGGCAGGCTTTGTCCTCAAAGGCGAGCCTAATAATATCTACAGGAGGTTTAGGACCAACTTATGACGATAAAACCAGTGAAGCACTGGCCTTCGCCCTTAACAGGAGGTGGGAAATTAATGAGGAGGCTCTAGGGATGGTGAAACGGAAGTATGAATCGGTTGGAATGGAACTCACTGAACACAGGATAAAGATGGCTAAGTTGCCTGAAGGTGCCGTTCCACTTGAAAACCCTGCTGGTACAGCTCCAGGAATAATGGTTAGGGAAGGGGATAGCTTGATAATCGCACTGCCAGGCGTTCCGAAGGAAATGAAAGCAATTTTTAACGATCTAATAGATGAACTAAGAGCCAGAACTGGAATTATGGTTGCAGAAACAGAGTTTTCGGTCTCCGGCATTCCTGAATCGTCCATCGCTCCTCTCATCGATGAGGTGGTAAGGAGGTACCCGGCTGTTTACGTGAAAAGCCATCCAAGGGGGAAGGAGTTGGAGGCTCCATTGCTCTTAATACACCTTTCAGCGAGAGCTCATACCAAAGAGGAAGCTTTATCTATGGTGAAGGAGGCAGAGAGCATGCTCTTATCCATGATAAAGGAGATCAGAGGCAAGATCACCAAAGGATGAGCTGTTATCTAATCATCCTTATCAGCAGGAGTATTGGGTCTCCTATCCACATCGTTATCACGTATCCGGCCAAGATGAAGGGAAGCATAGGAATCGAAGGACATATCCAAACAAGAGGCTCTTCTGTCTTTGGAAGTTCTTCTTTAGTCTCAGGGATCGAGAGAGCTGAGATTAGCTTGAACCTTTTCTTGGGCGAACTCCCTTGTTGAGCGACTGAGAAAAATTTAAACTTATGAGCTTCTTCAGCCCGAATCGCGATTGCAAGAAGGCTTGCAAGAAGTTTCCTCGGTATAGATTCCTCAAATCCATAAAAGATCTTCTCTCCTCTAAATAATAATGCCATATTCCATGCTAGGAAAGAAATTGGAACTAGGAGGATTAACATGTTTGAGTACAACATCGTGCAGAAAGCTGGGGGGAACATGCATTTTCCTAAAGGATGATATGGCTGGAGCACGGTCAGCGTGATGAGAGCAAGAATATCTGCACCTCCCATAAGTTTAAGCCCCCAAGAAGCTAAAAGCACAATTATAAATGGGATTGAAAACCTGAGGTAACGTACAAGTAGCGTTAGGGGAGGCCTCTCCACAACTAACGCGTATGCGTCCAACGCGCCACCTAGCGAGATGCCAACCATCCACAGGTAATCGTCAACTTGCCTGTCCCTCATGTCTTGTATTGCGACTATAGACAATATGAGCAGTGAGAGTAACACTCTGATTTCCTCAAACAACCTTTATCCCGCATTAATCACCAAATCCTTTTATTTTAGATGTTTGCACTACTTAGGGGGAATGCACTTTAATTAAGAAAGCGCATTTCCGATGTTAAAAACTGAAGATTACCAATTTTAGGGAAGATGACCAAAAGATTTTTTCCTTTACTATGAACTTTTTATTTTTGTGGTTACTCTTAGAATAAGGATGACCCTCAGGAAAGGAGTCTCGCAGGTCACTACAGCTGTGGTGCTAATGGTGCTTGGCATAGCCCTAGCTGTCTTAGTCTATCAAGTGGTGCTAGGAACTAGCAGGGGTAGCTACTCAAGAATTGAGGCTGGTACTCCAAAATCTAACATAAAAATAATGGATCTCGATCCCGGAAACCCATCAAACGGAGTTCCTGCAAAGATCTATGTTAGAAACCTTGGACCATTGGACATCGAGTTCTCTGGGCCTCAGGAATGGCAGGTTTTCATCGACAACCAGCCGATGAGCATACTTACAATGGATCCGGCTCAGGGAACTCTGGGAGTTAACGAGGTACTCAACATAACCCTTACAGAGGCAGTTAACGCTTCATTTTCCCACACAATCAAGGTTTATGGACCATATGCTACCGTTGCGTTTGCTGGGTGGTCTCCAGGAGGGGGATGAGTTATGATGAGAAAAGGTGCTGGTACAATTCTGCTTATAGGATTTGCGATAACAGTGCTTATAATGACCCTAGCTGCCTATCTCTCCCCGCCAGAGATAAAGATGCAAGCGGGGGTACATGAGGAGTTTGTAGACTCGCTGTCCTACCTCACATCCGTGGTAGACACAGCCGCTAGGCTACCGGGCACTACGGAGGAGAAGGCGGACTTCATAAACAAGTCCTTCTCCTACCTGAGCAGGAAGCTTATAGAGAAGGGAATAAACCTCACATACATTAACATAACTCTTCCTGCTGCAGGCGGTGGAGAGGACAACGTTCTAGTAATTTACACGTTGACGAAAGGTGACACATTCTTCACAGGGATTCTGACCACAAATCTAACAGCTATTGAAGAGGGAATAGGATTTGGCCATGGTGGAGGGGGAGGAGCACCTCCCGGAGGAAGCGGAGGGGAATCTCCATTTGGAACGTTCCCAGGGAAGATAGCGTTCTTCCCTGACATCAAGCGGGTGCCCTCTCCGATCATGCTCCTGGTCTTCAACTTCGATCCGACCGATTATAACCTCACGATCGAGTTTGATGGTGGAGATTGGACCCTCTGGGGTTGGTACATAAACTTCAGGCCGTTGTGGATGAAGTGGTTCTGGGCACCGCGTACCATGGATGTGTACATCTCCACTAGGGAGGGAGGTATCACTGGATTAGGGTACGTGTACATCCAGACCTTGAGGACGTCATCTGGAGACGACTATGTGCACTTCTATCCGAAAGAGGAGCCCGATCGTGTTAGTACGACGCAAATTCACTACACTAACGACTTTAAAGAATTCATAGACACCTGGAAGGAAGGCATAAAGGAGGGCGTTAGCAATCTAAGGAGATGGGCCAGAGCAGGAAGGTAAGGGGTTTCAGGGTAAATGAAGCAGATAATAGCCTTCATCGTCTCTACTCTGATACTTTCAGTCTACGGAACCTATGCTGTCCTCCAACTTAAGACCTTGAGTACAAAGGTTAATGAGGCGGTTGAACATAGGGCCGATTTGGTGGTCAGGCAGCTGTTGGAGAACTCTGGAAACTGGTCTGTATCCCCTCCCTCAATAGGTCTGGCCGTCTCTGAGGAGGGACAAGCGGGAAAATTCGTATACCCTTACGTGATAGATGTTAATAAACTTAGCCAGCTCATCTCCCTGAATTACAGCACGCTAAGGGCCAGTCTTTCACCCGGGGACTACGATGTCAGGATCGTTTTCTATTATTATAACGAGAGCTCTGGATCCTTCCCCGAATCCCCGAGCCTAGTCATTGGATCCAGCATAATTGGTGAGATAAGAGCTACTAGGCATGTCTTAGCCCGTCTGTCCAATGGGACCTTATGCGAGGTTAGGGTTATCGTTTCTGGAGGTTAGGACATGATAAGCGAACCCATAGAGGCTGTGATAGCTGTAGTCCTAGTGACAATAGCCCTAGCGACTGTTATAACATACATGAGAGTTATAACAAGGCAGGAGATAGTTTCTGAGAGAGTTTTGGCAAGAAGCGTAGCCTCCGTTCTCGCCGATCTATATGCTAGAGACTTCGTAATGTACGGAAATATCTCATTTCAGGAGTTTAGGAACAAAGTTGGAGAGATCTGCTCTTTAACCTGGAAGAGAACTGGGGTTTGGGTAAACGTTAGCATGTACATGATTTTCCTGAATGGGACAGAGGTCGAGTTCCAGGTAAATTCCACGAAAGTCCCTAGACCTCAAGGAGACAAGATAATCGTCATGGTTCCTGTCATGCCCAGAAGCGCGAGCTCCGAGATACACTGGTACTGCCTCTCCTATAGGGATTCCTATTACGTGCAGCAGCACTCAGTAGGAGCCATAACGTGGTGGGAGGGGGAGACTGCCAGGTTCTACTTCGTAGCCTACGGAGAAGATGGTCTCCCGATCCAAGGGGGGCATGCCCAGGTGACTGTTTACACAAACCTGGGAGAACTGGTAGGTACAGAAGGGGCTAACCTGGTCAACGGAATGTGTAAGATCGCCATGACCATGGGAGGAAGCGGACCTGCTCCGACGAAAATTCACGTTTTTGCCAATTACACAGGTCCCAATGGGGAAAGTTTTCCAACTAGAAGCTTCTGGGTAGACCTGGAGAGCGGAGATCCTTACAGCAGAGGAGAACAACATCTCATAGTTAATGAGACAGCTCAGGAAGATCATCACTTCTACGCCGGAGAGACTATCTACGGGAGGACCGCCAACAGGATGAACCTGACGAGCATAAGGGATTTCCTTAAGGATTTGAGCCTGCCTCTCCCCATAAATAACATTAGCCTAGCTCAGGGTCCCTACAACGCCTCAATCATTAATGGATTCGATACAAGCAGCAGGGCCAACGTACCTTTCTTCATATTCCCCTATACTGTGAGAATAGAGGTTGAAGTGATAGCTCCAAGGGGATAGAGATGGAAGAGGTCGTCGAATCCGTTGTTGCTCTCGTCTTAGCTACGGCCATAATAATCGCAAGTTTGATGCTGATATATCCTTATATGAAGGCCAGACAGGCGGAGCAACGCCTTGAGATAGGGGAGAGGATAGCTTATTCCATCGCAAATACCTTGGAAGGGGTTGTTGCATCTGGGGTTGGGGCTTCCTCCACGATATCAATAGTCCTGCCGAAGGACATAGTTATAGTCTACGGGAACAACTCGGTGGATGTGGTGGTGATAAACGCCCCGAGATATGAGGACAACCTCACCCTAGCCAACCTTTCAATCACCTACATAACCCTGAACCCTCATGGAACCGAAATAATAATTTCAGTCCAACTAAAGTCTGGATGGCGGCTTTTAATGTCTGGACTGGCTTCTTCAGGCCAGGAAAACCAACTTTTAATTGAGTATCGGTCGTACAATGCCACGACAAATGTAGGTACTATAAGACTGCAGTGGGGAGGTTAGCTTGAGAAGGGCAGTAATTTGGACAGCTCTTGCATTAATAGGGTTTATCCTAGCTTCTTTCTTCCTGTTCATCAGGCCATATTTCGTGGAGATGAATTTAAGAAAGGAAGCTCAAGCCATAGCCGAGGTCGTTGCCTCAGAAATATCTTTTATGTCTAGAATGAGGGAAGGTGGAGCTTTATCTGGTCAGAGAATCGTTAACATAGAGCTTGAGGGGAGCAAAGTGGCTGAAATTATGATATACAATGAAAGCGTTGTCGTCAGGCTTATCTCTGGAAGGCACGCTGTCATGGCGAACATAAGCTATTACTCCTCCGTCCCTGTAAAGGCCCCCCCTAAAGTGTATAACGGTGAGGTTATCTTCCTCCTCTTCTATAACGAGACCGTGGGCTCTTACTTCATCCTCGTATCTAACATAGTGGGGGAAAGCCCAAGGGGGTGAAATCATTTCTACCTTGAAATATATGTAAAGTACTTTCGAGCACATATAATTGCTCTCCGGGCTCAGATGCCAAGATTATACTTTTTTGTGAAAAGATATGAGTATAAGAGCATTTTTATAGAACTAATAAATTACTTTATATAATACACGAAGGGATAAGAGGGGGTTTGAGCATGAAGAGAGCGGGAATCTCTAGAGTGGTTGTGGAAGTCATAATCCTCGTTATAGGAGTTGCGCTGGCCCTGCTGATCTTCAGCCCAATAGGTAGCTACATATTTGGAGCTCTGGGAAGAACCTCTGCTGTCGGTGGACAGACCACAATTAGCATACTTTCGGCTAGTGTGGATGATGAAGGCAACATGCACATCCATGTGAAAAACCTTGGTCCCAATGATGTTCAGGTTAATAGCACTACTGCTAACAAAAGTTGGCAGGTATTCATTAACAATGATGCTACGAGCATAGGCTATGCTTCAGAAAGTACTGGAGAGGATGACGGAATATTTGCAAAAGAAGAAGTCATAGAACTTGTTACTTCTGATGCTACGTTCTCCAAAACTAGCTCTTATACAATAATAGTCTACGGACCAGGCGGAACCCAGACAGAATACCTTTACAGGGGAGGCTAATCTCCTCCTTTTTTATTGCTTTCTTTTAATCTAACTTGTGAGATTAAATATAATTGTCCGGTGAATAGGGTTAGCTATCCAGACTTTTTATCCAAATAACCTAATTACATCAAAGTTTATGGCTTTTTAAAAGAGGTATGAAAGTTTGACGTTAATCCACACCATTTTATTTGTCCAGCGCTCCTAAAATTAAGTTAGTTGGGTTCTGGTCGCGACCCTAAATGAAACAAACCTTAAGGCGAGAGGTCCTAAAGCCAATAAAGGAGGAGGAAAAGAGGGCACTTGAGCCAAGAGATCTTGAAGAAGTCGTAGAACTCGTGAAAGGGGTTGTCTGGAGAGGTACTAAAGGACAGAGGTACATAGTTGTAGAGCCTCCTCCCCCGGACGGTGAAGTGCTCCAAAAGGCAAAGGACTACGTGCTTTCTAGAATTAGCTTTGAGGATTTGAACAAACTGCAGAAGATATATGAGTGGGGGAAAAGGCGCTAAAGGAGCTCAAAAAGAAGTACGATGAGGAGGCCCTGGAGTCCCTCATATACTATTTGAAGAGGGATATAGAGGGGTATAGAGGGTTTAGGAAAGCTGGAACCAATCATGAGAGATCCTTACGTCGAGGACGTTACCCTCCCTGCTAGAGGAGGTAGGAAGCGCGCTATTTTTATAGAACTAATAAATTGGCTTTATATAATACACGAAGGGATAAGAGGGGGTTTGAGCATGAAGAGAGCGGGAATCTCTAGAGTGGTTGTGGAAGTCATAATCCTCGTTATAGGAGTTGCGCTGGCCCTGCTGATCTTCAGCCCAATAGGTAGCTACATATTTGGAGCTCTGGGAAGAATCTCTGCTGTCAGTGGGCAAACTACGATTGCTATACTCACGGTATCTGGCATGGGGGAGGCAAATGGTATGATATACGTGAAGAACTTAGGACCCAAGGATCTGTCAGGTGCCAACAGCACCACTGCATGGCAGGTCTTCATCGATAATACAAAGCTTACGGTGTCAGGCGTTGGAGGGGCAGTAGGCACTAATGACGAGGTCTTGGAGGTCGACGGGGTTGCCGAGTTGACCGTTAATCTTAGTGCCTACAGCGCCACCAGTAGCTACACGATCATAGTCTATGGACCAGGCGGAACCCAGACAGAATACCTTTACAGAGGAGGGTAAAACCCCTTCTCTCCTTTTTTAAAAAGTAAAACCTGATGAATGATCTTTTTTGACCTAACCCGTGTTTGTATAATTCCCTCTAATCTCCTGTTTCTTTGTAGTGTTCATGCAATCAATTTAAGAAGGGAGATCTGAGTTAGAGGTCGATCCACATCATTTTTATTATGAGATCCCAAATAAGTAAAAGAATAGATAGAGAGGTTACCCTTATATGAAACAGTTATTCCACAGAAAAGAAAGGGAAGTTCCAGAGAAAAGAAAGAAAAAGAGGACAATCGATGTTAAGGACCTGGAAGAGATTGTAGAACTTGTTGAGGGAGTTGCTTGGCGAGGCACAAAAGGGCAAAGATATATCGTTATCGAACCTGCTCCACCGGATCCGGAAGTATTTCAAAGGGCGAAAGATTATGTGCTTTCAAGATTGAGCTTTGAGGATTTAGCTAAGTTACAAAAATTATATGAATGGGGTGCTAAGAGAGCTCTTAAGGATCTTAAGAAGGAAATCGATGATAGCACTTTAAAATCCTTGATTTATTACTTGAAAAGAGATATAGAAGGTTTAGGAAAGTTAGAACCAATAATGAATGATCCATATGTTGAGGACGTAACCCTTCCTGCAAGAGGAGGAAGGAAGCTCTTTGTTTACTTGGCTGGAAGAGGAGAGTGGCTGGAAACCAATATAGAACTTAGTGAGGAAGAGGCAAGACAAATTGTCCTTAAGCTTGCAGAAAGGGTTGGAAAACAAGTGTCATTAGCCGTTCCTAGATTGGAGGGTAAGCTGCCCGATGGATCAAGGGTACACGCACTTTATGGACCAGCTGTGAGCGAGGGAGGCACTATGTTAACCATCAGAAAGTTTGTCGTCAGACCTAGGATGGAGCAGCTTATCTCGTGGGGAGCCGTCTCTATAGAGGCAGCAGCTTATTTGTGGCTTCTAGCGGAGCACGGAGTGTCTGGATTCATTGTAGGAGAAACGGGCTCAGGAAAGACCACATTTCTAAATGCTTTGCTGTCCCTTTTACCAAAATACGCTCATATCGTGACGGTTGAGGACACGCCCGAGATATATTTGCCAGATCACAAGAACTGGGCTTCTTTGATAGGTCAACCCCCTGGAATGGGGGTAAAGGGTATGGAGATTCCAGACCTCCTGAGAGATGTACTCAGAATGAGACCTGATTATGTGGTCGTGGGAGAATCAAGAGGTGCCGAAGTGAGATTGCTTGTACAATTCATACACATCGGCCACACAAGCTTCTGCCTTCCAAGAGACGAGCCTGTCTTAGTTGAAGTTGATGGAGAAGTTAAATTCGAGAAGATAGGAGAGATAGTAGAACGGGTAATTAGAGGAGAAATAAGGGACATTAAGGTTCCAGCTCTAAGCAAGGAAGGAAGAGTTGTTTGGGTCTCTGCCAGGTCAGCGATAAGGAAGGAAGGACCTAAGGAATTTGTTGAAATAGAAGCTAGGGGAGCACCTACTTTCAGGGCATCAATTGGACATCCTGTTTATGTAATTAGAAGCGGAAAACCCCTACTAATACCAGCAGGAAAGGTCAGGCCTGGAGATAAGATCCCCGTGGCTGGAGACATTCCTGCTAAGATTTCAAAGAGAGAGATATATGTCACAGATCTCCTCAAATCAGAGGATAAATCAATCTACGTCAGAGGAGCTTCGGGCTTGCTTTATGAGCTAAAACCGTCACAACTAAGCAAACTTGCAGGGCGTAAGGTCGCCAATTCCAACATTTTCGACTGGAGAAAGAGAGGAAAGGCCTTTCCTCTAGATATTTACGAGGCCATTGATCCAAAGGGTCGTTATAAAAGAGATATAGAGGTCATGTCTTGCTCCAGAGCAAAATGTTCTATACCAAATAGAATACCATTGAACTTTGACTTTGGATATATAATAGGTCTCTTTCTAGCCGATGGAAGCGCTTCATACCTGAAGAATGGTTTGAGAATCAGTCTTAACCCAAGAAAAGACAAGAAAATAGCTGACAAATTCAGAAGATCTGTAAAGAAAGTCTTTGGGCTTGAAACTAAGTGCTACCGAATGGAAAAGTCTTTAGAGCTAGTTGTTCATGCTGCAATTCTAGGAAAAGTGTTCAAAGCTTTGGGTCTCGAACTTTGTGACTCAGAGCGAAGAGTTCCTGATCTTGCATTCGAAGCTCCAAAGGAATTCAGGTTAGGGATTCTTGTGGGCTACATAGAAGGCGATGGGCACATTAGAAGGCACGGCAAGAACTCCTATATGATTGTAGCTTATAGTTCAAGCCGTGAACTGGCCTATTCTTTAGCCTACCTGTGTAGGACTATTGGAATAGACGTATCAGTCAAGGAGAGAGATAGTAGCAGGAGCTATGCAGGGAGTGGACGAATATACATAATCAGGGTGTTAGGAGGAGAAGGTCTTGTCAAACTATCAAAAGCCCTTAACCTTCAGGAGCCCACTGTGGTTTCAAAGAAACCCGTCTATCTTGCTAAAGTAACATCTATTAAGTTCTTGAGCCTTGATTCTCCCCTTTATGACTTTGAAGTACCTGGTTATGGGAACTTCGTGCATAGTGGTGGCATCATAACAAGTAATACCACTTTCCATGCTAGCACAATAGAGGGAATTATATCTAGGCTAAAAGGAGATCCTATCAATCTTACAGACGAGCAAATTGCCGATTTTAAGGTTGCTGTGCTTCTTAGAAAAGAAGGGAATTTTAGAGGTATTGTGAGGATATCTGAGTTAAGCTATGATTCAACTACAGATGAGGTAGTCATGAGGGACATTTTTACTAGAAAGAGAGAGGGCGAATTGATCGGGAATCCAATTAAGAATAGTCATTTATTCATTGAAATAGCGGCCAACGAGGGAGTTCCTCGCAGCACAATAGTTAGGGAGTACATGAGTAAGGTTGAAGAGTTGAAAAAGAGAGCTGAGAGGGCGAGAAAGGAGGTTTCTTAATGCCTTTTTTCGGCGAGGAATTCTTCATAAAGGCTGGAATGCCTGATCAAGATCCAAGAGAATTTCTTGCCAGGCTTTTTGCTGTGTGCGGGGTCATGTTGACCATAGCAGCCGTTCTCTATCGTACGGGATTTATGAAGGATCCTGTACGTTTGGCGTTCATAGCAATCTTTCCATCCTTGTTTATGGCACTCACTCCTTTTTTGTCCTATTTGAATCTATCTAGCAAACTTGAGAAGGATCTTTGGGCTTATCTGGCTACTCTATGGATGTTGCAGAGGGTTGGTAAGTCCATTGGATCTTCCTTTAAGGCCATCAGCAACATAGCTGAGGATGTTGAAGTTAAAAAATACTTTCAAACAGTGTCGGCCAGGATGATGGCTGCTGGGACCATAGAAGGGCTTGACACAAACATCAGACTTTGTCCCAGCAGCATATGGAGAAGAATCTATTCTAGATTGCATGACTACTACTTCACTAGAGGAGAAGCTATTGATGAGATGCTCAAGCTTGAGCTAGATGAGTCCGTTGAAAAAACCATGATGGATGTAAGGAGCAACATGGAAAGGCTTATGATGATCCTGATCATATACACGCTAACTTCAACTGCCTTTCCCTTCGTACTAATGCTGATGTTCACATTTCAATCCTTAGTATCAGGTTTTGGCGGAGGGGGGATGAGCAACCTAGTCCTAATGACCTCAGTCCTTCCATCTCCGTTTTTCGTCCTACTGTTTAAGATCCTTGCTCCAAGATACTTTTATTTCGAGAAGAAATCTGTTATAAAGGCCTGGCTATCTTTTCTTGCCGGTTTCCTAGGTGTTTACATAACCTTTACAGTGCTGCTTCATAAGCTCCCCCCAAGTATCCAAATTAAATTGCTTAGACTTCCTGTCCCGGTTCTTACACTAAATTTGTGGCAGAGGCTTGCCCTCTCCATGTCCATAGGATCCTTGATAGGCTTCTTGCAGATCTTTAGAAAAGAGAGGAAGTTAAGGAGCGAAACGTTTGACTTTCCTCTATTCCTTCAAGACCTCTTCTCGGAGCTTAGAAGTGGGAGATCTTTCAGCGACGCAATATCTTACATGAAGATCACTTACAAGCCCCTAAAAGAGTTCGCAAGCAAGGTGAAGGCTTGGGCAAAATTGAAGCTTCCTTACACTGAGATATTGAAGAGGATGGCTGAGAGGCAGAAGCTTAGCGTCTCAAGGATGTCAACTCTCCTGATAATGACTGCTTTGGAGGCTGGAGCCGATCTTAAGGAGGCATTTTCATCTATCTCAGAGTTTGCCGTCAGGTTAAGGGAACTCTGGATAGAAACAGAAGGAGAGAAGATGAGCAATTACTTTACTGCCATGTTTTCTTTCATGCTAGTGATCGGATCATATGCCATGCTCGTTAACGTCCTGAACATCCCTCTTCTAGCCCCACATGAGGCTGAAAAGATCAGAGAAGGAATAATGATGCAGGCATTCGTCCAGACATTGGTTATGGGAGGAACGCTAGGGCTAGTTAGGACAGGACATTTCACCTCCTCGCTTAGGGAACTTTTCATATTTTCCTTGCTTGCTTTCGTAGTCATGCTCATGATCTAGCCCTGTCCTCTTTTAGATCCAACCTATAAAAGATCTCATATGAGAAGGGATCTAGAGCCTTATTGACAGGATTTTTACGTCGACGTTCAAGTAATCCTTGAAATCCCAGCATAGATCCTCGAAGTAATCGTATAGACCGCTGTAGTACAATAAGTGCTGCTCATCTTCACGATAAGAACATCATTCTCAATTGAAATAAGCTCAGCAGTAGCTTCTGGGCTCCTAAATTTGTTGAATTCCTTTATTGTCGCTAAAACTTTGTTCTTAATCATCGAGGGGTTAAACTTAGCGTGAATAAAAAGCTAAAAACCTTATATCAAGGAACCTGATCTAAAACCACATCAAGCTTCTTCTTAGGCTCTAATGCCTTGCCATCAAAGTTCAAACAATATGCTATTACGTTAACTCCTGCCTCATATGCTCGCTTAAGGTTCCTTGAGAATTTTGGATCCATTTCCCAATTAGGTGAAAACTTCTCAGCATCCCCTCTTACCACCAAGAACAGCATGCTGGCCTCAAAACCCTCCCTCTTTGCGTTCATTAACTCCAAAACGTGTCTGCTCCCCCTTTCTGTAGGGGCATCTGGGAATAGGGCTACTCCATCCCTAACTAGGGTACATCCCTTCACTTCAAGCAAGCCCTTCTTCACCCCCCTTTCTAAAAGAAAGTCTATTCTGCTCTTTCCGTACTTCCACTCTGTCTTCTTGATGCTCCAACCCCTCAATTCCTCTATATGTCCGGCTTCTATAAGCCATCTAGCGATTTTTGAATGAAGAGATGAGTTAACAAGCGCCCAAGTTCCGTTTGATTTAATGCCTATGACCTCTCCTCTGGTTTTTCTGTCGATGCCTTCTGTCTTTCTAAGAACTACCTCCCTCCCTCTGATTAACAGCTCAGTTAGCCTCCCCGGATCCCTAAGATGGCACCTCAATACCTCCCCATTCACCATGATCACGGCTGTAAACCTGTTTGGTCTAGATAGGAATGTCCCTCTGATCAAGGGACCTTCTATGATGTACTTAGAGCCTAAGGACATCTTAGATACCTTCTCATCTCTGACTTGTGAGGTCAGCTGCTATCTTATAACAAAATCTGACATGCGTAGCATCAATATAAGGGCCATTACATCAAATAACGTTGCGATGAAAAGGGAGGAGGCTATGTCCAAGTGATCGACCAAGGCTCCAGCAGCTACATTGCCTAGAGCTGCGAATAAAGAGGAGATCGCTTGAATCGTACCGATGTCGGTTGCTCTGCCCTTAGGATTTGAGACCTTCACCTTTAGAGACATGAGGGCGGCATACTCAAGGTTTCCTATAGGAATTGCCCACAGGACTGCGAAGAGAAAGGGGCTATTTGTTAACGCCATCAAAGGGAGGTAAATCATGTAAGCTGATAGGGAAGTTATCGCAGATTTCCTTGCACCAAACCTATCTACTGCTCTTCCGTAAAGAGGAGAAGTTATTATGCCAGCTAAACCAGCAAAGCTGAGAACGATCGTGTAGATTGTCTTTGATCTTCCCAAAAGGATGTACATCTTCATCACTGCAGGCAGACCGAAGAACGCGCTTCTTAATGCGGTAAATACCGAAAGTATAGTTAATTTCCAAGCTTTTGGATTTAGATCGAATGAGATGGTCTTTAGCACAATTTTTCTTGGATCTATTCGATGAACTTTTCTCTCACCTACCTCTTGGTAGGTAAACAGGAAGATAGTTGATGCGATGATCGTTCCCAAACTGCCAAGGAGGAATGCGGCATTAATGCTATAATGCTCGACGAACCAGCCGCTAAACATCCCTCCAGATGTCCAAGCTGCAGAAGTAGCAAAAGAATAATCTCCAAAGGCTCTTCCAAGTCTTGTAGATGTAGAAGCTATCGTTGCTGGCAATATCCCAGCTTCAAGCGAAAAAAAGGAGCTTATGACCCTTATTATCAGGAAATCCCTTGGGCTATCTGCTATGAAGGCATAGGCAAGGAAGAAGGGTATGGAAAGCAGGAAGGATAGCAAGATAAATGGCTTCCTTCTCTCCATGGAATCGCTGATGGCTCCCCAAAATCTTGATGATATCAAGCTTATCATAGAAGGTAGGGCCCTAAAGGAACCTAGAAGGGTAAAGGATGCACCTAAATCATACAAATATGGCGTAAGGATGGTATTCGGTATAGAATCAAAAAAGCCCTTAAGCGAGCTTGAAACTGCTATAGAATTGAAATTCCGCCTATTTTCATCCCTAAAGGACATCTGATGTCTTAGGGGCTTTTGGAAGTCCGTATTAAAAATATTAATTCTTCATGCTTGAACGATTGTTCCCGCACACCGGACAGTCTGGCCTTCTCTCCACCTCTATCACGCTAAAAGTCATGTCTTCAAGGTCCGTTATGAGAAGTCTTCCTATTAGCGGCTTTCCTATGCCGGTTATCAGTTTAATCGCTTCCAGTGCCTCTATACATCCAACAGTTCCTGCAGTTGCTCCCAATATCGGGAATTTTTCTTCGGGGACAGGAGGCTCTGGAACAATGCATTCTAAGCATGGAGATCTTTTAGAAACTATCGTTGTTGCCTGTCCTACTAGTCCTCTAACTGCCGCGTGCACAAAGGGCTTTCCATGCATCACGCAATACTCGTTGATGATATACCTAGTTTCATAGTTATCCAGTCCGTCCACAACCACATCAACTTCGACCAAGACCTCTGAAACATTTTCCCTTGATATCTTGACGGAAACAGGCTCAATGATTATGTCGGAGTTAAATTCTCTCAATTTTTCTGCTGCGGACTGAGCTTTTGTTTTTGAAAAATCACTTTCCCAATGTATTATTTGTCTATTTAGGTTGCTTAACTCGGGCTTCTCTGGATCTATCAGGACAAGCCTTCCAATACCGGCTCCAGCCAGGTAAAAGGCAGCAGGGCTTCCCAAGCCTCCTATCCCAACTATTGCAACAGATGCTTTCTTTAGCTTCTCCTGACCAGCCTTACCTATCATTAGAAGCTGCCTATCGTATCTTATAAGGTCTCTAGAAGTGAGAATGCCGCTCATCCTCTGCTTCATCTTGATTTGATATATGCATCAAACGTAATAAATGCACTTGCCTATCTTCCAAGATGTCCCACAAGTGGAAGGGTTTTAAAAGGATCAAAAGGGTGGACGAGGCCTTAAATACCTTCATCAGCTCTCTTAAGCTAAGACCTACTGAAGCAGAGCTTGTGAGGTTGGATTTTGCCCTTGATAGAGTCTTAGCGGAGGATATAATAGCTGAAGAAGATGTTCCTCCTTTTAACAGGGCTGCCATGGATGGATACGCTGTTAGAGCTGAGGATACATATGGTGCCTCTAAGCACTCGCCAATCGTGCTTAAGGTAATAGGAGATATTCCGGCAGGGGAGGCTGTAAGCCTTGAAGTTAGAGCAGGGGAGACTGTAAGGATCCATACTGGAGCAGCTTTACCAAAAGGGGCTGATGCTGTTGTAGAGGTGGAAAATGCTGAGGAAAGTGGGGGAATGGTGAGGATTTATGAGCAAGTTCCGCCGTTCCGGAACGTTTCAAGGAAGGGTGAGGACATAAAAGAAGGAGAAGTCTTGCTCAAGAAAGGAAGGTTAATAGGGCCTTTTGAACTTGGTCTGCTTGCCATTCTCAATAAGAAGGAAGTTTTTGTCCGAAAAAAGCCAGTTGTGTGCATGATAAGCACTGGACATGAGCTAATTGAGGTAGGATGTCAGAGCGCCCATGGAAAAATTGTAAATTCCAACAGGTGGCTCGTCAAAGGGATCGTAGAGAGGCATGGTGGCCTGTTTTCTTACAAGGGAATAGTTGCTGATGAAGTTGAGGAGCTTGCAGAGAGGATAAGCGAGTGCAAAGAAGCGAACATAGTTATAACAAGCGGAGGGACGAGTGTGGGGACCTCTGATTTCGTTCCTGAAGCCCTAGAAAGGCTAGGAGGAAAGATAATTGTTCATGGGGTTGGCGTTATGCCAGGCAAGCCGACCCTTCTTGCAATCCTTCCCGATGGAAGGCCTTTCATAGGACTTCCTGGCTATCCAGTATCTGCCGCGGTGGCTTCGCTCCTATTCCTAGTCCCTCTAATTGAAAGGTTTCTTGGGATCGAAGGAGAAAGGGTGATAAACGCCTTAAGGGCCAGATTGAAAGGAAAGGTACCATCGAAGCCAGGGACCTTGCACTTTGCTAGGGTTAAGCTGAAGAGAGAGGGTGATGAGTGGATAGCAATCCCAGTTAGAGTATCTGGTGCAGGAATTATGAGTTCTTTGGTGAAAGCAGATGCATTTCTCATAGTTCCTGAGGAAGTGGAGGGCTACAAAGAGGGGGATATCGTAGAGGTTATCCCATTCAAGCGTTATTTACTGACAAATGCATTCAAATAACATTCAGTGAGGGATTTGGATGGGAGAAAGGAAGGAATTTAGAAGGCTAGCCAAGATTGAAGAAGTTTCCCACTTAATAGAATCTTACTACTCATACGTTCCAGAAGTAGAGGATGTTCCCATTGAGAACGCTGTTGGCAGGGTTTTGGCGGAGGACATAGTCTCAGAGGTAGAAGTTCCATCGTTTGATAGGGCCATGTACGATGGATATGCCCTAAGAGCTGAGGACACTTTCGGAGCAGATGAAGGGAATCCTGTAACTTTAAGGATTGTTGGCGTTGCTGAGGCTGGAAAACCTTTTCGAGGGTTTGTATCTGAGGGAGAGGCAGTTGAGGTAGCTACAGGGGCTGTCATCCCTCCGGGAGCAAATGCTGTTGTTCCTGTGGAGAGAACGGAAATTAGGGAAGATCTCCTCCTTGTTTTCAAATCAGTTGCTCCTGGCATGAACATACAGGGTGCGGGAACTGACGTAGCCGCAGGAGAGATCCTGCTACACTCAGGTAGCCTGCTAGGACCTAGGGAAATAGGATTGCTTGCTGCTATAGGCAGAACAAAGGTAAAAGCGATAAAGAAGCCTGTTGTAGCTATTTTTAGCACCGGAAATGAGCTTGTTTCGCCTGGAAATTCTTTGGATTATGGGAAGATATATGACATCAACTCATACACTATTTCAACATCTGTTCGGCAGGATGGAGGAGAACCTAGGGTTATGGGGATATTGCCAGATGATCTAGGATCCATCTTAGATGGGATAAAGGGGGCTCTCAAATGGGCTGACTTGGTGATAATATCGGGCAGTACAAGTGCTGGAGCTGGTGATGTAGTATATAAAGCAATAGAGAAGGCAGGAAAACCAGGAGTGCTTGTTCATGGCGTTGCTATGAAGCCTGGAAAGCCCTTTGTTTTAGGCATCGTTGGAAATAAGTTCGTCATAGGGTTACCTGGCTACCCAACTAGCGCTCTCATCACCTATAGGAAATTCATATCTCCTTTGGTGCGAAGAATGGCAGGAATTCAAGCCCTTAAGCCAGTCCCAATAAAGGCAAAAATGGGTAGAAGAGTACGTTCCTCGATTGGGAGGAGGAACTTTCTTCCAGTTGCATTACTCTCGGATGAAAAGGGAGAGGCATTAGCCTTTCCAATACCAACGGGATCTGAGGCCATATCGACCTTAAGTAGGGCAGATGGGTATATAGAGATACCAGAGAGCGTAGAATACGTGGAGAAGGGAGAAGAAGTGTTTGTCATACCATTTCAGGAGGGTATAAGGCCAGCTGACCTTGGATTTATCGGAAGCCATTGCCCAGGAGCCGATCTCCTCCTTTCAATGCTCAAGAAGGAGGAAAATCTTAGGATAGTTCGTGTAAATGTGGGATCCTTGGGGGGTTTTGAGGCCATCAGGTCCGGAGAAGCAGATGTCTCAGGAGTTCATGCCCTAGACCCAAGGACGGGAACATATAACGTTAATTTCTTGGAAAATTACTTGTTAAAGGGGGTTGCCAAGCTCATTAGGGGATATGAGCGTGTACAGGGACTAATTGTTGCAAAAGGGAATCCGAAAGGAATTAGAGGAGTAGAGGATTTGTTAAGGGTCGACGTAAGGTTCGTGAACAGAAACAAGGGGTCAGGAACGAGGATTCTGTTGGATCATCTGCTCATGGAGTTAGCTTCGGAGAAAAATATTCCTTTTGAAACGCTAAGAGATCAAATAAAAGGCTATAGATTCGAAAGAAAAACTCATTCTGGCCTTGCTGAAGCGGTGGTAAGAGGGGAAGCGGATGTTGGCTTGGGCATAGAGTATGTAGCAAGGATCAAGGGGTTAGACTTTATTCCACTAACGACCGAGAGATATGATTTCCTCGTAAGGATGGATAGATTGAATAAACGCCCAGTTAAACTGTTTCTTCAAGTTCTTAGATCAGATGAATTCATAAATAGGCTCTCCAACATGCCCGGATACATAGTTAGCGAGGACATTGGTTCCCTTGTAGAGTAAGGCTATGAAACGCTTTCATATCCCCTTGCTACCCAAACTATGTGTCCTGCCTCCGGAAGGATGAGCTCTTTTAGAGCTAGCTCGACTCCCTCTGTTGACCCTGGAAGGCAGAATATTGCTTTTCCTTTGCATATTCCAGCCGTTGCCCTGCTCAACATAGCCGCAGATCCTATGCTTTGAAAGCTAAGTTGCCTAAATAGCTCACCAAAGCCCCTTATTTCCTTCTCGAACATCTCAGTTGCTGCCTCAACGGTTACATCTTCGGGGTGTAACCCAGTCCCACCGCAGAGGATAATGACATCCGCTTCATTTAATGCTCTCTCTAACTCGCTTTTTATCGATGATTCATCGTCAGGTAGCACTTTCCTTATAATTACGGAGTTTCCAGCTGATTCTATTAGCTTTGCCGCTAAATCTCCAGTAGGATCAGAAAATTCCGCTCCTTCTTTCATCGCCTTGAATCTTGAGGAACTGACAGTAAAAACGGCATATTTCAGTCTTTTAGGGGATTTAGCCTTATGCTCATGAACTGGGCTTTTCATCGCTTCTAGAAGGTAAGAGTTATTATTAAATACGATATGACAATAGCGGTCATTCGTCATGATACTCAGAGATCCCTACGATAGGCCTCTGCTCAATCTAAGGATTTCAGTAAACCACAAATGCAACCTAAGGTGCTTCTTTTGTCATGCAGAGGGGTACCACGATGAAGAAAAAGAATTGATGACACCTGAGGACATAGGGAGTCTTGTAGAAATCCTTAGGGAATTTGGCGTTAGATCAATAAAGCTGACAGGCGGCGAGCCTCTTCTCAGGGAAGACTTAAGCGAGATAATCGCTCAAATTAGAGGGGTTAATGGGATAAAGGATATAGGATTGACGACGAATGGGACTCTTTTGGATGAAAGGGTTCAAGGCCTGATCGAAGCTGGTCTAGATAGGATCAACATAAACTTACCTTCTTTGAGAAGAGAGGTCTATCAAAGCATTACTGGTGTAGATGCACTAGAGAAGGTGTTAAAGGGGATAGAGAAGTCCTTATCGCTTGGCATTAAAAAATTGAAAATCAACCGCGTCATGTTGAGGGGATTAAATGAAGGAGAACTCGATCTTTTGATAGAGTTCGCGGCAAGCATAGGCGCTGATGTCCAGCTAATTGAATTGCAGGATAAGGATCCAAATTCCCCTCTTCTTAGGAAATATAGCGTGAATTTTCAAGAAATAGAAGAGAATATCAAAGAAAGGGCTTTTTCCATTAAAATTCGCCAAAACATGCATAACAGGCCCGTATATGACTTAGGAGACGTTAAGGTGGAACTTGTAAGGTCGATGAGCAATCCTGATTTCTGCTATCACTGCACAAAAATCAGAGTAACCCATTTTGGGGCTTTTAAGACGTGTCTTCTTTCAAACAAGCCCCCTATCAGGTTTTTGAAAGAGCTCAGGACAGGAAATCGAGAAGGAGTGATTAACTTGTTGTTAAAGGCTGTTTCAGAGAGAGAGCCGTACTTCAAGCCATCTTAAACTATTTGTTCGAAAACTGCGCTCGTTAGATCTTCTTAAATAGGCCCATCTGATAGGCGCATTTATCGATAGGTTGATGCTAAAAGTTGGTTTCTTTGGTACGGAAGGGGTAGGCAAAACTTCAGTTAGCACGGTTTTATCCTTCATAATGTCTTATTTAATGGAAGAAGAGGGGAAAATTGCAGCAGTTATGGATGCTGACCTACAAAAAGGTGATCTAACGAATTTGCTCCTAGGAAATGAGGGGTTTCACGGCCTTCATGACATATTGTTAGGTAACAGATTTCCAGAGGAGGTTGTATATGATCCGCTCATATCGCTCGAGGATTCAAGCATCAGACGCAAGCTTTCGGACCTCATTAAACTAAAAGTGATTCCTTCTGGCGATGGCGATCCTTCCACGCTATTGTACGAGCCAATTGATCTCCTCTTGCTGAGACTAAAATCTTTGGAGGAACATCTTCATAAAATCGGCGTTGGGCTCCTCCTAGTAGATTTTCCTTCCTCCGACAGCTCTGTGAGAATCCTGCTCAAGACCTTCTTGAAGTGGGTAAATGTGTTAATTCCTATCTTACTCCCAAACAAGAACTCTGCCTTTCAAACCAAGAGACATCTCCTTTCCTTAGAGATAAACCCTCAATTAATCCCTTTTGTTATCATAAACAAATGTAAGCGTAAATTTGATTCATATGAGATAGATTATGAGCCTATACGGAACTACTGGAATGTCCCAACTTATCTGTTGCCGTTTGATGAGGAATTTTCCCATTGCATTCAGAACGGCTCTATTTTCCTTCCAAGAATCCATAAAATGGCCTTTTGTTGTTCTTTAGTTGATGGTAGTAGACATGGGCTTAATGAAGGTGGAAGCATAACCAAGCATCTTATCGAAATCTTTCATAAGAATTCCTTTTTCAGAAACATCCATGATCAACAAGCATTTCTTGTCAATGCAGGCTTATTAGAACAGAGATCCTCGTCAGATCTCCGCTCTGGTTTGTCGAATAATGAGCAAATCTCTCTTAAAGTCACTAGTAGCAGAGCTCCAAACGAGAGGAAACCAGTTCCTAGAGACATTTATAGAGAGATTAAGGCCTTAAGTTCCTTTCATAGCCCGTTTTCTTTCTTCAGAAAAAAGTTAAGGCTTAGGTATTTGGATGGTAGTGAGGCATTAGTATCGCGAGGAGAATTAAGGGAAGCCCTCCTCCTAACGGGTCTTAGTAAAAGATTAGCCGATTCACTAACGTTTGGACAGGAACTTGACCTATCTTCTATTCCTTCGGAATTAAAGAAGCCAGTGGATCTTGCTCTAGCATTTTTGAGGCTTAGAGACATAAGGAGGGATGCTATTGAGTCTAAATAGAATTCTATATCTCTTAACCCTCCTTTATGGAGTGCTATTGATCTCTCTATACCTTTTCTCGTCCAAAGGAGGAATCTTAGAACTAAACCCAGCTTTTCAGTTAAAAACATCTTACAATAACTTCAGGGATCTTTTGCTTGTATGTATCCTAGGAGCAGCATTAGGAGGATGCTCCTATCTCCAAAGCATCACAAGCTTTGGAATTTCTGGTTTACTTACATTTCTATGTTTGCCGGCTTTCATAGACCTGAAAAGTCCTATATCAACAGTTCAGGTACTTCTGTATGGATGGACATCTTTGTACGGTTTCAGCGATTCTATTAGCCTGCTGTTAGCCCGATATATAGGGAAGAAAAAGAACCCATCGTCGCTGTTGAAATATCTGATTATTTCAGCGCTAGTAAGCTCTATAGTTCTCTCGATATCCGCTCTACTTGGCAATTTTAGAACTCTCTATTTCTCTTTTCCTAAGAGCTATTTGCTCCTTCCATCAATTGTAGGGATGCCCTTAATCGGTTACATGAAGTATCAAGGGGAGATGAGGCCCTCTTTCGTAGCTTTCAGTTTGAGCGCATCTTCCCTAGTCTTTGCTTTATTAGGCAAGTTACAACCCATCTTTGTCACTTTAGGGTTGTTTATAGGCCTAATATTTCTTATTAAGGTTTCAAATAGTTTAATTCTCCCTGATGAAATTATAGATAGAGAAAATCCTTTTGATTTGATTAATTCTGTAAGACGTTATAGCAGGAAAAGGCTCGTATTATCAGCCCTTTTTACAGTATTAACTGCAAGCTTTAGCAATATTTTCTTCCTGATTTCTCTGGCAGGTCTCTTAGCAATTGCGTTAAAAGAGCTATCTTTTTACTTCTTTATAAGATCCTTAAGGAGAGCAGGAGTTGAAGAAGTCCACCGTGCGAAGGTTCTGTTGGATTCAGGTGACATAGAAAATTGCATATTGATGGTACTTCCTTGGTTCATAAGACTTCTATCAAAATCTCTTGAAATGAGGCCCTATGAACTTCGTTCACTCTGTGATCCTCAGAGAGAAGGGGTGAGAAGGCTGATATGGGCTGTGCTCAATCCCCCAGAGGGTAATAGGAATGATGCGGAGGAGATCCTATTAATCCTGGAATCTATGCTGTGCCATGACGAGAAAGTTTGATGAAAGAATTCCTGTTTAGCCTTCTTATTAGACTCTTAGAAGCGACTCGTCTAGACAGGATATCGCATGAAAGAAGTCTCTAAGTTCAGGAGTTCTCGTCCTCTCGTCATAATCTCGCTTCTAATTCTAGCGACAATCAGTTCATCGCTGAAACCCAGTTACGTGAGTGCTGAGGCCTCATACACGATTTCCATTTCCGTTGATCCATCCTCGGGCGAAACTGGGGATAGCTTTACCGTAACTGCCACTGTAAGCATCTCTGGCCTAAATTCTGGAACGGCTTACGTCATCATGAAAACTATAGCTCCTGATGGAACGTATTCTTATTACGCAAGTTCGGCTCAAGATGTGTCTCCTTACCGCCAGTGGGATCCTGAGGATATGCCAGTTTCAATGAAATATAGCTGGACCATAACAGCTGAGGAAGAAGGTACTTACACTTCTACCATCGAAATTATAATTGATGGAGACGTACCAGAAGGTTTTCTTAGGGATAGCAAGAGCGTTACTTTTGAAGCATCCTCGTCAAGCTCATCTTCAACTAGTGGCTCCATAGACGTCTCAGTTTCCCCATCTAGTGTTCAAAGAGGCGAATCAGTGAGCATATCAGTGACGATAGATGGGTACTTGCCCCCAAATCCAAAGATAATTACTCATGTGTATTCTCCAGGATCCTCTAACCCTGTAAAAACATATTATGGGACAGGAACCTTCACTTACTCGGTTCCTTCTGATGACGCGATAGGGACTTGGAAGGTTTCCAGCTTTGTCAAGGACCAACTCGGAAATGTCGCTGCCAGCGATAGCGAGACTTTTAAAGTGGTCGATAACACGCCGCGATCATCTGATTCCCAATCGTCAGACGTACCAAGGCTATGGATGACTGTAACACCAAATCCAGCAGATGTTGGAGATGTCGTTAGGGTTAGAATACATTGTTGGTACCCGCAAGATGAATATTATCCGCCAAATCCCTTACAGATAAAAGTGGGGAATTCAGATTGGGTAGATGTTAGCGGAGAATTTAAATTCACTCCAACTTCATCTGGTGCTTTGAAGATCTGGGTTAAGGGATACTTCGATAAAAGAAGCTTACCAGGACATAATTTCGGAGTATGGAGAGATAATTTTACCACGATTTTTGTAAGAAGAGCTGTAATGCTGATTCTAGAGTATCCTAAGAGAGTTCACGTTGGAGATACGATTAACATCACCGTTAAGCTGATGTGCGGAGATAAGGAGCTGCAGGGCAAACAGATAAGAGTTTTTGTAGATGAAGGGGAGTTCTCTGTTAGCTCCGGACAAACGATCTTAATCTTGGCAAAGAGACCTGGAACCATTGACGTATCCGCCTTGTTTGAAGGGGATCAAGAATACTCTTCCACCAAAAACGGAGGCGGTCTCATAGAGGTCTGGACTAAACCTGTGTTAAGAACAGCAATTGGTGCTAAGGCATGAGAAAAAAGCTCTTAGCTGCCACCACTTTCCTCTTTTTTATCTCACTCTTTTTATCACCCATATCAGGACAGCAAACATTCGTTCAGGGACAAGTATTGGTTCTCTCCGTTCAAGTTTTAGATGAGTTGGGAAATCCAGTTGAAGGGACTCTCGTTCACTTTTATGATGAAACTGATGGCGTGGAAATAGGGGAAGATTATTCCGATGCAGAAGGGTTTGCATCTGTTATATGGAATACTTCTCTTGCTTCGATAGGGAAGCACAAGCTACATATATGGAACGATGAGGATCCTTCAATTTTCGTAGAAAGGAGTGATACCTATGTTGAGGTTAAGATAGTGAGTCCTGCTGAATTGACGCTTTCAATAACTTCTCCTAGCGCAGTAAAACCAGGAGAGGAGTTTGAGATAAGGGTAAAGGTCTCAAATATAGGGGGAGCCAGTGCATTATTTGTAGAAGCCTCTGTGAATGGGATTAGTAAGAATCTTGGGAACATAACTGGAGGATCTGTTTCCGAAACATCCTTTAGAGTAAGAGCTCAGAATGCTCCTGGAAATTACACATTGAAAGTGGTAGTTAATGGCCAGGAACAGAGCACTGGAAGGAGATTATTTGTTTCTAAGACAATTTCTTACAAGGTGAAGAGGAGAGGCATCGGGCTCTCTATAGGAGCTCCAGATTGGGTTGAAGAAGGATCTACATTTGACTTCACAGTTCTTGTAGAGAACCTTGGTGAAGATCTCTTATCCTTCACGTTAAGGATAACGCTAGATGGAGCTTCACCACACTCTATTAGAAGATCGGGATCTATTGAAGCGTATAACTCATTATCTTTCGAGTTCTCTGCTCAAGCAAAAGCAAAGGATAAGATCATCATCGTTGCAGAAGCTAAAAGCGGAGATTTGAGAGAGAAAAGAGTTAAAGAGATAAAAGTTGTTTCAAGAAGCCTCCCTCGTACAACAGCTCCACAATCTAGTCCTAGACCTTCATCTAAGGAAAAAATTAAGGAGCAATCAGGGCAAAACCTATCTGAAGTCGCGAACATTACCGAAGCCACCGCTACTCCTACCTATAATCTTACGGAAAACAACCAATCAGCTTATCAAATTGAAGAAGTAACTGGTGAAGAGAACATTTCACTTGGAACCATAAAGGAGAGGGGAATGTACTCTGGTCCGATTATCTCACCGTTAATTGTAGCAACTTGCATTTTGATACTGTTCTCAGCACTTAGAAGGCTTTGGAAAGTAGAGAAACCTTAAATTCAAGAGATAAAGCAGATAATTGCTCATTCAATTTAAAACAATGTATTCTGTCAGGAGACGTCTTAAATACCCTTTCTAGCCTTTTTGTCATCTAGGAGGTGAAAAAACTGTCTGAGAAGATTAAAAAATTCATTAGAGAGTTTCTAGAGGATGAATCTGGACTAACACAAACCACCGAGACTGCTCTTTTGATAGCCGCCACCATAGCTGCTTTCTTTGCTCTTGTAGTAAATCCTTTAGCAAATGCATTAGAATTCTTGTGGAATCTCCCTGATCTTACTGAAGAGAAGTTTTCAGACTTTGTCGACTGGTTAAGCAAGCATCTTAGCAATCTTTGGGGCTCTGAGAGTGAGAATCTGACAGAGGGAAACCTCACCTCGGGGTGAACCGGCTAGTTGGGACTTAACGAGGAAGAGAGGGCCTATCATAGATTTGTCGATTCAGCGATAAGCTGGGTGAAGGATTTCTCTTTTGACCTCTTTATCGAGCCATATAAGACTTATGACAGAGCAAGGTTGTTGGCGGCGTTTGGAAGCAAGAAACACAGATCTTTCATTGCAGAAGTCCCTTATCCTCCCCTTAGAACACCACCAGCACAATTTGATGATGTTATAGAGGATTTCGGATGTGCTTTGCTTGCTACTCAGGGCAATAGAGTATGCTTCATACCAAAGAGTTGGATTTCTGATCCGAAGAGCATGATCTCAGTGATAGGCCTTTCTAGATTGATGAAGAGGGTGTATCCAGAAGATTCATTGGATGCTGACCTTTGGGACATCATAAGATTCAGAAAGAACCATATTAAAAGGATCCTAGGATCTAGGGAGAATTTGAGCGAAGATCTAATTCTAGAAGCAGCTGTAAGGTCAACAAAGGCTTGGCCTATCCTTATCTTGGCAACTGGTAGCGATGTAACAGAGATATATGGTGTTGAAGGATCCCCTATTTACATAGATCACATTGAGGCTGGACGAGTAGAAATAAGCAATTTAGTTCTAGATGAGAGAGAATTTGAAAAGATAAGGACGATAGTGGAGTTACATCCATATGGAGCTTTGTATTTGAATCAACCAACTGTTAAGGTAGAATTTACATTAAAAGACTCCAAGATCAGGCTAGGAGTTGACATTCCTCCGGTATCAAAACCCTCTTTTGATGCCAGAAATTTGTCTGCCCTTCCAAGGCTCCCGATACCGCGTTTAATAACTCTTGGAACGATAAGAGAAGAGCTTGCTGCTTATCTGATTGAGGCCATGTACGAGAGGAAACCAATTCTTATAGTAGGAAGGACAGGTGTTGGGAAGACTACTTTAGCAAATTCACTCTTGGCATATTCTGCTAGAGAATGGAGAATCATAAGTATCGAGGAGGTGAGGGAGATCGAGGATTTCTCGGAGTACGGCCTTAAACACCATTCTTACGTCTTTCCTGGAGAAAGAGAGAGCATGGTCACGACTTTCTTGCATAGAAACCCAGATTTGGTTTTTTTAGGGGAAATTCTAACGAAAGAACACGCCAAGGCATTTGCTTTAGCTAAGGAAAGCGGATTCAGGGTCATAGCAACGACTCATGCTAGGGATCCTGCCTCGCTTGAGAGAAAATGGTTAAGGTGGGAAATGGAAGACGCTCTGATAGGATGTTTGATCTTATTTATGGAGTTTAGGGTTGCTGAGAAGCTCTACAGGTATGGGG
>CAZUBM010000008.1:0-68140 GCA_964618805.1 uncultured Nitrososphaerota archaeon
AGTTTCTATCTCAAGAGGTTTTGTTAGGAAGAGAGGTGTTGAATAAATTGAAGATCGAGCTAAACGGAACCTGGACCCTAATCAGGTTATGAGCCTTGGACTTATTCGTGAAGGATCTGCATGTTCTAATCATTTAATTAAGGAATTTTATTCAAGTAACATTGATATCGGTCCGGCTTTCCATGCTTCTATTGCAGCTTTTAATTCGGGGTGTTGTTCAGCATATTTTTCTAGTGGAATCTTGCTCATTGTGGCTTCTATTGCTTGTCTGAAAGCTTTTGCTCCCGCCCTTGGGCCCATTGGATGTGCGTGGATTGCTCCGCCAGCGCCTATAGCTATATCCGTTCCAAAATCCTTTACTAGCTGCGGAACATGCAGCTGGGTTATTCCTCCTGATGGCATGGGTAGTGTAGGCTTAATGTTATGCATTGGAAACAGCATTGTTCTTCCAGCTTTCAGATATTTCTGTTTAATGAAGAAAGGCTGCTTTCCATAGGGAGCCGGATATACAAGTATGTCCGCTCCAGCCAATCTTGGAAGTTTAGCCATAACTAGGTGGGATGACACGCCTGTTTCAGCATCTTCGTATATGGCTCCGGCGCAGTCCATGTGCCCGAGTATAGGAACTTTAATGCTTGGATCTTCGGCTAAAGCTTTTAATGTGCCTATTCCTGCAGTTAGGTAATTGACCATTATGGCGTTTGCGCCTAGTTCTATAACTTTTTCTGCGAACTCAAAGATTTTCGGTGGGTCTGCAGTAACATTTATCGTGTACATCTTCCTTTCTCCGGTCTCTTGCGCCGCCTTATCGATTACCTCCATATATTTGACGATTCTGTCCTCAACTGTGTTAAATGGCGCATTCGCCAAGAGTTCATCGTCCTTAACGAAGTCTGCTCCGCCAGCGAGAGCTTCATATGCGAGTTTTGCGCCGAGTTCGGGCGGATAGCCAGTGCATGGCTTAATCATGTTGTTAAGAAGGGGCCTTTTTGGAATTTTCAAGTATTCTCTGATTCCCTGAACCCCAAATTTTGGTCCCTTAAAAATTTCAAGGTAGCTTTTCGGAAATTTTACGTCTATAAGCTTAAGCCTTCCAGCCATAGATATGTTTCCTACAATGGTTGTTAGAAGCATCGAAATTTCATTCATAAAGTTCTCGTAGGGATAGGCTATCTGAACAATGTATCTCCTCAATTTCAACTCGGCCGGAACTTCGTATTCGAAATCTGGAACTTCATTTATCGATATAACTTTGGCTATATGCCTCCTTCTAAGATCTGGAGTTTCTCCTGGCACGCGTATCCAAGTTCCGGTGCTTTGCTCAACGGCGACAGCCATAGAAATCCTATCTATTGGCCAGTCGCGGGGGACAGCCGCATAATAAGTTGCAATTATGTATTTATCCTCATCTATTCCTTCAGGAAGTGCTAAAGGAAAAGCTTCAATATCCTCAATTGACATGAAATTCACCTACGTGCTAAATGCACAATAAAATATATAACAATGTAGGCAAATTAAAGTCCAGACGGCTTTTTCTCATATTCCTCAAAGCTTACAATGTCTGAAAGCTTCTTCCTCCTTCGAACCAAGTGCAAAACTTCCCTTCAAGGTCCAATTTTTCGCGTGGATAACCGACAGCCAGCAAGGCAATAACACTATAGTTTTCTGGAATTTTCAGCAGTCCCTTAACCTCGTTTTCATCGAAGCTTCCAACCCAGCACGTTCCTAGCCCTTCTCCAGTAGCGGCCAAAACCATGTTCTGCATAGCAATCGCAACATCAATCATGAACCACTTAGGTGAAGCCTTCTTATCGCCGCATCCAACAATTACAACTGGAGCTTCGGCCAGAAATTTAGCCCATCTAGATTTCGCTAATTTTTTACGCTTTTCCGGTTCTCTTACAACGATGAAATGCTAAGATTGAATGTTAGCGGCTGAGGGTGCCAATCTTCCAGCTTCAAGAATTTTCATAAGTTTTTCTTCAGGTACGGGCGTAGATTTGTAGGAGCGGACAGAATGCCTCTTCAGAACGGCCTCAAATACATCCAATTCCGGTTTACCTCCTTTCAATCGGCTCCTAAATTAAGTCTACGATACATTCTCCTATTATTCTTGTAAATTTTCCTGAATTCCCTGAAGATTTTCTCGTATACTGAAATGTTTCTTGGGTTCGGTTCGTAAACATTGTCGATTTTGACGACTTTTTCGGCTTCTTCGAAGTTTTTAAGGTAGCCTAGGGCGACCATGGCGATCAATGCTGCTCCTTTGGCGCTAGCTTCTTTAGGATTACAGACCCGTCTGATACGTCTGTTCAAGACATCAGCAAATATTTGGCACCAGATAGCCGAGAGAGCGCCTCCACCTATGATGTTTATGCTTTCAGCTTCTCCGGACAACTTCTCCAAATAGCCTAAAGCCCATTTCAGATTTAGTGCAACTCCTTCCAGCACTGCCCGAACTAAATGTTCCCTCGAATGTTCTAGGCTTATGTTGTAGAAGCCTCCCCTCACAGTTGGATCGTCAAGTGGAGACCTTTCTCCGAAGAGCCACGGAGTAAATATTAGACCGTTCGCACCAGCACTGATCTTAGCGGCCATTTCATCAAAGGTTCTGTAGACTTCCCCTTGGCCTTCTGTGTATACTACATTTTTTAGCCACTCTAGGCATGCTCCTGCCGTTTCCTGTTCTGCTAGGCACAGGTACATGTCTGGATTTGCGCTGCAGATGCTCCCAATATAATGGAATATGTCCCTTTTCCTTTCTGAGAGGTGACATCCTAACCAGCTGCTTGTTCCAATGTATGCATGCATTTTCCCCTCCCTAATTGCCCCTGAGCCTATGGCTGCTGATGCCATATCTCCAGCTCCAACCACTACTGGTATGCCTTGCCGCAGTCCCATCTCGGAAGCGGCTTCCGAAGTCAGTTTTCCAGCTATGTCAATTGATGTTCTTATTTCTGGAAGCTTGGCCTTGTCTATGCCGTATTTTTTGAGGATGTAGTCCGACCAAGTGTATCTTCCTTTTCTTGTGTCCATCATCCACCATATATTTGCGCAGTCTCTGCTCGTAACGAAGTTGCCCGTGCACTTGTATAGGAGATAATCCTTGCAGTCCAGAAACTTATAGGTTTCGGTGTAGATTTCTGGCTTCTTCTCTTTCACCCATAATATTTTGCATATTGGGTCTTTTCCGGCGTTTCCGTAGATTCCACCAGTTATGCTCAAAAATCTTGTCAGGGTAAAGATGTTGTATCCTGCAACTTTTATGATTCCACTGCTCATTCTTTCGGCTTGTTCTTTTGCTCTTGTATCCAGCCATATCATGCACGGCATTAACGGTTTTCCTTCGCTGTCTACTGGAATCGTTCCAGCCATTTGTGTTGAAAATACTATACCGACTATTTCGGATTGTTTAACTCCAGTTTTTTCAAGAAGCTCCCTTGTTGTTCTTGTTATTGCGTTCCACCAATCCGATGGCAATTGCTCAGCGTATCCCTTCTTTGGATAGTAGGTTGGATATTCGGCCGAGGTATATCCGACTATTTTGCCGTCTATTCCAACCAGTACAGCCTTGTTGCCCGTCGTCCCAGTATCGTGGGCAAGTATGTATTTCCCTCTCAATGTGGCTCAACCAGTGACTCCAATTTTAATTTTTGAACGTTTCCCTCCTTGTCTATATGTTCAACAAGAATAGGTAAGCCAGCCGTTTCACCTATCCTTATCTTCTCCTTTGCAAGCATGAAAAGCTCGATGGGATCGACAGCTGCTTCCGGAGGGAAAACTCCTTTCAACCTTATTTTTCCAAGGGCCATGAGCATTGCTCCTAGAGCAGCAGGCACACCTGTTCCTTCACGCATGCCCATTCCCCTAGATGACATCGAAAACACGTAGGTGCTAGGCTCACCGTTTTTCTTTCCTTTAACAACTATTTTTAGGCATCCCATGGGCTCGGATATTCCAGCCTCCTTTAACAGTTTTGGCCGTTGATGTAATGCGAAGGCTACTGCAAAGTCTATGGGCGCAATCTTCACACCATGAACCTCAACTGGTTCTTCACTTGTCATTCCAAGCCTAACAATGCCCTTAATAAGCTCAGCATATGCTGGAGGCAAAACTAAGCCCAGATTTGTTACTCGGCGAACCCCCTTGATGTATCTAGGCAAAGTTATAGTTTCGGGATGAGGATAGGCGTATACCCTGTAGGTTCCAATATCCGGAAATTCAACTTCTTCCTCTAGGGCTTTTCCACTCTCGTCAAGAACGCTGATTGTTTTAAATTCTCCATCAATGAACACCGGAATAGGTATCATCATTGAATGTATTCTATGCTTAACGACGGCTGGTCCTTCGGTTTCTTCGCCTCCATGAGCATGATATATGTCTATAGAGTCAACCTCGTCGAGGAGGTTGTCCGCGCAGAACTTAACGAGGACATTTGCGATTCCTGGAGAGCTTCCCATTCCGATTAGAGCAGATATCCCAGCCTCTCTTGCATTAGAATCCATTTTTAAAAGCTGCTCAGTTGCATCAACATCATCGCATATGTCTACATGATTTACCCCAGCATCTATTGAAGCTCTTAGAACCATTGGCGCAAACTTATAGAATGGGCCTACACAACTCAAAACTACTTCTGAATCTTTAATTACATCCCGTAGATTTCTAGAATTCATCACATCCACTTTGACGGCTGAAACTCCTTCTATCCCTATTCCAGCCGCTATTTTCTTTGCTTTTTCAAATTTAATATCTCCTATGATAACTTCTGAAAAAATTCCACTTGAAGCAAGAATCTTAGCGGCCATGCTTCCTACGGCTCCGGCCCCTCCCAAAACAGTAACTTTCATGGCTCAACCCTATGCAGTCCAGAAACTCACGCTTCCTTTATATTTATTCATGTTTTTATTTGTGTTCTGAATCATTTTTTGATACTACATTTGGATGATTAGGGGATATTCTCATGAATTGGAGCTTTTACAATGATTCTTTGGTTAGGAAGGGTGAGGTTCTTCTGGATTTCTCTATTCTCGAGGTGGAAGCGCGCGCTTAGGAAGAGACGTGTTGAATAAATTTAAGATCGAGCTAGGAACCTGGACCTTAATCAGGTTATGAGCCTCGACTTTTTACCTCTTCATCTTCGTCCTCATTCTCCTTCTAAACATCTTAAACTTGTGAGCTATTCACCACAAAAATCAACTATAAAGGAAATCTAACACTATGCAGGCGCCTCTATCCCAGCATCAACATCTTTAAAGCATCTCCTTCTCCATTATGACATCGCAACCGTAAGGCCTCTTTATCCTATCAACAAGCTTGTATCCATGCTTTTTGTAGAAATTGACGGCCCAATATGCTTTCTCGGATGTGAGAAGCCATAACTTCTTCAAACCAATTTCCCTTGCCTCTTTCTCAATGTTTCTGATTAGAGCGGTTCCAATTCCCTTTCTCTGATGCTTAGGAAGGACATAAACCCATCTAATCCTTCCCACATCTCCCTCAACCTTAAGGGCTGAGACCCCTACTACCCCTCTGTCTCCCTCAAAAACGTAAAAGGTCATCCTTTTGAAGTCTCTAAGGAGTTCTTTCATGGAAAGGATTGGTTCCTTGAAGTATTCCTTTGGAATTATCTTGCTGAAAGCTTCTCTGTTCGAAGCGTTTATTACGTGAAGTATGCTCTCAGCATCCTTTAGGGAAGCCTTCCTTATCATTCCTCCATCATAATCACTATTTTTATCTAATTGAATATTGCCTCGTTACATCTACTACCTTCCCGACCAGAAAACCATTTTTACTCCAGTTATAGGCTCTTTTAATGACAAGGACCATTATGGTCCATAGACTGTTTTTCCGATGCTCGATTACCAGGGCTTCTACAAAGCAAGGCTTAGCTCCATATACTATCCTATATTTCCTACTCTGTAGCTTCTTAGGCGTTTCTGCCCTTTAGCAGTTTTCCAATGAAAGGGAGCTGAAGCTCAGATACAATCTCTTGGGCTTTTCAACCCCTTTCATTTATTATTTTGTTTTTAGGACGATATCTTTAACGCATTTCTTTAATTTTGAGTTGGGGGTTAATGAAAAACAGGCAACAAATGATTAATTTAAGTATTCGCTAAGGATCCTCTATTCTAAACTCGTTTTCCTTCCCATTAACGATCAGCTTCACGTTTTTTATGAAGTTCATCCCTAAGAGTACTTTGATAGGAGCAGGGTCAGGTATCTTGTGGACCACAACCGAGAGCTTACTTATCCTCATCCCTTCCACCTCAATCCCATCGAGCACCTTTACGGGAGCCTCTATAAGGCCTGAGGCCGTTACCAATGTGGCCTTTGGCATTTTCTCGTCCGTCTTGAGCTCAAGAAATTCGGCTATGGACGGTGGAATTACCATGAAGGCAGCTCCTGTATCGATCAATGCGTCTTCGAAGACGCTAAAACGCTTTCCCTTCAACTTGACCTTTACCAGTAGCTTTCCTTCTTTTATCCTAGTCATGCGGACACCTTGAATAGGAAGCCGTATCTCCTCTCCTCTTCCCTGGGTGAATAGAAGACGTAGACTCCATCAATTTTCCTTATCCTTAGCTCCTCGTAAACCCCTTCGTGTGTATCTGAGACCACTACGACCTTCCCGTCCTTTAGCCCGATCCACTTTCCGACGTACTTCCGCTTGACCTTATCAACGAGATCTGCCATTTCCATCAAAAATAAATTGCACTCGCTTTTAAATAGGTTTATTCAGATTCGTCAACAAGATGAACCAACTTTGGATCAGGTAGATTTGAGGTGGTTTCCTCATCAACCTAGCCCTTCCCTCCATCCAGTCAAGGCATATTTCGAACTCTTCCATCATAGAGATCCAAACATCGCTTCAACTAGAAGATCCCTAACCGCTTCCACGTCGTTTTTTCAGGCAGCATGTATGGCAATTTGCGTATCAATCTTTCTGTGTACTACATGCTAGCAACGCTGAACTCAATCCAAGTAGCCATTTCATTATCTTATTCCCTTGATAGGGTTGTCTATTTTCTCTTTCCTTCATATAAATACATTTATCCGTTAATTTTAAGTATCTTACTCTTATATGCACGAAAATTCCATTAACTACGCTTTGACTCTGCCCAAATATCAAACAAAAAGAGGTTAGTTCTCTCTTTTCTTAAGTTCACGCTTTAAGACATTACTCAACTCTTTAGCCAGCATGAATGCGATTTCTCTTATCTCCTCTTTTGAAAGGTTCTGATGAGATTCTCTTGAGGATATTAAGTACCTCGGTAGGATAGCGGTTTTGTTATAAGATAATAAATTAAAACCTTCTGATGTACTCTATGATTTCCTCACTTTTCCTTGGATTCAATGAGATAGTAGCTCCTTTTTTATGAAGCATAATGTAGCCATCGTTAACGAGCTGGTTGACTAATTCACGAATTCTCTCTAGTGCTGTCTTTTCCAATAGCCATCTCTATTGGTATCGATTTTAACCATCTGGATTCAAGGTATTGAATGAATGGGTCAGCGACTGATGATTCTAAAATGACGACAATTATGGGAGAGCCTCCTTTTCTACCAATTAAAGCAGCACATTTCTTATCGATGAGAAGAACTGAAGTTTCGGATTTTGAGATCCTTAATTCAATTCTCTTAAGATTTGTAAGCCATCTATTCGACCAATCGGTGGATGGCAGCATCATTCTAACTCTAGAGATCCCCAAAAGTCTTAGAAGGGATACTATTTCGTTGAACAACCATCGATCGGAATCAGAAAATATAGCTAGAAACTCGCTTTCTGTTGTTTTTAGAAGGTCTTTCAAGAGGCCCAAGAACAAATATTCCTCTCTTAATACTAGGACATCTTCCTTCATCCATTGAGATAGCGAAACAAGTTCTGAAACATGATTCATGCAATCAAGCAATTTTTGAAAGCGTTCTTCTAATTCTAATGACCTCTTAACATAGAGGTTCTTGATAGCCAATTCTGGAGAGATGGGAGAGTATCTTATAGGCCTAGATCCCTCATATCTAACCAATCCGAGGCCATGAAGTTGCTCAAACGTTCTATATATCCTCTCCACGGGAACTCTGGTCTCTATAGCTACTTTCTTAGCAGTTGAGGTTCCCTCGCTCAGAAGGAATGCATATACTTTGGCTTGAGTTTCTGTGAGACCTATTTCTTTCAGCGCTTCAATAAGGGCGAGCAATCTATCCTTTCTTTTAGAAGGATTCAAAGAACAACAACTCCCATTACATCCATGACGTTAGTAAGCGTAGGTCCTGTGAAAATCAGGTCATTTAATGCGAGAAAGAAGGAATAGGAATCATTTCTGTTGAGAAAAGTCGACGGTTTTAGGCCCAACTCCAATGCTCTGCTCAAGCTATTCCCATCAGCAATCGCTCCTGCAGCATCAGTTACCCCATCAACTCCGTCCGTGCCAACAGAGGCTATGCAAATTCCTTCTTCATCAGCTATCTTTTCTACGGATCCAAGAACAACCTCTTGATTCCTTCCGCCCTTGCCTGAACCAACAACCCTAACTGTAGTCTCTCCTCCTGCTAGAACAGCAGCAGGTGGACTTATAGGAACGCTCTGATGTTTTATTCCCTGAGCAATTCCAGCCAAGGCCTGTCCAACGTGCCTAGCCTCCCCCTCGATGAAGGAACCTAGGACTAGGGTATTTAGGTTCATAGCCTTAGCTCTGTTGGCGGCTGCAATAAGCGATTTCTCATTATTTGCAACTATGAAATTATGGACTTGCTCAAAAATAGGATCTCCTGGCTTTGGGGTATCCTGAATTTCGCCTCTAACTCCTTTCCTAATGGTCTCCACTATGCTTTCTGGCATTTTATTCAAAAGGTCGTACTTCTCTAGTACTTCCCATGCATCTTCGAACGTGGTCGTATCAGGAGCCGTAGGTCCAGAGGCTATGGAATCGAGAGGGTCACCTATAACATCCGAGATTATGAGAGAGATCACTGTTGCAGGGTAACAAAGCCTGGCCAACCTTCCCCCCTTCACTTGTGATATGTGCTTCCTAACGCAGTTTATCTCCTGAATTCTAGCTCCACATTCCAGAAGAATCTTTGTAGCTCGATTAAGATCCTCCAAAGTTATGCCTGGCATCGGCATCTCCATTAGAGCAGATCCGCCCCCTGAGATCAATGCAATAACTACATCAGATTTACTCAACCCTTTGATGAGTTCTACTATGTTTCTCGTTCCCTTCAACGTATTATAGTCCGGAATGGGATGACCTGCAGGAAATGCTTTAACTTTCTTTAGACTAAAAAGTCCCTCCGTCCCTTTCAAAACATTTACACATCCCGCATGAATCTTATTTAAAAGGACGGATTCAACCCCCTCAGCCATTTTACCGCTAGCTTTTCCTGCACCTATTACGAGAACTCTGCCCTCTGGATGAATTTCTAGGTCTTTAATGGATAATAAATCGTCTTTCAATGATATAGAAGAAGTTATGCTCTTCTTAGCGTCTGCAACTTCTATAGCTGATTCTAATAGCTTCAACATTATCTCCCTAGCCTTCCTATTTTTCCTACTTGCATTCGATATTATTTCTGAAGAATTTTTGATTATATTCAAGGCTCGGTCAGACCCCTCCTTCCAATTTGTATGCCATCCCTATTGAACTTTAGGTATCCAAACTCTATACACTCAAATTTACCCGAATAATTGGTATAAACCTCTAAAATTCCTTGATCAGGCCTGAAATTCTCTATTATTCCAATAGTACAACAAAAACCAAAGTTATCCAAAAATCCTAAGTATAAGCCCTTATATCCCTTTTTTATAGCAACTCTTACAGGCTTCCCCCTTATAACAAGGCTCTTTTGAACTTTAGATGAATTCAAAAGACAAAGTATAACATCTGGAGCCTCTTCTGCATATATTATTGCTTTATTAAGCAATTTCTCAAGCTCCTGATTGAGTTCGGGATCATGAGAGCCTGAAAAGAATAAAGTGTTTACAAGCCTGGTTTCATGGATATTTATCTTAATGCTTTTAGCCCCATTCAAGTATCTTCTTATATTGCTTTGCCTGAAAAGCACCCTATATGGGTGATTTTTCCTTCTTATACTCTTAGCAACCGGCATTTTAATTATTTCAGAGTTCTTTGGAACCAACTTCACTATGTGCTCTGATTCATTTCCTCTCTGCAGTACCACAATTTTGCTCGGTTCTGTGGCCAAAATTTTGAACCTCTTTAAAATTCTTGCAGGTCCAGAGTGGATGTATCCGGTTGTGTTTATCAATATGACATCAGCTCCTTCCGATTTTGCAACATCAAGCAACTTTCTGGTCCCTATAACCATTGGAAGTAGGTGTCCTCTTGGAGTATTATCTCCTACAAAGAAGAGTCTATCTGGATCAACTAGGGATGGGTGGATTATCGACTTCCTTATTAACAAGAGACCTATCGTTCCAACTGGTCCAATATCTGACTGGCCTACATCAGCGTCTATAAGACCTACTTTTAGATCCCTGGACGCCAATCTATTTGCAAGAAATACAAATAATCCGCTTTTGCCTACATCTATGCCTCCGAGTAGCATTACCGTATCTCCAGACTTAATTCTAGCAGCTAACTCCTCCCACTCCTTTGGAATTATATCTGGAATTTCCATTGGCCTGGAGGGAGCCCATATCTCCAAATCACTTGTCTCAAAAGCTCTTATTAGAACTGGAATTCCTCTCTCGTAGATTTCTAAGGAGTCGATTTCTGAGCCCCAACACTCAATCTTACCCCTTTTTCTCATTAGTCTTAAGGGACTTAGAAGCAAAAAGCCACAATGTGGCTTTAGGATGCACTCAAATCTATGCAAGCCAAGAGTAATGTCATGAGCCATTCAAGGGGATTTTTCAACTGATATCTTAAATTATTACGTGTACCCGATCGAATTGGAGATAATTAAGGGAGTAGATCTCCAACTTTAACAGTTAAATTATGAAAGAAATTCTAATGGAGAGGTTGTTGGCTTGAGACAAGTTGGACGAGGAGCCACGGCTGCTTCAGAAAAGGGCAACTTAGTTGCAATTTATCACATTGACGCGGATATTTCAGTTAGAAGGGTTGCCAATTTCATTTCTTCCATACAAAAAAGGGAAGGCGGTGAACAGATAGGCAGCTTGATTTTCAAAACAAAGGTATCAATCATAGATGAGGAAAATTCCCTGTTAGGCATAGAATATCCACCCGAGCTCTTCGACCTAGAATCGGGTGGTTTCTCTCAGTTGATTTCAACCATTGCTACTAACTTTTTTGACATTGTTAGGGTAGGCAAGATAGAGCTTGTGGATATATCTCTTCCAAAAGAGTTCCTAACTTATTTTCCAGGACCTAGGTTGGGAATTGAGGGAGTAAAAAGGCTATTGGCATCTAAAGGGCCTCTCCTTGGGGTTATAATGAGGACAACACCAGGAATCCTCCCAGCCGCTCAAGCAAGAACATTCTATGATATTGCTCTCTCTGGAATTGACATAGGCGTAGACCCTCAATACCTAACGAACCAAGATTTTAGTCCCATAGAAGCAAGAACCTCACATTTCGCCGACATGATAGATAGGGTGAGGGGAGAGACTGGTAGGAAAATAATGTATGCCATTAACATAACGTCAAGGTCGGATATGATATTAGAACTTGCGGAGAGATCAGTTGAAAACGGTGCAACTGCTTTAGAAGTTGATATTTCTAGCACTGGTTTTTCTGCGCTCGAAATGCTGGTAAGGGAGGGGGGATTTGAAGTTCCAATTTATGTAACTGGCGTCAGTAAAACATCTTTTATCACATCAAAGGGATCGATCTCGAGAAAAGTAGCTGCACTTATTTTAAGGTTACTAGGAGGAGATCTTATTGTCAGAGACTCTATCTCAAGGGGAAGTAAGAATATCGAAGAGTTAAAAGGTATTGATGAGGTTCTGAAGAGAAAAATGGATGATATTCTTCCAGCAATGCCGGTAGCTTGTAGAGGAATCTTCCCTGGGAGCTTAGAGGCAAACATACTTACATTCGGTCAAGATCAGGTTTTAATGGCAGATGAGGCAATCTTTTTCCATCCTTGGGGGATAAAAGCTGGTGCTAAGGCCCTAAGAGAAGCTATGGATGCAATAATGAGAGGAGAAGGCGTTCTAATGGCTGCACAAACCTCTGATGAAATTAAACAAGCAATTGAAAAGTGGGGATATGGCCCAGTTTAGTGTGTTAGCTTATCTTCTGGTATTTTAGTTGATATCTGAAAGGGGCATTACTTGAACTCCTCTAAGGAAATCAGGAAGCGGTGCCTTTGTAAACCAACCATATTCTTCTCTCAGTACCAAAATCGATGCTTGAGGGGGTATTGCACCCTTTTCTGTGAATATTATGTCGATATAGGCAGCAGGTGTCACATCAAAGGCTGGGTTTAGGACCTCGATGCCAGGGTTCTTTTTCAGGAAAGCCCGATCCACAATCTCTGTTGGATCCCTGAACTCTATTGTTATTAAACCCCCTAACATGCTTTCTGGAGAGAATTTACATGTCTCTGCTGCAACAAAGAAGTTTACCCTTGCTTCGTGCGCAGCAAGTGCGATCATTGAGGTCCCGATCTTATTAACTACGGCTCCGTTCGCTGCTACAGCATCTGCTCCTACTATAACCTTATCCACATCTTGCATGAAAAACCTAGCAGCAGAATCAACTATCATCTTTACAGGAATTCCATAGCTTGCCAGAATAGAAGCAGTTATTCTGCCTTGGTACCTTGGCCTAGTCTCTGTTGAAAACACTGTAAATCTTTTTCCTTCATCCCAAGCTCTCTTTAGAACAGCTACTGCTGTAGAGCTGTGACAATGAGTCATTACAACATCTCCGTCCTCTATCCTCATCGATCCGAACTCTGCTATCTTGTTTATGGCCTCTAGAGAGTTTCTGATAAATTCTTCAGAGGCCTTGATCACATCTCTTTTGATTTCCTTAAGAGAGGCTCCCTTCTCATAGGCAGAATAACATCGTATCATGACATATCTAAGGGCATTTGGCAAGGAAACGGCAGTAGGTCTCGTTTCATATAGTATTTTAGCTGCCTTAGTCAATTCATCCACAAATTCCTCCTCAGTTGAAGCAGCAGACTTTTGAGCAATTATTTTCAAAGCCTCAGCAGTGCTCCTAGCTATTTTACCAGCTCCCCTAATCGTCATAGATCTAATTCCTTCGGCAATGTCATAAACTTCTTGTGGGAGTTTCAAATCAAACACCGACGTTACTATATGCTGAAAAGGACTTTTAACCTTATTGCGGTGGCCAATCCTAGAAGAAGTACCATCCTTCCATTTGTCTCCAGTCCCATCTGTAATCTTCAGCCAAGTAATAACCGTAGACGATTGCACCCCTCCAAACGCTATACTGGGGTTCGCTGACCATTTTTGGTTCTGATGCAATTCCATGTCTCTCTAGGAGGAGCTTTATCTTTGTAGATGAATCAACAGCTATGTTTTCCAATCCAGGAGGAACTTTCCAATAGAAGGCTCCTCCTGATAGGATCACCCTCCTGAGGAGTTGTGGCTGGATCTCAACCGGAGTTCTTGACACCGAGATCCTTATCGCCTCACCTAAATCAACGTCACCTCTAATTACCTCTCCCGCAACTAATGTGTCTTTAGGAGGGGAAAAGCCACGAGAATAATAGCTCTCAAAGATCTCATGTTTTGGATTGAAGTAAAATTCTCCTATTAAGAACCTGAGCCAACCTTTATCCTCCATTTCTATCTTTACTGTTGTTTGAGGGATCTGAAAACTTGATGCTAAAGCACCTGTATTTTCCTTTGCCCAAGAGACGGCCTTATCCAAATCTCTTGGTACAAGACCAGCAACCTCTTTAAACAGCCTGACAAATTTTTCCTCCTTTGCCAGATCAGAATATCCTAGATCCTTTAAGATCTGAGCAGAAATCCTGTCAGAATCAGAACCGCCCCTGTTAAGTGGGATTAGGGCCCCGCTAATTACATCTTTGCTAATCGGAGTGATCTGTGTGTTTCCATGGCCTGCTTCTAAAACGGTGCAAACAGTAGCTTTCTCAGCAATTGCTACAGCCAATGGCTGAGGTATGATGGTTAATGCTTTGACCAAACGCCCCTCCTCCTTATTTACCTCCTCATGAAGTTGAAAGAACTTCTCATACATGTAGGTGGGCGCCTGAGCAGCTAAAGCGGTGACGGCATAGAAGCCATCAAAGCTGCTTGTCCTCTCTGGTGCGTATTTCAAGAGAGAATATCTCAAAAGCTCTTTAGCCGCCTTCCAACCTCTCTCATCTTTTCTCTCTATGATCCCATTTCTCATCGGATAAACAAGTCTGCTTAAATCAGCTTTGGACTCCAGGTACTCTATCACTTCTGGACCAACTACTACCTCCTTGGCAGCATACCCTCTTATTCTCTCAACAGCCTTCGATATCTTAGGAAAGTACGCCCTGTTTTCGATCATATCGGGGATCTTCCCGATCCAAATGGGACCAAACTTATAGAAAGCCGTCCCAAAATCCTCTCCAAAGACAGGTCGGCCTATTTCTTCCAAAACAACCCCTCCTATACTATAACCCGAAGGGGAACGATCTTTAACAGATCCTCATAATCCAAAACATCTGATGGAGAGACCTTTCCAGTCTCTATATCTAGATCCACACCCTCTCTTAATAAGAGATTGCCCTTTATTAGCTGACCGTAAGAATAACCTCCCAAACTCATATCGCTCTTAATTACTCTATGACAGGGAATTATCAAAGGGAAGGGGTTTGAGGCCATGTAACCTCCTACTGCCCTAGGATGCATTCTAAGAAGAGTTCCAAGGGCTCTGTACGTTGTTACTTTACCTCTAGGAATGCTCTTAACCGTCTTGAGAAGCAAACCTCTTCTTCCTGAAACAGGGTATAGTCTGACAACGTCAGTTCGTAGAGGAACTTGCCCTTCAAAGAGATCAACTATAAGCTCGGAGATTTCCTGATCTTTTCGGCTAACATCATAGTCAAGACGCAGAACTATTCTTCCTCTACTCTTCAAGCAAGTTTCATGAAGATCTGAGAGTGCAAACCTTCTCGTCTTCAGTGGTATGGTGTTACAAAGCAAAGATCCTCCAATAAAAGCGAGACCTACATGGTAATCATCGACTTCAACTACGGTTGCCCTAGCAATAACGTGTTCTTTCAAGGTACCTTCTTCAGAGGAAACCAAGAAATCATATTTAAAGTGAATTCTCAATAAACCTTGAGTAATTATGAAGGCCATCGTAATAGACGGAAGCTACGGAGAAGGAGGAGGATCGATTTTCAGATATGCCTTAGCCCTATCCTCCGTTACCTTGAAGCCTGTAGAAATCCATAATATCAGAGCAAAGAGAAGTAATCCAGGACTTAGACCCCAACATCTGACCGCTGCCAAGATATTAGCTGATATGACTGAGGCAGAATTTGAAGGATTGAACATAGGATCCACTAAAGTACGTTTTGAACCCAAAAAAAGGAAAGGAGGAAAATTTGTCTTTGATGTAGAGACTGCTGGAAGCATATCCCTCATAATACAGGCTGTTCTACCAGTTGCATTGTTTGCGGACAGAGAATCGATTATTGAGCTCAGAGGGGGCACAGATGTCAGATTTGCGCCTCCAATCGATTACATGAAGAACGTATTTGTCAAGAACCTATCCCTTATAGGGGTTGAAAACGTGGAAATAAGTGTAAGGAGGAGAGGGCATTACCCTAGGGGCGGAGGATTGGTAACGCTCAAGGTTAAACCTATTAATAGAATATCTACGCTTAACAGAGAGCTTAGGGGACCTGTTTCTAAGATATTAGGTGTAGCACATGCTGTAAAGCTGCCCAGACATGTTGTAAAGCGAATAATCTCATCTACAAAGGAGGTTCTTCAACAATATGGATATAAAAAGATCGAAATAACAGAAGAATGGTCTTATAATGGACATTTGGGGCCAGGAGCTGGTATAACCGTATTTGCTGATACAGAAACGATCTTAGGAGCAGACTCTCTTGGAGAGAGAGGAAAACCAAGCGAACAAGTTGGCAAAGAAGCTGCAAAACGTCTAATTCATGAACTAGAAACGAAAATGGCCTTTGACACTCACATGGGAGATATGATAGTTCCTTATTTGGCCTTGGCCAGGGGTTCATCCCTTATAGGAGTGAGTAAATATACCCTTCACACGGAGTCTAACTTATGGCTGGCTAAACAAATATTGAATGCCAGCTATGAAGTAATCAAAAATAAGGATGACTCTGCTAAGATTTCTATCAGAGGAATCGGTATTTGAGGGGTTTTAGATTGTTTAATGAGGATGTTGAGAGAGGGATAGAGCGTCTTGCTCAAAGAACAGGGCTTAGTCCAGAGGAGATAAGATCTAGAATCATAAAGAAGATGGAAGAGATGCAAGGCCTTCTAAAACCCGATGGAGCGCTTTACATCATTGCAGCAGAATTGGGAGCAGAGATCGAATCCTCCTTTGAGGAGAAAGGGGGAGAAATCACGATAGAAAAACTGGTTCCTGGTATGAGATATGTTCACATTAAGGGTAGGATAATCAGGATGTACGGTCCCATATCCTACAGAAGGAGGGATGGAACTGAAGGAGAGAGGGCAGAGTTCAAGCTCTCCGATGGAACTGGAGTTGTAGACGTTGTGATTTGGAGTAAGAGCCTTATCAATCTGATAAAGGAAGGGAAGATAAAGGAAGGGGATGTTGTTGAGATCGATGGGGCTAGGACCTCTTTACGTTTAGGGAGGCTTGCTTTAAACCTCGATTCCTCGAGATGTACGATAAAGGTCATTGAGGGGGCTTTCCCAGAATTTCCTGAACCTGAATTCGAAGTTTTTGAGATTTCGGATTTAAGTCCAGAATTCAACGAGGTTGACGTTCGTGGAATTGTTTCAATGTTATTCCCCGTTAGGGAGTTTTCTAGAGAAGATGGAACTAAGGGTCAGATGAGCGGTCTTATACTAAGGGATAGAAGTACAGATGACGAAATAAGGGTGGTACTATGGGGCTCCATTTCAAATCTAGTCAATGACTTAAATGTAGGGGATTCTGTGCTTATTAGGGCAGCAAGAGTAAAACCTAGCAGAAATGGCTGGATCGAGCTTCATTTGGATGCTAGAAGCAAAATAATAGTAGAAAAAAGGTCAACTGAACTTACTCCTATTCCAGAGGAGATTGTTGGCAGGATACTGTACGCATTCAAGCCTGTTCACTACAAATCTAAAGAAGGATTAGTAACTTTGAGGGATTGCATCTTAGAGGTAGATGGTAAGCTTAAGCTATGCAGATTGTGGGAACCCAGGTCGCAAGAGATCGATGGAGTAAAGCTTCCGGCTTTGGTAAAGCTTGAGAGGCCATACATAAGAAAGGAGGGATTTAGAGAGATAATTAACGTAGGAAAGCTGGGGAAATGTATTATCTTAGAGGAGGAGTCTGGAGAAATCCCTAGAGATATAGAGAAGATAGCAAGGAAGATAAAGTATCCGAGAGTTTGGTTGGATGAGTCTGGGGAGGGCTTTAGAGAAGTTAGAGGGACGATAATTAGAGTCGATCCCTCAGCATCCATCTCTTGGTGGTGCAAAAAGTGCGGACAGAGAGTTTCTAAGGATTTTGGAAGGTTCATATGCGAGAACTGTGGAGAGGTGGAGGAAGCTGAACCTGTTTTAGCATTTTCAATTTATGTAGACGATAGCACGGGTGTTCTAAGGGCTACATTCTTTAGAGATGTTGCTGAGAGGATAATAGGGAAAAATCTACAAGAAATCTTAGAGGAGATAGATGAGAAAGGCTATGAAGAGGATACTTACATGCTAGAGGAACTCGAATCTAGGTTGCTGGGGAAGACCGTAATCCTTAGGGGGAGAATTTCCTATGTTGAAGATAAAGGCCTTTGGAGAATGGTAGTAGATGAAATGGAATTCGCTGAGCCCTTAGAAGAAGCTACTATCTTGGAAGATGAGCTAAAATCAAAATATCTAGCGGAAATTAGGAGCAAATTGGAAGATCCACTTCCTTAAGGAATGGTCCTAGTCGGGGTTCTTGGAAAACCAACCGCGTCTCTAATATGTCTTATTCCAGCAATCCATGCAACGGTCCTTTCGACGCCCAACCCAAATCCAGAGTGAGGAACGCTGCCGTACTTACGCAGGTCTAAGTACCAAGTATATCTGCTAGGATCAAGCCCGAATTCCTTTATCCTTTCAAGAAGTAAATTGTAATCATGGATCCTTTGACCTCCTCCAATTATCTCTCCCCTTCCTTCTGGAGCAAGCAAATCGGCACATAATAAGACTTCTGGCCTTTTAGGATCTGGCATGTGATAAAAAGCCCTAGCCTGTCTAGGATATCTGTGAACGAAGAAAGGAGTCTCGAATTCCATTGATATCATCCTTTCTGAAGGGGTGTCAAGATCATCGCCCCAACTAAGCTTAGATCCCTTCTTTTGAGCGATTTCAAGGGCCTCATCATACGATATCCTTGGAAATCTTCCTTCAGGAGGCTCAAATTTTCTCTTTAAGTACTCTAGCTCTTCAGATCTACGCTCTACAATCTTTTCAGTCACGTATTTTACTAAGGCCTCCACGACATCCATCATGTCGTCAAGATCGGCCCACGCCATCTCAGCCTCGGCGTGCCAAAATTCCGTAAGATGACGCCATGTTCTAGATTTTTCGGCCCTAAAGCTAGGTTGTATCGTGTATACCTTCTCAAAAGCCGTTATAAATGCCTCTAAGTACAACTGGGAGCTTTGGGTAAGGTAAACCTTCTTCCCAAAATAGTCTAACTCAAAAAGGGTCGCTCCTCCTTCAACAACCTGCTCTATTATCGTTGGAGCTTCGGTTTCGATAAATCCGTTCTTATAGAACCATTCATGCATGGCTTTAATTGCCTCAGCCCTTATCTTTAGGATTGCTTGAAGTCTCCTGCTTCTAAGGTATAGATGCCTGTGATCTAGGAGAAACTCTGGTCCTTCTCTTCCCTTTATCGGAAAATCATCAGAGGATCCTATGAGTTCCAATTCTTCTAGCACTAATTCGATCCCTCCAGGTGCCCTGGGATCCTGTCTAACGACTCCCTTCGCCTTTATAGAGGATTCTATTCCAGCTCTTTTTGCGGTCTGAAAGGTCTTCTCACTGCACTCACCCTCTTTAGCGACCATTTGAAGGATGCCCGTAGAATCTCTTAGCACTATGAACTGCACGGATCCGAGATCCCTCTTCCTATAAACCCATCCAGCAACAACAACTCTCTGACCCTGGAGATCTTGGGTTATCTCCGAGATGTAGTGGGTCTTCCCGAACCTCAAATCAATCCCTCTTCAGTTCAATCATAACTTCGAACTCTACTGGACTTCAAGTAGGGATTTAATTTTTCAGTAAAAATTACATCCTCGGTTTGGAGGAATACAAAAATGCGAAATTTAAGAGAGGCACTTGAAATCTTAGAACGAAAAGGATTCCTGCTAAACATTGCAGAACCAAGATCTGTGATCTACGAAATGGCTAGAGAACTAAAAGCAGAGGATGGAAGAAGGGCAGTCCTCTTTGAAAAACCACTCTTAAGCGACGGAAGTCTTAGCCCTATAAAGGTTGTTGGTGGCATTTGTAGCAACATTAACTTCATCTTGGAAGTTTTAGGGCTAAATACACGTAAAGAACTGAGAGAACTCCTTAGAAAAGCTATAAACAATCCCATAACACCGATGGAAACAGGAACTGCACCAGTTAAGGAGGTTGGTCTGGAAGAGTTTGATTTAAGAAAGGATTTACCGATTCTGAAGCATTATTCAGAGGAACCAGGTCCCTACATTACAACCGGCATAGTGATAGTTAAAGACGAGGAAGGCAAGTTTTCAGCATCTTACCACAGAATGACTCCCATATCCAAAAACAGGCTGGTTCTGAGAGCAGTCGAAGGAAGAAGGCTTCATAAGCTTATAACTAAAGCAGAGCATGAAGGAAAAGAGCTTGATGTTGCCGTAGCCATTGGAGTAGGCATAGGCATGCTAATAGCAGGTGCTACACCAGCAGAGAATAAGGATAAGCTCGGCATTGCGGGAGCAATCTCAGGAAGTCCTGTGAAGATCACGGATTGCGAAAAGGTCGAAGCTAAGATGCCAGCCGACGCAGAGATAGTTATGGAGGGCAAGATCCTGCCAAAGGTTAGGGAACCAGAAGGTCCATTTTACGAGATTCTTGGAAAGGACATTGTGCGTAAACAACCAGTTTTAGAAGTTTTGAAGATTTGGAGGAGAAAAGATGCCATATATCAAGCGCTTCTCCCAGCTGGAAAGGAGCACGAGATACTAATGGGACTACCCGTGGAGGCTCTATTGGAGGAGTCAGTCTCGAAAGTAGCAGAAGTCAGGAACCTCTGCATGACTCCCGCAGGAGGAATGTGGGTTGAAGTAGCTATCAGCATTAAGAAGGAGAGGGATGGCCAGCCAACGCTAGTTGCACTAAATGCGATAGCTGCTCACAAAAGCCTAAAGAGGGTTATAATTGTTGATGAAGACGTAAATGTAGAGAACTATGAAGAGGTGATGAAGGCAGTAGTTCAGAGAGCCGATCCATCTCTGGATTACAAAGTAATAACGGATATTTGGGGATCAAGCTTAGATCATAGCAACATCAGGTTCTTGGAGAGTAGGGGGGAGAAAGTACCTTTTACATTTCCCCAATCGAAAATTATAATAGACGCTACTATAAAAGGACCGAAGGAATTATTCGAGAGGCCGGAGATACCACCTTCTGGACATAAGTTGGAGGAGTGAAAGTGGCTAGGAAAGTAATAACTGGTATGCTCAAAACAAATGTTCACGATCACTGGCTCTACAGAGTCAGGATGCAAGAGTTGGAAAACTTGCTTTTAGCTCTTGGCTATAGCCCAGTCTATAGGGTGGTTCAGACGAGGAAATCTGCAACCGCAGCATACCTGTTCGGGCCCGGAAAAGTTGAGGAGATAAGCAAGAAGCTTAAGATGTATGATGCAGACCTATTCGCCGTTTACAACATATTAACGAGCAAGCAGAAGTGGAACTTGGAAAGGGCACTTGGTGTGGAGGTTCTGGACAGGTATGAGGTTACGCTGAAGATATTCGAACAGGAGGCAAAGGACGTTCTTTCTAACCTTCAGATAAAACTTGCAATTCTTCAGAAATCTTTCCCTTACATAAAGTACAAAGCATCGGTCAGGTACAGGAGAATGAGAGCTGGTTTTAGAGGAGGAGGAGAGTACGCATATCACAAAGTCCTAAGAGCAGTTCAAAAGAGGATAAAGAAGACTAGAACCAAGATAGAAAGGCTGATGGAGATAAAGGAGGAGAGAATTCTGAGGAGGAAGGAGGAAGGGAGCATTGTCGTCCTTTCAGGCTACTACAACGCAGGGAAAACCTCCTTATTCAATGCTCTAACTGGACTGGACAAGCCAGTGAGCGATGCTCCCTTTACTACGCTTTCTAGCAAGTACTCCTCTATCATGGGAGGAAGGGTGTTTTTGGTTGATACAATCGGGTTCGTTATAGATCTAGATCCCAGGCTTTTCCACTCGTTTAAGCTGAACCTACTAGATCTGAAGTATGCTGACGCCATAGTACTTGTTCTGGATGTTTCGGAGAAGGTAGAGCTCATAAAGCTGAAGCTAAGGGAGGGACTCTCCCTTATAAGGAGCCTCAGGGGCGAGACAAATTCCGTCTTTTTGGCTCTCAACAAGATAGATAAGCTGAATGAAGAGGAGTTATCCAGCAGAATTGAGAGTCTAGAGGAAGACTTAGGGGATATGCCCTATACAAAGGTTTCTGCTCTGACGGGCGAGGGCCTGGACGACCTTCTTAAGAAATTAGATAAGTTTCTAACTGTTACAAAAGGTGAAACGCTGATCTTTGAAGAGTTATAAAGTTGTTGGCCTAAAGGGCACTTTGATAACTAAAATCAAAAAGTCACATACCGTCGTTCATGAGATAAAAGGTCCTGTAAGTACAGAAGATTTGTCTGAGACTGCGGTTCGGATTTGATTATAGGAGCAACTGCAGAGGTTCACAGGTTAACGTTTGTAACCAGAAAGGTGAAACACTTTGAAGGGATGAAAATACCAATAAAGACGTATTGGTTATTTCTCATGCTCAAGAATGTCAAAGAAAAGGGTAGGATAAAATTCAAGCTCTAACTTCCATTTCAATAATCTTATCCATACTTATCTAATTTATGTTTATGTTAATTTCTTACACGTTTTATTCATTAGCTTCCTTGCAAAAAGTACTAGGATAGAATAAAATAGACTTTGCCATCATATGCAAGGAGCGTGTGAACAATCTGGACTAATGAGTCGTAATCTCATACAGCAACGTTCCAAAATGAAGAATTCGTAGATCAGATAAATTTTTAACTGTTCCAAAAAATGAATATGTACCGAAATTTGAACAAATACTAAAGGATGCCTTGCAGTTCGTACCTTATGAGATGAAGTGAAGAGGCGACATATATGGAGAATAAGAGCATGTTTACCGCTCAAGTAGCGGTTTTCGGCGCGATGGCAGGTATGCTATCCCTGATAAAGGCAGAAATTCCATTCCCTCTCCTACCATACCTCAAATTTGATCTTGCAGAGATTCCCGACATTCTGGCCTTCATGATAATGGGTCCCCTTGGAGGAATGGTCACTTCAACGATTCACTGGCTGATCCTGACCTTCAGGGCTGGATTTATTTTGGGGCCGTTTCTGAAGTACGCCGCAGTGGCCTCCACCATTCTGGGCTTTTGGGGAGGCATAGCTCTCAGGCGCAGGCTTCCAGGAAATCCATCTCTAAAGTCGTTTATGGCTATTGGTATGTTTTTGGGAGGAATTCTGAGGATAACAGCCATGTCAATAGCCAATTTCCTTGTTTTATGCGTGTTTTTCCCAGAGTGGATGTCCTTTGCAAAGGTATGCCTTGAAGCCATAGGGTTAGAGGTCAGCAGCGACTTTACAGCCCTCCTATGGACTCTGCTATTAACCGCCGTATTCAACGCGATACACATCTTCCTTTCCGTGCTTCCTTCCTATGCATTGATCAAAACGATACTGAGGCTCAAGACTACCTTAGGCAGAGCTTGGATAGACGAGGTTATGAAATGAGTACTATAGAAAAACTAAGCTATTAGGTCATATTTGTTGAAAAGCAATTAAATACCCAATTGATTTGTAAATTAGCTTAGCCAAAAGATAGGCGGCATCTTTCCTATTTACAACAGGACTAAACTCGACGAAATCCATTCCCACAACTCTTCTTGAAGATAATACCTTCCTAAGCAATCTTGTCGTCGTATACCAATCGAAACCACCAGGCTCAGGAGTTCCGGTGCAGGGCATTATTGAAGGATCCAAGAAATCTACATCAAAGCTCAAATACACTGGGAACCCTTGAAATCTATCTAAAACCTCCATTAATTTGCCCTCTGGATTCTTCCTTGCTTCTAAAGCAGTTACAATAGCAATGTTCTCTTCTTCCTTGAGGAAATGGATCTCCTCTTCCCCTAATGATCTAACTCCATAAACAATTGCCCTTCCAGCAATCTCATAACATCTTCTCACTGTGCATGCGTGACTGTACCTGCTTCCTTCATATTCATCGTATAGATCGGCATGGGCGTCGAAGAAAAGGCATAAGAGATCATCATACTCCTGCTTGAGAGCCTCTACGCTTCCTATCGTTACTGTATGATCTCCGCCTAGAAGTATTGGAAACTTCCCCTTAGAGATCACCCACCTTATGGTCTCTCTTATCCTCTCCAGCGTTTTTTCTGCCGATGTCCTAACGGGTTCTACCTCCTCCATAGTCCAAATATCTCCAAAATTCCTTCCTAGCTCGATATCATAGTGCTCAAGGTACCTTGAGGCATCTATAACCTCAGAAGGGCCGAATCTTGCTCCCGGAAGCCATGTTGTGGAGGAATCATAGGGTATGGGAATGACCACAAACCTCGCCTCTTCAAACGAGCAGTTTATTCCAGCAAATACGCGACTAGGTCTTACGGGAATTCGTGTATTCATAGCTTCAATTCACCCTCAGGACGTCTATTAAGGATAAAGCTTGATATTTTAAGTATCCTAATGTTCGCTTTAAGCCAGAAAGAGGCAATAGATCAACTAAAGCTTTTTCTAAGGGACAATCTGCTTAAAGCGGTAAAGTTTTAAATTACTTCCCGAGAGGAAGCTGGGCTCCAATACTTAGCCCATGAATGAGGTGAAACGATATGTCAGCTGGTCGTGTAGGAGTTCCTATGACAGATAGAATCCTAGAATTTCTAGAGGAGCGAAATCCAGGCTTTAAGGTAGCCGTATGGCGCATATTCTATCCAATGAGGGACGATGAACCCATAGAGGTTGCAGTAAAGCCAGGTACTCTCTCAGGAGAGGTTCTCGAATTAACCTTCGATGATAGAACTATCATCGTGAAAGAAGAGCCAAAGCCCGCTAGAAGAGGCGAGTAAAACACAGCTCCTAGTGCCGGAGCCCTCGCTCCTCTCCTCTTTTTACTCTTTAAAGATTAGTTAAAAATATTAATCATATCATTGGTTGATACTTGGGTGTTTGTGCTGACGGAAAGGTCGCAGGAGAAGGTTCCTATTATTATTCCTGTTTCCCGTCCTTCTGAAGGAGCTGCAGGGAAGACAGGTCTTTGGAGAGTATTCAAACCAATCATAGACAGAGATAAATGTACAAAATGCTTTATGTGTTGGCTTGTTTGCCCTGAAGAAGCCATAAAAGAAGGGAAAAATGGATTTCCGGAGATAGATTATACTTATTGCAAGGGTTGTGGTGTCTGCTCAGATAATTGTCCTGTAGGAGCTATTTCGCTTGTTAAGGAGGAGGAATAAAGATGATTGCTAAAAGAGAGGGAAAGAAAAAGGAAGCTGGAGAGTGGAAGATCCTTACTGGAAATCACGCCGTATCATATGCTGCAAAATTAGCCAGAGTTCAAGTAATACCCGCTTATCCCATAACTCCTCAGACAACGATAGTTGAGCTTATCTCTGAGCTGATTGCTTCCGGAGAAATGAGAGCTAGGATGATAAGGGTAGAAAGTGAGCACAGCGCGATGGCTGCTGCTATAGGAGCTTCAGCTGTTGGTGCAAGGGTTTTTACGGCAACAGCTAGTCAAGGATTGCTTTTGATGCATGAAATGCTTCACTGGGCCTCTGGTTCTAGGACTCCGATCGGGATGGCCGTAGTTAACAGGGCATTGGGGCCTCCTTGGAACATACACCCAGATCATCAAGATGCAATCTCTCAAAGGGATACTGGTTGGATAATTTCATTTGTTTCTTCTAATCAGGAAGCTTTAGATACCGTGATAACCCTCTACAAGGTTGCTGAGCATCCAGAAGTTCTCCTTCCTTTTATGGTTTGTCTCGATGGGTTTGTACTAAGCCACACATACATGCCCGTTTATCTTCCTCCTCAAGAAGAAGTTGACAGGTTTCTGCCTCCCTATAAGCCTCCTCATTGGAAGCTAGATCCGTCAAATCCGATCTCTTTCGGGCCTCTGGTACTTCCAGATCAACCATACCAAGAAATGAGATGGTCCATACATAAATCTATGAAAAAAGCCTTGTATCTCTTCGAAAAGTATAGCAAAGAATATGGAGATCTCTTCGAGCTTTATCACGGGGGAGCTATCAAAAAATATAGGGTTGAAGATGCTGATTACTTGGTTGTCGCTTCTGGAACGCTGGCTTCAGAGGCAGAAGTTGCAATAGATGAGATGAGAGAAAGTGGAAGAAGCGTGGGGCTTATAAAAATAAGACTTTACAGACCATTCCCTTCAGAGGAGATTAAAAGGGAGCTAGAAGGCAAGAAAGGGGCGATAGTTATAGATAGAAGCATTTCTTTTGGTTTCTCTGGACCAATAGCTGGGGACATTAGGGCTACCCTACATTCATATGGTCTAGACACACCAGTCGTGGCTTACGTAACTGGACTTGGAGGTAGGGACATAACATTCCATGACATTGAAAACATGATTTCGAAAGGAATTTCTCTCATAGAAGAGGGGAAGACGCCGCTGATTCTGTGGCATAAAATGAGGGAGGGATTCTGATGGTAGTAAGGTTAATTGATCTCAGAAAAGAGAGCAGATATCTTTTACCAGGTTCGGCAGCTTGTCCAGGCTGTGGTCTAGCAATAGCCTTCAGGATAGTCTCAAAGGTTCTAGGAAAGAACACGATTTACTTCATCCCAGCCTGTTGCACAAGCGTCATCCAAGCTCCTTATCCAAAGAGTGCCTTTAACGTTCCTGTCTACAATGTTGCTTTCATGGCTGCAGCTGCGGCTGCATCTGGTGCTGTGGAGGGATTGAAAGCGCTTGGAAAAAAGGACGTGCAAGTTGTGGTTTGGGCTGGAGATGGAGGAACTGTCGACATAGGTATACAGGGCCTTTCAGGGGCTTTCGAGAGGAACCACAACTTCATATATGTTTGTCTTCATCCAGACACTGAAATAGTATTAGGAGACGGATCCATCATAAAGATAGGCGACTTCGTTGACGAAGCCCTCCAAAAAGGGCCAAAGAACATAAAATCTGGAATTGAGAGCGTTCCGGTTGAGGGCTATATTCTATCTTGGGATGGGGGCAAGTTCCTTTCGAAGAGAGTTATCTATGCACAGAGAAAAGCTGCTCCAAAGGAGATGATTAGGGTAGTCACATGTTCAGGTTCTGATATAACCCTAACTAAAGAACACAAGGTTCTGGTTGATAGTCCAGACGGTCCAATATGGAAAAGAGCTGGAGAACTCAAGTCTGGAGACAGGGTTTTTGCCCCAAGAAAGATCAATGTGGCACCAAATGATCCACCTTACATACTTGATCTAATCTTAGAAGCGCTAGGTGAAAGAGTGGGGATTCATGTTCCTGTAGGTCTTAAGAAGGAGCTGAAGGATAGGCTAATGAATCAGTTCTGCACCTTAAAAGAAGCCTCTGCTAAACTCAAAATAAAGCTGTGGCAACTAAATGAAAGATCCAGACCTATCACCTTAGCAGATCTCAAGAAGATATGTGATGCTACTGGATATAGCTGGACTAAGGTGTGCGAGAAAGTGGACACAATAATTGTTAAAGGAGGAGGTAAGCTAACATTAGCTAAGCCCACTTTAAACAAAGATCTATGTTATCTTCTTGGTCTGCTAGCTGCTGATGGAAGTTTTGATAAGAAATCCTATAGAATAGCATTTGTTAGCAAAGAACAAGCATTATTAGAGGAATTTAGGCGCATATACGAGGAAGCCTTTAGAGGAAGGGATATATTGGTCGTTGCTTCAGATGGAGGCGCAACTTATTACATCGCCTCCAACCCAGCCATATGGGCATTGTCAAAGGCCTTAGGAATAAAATCCGACCCCAAGAGGATTCTAAAGTTACCTGACGATTTGTTAGCATCGTTCATTCAAGGGTTCTTTGATGGAGACGGCTGTGCGGCAATCACCGATCGCGGATACACTAAGGAGGTGAGAATAATACTCTCAACTACAAACAAGATAATAGGTAAGAGGCTAAAGATGATGCTTCAGAGACTAGGTATAGCGAGTTCGATGCTTCATGCGAGAAGATATGACGTGATTGTGTACTCTAACGAAGATGTTTTGAACTTTATAAAACGGATAGGAACCAGGAGTCCCAATAAGATGGCTAGGTTTAAGGAGATCCAACGCATCTTAGAAAGAAAGTCGCGAGGCCGCAAGTTTGATCTAGCTCCAGCAGTCTGTGCGAGGATTCTAGGAGAACTTTGCTCCAAATACAACATTACTCCATCGGTAGTTGATAAAAACCTTGTACAAATAATAAGAGGAAGCAGAAAAATGACCAAACGAAAGTGTTATGAGATCTTATCAAAACTTCCAATAAATGAAGAAGATCCTCTTGTAAAGAAGCTGAAAGCTCTGATTAGCGATAAGTTCTATTTGGATGAAATAAAAATAGTCGAAAAGGTCAAAGCCAACGTAAAACATGTATACGATGTTACGGTTCAGGATACACATGCTTTCGTCCCTGAGGGTGCGTTTGTGATAAGCAACTGCTACGACAATGAGGCCTACATGAATACCGGTATCCAGAAGTCGGGCTCAACGCCCTTCGGTGCTTGGACAACAACTACTCCTAGAGGAAGAATTGGAATGAAGAAGAACATGCCCTTTATAGTAGCATCACACGGGGCTCCCTATGTTGCTACAGCTAGCATTGGCTACCCGTTAGATTTAGCTAACAAGATCGAGAAGGCTAAGAGGATAGAAGGCCCTAAGTACATACACATACTCTCACCATGTCCTCCAGGCTGGAGATTTCCCATGGATAAAACGATTAAGATTGGAAAGTTGGCAGTTGACTCCTATATATGGCCTCTTTATGAGATAGAATATGGAAGACTTCGATTAACCATGAAACCAAAGAGGATTCCCGTTGAAGATTATCTAAAACTTCAGGGTAGGTTTAGAAACTTATCCCCTGAGGATATCGAGAAAATAAAGCGGATGGTGGACGAACAGTGGGAAATATTGCAGAAATTAGAATCCATTGGGAAAATATTCTTGTGAGCAGTTCATGAGCTACTTTACATCCGTCTCCACTAAAGGAAGCTCCTCAGCACTTTCTTTTCTAAAGTGCTTTGCAAGCAGGCTTAGTATGATGCCCATGATAAAGGCTATAACAATTATCAAGAAAATTGGCCCAAACATTAGTAGAAACTCAGCATCCTCAACGCATTTCATTGCTTCGCTAACCCTTCCTTCCTTAAACAAACTCTTAGCATGGCTTAGTTGAATGCGAGCTATCCAGTTAAATGGGTTGTATCTAAATCCTTTGTTAGCCTTCGCTTTTACCTGTAATATCCTGCTCTCGATTGAAGGTTTGATCTCAAACCCCCATTGCTTGAATATTGGGCTCAGATCTTCGCCAGCGGCTTGACTTAAATATAGCACAAAGATGTCCATAGAATCCACTTCTACGCCTTCCTCCGTAACAGCTTCGAAGAATTTATCGAACAGATTTATTCCACCATATCTCTCCCCTAACGTGTAAATCAGGTAAAGGCTGGCAGCATAGTAAGGTCTTGGATCTGGTGGAGGACCACCACCTCTCCATCCGACCAGAAAACCAAAATCTTCAAGCTGCTCTCCGACCTGCTTAGCTGTTTCTGTTTCATCTAGACCCAGTTTTACTCCCTTCTCCTTAAGAAGCTTAATGGCCAAGTAGTTTGCTAAGCCTTCATGGACCCATCTAAGCTGAGTTGATAATCCTGCTTGACCCATATACTGGTGAAATAGTTCGTGTAGAAGCGTCTCCTCCAGAGTCCCTTCAGGCATTCTAATGACTATCATGTTAATGTAGACGTGTTGAAGCTCGAACCTTTCTTCAGCCTTTATTCTTTCAGTTAATCTAGTATACCCTAAGGTGTACAACTCTTCAACATCTTCTGGAACGAACAATTCTAAAGTTATGTTTATCTCCGGCTGATTTGTGATGTCCATAATCCTTTGGATGAACATCCTATAAGCTGATGTGATATTTTCAGCTACATCGACGTATCTGCTTGGACACTTGATCTTAAGCTTTCCCTCATAAATTTCAGTAAATTCAGCAGCTGGAACATCAAATGAAATTAAAACCCTGACTAGATGGCCATTATAATCTTCAGAATCGAAGAAAAGAAGCCTTCTATTCCTAATAATGCTTTCTTGCCGGAAGTTGTTTTGTTGGATCTCCTTTTCTGTGGATAAGAATATGTTCTCTATTTGATAGCTAGCAGAGAGATTAACAATTATCTTGGTATGATAATCGGGAGAATATCCTATTGCTGTTGAAAAGAAAACACCCTTGGGCTCAACTATTAAGGCTCCAAACCTGTAGCTCCAATTTATTTCTAAATAAGCATCTGAGACGAAATCAAACGTAAAATTGTAGTAGAAGTAATAAGTTGAGTTCTCAAGGGAGCTATTGGAAATTCCAATGAGCTTGATGTCATACTCATGGAATTTTGGAACTAGAAGCCAAGCGTGACCGGCCTCTTTGGATGTGAAATTAATGTATATATCTATCCATCCATCTTCGTGCACCGTGAAAAGGTAGGTAAACCCGCTATCTTCTCCGCGTTCTTGTGCTTTAACTCCTAAAGAATTTCCCATTAAAATAAGCAAAATTAGAGATAAAGCGAACAGAATCCTCCTCATATCTTGCTCTTGCTTACATGGCATATTCGTTATTAAACTCTTTGGCTGGCAGAGATATTAGATAAGCGTTGGCCATCTGTTCTCTCTGTAGCATCTCCCATATTGCTCTAGCGTATATCTCTGTCTTATCTTCTTCTGTGAGAATGGCCTTTCCAGCCATTATCTGCTCCTTAAGGTACTTTACAGGATCCTCTCCCCTTGCCCTTATTATCTCCCTCAATATGTCCTCAAGAGTTGCTTTAGGTTTGGGAAATATTCGAAGGTTTGCCGCTGCATAGATGGAGCGCAGGAACTCGATCCCTTTCATCCGAGTGTCTTGGTAAGTGCTTAGCTTATAATCCATCATGTATTCGATGTAGCGCGCGCTCTTTCTCAACCGACCGTAAGATGTCTATGTCCGCATTAGGAGAAACTTCTTTGATAGAAGGAGATGGCAGATACTTGAGTTCAGTTTTTAATTTCAGGATTTATAAAACCGGATTCACTAAAGATATGGAGCATTTCTAGATTTTTAAGTCCCTTTTTACAAGGAGGAGGCTTGTTGTCCTTTGCAAGGTTAATCTCATACAATACAACATCCGGTATGATTATCCTAAAATGATAGATGCTTATACACTCTTCGAGAGAGGCAATTATCTCATTAATAGATACACATGCATCTTTCCCGCCACACAAAAGAAAAAGTATAGATTTAGAATTTAAATGTTAAAATCAGACTAATCTAGGATATAAATGAGTCCAAGATGTTCTGGAAATCTATTTGATAGAGAGATGCCATAGTAATTTAGGAGAGTGTACCAAATGTTAGAGAACATTAAAGATGCAGTTTTCTACTGTACTGAATGTAAAGTCTGTATGGATGTATGTTCTTTCTATCTTTCAAGCAAAGACGAAAAATTAGGTCCTTGGGGTAAAATTAAAGCAGCCCAATTAGTTTTAAACGAAGAGAAAAATATTAGTGAGATCGTTAAAGAGCTATATACATGTACTTGTTGTGAAACTTGTGAACTAGTCTGTCCCATGAATATTCCTATTTCAGATGTTATTCGAAGCCTTAGAAGTCTTGCGGTTGAGGAAGGAAAAGTTCCGGAGCCCATTACAAATATTTGCAAAAACATTGTAAGTAGCGGATCGATGACTGGTGAAGGCCCAGAATACTGGAAGAAATGGATTCCTGACGGCATTAAGTTTCCGGAAAAGGCCGAGTATGTTTACCTTGTTGGATGTATGGTTCCATTTAGACTACATGAAATAGGACACGCAACAGTAGATATTTTTAGTAAAGCTAATCTTGATTTTACGATTCTCGGCGAGCAAGAAAGATGCTGTGGACTTCTTCTTTTTGATCACGGATTTTTTGATAAGGCAAAAAAAGTAGCAGAAAGTAACATTGCAAAAATAGAGGAGAAAGGTATTGATAGGGTTGTGACGGCTTGCGCTGCATGTTATTACACATACAGGTATATATATCCACGTATATATAGAAAACCAGATTTCGAGGTTCTACATGTTGTCGAGGTTTTATCAGACCTTATTGACCAAGAAAAAATTAAATTTAAGCGAATAGAGGAGAAATTTGTGTTTTTAGACCCTTGCCATTTCGCTAAGACATCGGAAAAATATGAGGAGCCTCGGAAAATCATTGAGAGTATTCCTGGAGTAGAGCTTTTAGAATTTTCAAAGAACAGGAATGAAGGTTACTGTTGTGGGGCCCCGGGTGGAATTAGACTATTATTTAGGGATGTATCGAATTCTGTGGCGATGATGATAATAAGAGAAGCATTGGATCTTGGTGCTTCAAGAATTATAACGGCATGTCCACTGTGTATGTATCAACTTGCAAGCACGGTTAGAAAACGAGGAATAAAAAGCCTAAAGGTAATGGACATACCCATGCTTCTTCACGAAGCATATAGATCATCGAACCTGTAGGAACTATTTCTTTGAAAGAATTTGAAAAAGAGATGAACCTTTCATTGAGACAAATGGGAATTACTGTGAACATCTAAGAATGCTACTATTCGCACAATTATAACTTATCAAAGAGGATCTAAAAAGCTTCAAAAGACGAAAATTCCACTAACTACACTTTGACGCTACCTAAGTATTAAACAAAAAAGAGGGGAAGGATAGTTAGTTCTTTCTTTTCTTAAGTTCACGTTCTATGGCATTACTCAGCTCTTTAGCCAGCATGAAGGCGATTTCCCTTATTTCCTCCTTTATCTCTTCTTTTAAGGGGTTCTGGAGGGCTTGTTTTTCGGACGTTAAGTATCCCGGCAGGACAATAGTTTTGTTATTAATTTCCTCGAAATCTTTTTAATGGGTAGAAGGATGGAAAGCACTCTAATCAAAAATTTAGAGGCTATAGTTACACAAGATAGGAACAGAAGAGTTCTAAGGAAAGCGGATATTTTGATAGAAGGAAAACACATTACTAAAATTGGAAGGGATCTCTCCAACAACGCGGACAATGTAATAAATGGAAAGGGCATGGTAGCAATACCCGGCCTAATTAACACACATACTCACATTCCTATGAGCTTACTTCGCGGCGTTGCTGACGATATGGAACTTATGAAATGGCTTAACACGAAGATCTGGCCAATAGAGGCGAATCTAGATCCAGAAAGCGTGAAGTCAGGTGCCCTTTTGGGCATGCTAGAGGCGATTAGAACGGGGACGACAACTTTAGTAGACATGTACTTCTTTGAGGATCAGGTAGCTAGGGCTGCTGTTGAAATAGGTATGAGAGCAGTTTTAGCCTCATCATACATGGATTTTGGGACTCCCCAAGCAAGGGACAGAGAGAAGGCCTTTAGAATAGCCAAAGACTTTGTTAAAGAGTGGAAAAGCAAAGAGGAACTTGTTATACCGTCTCTTGGTCCTCATGCACCATACACTTGCTCTCCTGATCTTTTGCAAGAAAGTGTAGAATTTGCCTTAGAAAATGATTGCTTGATACAAATACACCTAGCGGAAGACTACTCCGAAGTCGAACAGATAAAGAAAAAGTATGGAAAGACTCCCGTGAGACATGTGATGGATCTAGGGCTCTTTGAAGCCAAAGTCATAGCTGCGCATGTAGTATGGCCGGATGAGGATGAAATTGGCCTTTTAGCTCGTAAAAACTTGTTAGTATCACACAATCCTATTAGTAACTTGAAGGTAGCTGCCGGAATCTCTCCAGTTCCAGAAATGCTATCCAAAGGCGTCTCAGTTGCTCTAGGAACTGATGGACCAGCTAGCAATAACACAGTGGACATGTTTGAGACCATGAAAGTAGCTGCTCTCATACATAAATGTGCGAAAAGAGATCCAACGGTTATGAGGGCACAACAAGTTCTAGATATGGCTACGATCATTCCGGCAGAAAAATTGGGTTTAAACACAGGATCCATAGAAGAAGGCAAACTTGCTGATATCGTTGTGCTAGATACCGAATTACCGTGGTGGACTCCACTTCACTCCGTCTTGTCACACCTAATTTATGCTGCCAGATCTACGGATGTAAATACCGTCATAATTAATGGGAGGATTGTACTGAGAGAAAAGAAATTAACAACATTAAAGGAGGAGGAGATTAGGAAAAGAGCCTTAGAAATTTCAAAGTCTCTTTTAGAAAAATCAGGTGTCTCATCAGAGGTAACAGAACAATAGTTGACCATTTCATGAATCTAAGAAAATTCAGCAAGCATTTCAGCATAGCTTTTCCTAATAACTGAGTTAGAGACGCCAAGAATATCAACCAATAGGTCTGAGCCTTCTCCTTCGATTTCAACGAATTCTCCAAGTCTTCTAACCTTATCTAAATAGACCTTACAATTCCACCCCTCTAATCTCAGTGGAGTTCTTTCTTTAACTACTTCTACAACAACTTTCATTCCATTTCGGGAAAGCAGATCAACTATTTCTTTAAACGTGCAAGGTAGCTTTGAAACACTAATGCCCACACATTTCAAGACATCTACAGCCTTTTCAGATCTAATACTTCCCTCTATCTCGATTCTTTTTTTAGAATGCCTTAAGAACTCCCTTTTTCCTTTGAAGGTTAGCCTTATATCGTCATTCTCCATTCTTATCCTGAAAAGCCTATCATCTCTTAGTAATCTTAGATCAGGGAAATCAAAGATAAGATCTCTTTGAAGTATTGGCCTAAGAACATTAAACTTTATCCCATGCTTCTTTAGTAAATCTAAAAATGTGACATGCCTTACCTCCAACTTAACCTCTTGTTCAATGAGCTGATCATTCAACCTTCAACATCTCACCCTAATTTCAAAGATAACGTTTGCATGTATCCTAGTTTGAAGCAATCTAATAATTGATACTAATTATTTCTCTTAGCTTGGCGTGGCTTTACAAGATATCTCTCGTAAAGTTTAATCTTTTAGAGATAAGGAGGCAATACTTCCTAAAAAGAAAGAAAATGACGAAAAATGGTGCGGGGGGTGGGATTCGAACCCACGAACCCCTATGGGAGCGGATCTTAAGTCCGCCGCCTTTGACCTGGCTCGGCCACCCCCGCGCGCCATTAATAAGGGTATCAGCTTAGTGTTTTAATATTTTTTACTATCATCCGGACGGATGAGGTAGCGCGATGATGAGTGAGACATACGAACCTTCACAACCCTTGTTGTTGACGGATGATGAGCTATTAGCTTCAGCTTTTGAGGCAATTGGCATAAAATCTTACATTGTGAGGGATAAAAACGAGGTCTTACGCATTTTGAGGCGAGAGGAAGATGAGCTCCCTGACATAGTATTTATGAACGAATCAGTTGCGGAGATGATATCTGATTACAGAGAGAGAATTCTCCGAAGGAGAATTTTCAAGCCAATATTTGCGGTAATACCAGATTTAAAGAAACCGAGAGGCCTGAGGTTAAGGGAGCTTCGTGATTTGATAGAGAAGTCTCTCGGTTTCAAGGGATTAAAAGTTTAGATGGGGGAATGTTATGCCAAGATTAGTCGAACTGATTGTAGAGGCAGACAAGAAGTCTAGAGAGATTTTGGAGAATGCTAGAAAACAGGCAAAGGAAATAGTGGAGGATGCAAAGAAGAGGGCAAAGGAAATAGTGGAGGATGCTGAGAGATCTGCTGAAACCATAGTACTGGGCACTAACATAGACGAGATCGTGGAGAAAGAGGTAGAAAAGATAACCAAGGAAATGACAGGAAAGCTAACAGAGATGGAGGAGCTTGCAAAGAAGAATATAGAAAGGGCAGTTGAAATCGTTTTGAGGGGGGTAGTTCTAGGTGAAGAAGGCTGAGGTCGAAGCGATAGAGAGAAAGGAACTTGAAGAGATGATAGAGTCAATCTTAGAGGTATCGAAGCGAAAAGCAGATGAGATAATCTCTCAGGCGAAGGAAGAAGCTGAAAGGATAATTAAGGAAGCTGAAAGAAGGGCTAACAGGATAATAGAGGCAAAGAAGAAGGAGATAGACAGAAAGGTTAAGGATGAGATAGCAAAAAAGAGCAGCGCGGTAGAGATAAAGATAAAGAGGGAAATCTTCACTATGCAGAAAAGATATCTTGACCTTCTTTTCGAAAAAGTAAGGGAGCAGCTTGCACTTATAGCTGAAAACAAGCTACCAAGGTGGAATTATGAGGAGATTCTGATGAGATACGCTAGAGAGGCGGCTGAATCACTTGGGACGAACAAATTGTATATCTGGGGGAAGGAAAAGGACTTACCGGTTCTGAGAAAGGTGGCTGAGAGGCTGAGCAAGGAGATGAATGTGGACATGCAGGTGGATGTGACAAAGCAGGCCTTCATAATAGGCGGCGTAATAGCGAGGGATGAAGGTGACACAAGGAGGTTTTACAACACATTTGATGGAAGGCTCGTGGATTATAGGGAAAGAAACGAGCCAAAGCTTATAGATCTGCTTTTTGGAGGGAGTGATGAATGAGTAACGAGGAGTTAGGTGTCGGGGTTATCAGGCACATTAAGGGTTCCGTCGTTATAGCTGATAACATGAGGGGGGCCAGGGTAAGAGAGGTCGTCTTGGTGGGAGAGGAGGAGCTAACTGGGGAGATCGTCAGGATAGAGGGAGATACAGCAGTTATCCAGATCTACGAGACAACGACAGGGATGTCCCCTGGAGAGCCTGTTAAGAGGACTGGTGAGCCCCTTAGCGTTGAGCTAGGCCCCGGACTCTTAGGTCAGGTTCTAGATGGTCTTGGAAGGCCTTTAGAGAAGATTGCAGAGATGACAGGCTCCTTCATAGAGAGGGGTATAAGGCTTCCGACCCTTCCAAGAGACAGAAAGTGGGAGTTTAAGCCCCTTGTTAAGAAGGGAGATAGGCTTGAACCTGGAAGCGTCATTGGAGAGGTGCCTGAGGGAGCTATAACCCACAGGATAATGGTTCCTCCCAACTTGAGGAGGGTAGAGGTCGTTGATGTGGTTCCCGAGGGAACCTACCAGATTGAAGACGTTATCGCCACCCTAAGGGAGGATTCAAGGGAAATAGAACTTAAGATGTACCATAAGTGGCCAGTTAGAGTTCCAAGGCCATTTAAGGAATACTTAGGAGCAACCGAGCTGCTGGTAACCGGACAGAGGGTTATCGACACGTTCTTCCCGATCTCGAAAGGAGGAACTGCAGCCATTCCGGGAGGATTTGGAACGGGTAAGACCGTGACGCTTCACCAGATTTCTAAGTGGGCAGATGCAGATGTAGTGGTGTATGTGGGGTGCGGGGAGAGAGGGAACGAGATGACAGACCTCCTTCTCCACTTCCCCAAGCTTGTAGATCCTAGAACTGGAGCTCCTCTCATGAGGAGGAGCATACTAATTGCAAACACTAGCAACATGCCTGTGCCAGCTAGGGAGGCCAGCATCTTCGTCGGCATTACATATGCCGAGTACTACAGGGACATGGGCTATCACGTCGTTTTGACAGCAGATTCCACATCTCGTTGGGCGGAAGCTCTGAGAGAGCTCAGCTCTAGGCTGGAGGAGATCCCATCTGAGAGAGGATATCCAGCATACCTACCTGACTTTATAGCTGCCTTCTACGAAAGAGGCGGCAAGGTAAGGACGCTAGGAAAGGATGGAAGGATGGGATCAGTAAGCATAATTGGAGCAGTAAGCCCTTCGGGAGGAGATCTAAACGAGCCAGTAACTCAGCACACCATTAGGTATGTGGGAACCTTCTGGGCTCTCGATACAACTCTCGCATTCAAAAGGCACTTTCCAGCAATAAACTGGCTTCAGAGCTTCTCAAAGTACGTGGATAACGTTAGGGAGTGGTGGATAAGGCAAGTGGAGATGGACATGTATGCACCAAGAGAGGAAGCCATGACCATACTTCAAGAATCCTCCCGCCTCGAAGAGATAGCTAGTGTTGTCGGGGAAAGTGCCCTCTCCGACGAGAACAGACTGATCATTTTGGTAGGAGAACTGATAAGGGAAGGTTTCTTGGTGCAGAATGCTTATCATGAAGTGGATACTTACTGCTCTCCGCGAAAGCAGGTCCTAATCTTGAAGACACTCCTAGAATTCTACAAGAAAGTTAAGCCCCTCGTAGACGCTGGCGTTCCATTTACAGAGATAGAAAAAATGGAAGTCATCGGAGATCTTGGAAGGCTAAAGTTTCTGAAGGAAGATAGGGTGGAAGAAGCCATAAAGAACATAATGGAGAAGCTTGAGAAGGAGATTTCGCTCGTGAAAAGGGTGGTGATATAATGAGTATCAGCGGACTAACGTATAGGGGTATCGATCAGGTAAAGGGTCCCCTCATCATCATGAGAGGGGTGCCTGACGCTAAGTACGGTGAAGTAGTCAAGATCTTCACCGAAGAGGGCAGGGAATGGACTGGACAGGTTCTAGAAGCTGGAAAGGACATGGTGATAATCCAAGTACTGGGAGATCCAGAAGGAATTGAAAGCGACGCCATGATAAAGTTCACAGGAACGACCCTCAAACTCCCGGTTTCCAGCGATATGATAGGTAGGATGTTCAATGGCGCCGGTAAGCCAATAGACGGGGGTCCTTCCATTAGACCCGAGGACTATAGGGAAATAGATGGAAAGCCAATAAACCCTGTTAGCAGGGACTATCCGGACGAGTTCGTAGAAACGGGGATATCCGCTATAGACGGAATGCTAAGCCTTGTCAGAGGACAGAAGCTTCCAATCTTCTCAATATCGGGTCTTCCTCACAATGAACTGGCTGCTCAGATAGCACGACAAGCGTTCGTTCCAGGAAAGGAGGAGAGGTTTTCCATAGTTTTCGCCGCCATAGGCTTGAAGACAGAGGAAGTAAGGTTCTTCATGGAGCAGTTCGAGGCACTAGGGGCTTTGAGCAGGTCGGTCATGTTTCTCAACCTTGCAGACGACCCTGTTATTGAGAGGCTTACTACGCCTAGAGTTGCCTTGACAGCTGCTGAATACCTTGCTTTCGACTTAGGTATGGACGTCCTCGTCATAATGACCGACATGACCAACTACTGCGAGGCTTTAAGGGAAATCAGTGCTGCTAGGGAAGAAGTTCCAAGCAGGAAGGGCTACCCTGGGTACATGTATAGCGATCTAGCATCCCTCTATGAGAGAGCTGGTAGAATAAAGGGGAGGATTGGATCCATCACCCTAATGCCAATACTGACGATGCCTGGAGGGGACTTCACCCATCCGATCCCAGACCTCACCGGATACATCACAGAGGGACAGATCTTCCTGAGCACCACTCTCTACAACAGGGGGATATATCCGCCCATAGACGTTCTTCCGAGCCTTAGCAGGCTCATGAAGGATGGAATAGGTGAAGGTAAGACCAGAAAAGATCATAAGGCTGTTTCAGACCAGCTTTATGCTACATATTCGATGGGAACTAGGGCTAGGGAGCTTGCCAGTATCATAGGAGAGGCAGGATTGAGCGAGAGGGAGAAAAGGTACTATGAGTTTGCAACGAAATTTGAGGAGAAGTTCGTAAAGCAAGGGTTTGAAGAGAGGAGAACCATCGAAGAGACCTTAGATATAGCGTGGGAACTCTTGTCGATGATTCCCGAGAGGGAGCTTACCAGGATAAGCGAGGAAGTGATGAGGGAGTACCATCCGAAGTACAGGGCTGGGTGAACTGAGTGGCCTTTAGAGCCGTAGGAAGGGTAGCTCCTACGAAGGGCTTTCTAATAAAACTTAGGAGAAGGGTCGAATTCTTCAAAATGGGAGCAGAAACCCTTGAAATGAAGAGAGATAAACTGATAAAAGAGCTCTCAGCGCTTCAAGGAAGATTGATTGAGAGGAAAGAGTTAGACAAAGAGATTATGGAGATCTACGAGACGTTAAAGGTGGCTTATGCGATTGCTGGAGTTGAAGAGATGAGGAAGGCTGCACTATTAAGTCAGCCCTTCCTAGTTAAAGTCAAAACAACTAGCCTCATGGGAGTAGAGATACCAGAAGCTCAAATCGTTCAAAAGGGCTTCAAACCATCACCTTCCATACAAGCACCTCTGATTTCAGCTCTGGATGGACTTCAACGAATGATGGATAGATTGATAGATGTCGTTATGCTGGAAGCAGCCCTTGAGAGACTTGCCATTGAGGTCGCAGATACTATGAGGAGAGTTAACACGCTGAGAAAGGTGATTATACCAGAACATGAGAGAGCGATCAAGTACATAGAAGAGAGATTGGAAGAGGAAAGCTTGGAGGATTTCCTTAGGATTAAGAAGTATAGAATGTTGAAGAGAGGCGTATAAGAATGTTTAGCGGGAAGAGGCTATACTCTGTGATAAGAAGCCATGGGTTGGCTCTCCACCTCTTATCGTACAAAGATCTCCTCTCATTTATTGATACCGAGGATCTTGATCAATTGCTCGACAAGCTCAGAAACACCGAGTACAGAAAATTCTTCAGGACGAGAGATGACCTCCTCGACAACAGGGAAATTGAAGCCCGCATAAACAGGCTAATGTATGAGAGAATTTCTTACATCCTCTCCCTTCTTGATGAGAAAATGGCGGGAATTATGCGTGCATACCTTTCAAAATATGATATAGAGAGGTTAAGAAGAACGATTTACGCCAAAAGATTCAAGCAAGAAGTGCCCATAGAAGTTTTTCCTGCCGAATTCCTCCCAGGAGTATATCAGTTGATCGAAATGAAAAGAAAACCTCCCTCGAAAGAAGTAGAACCCATACTTAGAGCGCTGGAAGAATGGAGAGAGAGCGGAGAGGAAGATATTACTCTGTTAGATATGTTGCTAGAGAGATCTTACGCAGAATTACTTACAAAGAAGCTTAAAACTAGTCTCTTTGAGAAAAAGATAAGAGAACTTCTTCGTAAATATGTAGATGGGAGGCTAGTAGTTGTTTGTTTGAGAGCCATTTATTGTGATAGGGCCGATAGAATCCAAGTATTGCAAGGAACCATGGATCAAGAAGCTTATGAAATTCTATCGGCGGCGAAGAGTTTTGAGGAGGCACTGAAGAAAATTTCGACCTTAAACAGATATTCTGCGATAGCAAAGAGGATACTTAGTGTTCATAAGGAGATCGAGGAGCCTCTCTTATGGGAATTCATACTGTTCAGTGATTTGCTTGAAAGGGCATGCCTAATTGCAAGAAGAAACTTTGTAGGTGTGTCATATACAATTTGGTACATCCTTAGAACAGAATGGGAGTCACAAGCCGTTAGATTAGTAGTTATAGGTAAGAAAGAGGGGGTTTCGTCTGAAACTCTCCGAAGGATAGTTGGAATAGCTTCATATCTTTCCAAGTATTAGAATGGCCACTAGCAAGCCGTATATGGCGACGCCCTCAGCAAGACCTCCGAGAAGTAGAACGGCGCCGAACTGTTCAGGTCTTTCTGTAAGGAGGGCAGTCCCGCCTATTGCGACGGCACGAAGTGCCCAAGCTGCATTAAATGTGCTTGCTGCGACAGCTACACCGGCACCAATAAATGCCCATTTCCTAGCTTCTTCATCCATGGCCTCCACTTCCTCTGCTGCCGCCACAGCCATTACGTGCCCTGCTATGAATATAATGACCAACGGGACTAGGATAAGGGAGTAAAGCAAGATCTTTCTCGTTGACGCAGACATATGAATCTCCCCTTCCCCCCTACACGGATTTATTAAAATATTTTCCAAACACTTATCCAACCAAGCTATCTATCGTTTTTAGTGCTCTTCCCTCTCCTTTGAAGAATTTGGTCATAAATTCGTATAGGGTAAGCCTAGTAGCTTGAATAAATGCCGCCATACCCTCCAAGCCCATGGCGAGCAGGTTCATTGATGCAGATGCTATGATGAATGTCGGCAGACTTCCGCCCTCTCCAACAATAGATTTGACAATTATGCCAAACGCTGCGTGAGAAATAGCAAAACCAGCTAACCTCAAATATGAGAGGGTGTTTGCAAGCAAACCAATGGTTCCTTCGAGAGCTGCCTCAAAAGCTTCCATGATCCCTTCAAACATTCCATGTCCCTTTAGCTTAGGCTCAATCATCATAACTAGCATGGTTATTCCGAGCAGGCAAGCCACGCCCATCATGAGGGGATCTTTTAAAGCCGACATTACATCTCCCCCTGTCCTATAGACTGCATAGGCTGCCAAGTCATACATACCTACTGTGAGCAATCCACCATGGTGAAATATTGCATCCAAATACTTTCCTTCCCCGAGTTTACTGACTATATTGGCAGTAAACGCTATATTTAGATGGATAAGGCCGAAGATTATTGCTACAAGGAGAATCCTGATGGGCTCATGTATCGGTGAGAAGAGAATCGGATGGTAAACCTCTTTCAGAAAGGCTTCTCCGTATAGAAGACCGAAGAACATCGAACATATTCCCATAGGCACCAGTATGCTTCCAAGGTCTCTAAGAGTTCCCTTCTTCCTTCGTAGGAAAAGTCCAAATAAGAGCACAGCAAGACCATGACCAATGTCCCCAAACATAATTCCAAACACTATAGGGAACAGAAGAGAGACCAAGGGCGTTGGGTCTAGCTGTTTGGCCTTAGGATATCCGACCATTTTATGCGTTAGGAGTCTGAATGGGGCAAATATCCTTGGAAGGTGTATGTAAGATGGGCCCTTCTTATCTTCTTCTAATCTAAGCTCCATTAGAGGTCCCAATCTAGAACTCATATGCTGTTTGAATTCCTCTTCCAAAGAGGTCGGAATCCATCCAGAGACCGCGATGACCCTCTCTCCCTCATAGATGCATTCTAATATCTTTGAGTTTAGAAGAAATCGCTTTATCCCTAGCATAGCTGCCGCAATGTTTTGTCCCAGCCTGAGGATGTCTTGCTTGAGTCGCTCTATCTCAGTAGCTCTTCTTTCAAACAGATCTTCAAACATAGATATCTCTGCCTCAAGATTTCTTTTCCGCTCTATCAGAGGTTTAGCCTTCTTAGCGTATTCTGGTAGCACTTTCTCGAGAGAAAAGCCCTCAGAAAGCAAAACTGACGTTGAAAGAACCGAATTTCCTATGTCTGCTATCTCGCCCCTGAACTCGTCTAAGAACCTTAGGAGATCCTGACAAGTCTTTATAATTTCGTCATGAAAGGTCAGCTGGATCTCCTCAGCCTCTTTCTCTTGATTTGATAGCTGGTTCGTTAGTGATTCTAGTTCATGTATTCCCTCCTTCAGTCTCTCGAACTTTTTTGATATCCTGTTTCTAATATCTTCCGGCAGAGAAAACCAGTTCTCCTCCATTTTAGACAGCAAGTCGGTCAGTTCGTACACGGTTGATGTCTTATCTTTAATTTTTGAGGGATTTTGTGCAATTTCCTTAATTGTTTTCTCCATTGAATCTATGTTCTCCTCTAAAAAGCTTAGAACTTCAAATATCCTTGCATGTTGTTCTTCAATCCTAAGACTGGCTCTCACCTTTGGTTCAAGGGAGGAAAGTATCTCTTCTTCTAACCAGGCAAGTTTATTGTTAACCTCCTCTAGCTCCTTTCTCCTTTTTTCAATCAACTTAGGATCCGATAGATTTCTGAGTAAAGCTATTTTTTCATCAACTTCTTTTAGCAACTTCTCGGCATCTTCTGGAGTGATATAGAGAGCCCCTTCCACATCTTCTGTTTTAATCTTCTTACCTACGATCTCTTCTATTTCTTCTAGCTTGAGTTTGAGCTTCAAAAGTACTTTCGTATAAAATTCATCTAGTTCTGTAGTTTCTCTCAGTGGTTTGAGTTCCGGACCCTTCATCTCCGTCAGTTCTACCTCGTTAAAATCTAGAAGCGCATCTACTAGCCTATCTCTGTTCCACTTAGCTGTATAGAGATAGAAACGCTTAGTTGGAACTGCTCTGAACATCCATTCACCTCCTAAAGCATTACTATGTCCACTACGTCAGCGATACATGGTAGCTTATAACTTTAATATCAAGTCTGATCGTGGAGCGGGAAATGCTACCGAGGCTACTCTTTTTTGTTGGCACCAGACCTGAGATTATAAAGGCTGCTCCCCTTTTTCACACTCTTAGGAAGAGTTCTAGCGTCCAAGTGGATCTGGTGCACACCGGACAGCACTACGATTGGAGTATGAGCGGGGTTTTTATTGAGGAATTGGGATTGCCTACACCCTTATATCATCTAGGAGTGGGTTCTGGCTCTCAACCATATCAAATCTACAAGATAATTGAAAAAACCGAGGAAGTCGTTGGAACCTATCTTCCAGATGCTATCTTAGCAGTGGGAGATACAAACTCAACGGTTGCAGTAGCTATATTGGCATCTAAGATGGACATCCCCTTCATACACATAGAGGCAGGTCTAAGAAGCTTTGATCTCACTATGCCGGAAGAGATAAACAGAAGAATTGCTGATCATGTAGCATGTCTAAACTTTGCTCCCACGGAGCGGGCGGCATCTAATCTGTTAAATGAAGGATACTTCCCAGAAAGGACATTTGTAACAGGCAATACGGTAGTTGACGCGTTGCTTAAGATGCTACCAAAGGCTAGAGAGGAGTCAAGAATCTTGAAAAAAATAAAGATAGATCCATCTAAGTTTTTGCTAACTGTTACCGTTCATAGGAGAGAGAATGCTGACAATCCAGAGAGGCTTGAATCAATAGTAGATGCGCTCATAGAGTTGAATGAGGTCCAAATTGTTTGGCCTCTTCATCCTAGGACAAAGGAGAACATGGAAAAAATGGGTCTTTTGAAGCGCTTATATGCAGCGAAGCACATAAAGTTAACTGATCCACTCTCCTATTTGGATTTCTTGAAACTCTTGGATAGCTCTACCGTCGTAGCGACAGATTCTGGAGGAGTTCAAGAAGAAGCAGCAACCCTTAAGATCCCATGTGTTGTATTAAGAGACAGCACAGAAAGACCTGAGATAATTGATGAAGGAATTGGTGTAATGGCTGGCGCTGATTCTCTCAAAATTGTGAGATGCGTCAGAGATTTCTTGTACAACGAGGCCCTTATAGCGAAGGTTAAGAGTTCTTCAAATCCATTTGGGGATGGGACAGCTTCCATCAAAATATCTGAGATTCTACTCAGCTGGATAGAGGAGCAAAAAATAGCGATATCACCCCCAAAGTTCGATTCTGGAGCTCCAATTTATGCATCATTCTTAGTGAACAAGGAGCTATCTGGTCATACAGTAAAAGAGGTGGAAGGGGGATTTGTAAAGATTATATCAATTTACGGAGAAGATGGGAGCTTCATTAGACCTAATCCAAACTTAACTCTAGAGAATCGCCAAATCATTAGGGTTTTAGGGGAAAGACCGTCAATAAATGAGTTTAAGGAATTTTGGGGGCTCTAATCTAATTGGATCGTCTTGATCCCTAAAGCCCTTCACCACTAACAAGCGACATTAATTGAATGATCATTTGCTAATCTATTTCTCTAGATCTTGCTAAAAACCAAGTTATTATAGCCCTCATTGCCTTCATTAAAACGATTTTATGTCATTATGCCCTGATTTGCTTCATGTTTTGAGGAACTAAGGAAGATGCTACCTCTCTTTGCTTTTTCTATTGAATGGAATAGATTAGATGAGCTTAGAGAAAGAGTATTAGAGTTTATAAATGGAAATGGGTTTAAGGTTAAGACGGTAGTTTCCTGCAGCTAGGAGATTACTAAGAACAAAAACAAAGATAGAGGTGGTTTCTTATGTCGGAAGGAGCAAAGATCCCAGTTCTTATACTCAAAGAAGGCACGAGTAGGACGAGAGGGCGTGAAGCCCTCAGATTAAATATTTCGGTGGCAAAAGCCATAGCTGATGCTGTAAGAACGGCTCTTGGGCCTAAAGGAATGCAAAAGATGCTTGTAGATCCGTTTGGCGATGTAATAATCACTCATGACGGCGCAACAATAATGAAGGAGATGGAAGTCGAGCATCCAATTGCTAAGATGATGGTGGATTTGGCAAAGACCCAAGATCAGGAGACCGGTGATGGAACTACTACTGTAGTGATACTGGGCGGTGAACTTCTCTCTAAAGCAGAAGAACTCACTGATATGGGTATCCATCCAACAATAGTGATCTCTGGTTACAGAAAGGCACAAAAGAAAGCTCAGGAAATACTTAAAGACATATCAATTGATGTACCTTGGAACGATGAGAAAATCCTGAAGCAGGTTGCTGAAATAGCGATGGGATCAAAAGCGGTATCTTCAGCTAAAGCTCACCTATCTGACTTAGCAGTTAAGGCCTGTTTAGCTGTAGTAGAGGAGAGAGATGGGAAGAGAATTGCAGACATCGATAATATAAAGCTCGAGAAGAAGGAAGGCGGGTCCATATTTGATACCCAGCTAATACAGGGAATAGTCATCGACAAAGAAGTAGTCCATCCTGCAATGCCAAAGACCGTAGCTGACGCAAAAATAGCATTAGTTTCCAGAGCTTTAGAGGTTAAGAAGCCTGAAATAAGCTCCAAGATAAGAATAGTTTCTCCATCGCAGATCAAGGAATTCTTAGAACAAGAGAAAGCCATGATCAGGGATCTAATAGAAAAGATAGCAGCTACCGGAGCTAATGTGGTGTTCTGCCAGAAAGGAATAGATGACATAGCACAGCACTTCTTAGCTAAGAAGGGAATCCTTGCGGTGAGGAGGGTTAGAAAATCTGACATGGAGAAGTTAGCTAGGGCTACTGGTGCAAAGATCGTTGTCAATTTGGAAGACATGTCAGAGAAGGACTTAGGTCATGCAGAACTCGTAGAGGAGCGCCGAGTTGGAGAGGATAAAATGGTATTCGTTGAGGGATGCAAGAACCCGAAAGCAGTCTCCATACTAATAAGGGGAGGATCCAAACAAATTGTTGACGAAACAGAACGTGCCTTACACGATGCTCTTTGCGTGATAAGAGATGTCATCGAGGATGGAAAAATAGTAGTTGGTGGAGGAGCTGTAGAACTAGAACTGGCACTTCGCCTAAAGGAGTATGCAAATACCCTAAGCGGAAAGGAGCAAGCAGCAGTGCAGAAATTCGCTGAGGCCCTTGAAGTCATACCTAAAACACTGGTAGAAAACTCTGGAATGGACACAGTGGTTAAGATGGCTGAGTTAACAAGGCAGCATGCCCTAGGGAATATCAATCAAGGATTTGACATTTTCACCGGAGAAATCGTAGATATGAAGGAAAAGAACATAATTGAGCCATTAAGAGTAGTAAGCCATGCAGTAAAGTCGGCCGCAGAATTTGCAGAGACTATTCTGAAGATAGATGACATAATTGCTGCTGCTGGGAAGACAGAATTTCCAAAGAAGGGAGCGGGAGAAGTATCGTGAATAAAGAAGAAATAATTGGCCCCAAAAAATTGACTCGTTATGAGAAAACGAGAATAATAGCCCTTAGAGCCCAACAAATTGCCGCTGGCTCCCCTCTCTTTCTTAAAGATGAAGAAATACCAGAAGGAGAAGTAAACCCTATCAGGCTAGCAGAACTAGAGCTTAAACTAGGACGCTTACCGCTTCTAATAGAAAGAAAGAAGATAACCGGAGAATCTCAACTCATTCCTCTCAATGAACTCATTGAGGAGGAGTAATGTTTAATAGGTCGCGAAGTTTTTCTCCTCTTACCCATCCTCATGGGTATCATAACTCCATAGTAAGTCAGGAAGGCGAGAAATATGTCAAGCGAGGAAGTGGGAATCGTATATGTTGGTAGAAAACCTGCAATAAACTATGTTATGGCTACAACCCTCCAAATCAATAGAGGAGTGAAGAAAATAATCCTAAAAGCGCGGGGAAGAGCTATTTCTAGAGCTGTTGATGTAGCCGAAATCGCAAGACTCAAGTATTTCCCAGGTAAACTCAAAATCACCGACATCAGGACAGGAACAGACGAGCTAATAGAAGAGGACGGAAGCAGAAGGGACATTAGCGTTATCGAAATAGAGCTAACGACTGTCTAAGGGCGAATGGAGGATAGCCTTTGAGGGGATCATCCCCCAATTTTTCTCTTTTTTGAAGTGTAAGGAATTTAGATGGTCCCGCAATTTTGGGTTGATGCGATATCGAAAGCTGTCTTAGAAAGAGAGAATAGACTAAAAAGAGGCTTTCAGGTAATTAGGGTTGAGTGTGGAATTGGAGCAAGCGGATTTCCTCACATAGGATCTGTAGGTGATGCTATTCGGGCATTTGGAGTAAAATTAGGGCTAGATGCATTAGGAGCAAAAAGTGAACTTATCGCTTATAGCGATGATAGAGATGGTTTGAGGAAGATCCCAATCGGAGTTCCCAGAGACTATGAGAAATACCTCGGTATGCCTGTAACCGATATCCCTGATCCATGGAAGTGCCATTCCAGTTACGGAGAGCATATGAGCCAATTGCTCCTTGAGGCGCTTGAAATGCTTGAACTAGAATTTACCTTCATCTCAGGAACACAAGCATACAAATCTGGGCTTCTAGATGAATCAATAGATATTCTCCTACGAAATCACGAGAAAGTGGATCAGATAATAAGGGAGGAAGTTGGTTCCAGCAAGCCAGTAGGTTGGATATATTACTGGCCAGTATGCGAAAGATGTGGTAGAATTTATACAACGAGAGTCACAGAAGTTCTTCCAGAAGAGGGAAAGGTCCTCTATGTCTGTGACCAAGAGTTTAAGGGGATTAAGGGATGCGGGTATCGCGGCGAAGCTAGCTATAGAAAGGGAACTGGAAAATTAGCATGGATGGGGGGAGAATTTGCAGCTAGATGGGCTGCGCTAGGTATATCCTTTGAGCCCCACGGTAAGGATATTACAGATTCTTTCAGAGTTAATGCTAGGATCTGTAAGGAGATACTAAATTTCGATCCTCCTCTCACAATAGTTTATGAAATGTTCTTGGATAGAACCGGATCAAAGATCTCCAAGTCAAAGGGTAATGTGATAACACCACAACAATGGCTGAGATATTCTCCTGCAGAGGTACTTAGGATGGTGATGTTCAAACGGTATAAGGGTACAAGAGCAATTTCGCTTGAGATGATTCCAATGTATATCAATGAGCTTGAAGAGAAACTTGCTCAATATCACAACTTAGATAACATAAAGGATCCTAGGAAGAGAATTAATGTAAAACGTTTAGTTGAATACTCTTACCTTCTAAGAGAAGTTCCAGAACCTAGGGAATACAGATTTGGGACGGTAATAAATGTAATCTCGCTTCTTCCTTACAAAGAGATGGATGAACAATCCCTACTAAAGTTAGTTTCAGATATAGTCGGAAAGTACTATGAACTCTCACCAGAGGAACTGAACAAAGATAGTTGGTTCGCTCAACTATTTCGCTGTGCTCTAAACTATCTAAATGAAATAGTCCCATACATGCACGTAGAGGTACCAACAATAGACTCTCATACGTTGAAGGCCATAGAGAGATTCTTAGCCTCAATAGAGGAAGATATGAGTCCAGAGGAAATCCAGTCCTTAGCCTTTTCATCAGCGAGGGAATGCTCCGTACCTATCAGAAAGTTCTTCTCTGCAGTTTATTTGCTCCTTTTAGGGAGATCCTCAGGCCCAAAGCTTGGGCCTTTAATTCACAGGCTAGGAGTCAAGGCCTCAAAATTGTTAATACTAAGTGCCATTGAAAAAATAAAGAGAGGTCATGGAGAAAGATCGTGAGAGAATTAAACGCTTATTAGAGATAAGAGAGAACATGAAAAAGAGCATTAGCAGCCTCAATAGTACTCTTCAAGAGCTTAGGGAGGTATTAGATAGATTAGAAGACCTTCTCTTGGAGGAATCTCTTGTCAGTGCGGATATGATGTTAGAGAAGCGCCCAATCAAGGAGATGGAGAGGAGAATAATTGAAGTGAGGCTTGGTGATGTTGAAGTCGGAAAAATATCTGTAAATCCTGCTACAAAGGCGCTAGTCTTCGAACCTTCGGAAAAAGTGTTTATTTCAGCAAAATCTGGTCCAATAGGGTCGTTCTTAAAGAGGAAGGTTATAAGGGAATTGCGTAAGGAGCAACCAACCTTAAAATTCTCATTAGAAGAAGGAAGAGCTGGGGAAGTAAAAAGAATTGAAATTTCTAACATAAGAGAAGATCAAATAAATGATCTCATAGCAAAATTAATATGGTCGGTCAGGAAATCAGCCGAACTCGAGCGATGACCCTTTAATAACCTTCAAGCATCTCCTCAACAATTTCTCCGGTTGGAGTTCGCTCTTTAAATATACGAGCAGAGAACCTGTATACATCAACATCTTCTCTAAGCCAACATCCTGGTTGCATACCTGCTTTAATACAGGTTTGATCCAGGAATTCTCTAGAGTTCCATTTATACTCCACAGCAACTTGAGGCAAGAGAAGCCCGCCAAACCAACCGGATCTTATCATTAACCCATGTTTTCCTACTATTACCTCTTCAGGTAGCTTTTGCCTAGAATCAACGATAATCTTTTCAAGCGGAGAGAGCACAGATACCTCAACAACAACAGAGCCTAATTCTCCAACACGCAAAGGAGGAAATCTTGGATCTTCTACAGCAGCAGCGATAGCTGCTTCGATTGTTGCCGTATAAAGGGGTAAAATTGGTTCAGGATAACCTATACATCCTCTCAGTTCCCCTCCAGGGTACTTATTTAGAGTTACAAAGACGCCAAAGTTACGTTTCAAAATCTCGTAGGGAGGTTCCACTTTAATCTTGCTTCCATCTAAAAGATAGGCTTCAATCGCCCTTCTAGCCAGTCTAACAAGATAAGCGCCTTGTTCAATTCCTATATCATCGATCTTCATTGTCCATGGCCATCTCCCGTCTTAGATCTTTACTCCGCTTTGGCATACCCACGCTCTAATAATATATCCCTGAGCTTATAAACAGCTCTCTTGACATCTGCCTCTTTCTTGGCTCCTGTACATACCAGGCTGCCGGAAGCAAACACTAGGAACACAACCTTGGGGTTATCCATTCTGTAAATTAATCCAGGAAACTGTTCAGGTTCGTAAAGGGTGTTTGGCATTTCAAAAGCAAGCCTTTCAATGTCAACCTTGAGGAATAGCTTGGCTGACGCAACAATGTTTTCAGCCTTTATCAGGGGTTTTCCCTCTATCTTGATCCCATGTTGTTTCATGAGTTCTATAGCTCTTTGAACGGCTATGGCACTCTCTTCTATGGACTTTGTTCCAGTGCACACAAACTTTCCGCTATTGAAAACTAATAAAGCAGCCTTTGGCTCTTTTAATTTGAGAACCAATCCAGGAAACTTATCGGGCTCATATCTAGATTCCTTTATTTTTGTAGCTATTTCATTCAGATCCAGCCTTTGTCTTATGTCTGCAGAGGAAACAACGTTTTGTATCTTTATTTCTGGTCTTTTCCTGATTTCTGGATGTTCTTCATTCCCCAACTCCATTTGCAAGCCCTATGCTCCTAAGAAGGGGACTTTTTAAATACCTTGCTAAAGTCCTCTCTTTATGTCCTTTGGACTCTTGAGAAATTTAGCAAGTTCTTCTAAGCAATATCTCATTTAAGAGCAAGAAACTAGAAAAATAAAAGCTCCTTGTTTTGAAGATTACTCCTCTTCCTTCTTAAGGAGGTCCTCTATGAGCATGTATCCGAGAATTCCTATCAATGTAATGCGGACCCATTTGTTTTGGAGAAAAGTTAAGAACTCTCCAAGCTTAGGTATTGGAACTCTATACTTGACCTTCCCAACTATATCTTGTACCGTTCTATATCCAAGATCTATGTGAGAATTTGCATCTCCTTTCGTGTAAAATATAGGTGATCCTCCAGACCATTCTATTCTGATTATCCTGTGTACAACAGGTTTACTTGCCCAGGAAGCTTGAAATACGATGATGTCTCCCTCTTTTAATTCATAGGGATCGGCTTTTGTAACTATTAGAAGATCCCCTTTCTTTAGTGTAGGATACATGGAGTTAGAGGTGGGGACCGCAAGGGGATACTTTACTCCCAATAGGAAACGCAATCCGTAGTTTGCAATTATGAAAATGACTGCAAAAATTACTATAACTTCTATAATCGACTTTACTATCTCCTTTTCTCTATTCAATGTGGAAGACCTCACTTGGCTTTCACATGTCTGGGAATAGCTCCTGACCTAACTTTCTTTAGTATTCTATATCCACATTTTGGGCATCTAAAGTCCTTGAAGTATTCCTCCATCTCTTCCTTATGGAAAGTATTTCCACACCTCATACAAACGTACACTTAGACCACCTCTATCCTATCTTCTGGGATCCCCCATTGGACCAGCATGTCCTTAAGTTTGCGCTTATGATCACCCTGAAGTAAAAGCAGGCCCTCTTTCTTTTTGTAAGTTCCACCGCAACCCAGCTTCTTCTTAAGGTATTTCACTAATCCCTTAACATCGGTGTCGTTGGCATCGATTCCTTCAACTAAGGTTACTTCGCGGCCATACTTTCTCTTTTCGATTTTTATTACAACTTTCTGCTGCTCCTTGGCTATTTCACCGCAGACACATAGCTCCTTTGGAAGTCCGCAGATCGGGCATCTTTCTCCGAAGCTCATTACTTTATATCAAGACCTCCCTTCACAGGCCTGAATATTGCGGTCCCTTTAGAAAATTTATTTTTGTTGGTCATTGGATCCATCTGATACTAAAGTAGCAGCGGCCTTTTCATCCTCTGCCTTAAGGAGAGGCCTTACTTTCTCAAGAAATTCACGGTATCTGTTTCTTACAGTCACTTCGGTTACTGAGGCTGCTTGTGCTAGTTCCCTCTGAGTCCTATGTATACCCGCCTCTTGACATGCAAGATAGACAGCTGCTGCTGCCACCCCAACAGGTTCTCTTCCTAGAGTTGCTCCAACCTCTCTTGCTATCTTTAATATCTTTATCGCCCTTGTAGCAATTGATTGAGGAAGTTTAAGCTTAGAACAAATCCTAGGAACATATACTTCAGATTTCGGTGGAGGTATCCTTGTTCCAAGTTTTCTAAACAAGAACCTGAAGCTTCGACCTACCTCCTTCTCGGTGAGATTGAAGAAAGAAGCTATCTCTCCAAGAGACCTTGGAACCTCAGTCCTACGACAAGCAGCATAGATTACGGCTGCGACCATAGCATCCATGCTCCTTCCTTTAACGAGGCCAGCAGATGAAGCAAGCCTGTATAGCTTAGCAGCATCTTCGACGGTATGTGTGGGTAAGTCAAGCTGTTCTGCTATTGCTCTTATCTTAAACAATGCTGGCATTACGTTCTTTTCTTTTCTACTTCTAACGTGCTTCTTTGTCCTTCTTAGAGCCTGAATGGATTTCTGACTTATTCCTTTTGAAAAAGAGATCTGAGTGTCTAACCCATACGCAGGTCTTGTTGGAGTGACCGGGGCTCCAGCTCTGGCCCTTTCCATAAATTCCTCCGTATCAAACGCTCTCCAATCCTTATCCTCCAGAAAAAGACCTTTAGTTATCACTAATCCACATTCCGAACAAACCAGTTCCCCAGTATCAACATCCTCAATGATTTTCGTACTCCTACATCTGGGGCAAACTATCTTCTCTTCTACGAAAGGAGAGTCATCACTCTGTCTCTTATCCTTAGGAGAAGGATCTTCAAACAAGAAACGCATACCCCCAGAAAAGTATTCCTCACTAAGCGTGCAACATGTGATATATAAATTTTACGTTAGATTAAATAAACCTTACTGAAATCAGATAGCCGATAAAACCTGTGATTCCGCTCATAATCAAATTGACTAGATCGTTACTAAGCCATTTGTATCCCTTAATCAACTTAGCTTGTGTCCCACATCTGTGAATTCTTGATTCTGTCAATTTTGAGCACTTAGGACATAAGTAAAGGGCTTGCCACTCAGCTCCTATTATGCTATCCACTAAGCTTCCAAAAAAGCCAGTTATTGTGGAGAATAAAACTGGATTAGATCTGACCAAGCCAACTGCCCCTGTTAGAGTTCCTAGGATGAAGGGAGCAATGAATGCTACCAAGAAACCCAGTGGACTAACGCCTCCAGAGGTCCCAGCATCCACTTTGATCCAAGGTCTTGTAATAAGCCTTGGTGGGGAGGGGTTCAAAACACCAATTTCGTTGCTTAGCGTATCTGCAATAGAAGCAGATACGGAAGCAATATAAGCAAAAAGCCATCTCTCTGATCCTGAAACTCGCCAGAGGAGTAGAAAGATGACAGGCATTAAACCATTAGCCCAAACATTTTGCCAGCTCCTTGCACCTCCTTTGGGCTGGGCTGCTTCTTTTTGGACCTTCCTCTTATATTTTAGCTTTGTGGCCAAGCTTCCAGACAAATAAAATACCATCATAGGTAAGAATGCCTTCAAATCACCAAGGAGGACGATGCTTCCTCCAACGACGAAACCACTAAGTAATCCTAGAAAATCTACCCAGCGCTTTCTGAGGCTGATTAGCCCAAGAGCTAGAACTATTGAAAGGCCAATGATTTTTGTATACACCTGGATCACTTTATCTTGTCCCGTTTGTTAATGCTATTTTATAAAGATCTCGATGCAAAAATGGTGCTACCTAATTATATTTCTACTAAAATAGCCTCATGGTTCTCTATAAGGGCATATAAGATTTTAAGACCTAATAAGATGGTTTTAAACCATTTCCTACATATGTAACAGTTTAAATGTTGGTTCGAGTTTTAAAAAACGGGGCCGTAGTCTAGCTTGGTCTAGGATGCCAGCCTGAGGCTTAGTAGTTTTTCCCTTTGACCGGCTATGGGCGCTGGTGACCCGGGTTCAAATCCCGGCGGCCCCATTTTTATCAAAAACCTATAATTGAATAATTTTCTCTGAGACTTACACCATCTATAGCGTGATGTTCTTTGGAAGGAACCAAAAGATTTCTTCAGGGAGATCTCTCCTGCGATTTGCAACTTAGACATGAGGCTAGATCCCTTATTGGTCGCCCAAAGGGCATAGTTGTTAGAAAACTTTCGAGAGATTTGTTCAAAGGGGAATTAGTTCTGGCTGTCGGAGACGCTGTTTTCAAAAACCTCATTGATATAGGAATTAAACCAGATCTCTGCGTTCTCGATCTCAAGATTCAAAGACAGAGTGTAGAGGAACCCAAAGATGCACTAAGAGGCTATACTATCCTAAAGACGAAAAACCCTCCAGGATGGATAACTCTGGACGCTTGGAGGACCATAAAGAGAGCTATCAATGCCGTAAATAAGGGCAAAAAAGTAGCTGTGTTAGTTGATGGAGAAGAAGATCTTCTTGGATTCCCTGTTGCTATCAATGGTCCTTTAGGATCCCTTCTTATCTATGGTCAACCAGGAGAAGGAGCTGTGATAGTCCGCTTAACAAAGATGGAAAAGGATAGGGCAGTGAAAATCCTAGAAAAATCATTTGAATGTGCTCCTGACTAATCTAAGGTCTTCTGGGAAGTACATGATGCCTAATCTTCATAAAAGGGTGATTCTCAAATTCCTTTACCTCTAGAGCAGATAGAATGGTCTTTCCAACAGCTAAAACAGAATCAGATTCGTCTACAGCTATAATTTCTTGATAGGGCCTGATCTCAACGTCTACATCCGAAATAAAATGCGTGAAAACTGAGGTCCCTCTTGCAACAATTTCTGCAAACTCCTTTTTGACTACAACTCTGCTTTTGGGATAAGGTAAAACTTTGATCAATTTCTTAGCTCCTTCTAAGCTTGGAATAAACATGCCATCATAATGCCTTATCATACCAACCCTCTCTTCTCCATCGAAAACCTGTCTTGGCATGCCCGTGCTCTTAGATCTGACAATTTTGGGGTTATTAAAAGCTCTTCTAGCCTCAGGACCGAATTGATATTGTAACAAATGAGATAACAATTCTTCATCATTAGGTTCTTCTATCGGTTCAGCTTCACCAGGGACATGCGTTTGCCCAAAGGGATAGGTGTACCTCAACCCGATGGGAACCTTGCCGTAAAGATTAGTTGAAAAGAAGCGTTTGGCCTCAACTACTCTGTTTAGCATTCTCTTTGCCCTGTAAACCTCTGGACGTTCCTGGGTCTCTTCGCCGGAGTAAAAGATACCTGATTTCTTAGAAAAAGGCTCTCTTTTCTCTAATTCCTCCTTGAAATTCTTGAATGCAAACAATAAGGCTTCTAAAAGTCTTGGATGATATCTAGCTCTCATTTGGACGAGTTCCCATAACCACCCCCCTCTTATGGCCTCTCTAGTTTTCCTGATCTCCTCCGCACAAACATAGAGGTTATGTCTTGCCAGAAAACGCACTCTCTCTTCCTGAGTCAGGGATCTTACTTCCTTTGGGGTGTACTTGGAGCATTCTGGACAATCACAAGGGAATTCTTCTAACTCTTCAAGATACATCGTCCCCTCAATGGTCATGTACCGTCCATCCTCTGCGAACAAAGCGTAAGCTGCAGAATCAAAACTATCTGCCCCTAGAGCAACAAAAAAGGCGAACGTAGATGGATGTCCTATTCCCCAGAAGTGTAAGGGCTTGCCAGCTGGCAGGAGTTCTCTCACACGAATTAGATACTCTACCTGAACGTCGTATTCATATCTCTCTAAAGCAACTTTTAGCGAACCAGCTCCAAAATATCCAAAGCCAATAGATGATATTTCTTTGGCGCACTTGATCAGTAGATCATGATATTTCGATCCTTGAACGGTTCCAAGCCAAATCGTCTTGTTTAGCTCATCTTTAATCTTATCCAATTCTCTAGCATGTTTTATAGTTTCTTTAACGCCTTCTGCAGCTTCTTTATAGGATATGTGGGCAGCCATGGGCACATCTATTATGCTTCCTATGTCAGAGCCGATCTCATGCTGAAATCTGATTATATCAATGTTAGAGACCTCAACTCTTTTGTATTTATACAACTGATAGGCTCCTGAGTCTGTCATTATTATTCCATCGAAGCCTAAGACTTCATGCAAACCACGCTCAAGGACTTTGGACCGTAGCTCAGGATTTCGGTATATTATGTATGAGTTGGTAATTATCTGCTTTATTTTGAAATCTCTAAGGATTTCTTCAGGCGATATAACTGGTTTATTTGGATTATAGACGGGAAAAAAGGCTGGTAGCTCGAGCGGGCCGCTTTTTGTTGCCACAGTGCCCAGCCTTGCTGATGCATCTCTAGCCCTTATTAAGAAAGAGCCAATTTTTCTCATCCCTTAAACCCTCACAACTAACGAAGGAGCTTATCTATTAAAAAAAGGAAAGGGAGGATTAGTCAGGGAGTTCCTCGTGCCCGTTGTTGAACTTATAGATCAGTGAGAGGCCTTTTTCAGTTATGAATACTCTTTCACCCCGAAATCGTTTCTGTCTTTCAATTAATCCGTGAATGCAAAGATATCTAAGAACGAACTCCCTATAAGACCTCTCTGGAACTAGTTCAGAGGCCACGACACCGTCCTCGCCAGCCTTCTCTAACTTTCTTAGAATCCGAATATGGGCATTCAGTAATTTATGACTCTGCAAGGCCTTCCCCCTTCATCTTGGGTTACCTAGGAACCCCCTCTCTCAGGGGATCGCCCGGGGGCGCCGGGAACCCTTGTTGAGATATATGTATGAAGACTATCTTAAAAGTTAACATGCCCTAAGCAACTCCAAAAAAGAAACTTAAGGCGCGATCGAACTTGCAGATCTTTATTTGAATATATGGAAACAGTTAGTATTAGATCTGAAGTAACCGATGGTGTATAAATAGGATACGTCTTAAGTCGAAATTTTTCAATGATTATTTACTCAGGCAGACATGATCCTCAGATGCCAATACAAGAAGGTGATCTCGTCCTTTTCATGTACAAAGGAAAGAGGGAATTAAGAAAAGTTGTGAAACGGGTGAGAAAAGGGGAATACTTTCATACCCACCTAGGGACCCTATGCTATGATGACGTGATCGGACTCGATTGGGGGAGTTCGATCAAAACGTCAATAGGCGGCGAAATTTTAGCTCTAAAACCTACGCTTTCAGATCTTATGGAAAGAATACCCAGAAGAACTCAAATAATTTATCCAAAAGATGCTGCCTTCATGATAATTAAGTCTGGCGTTTTACCAGGATCTCTAGTTGTTGAAGGAGGAACTGGTTCTGGATCCTTAACGCTCTGTCTTTCGTTTGCCGTAGGAGAAAGTGGTTTAGTGGTTAGTTATGAGACAAACAAGGACTTTCTAAAGCTTGCTTCAAGGAACCTGAAGAGATTTGGAGTGAAGAACGTGATCCTGAAAAACAAAGACATTAGGGAGCTAGATGAAAGGGATGTTGATGCCATATTCTTGGATATAGGTAATCCTTGGGAAGTCTTTGAGCAATCATATTTAGCCTTAAAGCCAGGAGGGACTCTTTGCTGCTTTGTACCTTCTTACGAACAGATGAGAAAGGTGGTTCTCTCTGCAAAGAGCAATGGCTTTGGAGCAGCGGAGATTTATGAGATCTTGCTTAGGGAGTATGAAGTAGATGAGAGAAGAACCCGGCCAAAACCATGGATGATAGGACATACGGGATTCATCATCATAATGAGGAAAATCATGAAGTTCTAGAATCAAAGGCTAATTACGTAGCTATGGAGTCTAAGAACTCCTCAGTACTATTGAATACCTCCTCTGCTATCTCCTTAGATTCCCCCAAATAGGTAGCGGGATTTATGAGGGAACTAATCTCCTCCTTAGAGATCTTTTTAAGAACTGCTTCTTCTTGCAAGAGAACATCAAGAAGGCTCTTATTTTCTTCTATGGCTCTCATCGAAAGCTTTCTTATCAATTCATGGGCCCTTTGACGTCCCATTTGACGCCGAGCCAATTCTAGCATTATTCTCTCAGCCATTATAAGATCACCAGCCCTCTCAAGGTTCCTTTTCATCGCCTCTTCTTTGAGCACGAGGTTCCTAATGACATACTCCAAAGTTCTGAGCTGTTCGTCTATAATGAGGAATGCTTCTGGTATCATTATTCTTTCAACAGAACTGTTGGTAAGATCCCTTTCATGTTCGAGAACGATGTTTTCAAAGGCTGCTACGGATAAACCCCTCATTATCCTTGCTAGCCCGCAAACTTTCTCGCTTCTTATGGGATTTCGCTTATGAGGCATTGTGCTTGAGCCAACTTGTTTTCTTACCTTAAACGGTTCTTCTACTTCAGCGATCTCGCTCCTTTGAAGATTTCTTATCTCGTTGGCAATCAGTTCAAGCGTGGAAGAAATCAAAGCCAGCATAGATATCAATTCGGCGAGCGAATCTCTTGGAACAATTTGGGTTGAAATCTCAGCTTCTTTTAAGCCCAATTCCTTCATAACAAGCGATTGTATCTCCCTCCCTTTACCGTAGAATGAAGCCATTGTACCGATTGCTCCGCTAATTTTGCCTCTAACAACTCTAGATTCAACAGAAATCAATCTTTCTAAATTTTGTTTCATAATGCTGGCCCAAACAGCAAGTTTGAACCCAAAAGGCATTGGAAGAGCAGCAATTCCATGTGTTCTACCTAAACAAATTAAATCGAGGGCATCCCTTCCTCTCTCAATGATGGCTCTCGTTAAAGAGATGAGCCTGTATCTTATCAGAGAGATGGCTTGTTTTAATTGAAGAGCTAGAGCTGTATCCAATATATCGTTAGAAGTGGCACCAAAGTGGACATATTCGCCATATGGACCAGCCTGTTCGGCTATAGCTAAAACTAATGCCATAGTTTCATGCTGAGTAATTCTTTCTAGCTCAAATATTCGCTCTGGTCGAATTTTATCATTTTCTACGACTTCAGCAATGCGTTCGGCAGCTTCTTTAGGTATAAGTCCAACCTGAGCCTCTGCCTTGGCAAGCGCCGCTTCTACCTTGGCCATGAGTTTGTACTTTGTAGATACCTCGAAAATCTCCCTCATTTCTCTTGATCCATACCTATACTCTATCGGATGAACTGGCAATTCCGCTCAACTCCCTAGCTAACTGAATGATCTTAACAGCAATTCTATCTCCAATTCCCGGAAGATTAGCCAATTTGGTCACATCAGCACGTGCTATTTCAATAGGAGAAGTATATCCTGCATCATATAAGATGCGTCCCCTCCTCCTACCAATTCCAGGAATCTTCACAATACTCAACAACTCTTCTCTCACCCCATATTTCACCCTATTCATGAGTCTTTCAAGATATCTGTAGAGTTCCCGCTTCTGAAACAGCCTGGCTATCTCAGAAAACGAATATATCAACCAAACAGCGTTTTGAATGATGTTATGGAGATCACCGGGTTCAACTTTGAACTTTTCCTCAATTTCCCCCAAAGACATCTCACTTATCCAAGCTCTAAGTGTCAAGGCAAGTTTTATGGTCTGCAATAGCTCATAAGATGATGCAAGAGGAGCCTCTGTCAGAGGTATTAGGTACTCCAATTCGTCCATCATCATCCCAATTTTATCGAATTCCATCCTCCTAAGGCCTACTTTTGGCATGTCTGGAAGCATTCCGATAAACTGTAAGACAGCTAGCTCTAAATCAAAAGTCGAAGATCTCTTTAGAAGCCTATCCGCCGGTTCCATCGCTTCTACCATCATGATCGCACTCATAGGATCTATGTAGAGCTGAGAGACTCTTTTACCAAGCCTTGTAGCAAGTAAAGCCCCTCCAACCCTTTCAATCATTCCGTTTTTCTGCAAAAAGTCCAAGATAGGATCAACTACTTTCATTATAAGCCCACGTCCTCCTTGAATAGAAAAGAGAGTTCTTTTGAGGACTTCTCCTATCTCCTTCTCATTTGTGGGCTCTTTCAAAGCTACTAAAGATAAGATCTGAGCTCTTAGCTTTGTGATGCTGTGAAGGCTAGAGGATATCGGCTCAGGAGCTGCAAGCAAGTATCTTTCAAACAACTTCTGGGACTCTGCTCTTGATCTAGCGATGATAAGTGCCTCTCCGATCTCGTCATAATCTGGTCTTCCAGCTCTACCAGCCATCTGCTTGAATTCCATCGTAGAGATGGGCCTAGAGTAGCCAGCCATGCTATCATAACGCATGTAAGAGGCAATAATCACCCTCCTAGCTGGGAGATTTACCCCAGCAGCAAGCGTTGGAGTGGCGGTAAGTGCTAGTAGGAATCTTCTCCTAAACAAATCCTCTACTATTGCTCTCATTCTATGAGACAGACCTGCATGATGAAATGCAACCCCCTCTCTCAGAACGCTAGCCAATTCTCTGGCTAAATGCGAAGATGGCTCATCTTCGATTAGTTCATCGGCCTTTTCAGAGAGAGTATCCCTATCTACTTCAACATTATACTTTCTGAATATTCTGGCAATTTTCTTAGCTCCACTGACTGCTGCCTTTCTTCTCATGTAAAAGACGAGGACCTGACCTCCATCTAAACAATCTAAGATTAGACTGGATAAGTCTCCTCCATTATGCAAAGAATACCGTTTTCCATCATGGAAGACTACTTCTCCTTTGTAAAACACTCCATATCTCAAAGGAACCGGTCTCCAATCAACAACGATTGGCTTGGCTTCAAGCCATTTAGCTATCTGATCTATATTTTGAATAGTTGCGCTAAGCGCTATCCTTCTGGACATTTCGTTTAAATCCATGAATTTAGCAACGGTCATCTCTATAGCAGGACCCCGGCCCTCGTCTGCCACATAATGTATCTCATCAAAGATGATGGCGCTGATATCTTTAATCCACGATGCTCGGTGTCTAAGTATTGAATCAAACTTCTCGTACGTTGTTATAATAACATCATGTTTTCCTAAGGGTTCTTCGGAGGAATCATAGTCACCAACACTCATTCTAACTGAAAAACCAAGAGATCTGTACCTTGGATAAAAGCTTGAGAATTTCTCAGAAGCTAAAGCCCTTAGAGGAACCACATAAACGATCTTTCCTCCTTTATATAGCTCATTGAGCATGGCTAGCTCGGCTGCTAGAGTCTTTCCGCTAGCAGTTGGAGCTGCTAGAACGAAATTTCCGGAAGGAACAAGTCTTCTATTGATGATCTCTGTCTGAGGAGGGAAAAGCTCATTAATACCCCATCTATTCAATGCTCTTTTGATGTTTTCTGGCAGCGGGGCTCGTTCAAGTAGCAACTAGTTTCACCTTACTAAGGAGAGATACCCGGGTCTGGGTTCATATATATGCCCCTCTTCTCTGAGAACCCTCAAATCCTTCTCAACGATCTCCTCTTTTATCCCAAGCAACCTGGCTGTCTCTTGAATGAATTCAACTTTAGGAACAGGTCCTTTTCGATCCTCTTCCATCTCCCTTAAGAACTCAATTTCCTTAGCGCGCCTTTCAGCCTCAGATATGTATTTTCCAGCCATAATTCCATATATGTCATATCTTCCGCTTACTACATCATATCCCACAGTACTTAGCATTATTTTCATTAGTTCGATGGCTTCCTTAGCATCCTCTTCCGTAACCTCCCTTCTCAAAAACATTTTTGCTCTGGCCTCACTTAGCCTAATTAAGGCCTCTAGTTGTCTGGGTGTGATTGCAACCGATTCAAATGCCATTTCTTGCTCTCTCTTCATGCTCATTTTTCTCATCTCTAAGTAAAACTGTTTGATCAATTCTGCAGCCTTCTCGGACATCACTGGGCGGATCTTCTTTCTGGCATATGTAACATACTTTTCTAGAAGATCTGGAGGGATTGGAGGCTCGGCTTCTTTACCTGTTCCTGCTCTGAGAGATAGGATATGATCTGCTATTTTCTCGTCGAGAGCTGCGTCTGGAATATCTCTAATTACAAAAATTAAGTCAAAACGTGAGAGAATTGTTGGCGGTAAGTTGATGTTCTCTGCCACCGACAGATCTGCATCATAACGACCTCTCTTCGGATTTGCAGCAGCTATGATCGTAGTTCTTGCATTTAAAGTTGCTACTATTCCTGCTTTTGCTATCGACACCGTGTTGTGAAGGACAACTCCATGAGATACGAAGTTGTGCGTTGGCTCTACTGTGACATCATATACCCATTTTGTTGCATGATCTCCCTTGTTTGGAATTATTTCAACACTTTCTATGGATATGAGACCGAGACCTCCATCTGCCACAATGAGTGGCTCTCCGATTTCCTTTACAAGAACTCCCTTATTTTGGAAAGTTCTCAGGAGATTTGAGCTGCATCCATCTAAGACCTCTTTAACAAATAGAGATATATGTTTTGGCTCTATTTGGATCCTGTAATTCGTAGAATGTCCATTTTCAAGAGGTTCAAGTAATTTTGAACGAACACCAAACCTCAATAAGAGATCTTGATAGTCTTCAGCTAATCCACGTGAGGGTAATTCTATCCAAATAGAATCATTTGATACCTTTCCATAATTTGAAAAGGCTCTCCTAACCACCTCTTTTGCTAAGGAGGATTCTATTCTGAAGATCTCAGGTGGCAATCTTTTCAGTTTTAAGCATCTTTCTGGTGAAACTTTACTCAAGTCAGCCGCATTTGTATCACTGAAAGATGATCTCCACAATTCGGGAAGCTTATTAACACCCAATGTTAGCATTCCGCTTTTAATTTCGATAGCTGGCTTTGTAACCAACACATTTTCATCATAAACAAAAACTGGATGTTCTGGAGTCACGATAACCTCTCTACCATTTGAAAACTTCAACCTAACTAGATAAGGTGGTGCTTCGTGCCTACTTACTCGGTCAATTCTTGATCTTTTTATCTCATAAGTATTAAGATCAACGGTGAATATCTCAACTGGTCGATCAAGAGGTAATATCTGGCAATTAATCCCTTTAACGACTTTTTCTCGATTTTTTTCCATAAGTTCGTCTACAAATTGTCCAATTGGTCTTTTAGTTCCGTCTGCAAAGAATATCTCGGTTGAGGGGTGGTAAGATTGCTGTTCCATAGCCTCATGAATGGCTCTTCTATCATCTTCATTCATCTTGTCGAACTCATCTATGCAAGCAATCCCTCCATCTGCTATCACGAGGGCACCAGCCTCTAACGTCCAGCCACCAGTTGCTGGTTCTCTAATCACAGCTGCTGTTAGGCCAGCTGCTGTAGATCCTTTTCCAGTAGTATACAAGCCTCTTGGAGAGACTTCTGCTGCATACTTCAAAAATTGGCTGTTATGGACTACAAATCCGTTTGCTATGAAGTTCCTTGTACCAGGGACCTCAATATCATACACCCAATTCTCTTGCCTCCTTATCTCTCTTATTTCAACTACTCGATCCCAGTCTATCGTAGACTCAGAGATATGATCTAAGAGATCCAAATCTTTCTTTATGGATAAGAGCTCAGTCCTCTTGAAGGTAGAAGATCTTCTCTTTAACTCCTTTTTGAGCGCCCTAGAAATCTTCTTTAGATGTTCCTTAGGAACCTTTGAAATTCCGAGCTCATATCTTCTAAGCAAGTAGGGTTTGATCTCAGTTAACGACGCAAGAGTTGATCTAGGGATCTTCATCTCTTCTCTAATCCTCTTTACAAGTTTTCCTACACGAGGAACTCCAAGATTTTGTTTTGATCGTTGATTTTGAATTGCTGTTATCTCAAAACCATCAAAAAGTGGGAAATCTTCACCTACTAAGTTTATGAATTGTTTCAGGGAATCTCCTTTCAAAATTATTTTACACGTTCGATTAATTCTAACATCAGAAACAATACCTAGCTTTAGGAGAATAAGCCTGATCTGATGCGTTAGGCCTTTATTATGCGTGTAGAACCATAACCTCTTCAGTTTTGGAGAGAAATTAGCGGAAGAAGCAATGTATCCCTTGATAAACGGGAGAACTCTATCATTAGGAGAGTAAACAACCCATTTAGGCAACTTTCTGGCTATTTTTTTATCTTTTAAGGATGGAACTAAAGATGTTATGTCTTCAAATATGCCTTTGGAAAGAAAGAAGCCAATTCTCTTGTTTTTACCTTTAGTTTCATATATACGAATCCCTTTAGCTTTCAAACAGCCCTTAACGAGTTTAGCAAACCTATTTATGCACCTTTGATTGCCCTGAACTGTTACCAAAACGCTTGACTTTCTATTTCTAAACTGAGCCTTACCTAGAAGAAAACCAAGAACCTCCATCAGCTCAGAGTCTATCTTTAAGGAACATTTGGGAGGATCCCTATTGTGTTTAGATTCAAAAAGCCCCAAGGTAGCTACATACGAACCCATCAACAAGTCTCCTGCTTTTACATATCGTGGTCTTCCGTTCTTGTCTATGGTTAAGAAAGGATGAGTTGGAGTGACTTTTATGGAGAGACCTCTCTCAGTTCTTATTTCAAGTAGAACGCTTGGTGCCTTTCTTTTAGCTATTCCTACACACTTTTTCTCCTCTACTCGCATGTCTTTTGTCATGGAAAGGACTTTAAAATTGCTTTCTGCGGCATATCCATCTTCTAATCTTTTGTTTCCTTTTGCCAATAATTCTTCAGCTAAATCAGCAATCTTGCGAAATTCGCCATCAACAAATACAAGCGTGTCTCCAGACACGCACTTTGCGACGCCGGGATCACCAACTAATAGAAGATGTAGCTCTCCTCTTATTTTTGTTCCATCAGGAAGGATGAGAGGATTCCCTCCAAAAAGAGCTAAAACAATCGCTTTCTTTATGTGTTTCCAGCCATAAATGGCAGGAGCTATTGAATTTAATAGCTTTTCCTCTATATTTGGGTCCTTCGCCAGGTTTAGAATAACTTTCTCGTCTTCAGGCGATATATCAACCTTTTCGTAAACCTTTGATGGGACCTTAACGTTGTTAAGGTCCAAATACCTCTTGTAAATTAACACGGGCTTTGTGGAGATCCTTCTAGAACCAGATGCTGGTTGAAGTTTTATAACGCCAGTTGCAACTACCTGATCCCCTGGCTTTACTTTATCTACTAAATCATCCCAAAGCTCTGCTTCAATATGTTTAGGCATAGCTCCTGGTGGCAAATCTTCTGGAAGTTCTTGTATCCTTATGTGCTGCCAATTTATGTACTCGCTATTCTCCTCATCAAAGAGGAGCTTGCCTCCACAGTTAGGACAGACCTTTGGAATTTCCTGCTCCCCTCTCATAAGATCGATCAAATACATTTCATTGCAGCTCTTGCACCGGTAAGCAGCCTTCGAAATCCTAGCAAATATCTCAGAAACTCTTATTACAATCCCTTTTATTTGAACGAACCTATTAAGGACTTGAGAGTGCAGCTCCCTTATGCTAGTGGTCTCAGGGAGATTATCAAATCTTGCGTGAAAGGGATATTTCACGAAAGCAGCTTCCGGGGAATCTAGATCTCCAACTAACGTCAACACAATCTCCTTGATGGCTTGTGAAGCCGCTTCTATGTGTTTCTCAGGATTAAAATGCAAATCTCTTGCTAATTCTCTTGTTAGAGGGTAGCCAAACAAGTCATGATAATCTATTATTAGAGAGCGCCTTCCATTAGCTATCATCTCATCAATAGCTCGTCTGTACTTGGCTTCGCCAGATTTATCCCTAAATTCCTCTAGAAATCTCTTATAAATGACCTTCAAGCTTTTAATGTCCGTTGGAAGTGAAGGAGATCTTATTAGACTCATTTTTACCTACTTCTCCTCCCTTAGATCCATCCTCCACTTGTCTATAATCTCTCTAAGGACTAGATATAATACCCTTTCTTCGGGAGTTAAGTGCTCAAGAATACGCCACTCCATATCGTCAACATGTGAAAGCAAGAGATATCTAACTATTTTCCTGAGCCTAGCAGAGCTTAAATCGAAAAGATTAGAGATCAAGCGCCTTACTTCGAGGGGATCAGCCTCTTTTTTCTTGTAAGCTCTTTCAATTTCTTTCTTAAGCCAAGAATAAGTGTCCTCTGGCATCTTAAGAGGTCTAGTTGTCATTTGTTCTTTATGAAGCATTATCTCTACGACTCTAATGTCCATGGGCTCCTTTCTCTCTACAAATCCCTCTTTTTCTAATTCTTCATACAACCAGGCAGGTATACTTGCTTCCATCCCTCTCTTAAGCCTCCAAGGCAGTTCAGGGTGTTCAGGTAAGTCCTTCTTGACCAGAACATCAATTCTGGCTAGGCTACGGATTACTTGAAGATCTTCTGAAGAAGGGGGAAGGACTACATGCATCATGAGATTGAAAACTGGTTCTGCCTAAAAGATAGTCCCTTGGCATTCCAGTCTTCCGGTCCGAGTCTTTTATTAAGCACCTTATTTGCTCTTCCAGCGAGAGAGTATGGAGAAACCCCCATCAAGACTCTTGCTTAGGAGAAGACCGGATCATAAAGGAGCAGCTATGTTAGCTGAAAGAGTAACTAAATTTCTTATCGACAAAGGGGTGGAAGTAATTGAATGCGAAGATTTGAGAGAAATTAACACGAAGGGATTCGACCTGGCTATAGCTATAGGAGGAGATGGTACATTATTGCGTCTATTTCATAAAATAAAGGGTAGAATCCCGATTCTTGGCATTAAAGATGGATCCTACGGTTTGCTTATGGAGCTTTCTCAGGAAGATCTGATTCAAGGACTAAATAAGTTAGTTAGAGGGGAGTTTTGGATAGAAAAAGTTCCAACGGTAGAAATACCAGAAAGCAACATATTCGCACTTAACGAGATCCTTCTCTCAACGCCAAAGATGGGAAAGGCACTTAAGATAAGGGTATCCATAGATGGCGTTATAGTTAACGGATTTCTCGGAGATGGTCTTATGATATCCACTCCACTCGGTTCTCTGGCTTATGCCCTTTCAGAGGGAGGTCCATCTATAGATCCAAGGGCCGAAGTCCTAGAGATAGTGCCCGTTAATCCCTGGCCTCCCAGCATGCTTGTGCCTACTAGCTCAACGATAATTCCCATGAGTTCTACTCTTCTAATAGAAGCTGATAGGGCCATGCTAGTTGTCCCAGATGGTTGTATAGAAGAATGCTTGCTATACGATAAGATAGTAAAGATAAAAGCATCCAAGGAAAGGGCCAAGCTTGTAAGGTTTTTAACAAGCCCACACCATCACTATGCTAGGATCATAAAGAGAATCTCAGAGGCCAAGAAAATAGCTGAAGAAAGGTTCTTGAAGAAGCAGCCCTTCTCATAAGAAAAATTTATTTCCATGATGATTTATCTAGAAGCTTGCGGGGGTGGCCGAGCCAGGTCAAAGGCGGCGGACTCAAGATCCGCTCCCATAGGGGTTCGTGGGTTCGAATCCCACCCCCCGCACCTTAAATAACGTTTAATTCACAGCATTTCATAAACATGATTTCAAAATACTAAGAATGCTATGGGGAAGGCTTGAGTGAGCTATTAATTTTAAAATAACCATTATGGGAGTTGAGGTATAGGGTTGAAAAGAAGTCTTCAACCCTCAGAGACAAATATCGAGGATATATGGGACAAATTAAGAAGTAATTTCTTTAATTTAATAGGATTTTTCGTAGTCCTATTCCTCAACTTAACTCAATTAAAGTTACTAATACCAAATTTTTACTAACCTTCCATATTTCGATTCATTTGCTCGGATTTTCCTCTTGAAATCTCTGAATTCTCGATAAGAAGTAAGCTAAGAAGGCTGGAGACAGATTTACTTGTTTAGTTCTACCAACTAAGTTTCTTGTAATTAAGCCCATGTTTTCCATTCGTTTTAACATTCTCGAGATTTTACTCTTTG
>CAZUBM010000008.1:68240-84517 GCA_964618805.1 uncultured Nitrososphaerota archaeon
GTAATTAAGCCCATGTTTTCCATTCGTTTTAACATTCTCGAGATTTTACTCTTTGAAAAGCCGATGTTAAGGGGTATCTCACGCTGCCTCATACTGCCACCGTTCTTAGCAAGGAGCCTTAGGATCTCTATCTCCTCAGAGCTTAGCTGACTTATTATTCCCTCAATCTTTTTCAAATCCTTTTCATTCAAGGTTTGTTTGGCTAGATCTATGCCCGAAATACTAGGAATTTTCACTCTCGCACTTCTCTGTCTGAATAATAACCAAGAAATTGTGAAAGCAATCAAGACAGATATGATGTTTGATGTAAAAATTATCACGAAAGAGTTCTGTGTATTAACTGGTTTCGGTTCAGATATATTTGTTCCAGTAGAAGTCATTGTTTCCTGTTTTAAGTAGTAAGTACATGTAAATACAGTCCGTTCAGATGTTATAACTTCTGGTGTACTCAGATCCCATGTTACAGAGGTTCTTCCTAATGTAACTTCATCACCGATTTGCAGCAAATTTGCAATCGGGCTTAATAGCTCTCGATATCGCTCAAACTGTCTTAGATAGGAATTATGAGGGAGATATACCTTTAATATAGAGTTTTCCAATGCAAGACTTACGTTCGGTCGATAGAATCGATAATAGAAAACTCTCCCATCAGGATTGTATGGAATCTTTATGACAAAGACGTCTTTTGAGGCTGATAGGGAGATTCGTACATTGACTTTCCTTCCAGGAGAAATTGGTTCATCGAACGAAATTATCATGATATGGGATAGATACATGCTCTCAATCCAATCTATATGGACGCCCTGGCTTGTTTTCCAGCTCGTAATATTTCCCTCTCTTGGAGGGACATCTTGCCTTTCTAGGAGTGGTAGTTTAATGGCAGTGACCTTCTTACCATATGCCTCAGGAACAACTAAAGTAAACCTTATCGTGATGAAACAGGAATCATTTCTTTCTAGATATGCTTCAATGTCAAATCTTTCAATGTAAGGATCTGTAGGAACTCCGAGGACGCGAATGCTTCCTAGCGATAGCATTGTAAGCAACATTAGTGTTATCAAAGCAAGGTACTTCAATGGGTCTACACCCAGCTAAGTCTACATAGGGGAATATGATGTAAAAACTGTTTCGTTATATGCTGATAAGGTCATCGTCAGTGACTTAGACTTTAAGAAGTGACAAGGTGACTTGAAGCTGATGCCCTTGACCAAAGGTAAAGATTACCTAAAGCATGAGAACAGGAATCCCTATCTAACAAAAGAAAAGTTAGAAGAAATTGATGCTTGGGTAAGAGCTCTATCCAAATTAGCAAGGGAGAATAATTGTTCAATAATAGTTGAAGGTCAAAAGGACATGAAATCTCTCATGTCTCTAGGAGTGAGAGGTAATTTTAAATTCGTAAGGGAAGTGATGAAGAACCTGAGAGAAGGTCTTCAGGACGAATTTAACGGGCGTACCTACACTATACTAACCGACTTCGATAAGGAGGGAAAGCATCTCCATCTCAATCTCAAGACAATGCTCACATCTTTAGGTGCTAAGGTAGTTGAATGGCCCAGAACACGCTACTTAAAGCTAGGCCTGCCTCCTAAAATAGAAGAAGCCTTTAATTTCGTCGATAGGAGGAAGAACAAATGAGCGAAGAGAAGTTTGAAGTGGAAGTGATAGCTCCTCTTTATCCAACTGAGTCCAAAGAAGCTGTCATACGAGCAATCTTGAATATAGTGCCTGCAGAAATGGAAGAAATAAAAACAGTGAGAGGAAAGCCCTCTTTCCTGAAACTAAGGAAAAGTGGTTATGAAACGCTTATGAGAATACATCGTTTACTTAGAGAGGAGAGAATTTTGGACACGGCAAGAGATATGCTTATTTCTAGCCTGAAAAGGTGTGGAATCATGATGCTACTACTTCATAAACAGGCAGCTTACATGGGAGAACTTAGATTGTGTTCATCCGAGGACGAGTCGCCATTGGGCGTTATAAAAGTGAAATTGAACTTTAAAGGAGATACGTCCCTATTCCTGGACTGGCTTACTCCAAAGACGATTTCAGGAAAGGTGCCAAAAGAAGTTAAGATACAAGAATTAATTGAATCTAGAACGTCATCCTCACAGATTTACTGATAGGAGATCCTTTGCGACAAAAGCATTGTTAAACAAACTTTTGGCCTCTTTCTCTATTTTATCTAAGTCTACATTCTTATATCTTGCACTAAAATGAGTAAGAGCGAGCTTTTTTACACGGGCTTTTATAGCGATCTCACATGCCTCTCCAACCGTGCTATGTCCGGTTTTCTCTGCTCTATCTTTGAGATCATCCCTAAATGTAGCGTCATGGATCAATAGATCAGCTCCCATCGCATTATGGATTACAGTTTTGCAAGGTCTGGTATCTGATGAATAAACAAGCAATTTACCCTTCCTTGGAGGACCCATTACGTCCTGAGGAAAGACAATGCGTCCAGAAGGAGTTTTAATCGCCATCCCTTTCTGAAGCAAACCCCTAAAGGTTACGGGCACTCCAAGCTCATCTGCCTTCTTTACATCAAATTCTCCTGGCTTATCAGCTTCCTTAACCCTAATTCCGAAAGTCTCCGTATCTCCATGAAAGACATGAAACATACTGACTTCATATTTCCCGAAATCAAAGCAGCGATCTTTATCTATCTCGAATACTTCTAGTTCGAAGCGAGGCTGAAGATAAGCTTTACTCACAAGCTCATGAAGTACGTCCCTTAAACCGACGGGAGAGTAAATCTCAAGCCTTTTTTTCCTTCTTAATAAGCTGAGTGTCTGAATCAATGGAAATAGACCCAGAAAATGGTCTCCATGGAGATGGGATATGAAAATTCTGGTTAACCTAGCAAAACCTAGGCCTGATTTCATGATTTGCTTCTGGGTTCCTTCTCCAGCATCCAGTAGGATGTATTCACCATCGAAAAACACAGCTATTGAAGGGTGACTCCTCTCAAGAGTTGGTATCGCGCCGCCAGTTCCTAAGAAAATGACTTTCATTAATATTCACCAACCAACTTGCTTTTTGACATGCATACCAACAAATCAGCCAGTGAACTTTGTTGCCTTTCTCCTGGTATATAATTCAAGTATTTCCTTACTTAGAGTAGCAGTAAGCGTGTTGACTCCAAATCCCTCTTCCGCTGATATTTCATAAAAAGACTTCCTCCTTTGTCTTAGTAACTCCTTACACTTCATAATGCTCTTGTGAAACTGAGACCACAAATCCATTTTATTTAGCACTATTATCAACTTTACATTTGAAAATTCACGAGCGATCTCGTCAAGCAAAGATATTTGATTTCTTACGGTATAACCACATGTTTCGGTTGGATCAATCAAGTAAACTATGAACCAAGCAAGACGTTTAAGGGCCAGAATGGCCTGTAGTTCAATAGCATTTCGTTTAGATAATGGTCTATCTAGGAGTCCTGGAGTGTCTATTACCTGCACTCTCAAGGCTCCTCCCTTAAGGTAAAAATGGCCGACTAGCAACGATCTTGTCGTGAACGGATAAGATGCAACCTCGGGCTTTCCAGATGATATTCTTCGAACCAACGTACTCTTACCAGTATTCGGCCTCCCTGCTATTACTACGGTTGGGCTACCAACTTGAATGTTGGGAACCACTCCAAGTTTTTGACATGCTGACCTAATGAAATCGATATCGCTTGAGATCGATTTTACCACAGACGAAATCCTTCCCATGGCTGCCTTTCTTATCTTCTCCATTTCTTTAAAGTCTTCAGAGCCCTTAAGTCTTCTGATATACTGCCTGCTAAGCCTCCTGATAATTTTTCTAGCCCAATCCAATCTGCTTAGAGCCAATCTTAGCTCATCTACGCCAACTAAGACATCAGCAAGTTCTCTATAGAAGGGATGCAGGGCATCAAATGATGGAAATGAACGAACTACAGCCTTTAATCTGCTAGAAATTACGTCAGCCATTGATGCGACACGACCTATCTCCCTAGTCCTGGCAGAAATAATAGGATCCTTCTCTTTTGTACTCCTCGGCTTAAAACTCCTCTTAAAAGCTAAATCTAGAAGTTCTTGAGCTGAAGGTGGACATATCAATGAGCTAAAAGGAGAAGAATCTACGCTTTCTTTCATCAGGATCTCCAAAAATCATTCATAGAAGGGCGCTGACAACAGCTTTAAGGTACACTTTGCATAGGTTTTGGACCGATTCAAAAATCACATACTCATCCTTAGAGTGATGATTTCCTCCCATAGGTCCTAAAAGAGGGAGAGTAATCTTACCTACCTGATGAAGGTAGTTAGCATCGCTAACAGTGTGATAGAGTTCAATTTCTGGCTCTTTTCCGAGAACATCTATGTACGCTTGCTTTAACAAAAGAAATGCCGGACTATCTTCTGGAACTTGATATGGTGAGGCATAGGGTGTTGGCCTTTGCATGAGTCTTATCTCTGTATCTGCACGAAAGTCTGGGGCCCTTTTTAGATAAGAAACAAACCGTCTTCTTTCATCTTCATCCGATCCTGAAGGATAGTGCCTATCCATCCTGATCAAACATCTCTCTGGGTGAGTTACTATGAATTCTTGAGATCTTATTGCAAGAGGAGCTACGCTTCCCTCAACTTTAGGCTTAGATGAGTACTTTACAGCCCAAAGAACCAGCTTACAAGCTTCAATGACTGCATTGACTCCTCTCTTCTCCGTTCCCACAGCAGCCCTACCCTTCACTGTAATATCAAAGACTAGTCTTCCATAAGCTCCCCTCATCAATTTCATCTGAGTGGGCTCTCCAACCACACCCAATTCTATTCCTTTCAACTTACCGCTTTTTGCCAGTTGGTATGTTCCTCTACTATATCCTTCCTCATCACAAACAGCAGCTAAAGCAATCCTACCCTTTAGCTCATCCTTAACATCCGAAATTGCTCTAAGGGTTTCTATCATCGCAGCGAGACTTGATTTGGAATCTAGAGCTCCAATTCCATACACGAAGTCTCCATTAATCTCTCCCCAAGGATTCCTGCTCCATCCTTCAAATAGCTCAACTGTATCCATGTGGCACATAAGCAGGTACTTTAGAGGCTTATCTTCTGGACCAAAATACGCTATGACGTTTCCACCGCATCCTTCTACCGGCTGTCTCTCTACCTTATCAGCTATCTTTGCCAATTCGCTTATCAAGAAGTCTGCCAACTCGACTTCTCTTGAAAAGAAGCTTTTAATGGAAATAATCTCTAGTAACAAATCCTTCAATCTGTCGGAGTTAATTTTCAGACTCATAGGATCCTTCCTCCTCCGTCTCTTTAGGTTAATTTGATTGGAATGAACTTTTCGATCTTGCCTTCCTTACCGATGAACAGAATATCAATACCATCTCCCGAAAGAGCATCTCTTTCTATGGCTCCTCTCATAGCTCTTTCGGCGACCTTAATAGCCTCTTCTCTGCCTAAATCTGGAGAATAAGAGCGTTCTAATATTCCTATAGCAAGTTTTGCACCCGAACCTACGGCTGCATACTTGTCCTCGAGAGAGCTGCCAGCTGGATCTAGTACAAATAACCTAGGTAAGTCGTCTTCAAGACCTCCTATTATCATTTCTGCATAGTAGGGCGAGTACATCCTCCTTTGATATAGTATTACAGACAAAATACGGGCTATGTTTGAGGGTTTTGCCCTTCTTCTAGTATCTAGTTCATATAATCTGACGTTAAAAATGAGGCTATCGACCAAAGATTGAAAATCAGCAGGTATACCTGCTGAAGCAACTCCTACCACATCATTTAAGGTAAAGACCTTCTTCACAGATTTACTCAGTATATATCCGTCCCCATATGAAACTCTTCTATCTGCTGAAAGCACTACTCCATCCTTCGTCACTAGACCAATGGCAGTTGCTAGAACCATTTGTATCTCCACAATTCATTAGTATTATGAAATTAAATCTTAGCGGTAGGTTCACCTCATGAATCAAGTTAAGTAATAATCATCCTAGAGTAAATAATTATGCAATAAAGCCCCGGGCGGGATTCGAACCCGCGACCTCCGCCTTTCTGGGCATCCCATTCTTACCAAGGCGGCGCTCCACCAGCTGAGCTACCGGGGCAGTCACTCATTGAAGTGGTCCTTCTTCGTTTTAAATATGTTGATTGGTGGTCCTCCAGAGAGAAGCACAAAAAACTTTATAGCCCTTAGCCCTCATCCAGAATTCTCCTCCTTCTTATGGTGATCTAATGCTTCTAAAGCTGAGATTATTAAATGGTAATGAATATTCCTGAAACCAGCTCTCATTAACACTTTTTCTAATTCGTAGCTAAATTGACAGGGATGCTTGCATACAGGTGGCATTTTTGCCCTAAAAGCAACTAATTTCCACTCCTCAATCAAATCTGTCTGTGGCAAATCAGTTATTGAATTGAGAAAAGCAATAACAAGATCTGAGACTAGCTTTAGAGCCCTCTCACTTTTTATTCCCCTACACAGCGCGATCTCTTCTATGTTTTTCCTTAACTTAGACTCGATTGAGTGCACATATTCATCTTTCTCTTCTCGCTTATCCAACGCCCTAAACAAAGAGGAAATTTAAAGCAATAAATTCTTACTATTAATTTTAGGAGCCAGGGAAATCACATAAAAACAGATCTATAAAATAGAAAAATACATTGTATTGAGTCTACGAAGGAAAAGAGAGATTTCTATCATTACTAAGCTCTAAGTGAAAAATGCGGCCGCCGGGATTTGAACCCGGGTCTGGGGCTTTCCTCAATGCCTTTTTTTGGAGGGCCCCCATCCTATCCAGGCTGGACTACGGCCGCTTAGGTTCTCAGTAAATCAGGGAGATTAAAATTTTTCTCTCATGGAGAGAAATCAGTACCTATACTCCTGACCACCTTGAATAAAACCGTAGCCTACTAACCTCCATCTACCACTAATCCTCATGGAAATAGCCATTCTTTGTCCGATCTCTGCACATATTGGAATCTTTAATCTCAAACCATAAATGTCCTCGGGATCCCTCGATTCTACTATTGCAGGGACAGTTGCTGTTCCTACATTAATTTCAATTAAAGTCCTGACGTCTGGTTTCCGTACCTTAAGCTCTTCTTTAAGCCCTACAACTCTTTCTAGAAAAACACATTTCGTATCAACGTATTCCCATACGGGTGGGAGCTCTCCTGGAAGTCCTACTACATTTCCGACCATATAGTCTGCCTTTGTTAAGGCAGGATCGAGTTTTGTTCCAACGCCGATGAGACCTCCAGGCCTAGCATATTCTAGATCAACGTTTTCACTCCTTAGACTTATGATTTCTGTTGTGAGAGGCCGATATTTTCCTTCATGATAGAGACCAGGAAGGATTTCTATTTCATCTCCAACCTTAAACTGTCCCTGGACTATTGTACCGCCCAATACTCCGCCTTTCAGGTTCTTAGGCTTGGTTCCTGGCCTATTTACATCAAAAGACCTAGCGACATACATCAGTGGAGGAAGAGTTGGATCTCTCTCTGGTGGTTTGAATCTCTCAACCATCTCTTTAATCAGATATCCTAGGTTCACTCCATGCAGTGCAGAGATTGGGATTACTGGGGGAACCTTCTCTAATTCAGTTGAGAGATATTCAACGATCGCTTCATAATGCTTTATCGCGTCTTCATCAGAAACCAATTCTATTTTCGTCTGAACAGCTATTATTTGCTTTACGCCCATAATTTTCAAAGCTACTAAATGTTCTCGCGTCTGAGGTTGAGGAACTGGTTCATTAGATGCTATTACTAGCAATGCTGCATCCATTAATGTGGAACCGGCTAGCATAGTCGCCATCAATGTGTCATGACCTGGGCAATCTACAAATGAAATCTTTCTCAACAAGATCGTATCTGAACCATCTTTAGGGCATTTTTTCTTAGTGGTGTAGCTCTCAGGATCATCCTCAGGGCATTTAGGACACTTTCTCAATTCAGCATTTGCATAACCTAATTTAATTGTAATGCCTCTTCTTAGCTCTTCGCTATGTCTTTCTGGCCATATTCCTGTTAATGCCTGTACAAGAGTTGATTTCCCATGATCTACATGACCGGCAGTTCCTATGTTCATCTCAGGCTGTTTTGGTTCTTCTTCACTCATTCTTTGAATCAGCCCCTCCCCCCTCTTCCTCCTTCTTTCCTAGATAACTGACAATGGGCTCGGATCCCCACTCTATCACTTTGAGATTAATTTGTTTTACATCTTCTAACAATATGTTTCCTCGAACAAGTTTAGTTCTTCTATCTCCCTTATGCCTGGGCCGAAAGCCCGGACCTCCCGATAATAGTATTTTCTTCCTGATGGTTCCATGAACCCCAGGGTGGAGGGGGAAGCCATCTTTGTCTCTGCCACCCGTTATCTTCAGTTTGTATCCAGGAAGACCTATAGCTTCTCCTGAGACGATGTCACCAATCTTTTTACCCATAAGGGCACTACCCTTCTCTTTATCGAGATCTAATCTATATGTCTTTCCGGTCTTAGGGTCCCCTATACAGAGGATGAACTCCATTTTCTAACCTTCCCTCCTTACATTTAACATTATTAAGATTCAACCCTCCTCTTCAAGATCTAGTTTTAAGTCTAATATTCGTTGATAAAGCTCTTTCTCTTCTTCTGAAAGGACAGAGAAAAAGATGCTTCTTGACTTAGGGTCATATATTGGCTTAACGTCCGAGTAAAGGATCTGCCCTTCCTTGACATTTCTCCCCACAGTGCCTCCTCTTATTGAAATAGCTACCTCTTGACCCGCTATAGCCTCCATTTTTCGCACTCCTTGGTCTTGTATTTCCATTACAATGCCAACCCTCTTTCCTCTCTCATTTATTAAGTAAGTTGACGGTCTTAGTCTTCCTTTCAGTATCCTAACACCGACAATGGCCGGATTACTCCGTCTGAACACATATCCTGGGAGTACTTCTAATTCACAAGGATAAACAAGACTAGACAAAATTTTTAGCTTCTCTTCCTCTCTCAATTTTTCTAAATATTCTTCTAGTTTTTCTATTAATCCATAGATCACAACATCGCCTATCAGAGCTATTTTACTTTTCTTCAATTCTCCCTTCAACTGGCTTGGGACTCTGACATTAAATGCCAATATAATACCGTACTTTTCATCTTCCTTCTTTACAACCATTGCCTCGAAGATGTCCTTTTTGGTCACGTCTCCTATATCGGCTTTCCTTATCGGTATATTCCTGCTTCTAAGTTGGTTAACTAGGGCCTCTAAAGAACCAAGGGTATCGGCCTTGACGATGATACCAGCTCGATCTGTATGGATTATGATTCCGCTAATCTCTTCCTCAACTTCCTTCTTTACTTCATCGAGTAAGCTAGGATCTCTGACTACGATCAAAGGAGACCCGGCTATTGCTTTGTCCAGACTTGGAGCTGCTATCATAATACCTGATGCTGCCTTTACTTCATCTACACTTTGAAACCTAGACCTTGGAGTTACTCTAATTTCTGCTAGAGGTTTTGGTCTAAGCAAAGCTCTTACATTAGTAATTATAGGACCGGCAGTCCCACCCAGTACAATAGTATCTCCCTTTCTAATTGTACCATCGTAGATGATAGCAGTTAATACGGTACCTAGCCCGGGCTCCTCCTTAACTTCTAATACAGTACCCAGACCAGGTCCCTTAGATAATCTGAGCCTGTCAAGCATGAACCTCTGGACTAGCCCTAACAGTATGGCTAGGAGGTCAGGAATGCCCTCTCCAGTTATAGCACTTGTTGGAACGATGGATAAAACCTTAGTAAAGTCCATAACTCTATCGTATCTCTCAGCCTCAAAGCCAAGTTCAGCGAACTGATCTACTACCTTTGATAAACGCTTTTCTAGCTCAATTTGAACTCTTGAGCTTTGTTTTTCAAAGGATTCAATAAAAGGAGAGCCGGGATGAGATTCCCACTCGCTTAAAAGGTCTATCTTATTTAGAGCAACAACGAAGGGGGTTTTGCGTTCCCTCAAGATGTTAATAGATTCCGTAGTTTGAGGTTGAACTCCTGACAGGACGTCAATAACTAAGATAGCGATGTCTGCAACGGAACCTCCTCTTCTCCGTAGGTTAGTGAAAGCTTCATGCCCAGGTAGATCGATGAACAACAGCCCCCTTGTTTTAAGCTCAAACTTGAGTCCAAGAAGAGAAAAAACCGGTCCACACAATCTTTTTAACACAGTAGCAGGGATCTCCGAGGCACCTATATGCTGCGTTATGGATCCTGGTTCTTTAGCTGTAACCCTGGTTCTCCGAACGTAATCTAGCATTGTGGTCTTTCCTGAATCTACATGGCCTAGAACTGCTACGATGGGCTGTCTAAACTCAGCGCTAGTCTCTTCGTTTTGATGGATTAAATCCTCAGAAGGACAATTCATACTTTAATAGACCTCTCTTTCCTCCTTCTATGCTTTAATGTCCATTTGACTTTTTCAGGGCTTCTCTTAAGTTTCAAAGCATTTTTTGAGCATTTTGATGAGCAGAATAATAGAATGCGGCCATCATTTCTGACGTACATTAACCCCGTTCCAGGTTCAACTTCTTTGCCGCAGAAAGCACATTTTCTTACAAGAACCGAAGCCAACTCCCACACCATCCCAACAAATAAACCTTGAAAATCACCTTGGTTTTAGCCTTCTAGCCTCAATCTCTGTTTCTCTGAGCAACAATATATCACCAACTCTTACTGGACCAGCTACATTTCTTGTTAACACCCTTCCCTTATCCTTTCCAGCAAGTATTTTAGCACGAACCTGCGTTATTCCGCCTGCAACCCCAGTCCTTCCAATTATTTCAACGACTTCTGCTGGATAAGCCTCATCCTCTGACATTTCACTCACCAAGAAAAGAAATTACTCGACCGTCTCTTTATTTTTTCGATCATTTAAGCTCCTTAATCTTTTCTATAATGGCTCTCATTAGATTCTCGGCCTGTCCAGGGTCTGTGATTGCTACTGACGATGCTGAGACATCTATTCCAGCTCTTTTGCCAAGCTCTCTCTTACTGGGAACATAAGTATATGGCACATCCCTCTCTTCGCAGAGAATGGGCAAATGCGCTACTATTTCAGGCGGATCTACATCTTCTGCAATTATTACGAGCATCGCTTCTCCTCTTTCCACCATCTTAGTTGTTTCGTTGATTCCCTTCCTAACTTTCCCGTCTGTAGTTCTGACGAGTTCTACTAACTCATATATCTTAGCAACTAAATCTTCAGGCACCTCATACTTAACGTAGAAGGGTTTGTCACTACGGTTCATCCTTCATTCCCTCCTCTCGGGTCTTCACTTCAAGTCACTCACCTTATTAAAAGTTCTCTGAATCTCGAACCATCTGCTTCATTAATCCTCTATACAAAACCCACTCTAACAACCTTCCTTTCAACAAATACTTCTTTCTTATCTTAAACTGCGTGATGTCTGATGCCCCAGTAAGTGCTAATGCGGTTTTCATTTCAAGCACAAATTGATTTAAAAGCTGCAGCACCGCAGAACTTCCTCCTTCATAATACGCTCTGAGAAATGGCAAGGCAGCTCCAGAATATCTTGCTCCAAGAACGATGCATTTAGAAGCATCTAGACCGCTGCGGACTCCTCCAGACCCTATGATGAAGACCTCCTTAGTAGCAGTAACCGCTTCGATTATGCTTGCTGGGGTAGGAATTCCCCAAGTTTCGAATGTCTCTGCCAGAGCTCTTATAAGACTTCCTTTTTGGCTTCTATATCCCTCTATAATAGTCCAGTTAGTACCACCTAGACCAGCCACATCTATACCAACGATTCCCGTAGCTTCTAATAAAGCTGCAGTTTCTCTAGATATCCCAACACCGATTTCTTTAACTATTACTGGAACATCAAGCTCATCAACTAAATTCGTTAAGGCATCTAGTAGGCCTTTAAAAGATGAAGATCCTTCTGGCTGTATTATTTCCTGCAACAGATTAAGGTGAACGGCAAGAGCATCGGCTTCTACCATGCTGACGGCCTTAGAGGCATTTTCTACACCTGAAGGTCCAATTATGTGGCTCGCACCAAGATTAGCTATAATTGGGATTTCTGGAGCAACTTTTCTCGCAGCTCTAAAGGTAGACGATAGAGAAGGATCTTCAAGAGCCGCTCTCTGGCTTCCTAAACCCAAAGGGATGCCGACTTCTCTTGCTGCCTCGGCAAGAGCTATATTAATCTCTTTAGCTTTCTCATGTCCTCCTGTCATTCCTTCAATAATTATGGGAGCGGAAATCTCCTTTCCTAAAAAATCAGTATTTAACTTGACATCATCCGGACCGATCTCAGAAGCTGCTGAATGCAAAAGGATTACGTCTTCAAACCAATTCCACTCCTTTGACTCCACATCTCTCTCCTTAGCAATTATCAAATGGTTTAGCTTTCTTTCAGAGGTTTTCATTCAATGTACACCGCCGCAGATGCATATCCAACTACGGCTGAATAATCCCCAGTAACATCACCACTAGTCCTGTAATCTAAAATAACAGCCTTCTTTCCACCTAACAACTTAGAACCAATTATCATAGCCATGACAGGGCCATAGCCGCACATAGATATATCAAATTCCACAACTTTCCTGTAGACATCTTCTTCGTTCATATTCTCTATAGCAAGAAGAACAAGGTGATCCTTCCTCTTAGCTTCAACCTGTGGCTCATAATGAGTAAGGTCAGAGGAAGCTATAATAACTGCATCTCTCCCGGATGAAGATATTGCCTTCGAAATGGCCTCTCCTAAACATCTAGATGTCTGAGGATCCTGAGCAAGCATGATAATCGGTACAATTCTAAAGTCATCTCCATAAATAGCCTGTAAGAAAGGAATTTGAACCTCAATCGAATGTTCAAACTTGTGTGCAACTGGATTATCTTCTATTAACCTGCAATTCTCCTCTATAATCTTACCAATCTCAGAATCTAACTCGATCTCCCCAAGGGGGGTCTTCCAAATCCCTTCCTTCATTATGGACAAAGCACCACCTAGCCCTGCATGATTGGGCCCTATTATAATGAAGGTTTCAGGCGCACCGTCTTCCGCAAGGATTTGATAGGCTTTTGCAGCAGTTGGACCAGAGTACATGTAACCAGCATGAGGAACCATCAAGCCTCTTACTTTACGTGGACCAGAAATATTTGGTTCAGGTATCTTAGGAACGCCAACGCTGCCAAAAGCCCACTCAATCATGCGAAGCAATTTATCCGGATTTGATGGGTAAAACTGTCCCGCTACAGCTGGTAAACGTTTCATATCCTTCCAATTCACCTCAAACCCACAATCCTTGTGGCAAATTCTTCATAATCTACATCCAAATCTCCATCTGGAGGAATATCTCCCCTCACTCTCAAAATCTCTCTGGTTAATAACCAAAAGACTAAAGCTAGCGAACGTCTACCTTTATTATTGACTGGAATGGCTAAATCTATATTGCTAAGCACGTTATCCGCATCTACAAGGGCTACAACAGGAATACCTGCCTTTATAGCTTCCTTATGAGCCTGTTTGTCCACTCTTGGGTCTGATAAAACAATTACATCTGGCTCAATATATTCCGGAGAGCTAGGGTTAGTTAACATACCAGGCAGAAATCTGCCGGTTATGGCCTTAGCTCCAACATACTTAGCAAACATTCTTACCGGTTTGAAGCCATATATCCTTACTGAAGTAGCTAAAATCTTTGAAGGCTCAAATCTAGCAAGAAACTTAGCCGCAATTCTAATCCTTTCATCTGTTTTGTCTATATCCAGTATGGCTAGCCCATCCGGTCTTATTTTGTATATGAACCGCTCCATATCTTTGGTATGAACCTTTGTACCTACTTGAACCCCTGAAGATAAGTACTTCTGTCTAGGTATTAGAAGACCTTCTTCCACTGCATCAGATCCGCTATCAACCCCGCTCATCACTCATCCCTTCCCTCAAGAGGACTCCATTTATAAAACTAAATCATGTTTTCATTTTACCTTTCTCTATGTCTATATGGAGAGAACCTAAGGTACTCAGCAGCTAGATCGACATGAGATAAGAAAATCCTTCTGCAGCAATATCTATCTATTCCCATATCATCTAAAACATCCCTAGGGTTCTCTCCAGCTAAAACTCTCCTTGAATATTCCTCCCATTTATCTCCTATGACTTTACCGCAGGTGAAACACCTTATTGGAAACAACTTTACGTCCCTCTACTCTGCTAATGCCGCTTTATAGGCATAAATAAACTTTATTGACATACTGAAACCGATTATTTTGTGCCCCATAATCTTTCCATCAAGAAAGAGCGGAGATCATCATATCAAAAGAGTTATCTCTTAATAAATGAAGGAAGAAATCCACATATTTTCAAACTGATTACAATTAGTTATCACTAAAAGCATACAATGATGTAAGTAATGGAGGGAGTAAGATGAGTTATGAACTATGGGTTGAGAAATACCGTCCAAAGAAGCTAGATGACATGGTTGATCAAGAAGAGGTTGTAGAAGCGCTAAAGGGATTCGTTAAGAGCGGTTCTATCCCTCATTTGCTCTTTGCAGGTCCTCCCGGTACCGGAAAGACGACCGCCGCACTTGCCTTAGCGAATGAGATTTATGGACAAGAAGATTTGGTTCAAGCCAACTATCTTGAGCTTAATGCATCAGATGAGCGAGGCATTGAGACAATCCGTACAAAAATAAAGGATTTTGCAAAAACCGTACCTGCTGGAGGAGTCCCGTTTAAAATAATTCATCTCGATGAAGCCGATCATTTAACCCCGCAAGCACAGCATGCTCTAAGGAGAATAATGGAGATGTATTCATCAAGTACCAGATTCATACTTGCTTGTAACTACTCTTCTCGAATTATAGAACCAATTCAATCAAGGACAGCCGTGTTCAGATTTCTTCCTCTGCCAGAATCTGCTATAAAAGATAGACTGAGATACATAGCGGAGAAGGAGGGAGTCGCTGTTACAGACGAAGGGTTAGATGCTATAGTGTATGTTAGTGAAGGTGACCTCAGAAGGGCTATCAATACACTACAGACAGTGGCAGTTGTAGGAAAGGAGATAAACAAGGACCTTGTCTTTAAGATGGCCGGGTTAGCTATGCCAGAAAAAGTTGAAAGGATGATAAAGGCAGCATATGAAGGAAAATTCCTGGAAGCAAGGGGGATATTGAGAGAGTTGATGTTAAAGGATGGGGTCTCAGGTGAGGACTTAATTAAACAAATATACAGAGAGATCTCTATGTCTGATGACTTTTCAGACGCTGAAAAGGCAAAATTGATCTCATATATAGGAGAAGCAGATTTCAGACTTGCCCTCGGGCTTCATCCAGATGTTCAGCTTGGATTCTTGCTTGCACAGATACTAGAACTAGGTTCGGCAAGGTGAAGAAGTTTGATTCTCTGGGTTGAGAAATACCGTCCAAAGAAGCTAGATGAAATAATCGGTCAGACCTCTGCCATAAAGCAAATCAAAGATTGGATAGAGGATGTCAAAAAGGGAACCGTTAGAAAGGCTCTTCTTCTATATGGTCCTCCTGGAACTGGAAAAACATCAGCTGCTCATGCAATAGCAAATGAGCTAGATTTCGATGCGATAGAGATAAATGCTAGTGAAACATCTGCTGGAGAGAAACTAAGATCTATAATAAGCAATTTAGGAGCGCCTTCTCTTTTTGGAAGAAATAGACTCATAATAATAGATGAAGCTGATGCTCTTTCCTCCTCCGAAGCTAAAGAAATAGCTAGGTTGGCGGAAAAGTTGGTATCAATGTGTCCTATAGTCATTACCGTTAACGACATGTATAGAAACGTTCCCCCTGAAATACGTAAGATATCAGAACCTGTAAAATTCAACAGATTGAGATGGACAACGATAAGATCTGTGCTTGCGTCAATAGCAAGAGAAGAAGGCATAGACATGAGCACGGAAGTTTTGAAAGAAATAGCAGTGAATGCCTCTGGAGACTTAAGAGCTGCTATAAATGATCTTCAAGCAATCTGTCAGGGATCTATGGACCTAGTTTCAGAGATAGGAAAGAGAGTAGGGCAAAGAGATGTTGAGAAAGGCATATTTGATCTGCTTAAAGCTGTGTTGATCTCAGGAAGATGTGGATATTCGAAAGTAGTGCTAAGGAACCTAAATCAAGATCCTCGTTTTGTTTTCAGGTGGATAGAAGAAAACTTACCATTATTCTGTAAAGAACCCCAGGCTCTTCGTGCTGCATACGATGCTCTATCTGAGGCAGATCTGTTCTTCAAGAGGGCTTCAGAAACAG
>CAZUBM010000009.1:0-65829 GCA_964618805.1 uncultured Nitrososphaerota archaeon
AACCTCGCTTAACATTTCCTGATACTCCTTTAGTAGAAGCTCCCTTACTTCTGGTCATTCATCACTTCGCCTACGGTTACTCCTCTCCTCTCCGCTATCTCCCTTATCCTCGAATAGAGAGATCTGCTCAGGTTCCTAATCGGTATCGGCCTTCTTTGCCAGTCCTCTTCCTCGATCAAGTGTCTTACGCTAACAACGGCCCTTGGTCTGTGCATTGCAGCCCTAAATGCCCTTCTCATGGCACTATCTATCATTAATCCAATTCTCTTGCCGAATTCTTCGGCCCATTCTTCCCATCTTTTCTCAAATTCCTCCCACCTCTCTTCCCTTAAGACAGCTGTGAGATATCCTCTTGTCCAATGTCTTTCGGATCTGAAAGACCCCCGCGCTATTGTTCATCCAGATCTTGATTCTAACAGGAGGTCTCCTCACTCTCTCTATGGAAAGGGCAGAGACCGTGTGAATGTTAACATTTCCTGCCTCAAATATAAGCCTTCCTCTTCTCGACAACAAACTACCTATATGGAAATTCTGGCATAAGAAAAATCGGCGCATGATGGGGCTGTCCTTGATCCTCTAAGTAGCAGAATAGTTTAAAGAAAGTGCAACCAAGCACTTAGATCCACCACAATAGTACCTTGCCGATTTTTCATGTATAGGGCTGTCATATGGATCTCTTAGAAGGATAGTAAGTAACTACCATTTTAATAAAACAACCTCCCACGTGAGGTTGATCTTAAACCTAGAGTTTCTAGTTATGGAAGAACCAGATCCGTCTCAGAGGCATATTATGGAAGAGATACCATTATTACGGCTGTTTAAGCTCTATGCTAGGTGTTTTTAGCGACAATATTCTCGATTTTAGGCACTGTCCTTGGTATTAAGGGACAGACTTCTTTTCTGCTAGAAATCGCTCTAAGCGAAGAGAGATGAAGTAAACAACTCAGTTCTCAAAACTTTTATTTTAGTAATGCGCTTGAAAAATGAGAGTTGCCTAGGAAAAAACTGACACCCCTCCAGAGGGCCTTAATATTGGCTTGGCATGTCGCTCGGGGATTCCTGGTCCGATCAGAATCGAGTAAGATCTATCACTTCGCTAAGGCGGCATATCATGGCAAGAGACTAACAGAAAAGGGGTTTAAGAGGCAAAAAGATGCTGAAAAACTTGGATTGTCAAAGAAACAGTATGAAATTCTCGTAGCTTTAGCAAACGGTCAGGCTTATACGGTTAAGCAACTTGCTGAGAGGTTAGAAGCATCTGAAAGGACAATAAGAAAGTATCTTAACAAATTCGCTGAAGAGGACATAGTAGAGAAGGATACATCAAGTCGCCCTTACCTTTATAGGTTAAGTAGGAAAGTATTTGAACCTTTGGAGGAGGAATAGTAAATGCCCGAAGATGAGAAGCAGAAGGAGAAGGGGTTGGATCTTTTTGGAGGGGGAACGGCTACAGCCATTCAACTGATCCTCTTAACCAAAGCTCTTAAGAGACTTGCGGATAAAATAGAAAAGGAGCAATTTGATAGGGCGTTCCTAAGCGATGCTGTATATGTAATAGGGGCTCTTTTCATCCTGCTTGGAATAAGCCATCCCTCTACCCTGAAGAGTATGAAATCATTTTTTGAAGACCTTCTCTCAGAGAAAGAGGAGAAAGAATAATAGGGACCAGTTTTTATCGGACCTGTCCAAGGGAGAAGGTTTTAATCTTCTCATTTAAGGTTTTTATCGGTGGTTCTGAGTTGCAGTTAGCTCCAGAACCTTATATATACGTGTTGATTATCGTTATTGCCATAATTCTAGCCTACAGGATAATAGTTGCTTTGGCCCTTGGAATGCTTGCTTCTAAACTCAGAGGGAGGTTTGGAGTCTCAAAGAAGGAGATGACATATGTTGTCATAGCAAGCTTCTTTGACACAGTACTTGGGATCTTTATTCTAGCAATGAGCGCCTTAACTAGGGAAGTGGATCCAAAAAAGGCAAAAAGAGTCATATTAAGGATGAAAGACGATGCGTCAAGGATAATAACTACTTTAGAGGAGGTCAAGGATCCCCCAGTTAGGAACTTAGTTAAAGACGTGGAGCTTATTGCACAAAAACTTTCCCAAATAGAGGAGGATCTCGAGGTAATGTCCGAGGAAACGATGGAAATATTAGAGAAGATGGAATCAGAGCTCCTTTACATCAGAGATAAAGCTGACGATATAAGCATAGAAACTGATGAGAAAATTAGAGCCAAAATGACATCCCTTTGTGCGAAAAGAGCCAGTATACTAACCGAACTAATAAGAAAGCTCATAAGTTCTCTCACTTGAAGAATTTCTTGAGCAGAGCAAGGTTCTTTTATTCTAACTCATGCTAGGTGAGGAATGGCATCTGCTTCAAGCTTCTTTAGTTTCTCCTTCCCCTCTTAGCTTCTTTATCAGATCAACTATTTCTTTGACGGCCTCTCTCGGCTCTTTTTCTTCTTTCTCGGCCTTCTCCTTTCCTGCTTCAAGAAGTCCTACTAAAACTGCAGTACCTAGCTCAAGAAGATCTTCTTTCTCCTTTTCTGGCAAGTATTCCTTTGCAATTTTTACCATTTTTTCCTTCATACTAAGACTCTTGTCGGATAATATGTCCATGATCTCCTTTCTTTCAAGAATCGTTGCTAAAAGAGCATAGGCTACTGCTGACGATCCAATTGCCTTTAAAATGGCTTTAGAGGTGGTCTCTTCTTTTTTCTCCTCTTTCTCTTCTTCTCCCACCTTTCATCCCTGACCTTTTTTATCAAGGATTCTATATTAACCTTTTGTTCATTTTTAGACATTACATTAGAAAAATAGAGCATCTTATAGTAGAATTATAGAATTTGAGTGGTCTTGGAGAAGAGTTACTGGGAGCCTCATATGCAGGTGTCAGAATTACAAGATTCTTTCGAACTAGAATAGAACTGGTCGATTGGAGGATAAAAAGGATAGTTCCTAGTATTGATCTCAGCGCAGGCATCAGGATTCTCTATCAGAGAATTTGGGCTTCTCAATGTGTAACTCAACTTCCAAAGGGGACGTAAACGAAGCTGTTTTTAAATGTAATTGACACAGGCAAGGCAGAACCGTAGCATTAGAAAATCTTTGGCTGGAGATTACATAACAAAGGTAAAAGTAAGATTGTAGTAAAGTGGCTTATTATAACCTCTAGATATCAGAATGATTTTAAAGAAAGCATAACTATGCATTTTAGATCCAATATGGTAATACCATTTAGAGAGGTGAGTCAAAGCACCCTTACTAATTTCATCGTGTATACTGTTGTGATATGGATCTCCCAGAAGCTAATACTCCCCGCTGAAAAGGAAAAGGGGGTCTTTTCCATCATAACCTTAACTCTAATCATCTCGATTGTCCACCTTGTTCTCAGGCTTATAATACCCGAATTTTGGATTTGGTTAGTAATCTTCGCCATAGCAGGGATAGGTTTGATAAAGCGATGGTTTGATGTCGATTGGGCCCGAGGTATAGCTATTGGTGTAATTTCTGCAGCGTTGGCCCAGTTAATAGCGTACCTACCTCAGATCATGGAAATGCTTGGAACATAAGGGAACATTACCAATGTCTCAACTCCATATTATCAACGAGAATCTCTAGCCCTCCTACTTAAAACGAATGGCATATCATCTATTTTTTCGGCTACTAAGTGTTTTTTGATTGATATAACAACAGAATTTCTACATTAATGACTTTTTTATTAAATCGTAATCATAACTTTCCATGGGATAAATCGTTAATGTTAGAGCAAGGTGCGTGACATACTAGTAGAAATTGCCTTCGTAGTTCTCCTCATGATAATGAGCGCTTACGCCATCAGACACTATAAGTTTACTTGGAGCAGGCTGTACGGTAAGCAAAGGAGGGCATATCAAGAGCTTGCAGGGCATTATTTGCCAAGCGTTAGCATAATAGTACCCATGCATAATGAGGAGGTGGTAGCACCGCACATCCTGCAGAGACTTGTGGAGATGGATTATCCCAAGGAAAATGGAATATATGAAGTGATTGCATTAGATGGCTGCTCTCAAGACAGGACCGGGGAAATAATAGATGAGTTTGCTGAAAAGTATCCCTTCATAAAGGCAGTTCATAGAACAGAAAATGGTGGAAACGGAAAAACCAGAAGCTATGAAAATCGCTCTGAGATTTGCTCATAATGAAATCATTATCACCTTTGATGCGGACTATCTTCCACCAAAAGATTGCGTTAAGAGGCTCGTCGCGCCCTTCCACGATCCAGAGGTGGGGGTGTCATGGGTAGGGTTGTGCCAGCAAACACACCAGACAGCCTTACTACGAGGCTCTTAGATCTCGAAAGAGCGGCTGGATACGCGCGCTAACCTTATGTCACAGGCAGGAGAGCATAGGGCTTTTTGGCATACCCTTCTATCGCTACATAGATATAGATGACTCTAAAAGGGTTTTAAGGGCAATAAGGGCAACTCCAAAGGACAGACCAATAGATCTGATTATTCACACGCCCGGTGGACTTGTGATAGCAGTAACCCAAATAGCAAAGGCCACAAGAGAACATCCAGCTAAGATGACAGTGATAGTGCCCACTACGCCATGAGCGGAGGAACCCTAATTGTCTTAGCTACCGACGAGATCCTAATGGATAGGAACGCAGTTTTGGGACCCATTGACCCACAGCTTGGAAGATATCGAGCCCCATCCATACTTAAGGCAGTAAAGCAGAAGAGTCCGAACAAAATAGATGACAAGACCCTTATAATGGCAGATATGGCAGAAAAAGCAATAAATCAGGTTAGGGAATTCGTTTTATGGCTCTTAGAGGATAAAATGAGCAAAGAGAAGGCAGAGGAAGTTGCTAAGATGTTTACTGAGGGAAGATGGACCCACGACTACCCGATAACATACGAGAAGGCGAAGGAATCGGGGCTTCCAGTTAGAGACGATGTTCCACATGAAGTTTACGCTTTAATGGAGCTTTATCCACAGCCCATAGTTAGAAGGGTTCCAACCGTAGAATTCATGCCAGCTCCTCGCGTCTCAAGGAGAGAGGCAGCGCAGAGTTATGTGCCAAGCTAGGTAGAACTAAGCAGGGACTCAAGGACCTCGTATACCTCATCCCTTGGCGGAGGGTTCAGCGCCATCCTTTCACTGTCTCGAATCATCCAGACTCCTTTACCTTTTTTCACGCTTCCAATGATCGCTGAACAAATCCCTTCATTTTTTAAGGCCTCTACAGCCTTTTTTGCATCCTCTCCCCTAACAGCAGCTAGCAAGGTCCCTGAGGAAAGTATGTTCAAGGGATTAAGCCCTAGATGCGAGCATATCCTTCTCGTCTCCTCTCTAATTGGAATAGAGCTGGCTTCTATCTCTATAGAGACATTAGAAGCAACTGCCATCTCCCATAAGCCGCTTGATATCCCTCCCTCGGTTGGGTCATGTAATGCGTGCACTTCGCAGGAGTCCATCAACACCATGGCGTCTTTTACCACGCTTATCTCATGAATCATCCTCTTCGCTCTTTCAACAACATCCCTTCCTAAATAAGGAATTAAGTCCTTCTCAAGCTCAGAGGCTAAGACAGCAGTTCCCTCAAGACCTGCTGCCTTCGTCAATATGATCGAATCCCCTGGTTTTGCACCTCCAGTCCTGACGTACCTGTCCTTGGGTGCCTCTCCTATCATGAATCCGATGATTATGGGCCTATTAAGTCCAGCACTTATCTCAGTGTGCCCGCCTATGAGCGCTATTTTGAGCTCCTTGCATGCCTGATCGACCTGTGAAAGTATCCCTTCTACGATGCTCTCATCACTTCCTTCTGGTAAGAGTATTGTACAAAGGAACCAGATGGGCTTTACTCCACAAGAAGCAATGTCATTGGCGTTTATATGGACTGAAAGCCAACCTATGTCCTTAGTAGCTGCTGTAATTGGATCAGTTGCCATTACTAGAACTCTGTCTCTGAACTCAACTATGGCTGCGTCCTCTCCTATCGAGGGACCAACTATTACTCTCTCGTCCGGAACCCCTAGCTTAGTGAAAACCAGCCTTTGAAGGAATTCATATGGTAACTTACCTGGGAGAAACCTGCTCATTTGGCTCACCAAGAAATGGCAAGCTTAAATCAAAAGGCCTCAAAGCCTTTCTCAGTGAACAAAAGGCTCTGAATTATCCTATTGTCCGTTAAGACCCCTTCTGGCTGTGTGATTGCATATATTTCCACTTTTACCTTAAGACGGCTGTGAGATATCTTCTTGTCCAATGTCTCTTGGATCTGAAAGATTCCCGCACTGTTGTTCATCCAGATCTTGATTCTAACAGGAGCTCTCTCCCCTCTCTCTATCTCCACTCTCTCTATGGAGAGGGCAGAGACCGTGTGAATGTTAACATTTCCTGCCTCAAATGTAAGCCTTCCTCTGCCCTTTGCCATATCCGTTCCATCAGCTATCCCAACTAGGGAAGCCTCTATCGTAAGATCATCCATTTCAAACTCGTGAGAGTATATCGTGTGTAGAATATGACCTCTAACCTCGTACATTAACTCAGGCTCGGAGTATACTAAAGGAAGAAGCCCGTTTAAAAGAGGTATGGCTAGATAAACCCCACTTACGTTATGCATCTCCCTATGAACCTGGTTTCCTATGTCATGAAGGAGTCCTCCTGTCATCACAATCAGATGAGCATCATCCTCGTTCCCTGCCCTCTCTTTCATTATGTCTGGGAGGACTCCTCCTTCCAAGAGCAATTTAAGCATTTTTAGGGCATTTGCAGCCGCTATTTTTGCGTGAACTTCTCCATGATCATTGTAATGCAGCTTTGATGTGGTTATGTAGTCAGCCATGTCCCAGTTTGCGTTAACCTCAGCGTCTTCATTCAGTATCTTCCACATCTTCTCGGCCTTTGGATATGCTCCCACTATGCTAGATATGGCTTCCTCTGCCTCCTTTTTTAGTTTAAAATGTGATGAAGGCACCTCTATTTCGAACCCCATTCCTGTCCTCACTCTTCTCGACAACAAATCACCTAGTATGGAAATTGTGGCATCAGAAAAATATTTAGTAATTAATTTCGAGAAAATGAAAATTGGCGCGCGATAAGGCTGTCCTTGGCCCTGACATTCATTATTTCAGTAGTGCACCTCATCTTAAGGCCTATAATTCCTGAATTTTTGATTTGGCTGGTGATCTTTGCCATAGCTGGGAAGTCTATAAAAGGTGGTTTGATGTTGAGTGGATGCTGGGTATAGAAATGAGTACGATCTCTGCGGCTTTACCCAGCTACTAGCATATCTGCCCCAGATAATGAAAGTTCTTGGAGCATAATGAAACATTGGGACGCTACAACTAAACTCCTACAACAAAAATTTTATGTTCTATGCTTGAAAGAAGGGAGCTGTTGCTTTATCTTTCCTATTTTTTCTTTTTCAAGCCTGATCTCCACTCTACTAAGTTTTTTTGAGATTTAATCAATTGATTGATCTAATGACAAAAATTCTGCATCAACGACACATTTTTTAATCATAATCGCGACAATTCCGAATATAGGACAAGTCGTTGATATTAGAACAAGGGTGCACGACATGCTAATAGAAATTGCTTTTACAGTTCTCTTCGTGATAATGAGCGCTTACGCCATCAGACACTATAAGTTTACTTGGAGCAGGCTGTACGGTAAGCAAAGGAGGGCATATCAAGAGCTTGCAGGGCATTATTTGCCAAGCGTTAGCATAATAGTACCCATGCATAATGAGGAGGCAGTCGCTCCTCACATCCTGCAGAGACTTGTTGAGATGGATTATCCGAAAGAAAATGGGAGATATGAAGTTATAGCCCTAGATGATCGTTCTGAAGATAGAACTGGTGAGATAATAGACGAGTTCGCTAGCAGATACCCGTTCATCAAGGCAGTTCACAGGGTGGAAAACGGAGGACGTGGGAAGCCTGAAGCCATGAACGTTGCGCTTAGGTTCGCGCATAACGACATAGTAATCACATTCGACGCTGACTACCTTCCTTCAAGGGACTGTGTTAAGAGATTAGCCGCCCCCTTTTATGATCCGGAAGTAGGAGCTGTCATGGGAAGGGTTGTTCCAGCAAATTCCCCAGATAGTCTGACGACGAGGTTGCTCGACCTAGAGAGGGCGGCTGGCTATCAGGTTGATCAGCAGGCAAGGTACAACTTGGATTTGATAACCCTCTATGGAGGAACCGTTGGCGGATTCAGGAGAGACGTCCTGAAGAGGCTAGGCGGCTGGGATGAGACGAAGCTAGCCGAAGACACCGATCTCTCTTTTAGGGTCTTCCTTGCTGGTTGGAAAGTGGTCTATGTGAATGCAGCTGAGGCTTATGAGGAAGCCGTTCCAACGTGGGAGCAGAGGAGTAAACAGCTAAGGAGATGGGCCATAGGACACATCCAATGCTTGTTCGACCACCTTATCCCAGTAATTAAGTCACCTTTCCTAACTTTCTGGCAGAAAGTTGACGGAATCCTCCTTCTAGGGGTATTCCTCATACCTTTCCTGATGTTCTCTGGCTGGATCCTAGGTCTGATATCCTACCTCTTCATGCCCCCGAAGTGGTCAACCTTCTTCATAGCCATACCAGTGACCATAACCTACACTAATTTGGGGAACTTTGCCATGTTAAATCAAGTAGCTGCAAGCGCCTACATAGACGGGAGGAAGAGGGCGATCTGGCTTTTACCATCCATGCTTCTCCTGGTTATTCATAGCGCCTGGGTTTGTACTCTAGCCTTCTTTGAAGCCATATTATTGCACAGGAGGCAGAAGAAGCTAAAGGAGTGGTACAAGACGTCTAGGGCTGGAAGCAGCTTCTACTACTATAATAACCTGAAGAATAACAATAACAACGTGAATAGCTGGTATAAGACCCAGCACAACGGAAACGGGCTTGGGTACTTGAACGGCGGGAAGGGGCGAGGATCATGAGCTTAGGGTACATCATTCTGTTCGTCCTGTATGCGGCCTTAGCCCTATTCCCATTTATTTTAGGTTTTCTCGAGTACAAGAAACCGGCTGATCCAGGACCTTTGTACATAAACCTAGATACGATAGTATCTGACAGGAAGGAGGCCCTAACCTTTAGGGAAATCATTGAGCCAGCTGTAGAGATAGGACTTCTAGCAAAAGATGTGGAGGATCTCTCCTCTGAGACTGTTCTCAGGCAAAAACCGAAGTTTCACCCTGAGCTCGGTTACTTCAGGCTGATCTATGGGGATGTTGAAATTCCAAGCAACACCGTGATAGAAGATCTTCTGATAGTCATTGGGAACCTCAGGATAGGCGACATGTGCAAGATGCTGGGAGGCGTTTACGCGACAGGGAATGTGAGGGTCGGCTCAGATTGCACGATAAATTTCATTGCTTCGGACTCAGACGTCTTCCTGGGCAGGAATACTAGCGTTGAAAGATGGCTGGATGCTAAGGGGATCATCGTAATATCCAAGAACTGCCGCGTCAGAAAAGCCACGTCAGAACACCAGATCGAGGTCATAGAATGCTGTGAGATGAGGGAGGCGTGCGCCAATATGGGCTTAGAAGTTCTCGACTCCTCAGAGTTGGTGCAGGGAGGGAGTGAGGGATGATGACAACAGAGGTAAAGTGGTCATCAGCTATTGATGAGTTCCTGAGGCAGAAGTTCAAAGAGCTCACCATAGAAAAGCTTAGGGAGGAGATATTTGCTAAGCACAGGACAAATGTTCCTGAATTGCTCATACTCTACAGAGCTGAGGAGTTAGGCCTTATAGACGAGGTGTTTAAGGAGTTAGAGAGGGGCAATAAGCCCCCTTATCTCAAGTCTCAGAGGGTTTGGCTTCAGGGCGCTGAGACCATAAGAGTAAAGGGTGATGTCAGAATACCTCCGAAGGAGGTAGTTCCATATAACCTCATCGTTTGCGGGGATCTATTCACAAAGGAGGAGGTCGTCATCAGTGGTGGGATTCACGTTAAGGGAGATGCAGTTATAGGGCCCGAGAACGGGATAGGAAAGTCCTTAGTCGTTGAAGGAGATCTCCTCATAGGAAAAGATGCTCTTGTGGGAAATTGTGCTGACGCAAAGGGCTCCATATACGTGGCTAGAGGGGTTACTATCGGCATCTCCAAGGAGGGTGGTGGTTTGGTCTCAGGAAAAAAGGTGTACATGGAAAGACAGACCTTAGGGAAGACTAAGATATACGCAGCTGAGGGGATTAGGGTAGTGGACTCTCTAATGGAGGTACTGCCAGAGAAGTTCAGGGTGACATTCGCTTGGAGATAAATGATGAGCTAAGAAGGGCCTTTTGGGCTCCAGGTTTCCAGAGAGGTCACTTCTTCCTAGGTCTATTTATCTCAGCATTCATAACCTACCTCGTTGGGACGAACTTCTTAAGTTATTGGTGGTTTCAGGCGAGAATAATAGCGAGGCTTCTGGACATGGCTGGAGTTTCCTATCACCTCTTTGACATGGGAAGGGTCAGGTCTCTGTTCGAAGTGTTCCCATTAAGGTATACCGCTGGAGGACCGACGTTTGAGCTACCGGTTCCCTATCAAAGACCTGATCCTTCTACGGTAGTTTTCATCCTATTGAACCTCGCAATAGCTTCGTTCATAATCTGGAGGTTGAGAAAGATCCCCTTCCCTCTAAAGATACTCTGGTTCATAATAGTGCCTATGATGGGTGCGACCCTGCTTTACAACGCCTTCTGGGGAGTTCCTCACAGATTCACGTGGATAACAATCGATTGGACCTGTTCTGGTGTCTTGATGTTCGTGCTTATATCTGTAGCCTTTTTAATTGGTGTATTCGGTCTGAAGGGACCCCTCCATATAAAACTTTTCTGGATGGGACTTACCATGGTTTTCTCAATTGCGTGGAACGTAATAAGGCTGGCCTTCACCATAGCAACCCTCTATCATATGGGAACCTTCGTTTTCGTACTGGTTCACTACCTAGCTGGCGCCTTCCTAGACTTCATCTACTTGGTGACCTTTGCAGGGCTCGCCATAGGACAGCTCTCAGGCATTTACTCCGGGGAGGGTCCTTGAGATGTTGGCTCTAATTCCAGTTCATCTAAGGAGGCGTATTGGGCCTGTTGGAATAGCAGCCATAAGGTGGTGATTCCCATGAGAAATGATTATTACTCGGAGCATAGTGGTTCACCTGACATGAAGAAAGTATCTTATGCCCTCATAGTGCTGCTGCTCTCATTGACGGCAGGGCTCTCCCTCAGAATGGGTGCTCAAAAGCCTTCATCATCATCTGTGTCGGTAAGTCTCAACTTTATCATCGATCACAAGTACTCAGAGACCCACATCCACGTGAAGGTGGTTGGAGAGACCATAGTTTCGTCTGTGAAAAGCTTGCTTGGGGAGAAAGCTGAAGTTTTTCTATCTAAGGAAGCAGGGGTTCCGAAGGAGTTCGTTAAAGCGAGCTTTAGAGAAAAGGAGGCGGAAATATCGCTTGAGATCGTGGGATGTCCCCCTCCAAATGATGGGATAAATTTCGTCATTCAGAGCGACGTAGGCGAGGTTGTCTCAGCCTTCCTGGAAAAACTAGGACTTTCCGGGGTACCAGTGAACCTGTCGATCTTAATAAGCCTGCCAAAGGGAGCAGAAGTGAAGGAGCTTGAAGTTTCTCCAAGAAGTTCATTTAATGCTCAGGTGGAGGGATGCTCGATCATCATATCTTCAAAGTCCCCTCTCTCCATGAGTAAAGGTTCACTCTCCTTGTACATAAGGTACTCGATGCCGGGGTCCAAGAGGATCCCAGGGGAGTAGGTTGCCATGAAGGCGAGAATTCTGTCAATCTTGATCCTAGCTCCGCTGCTACTTAACGCCCTCTACGTACGGGAGATATCTGCCGCTACTTCCCCAGGTGGGCAGTGGTTGTGCGTTCAGGGCTCTGGCGCTCCAGCCCAGTTTGGGGACTATTACAGCGCCAGTGACGGGGGAAACACTTATTACTCCTTCTACATAGAGGTTCCTCCTGGAACCTCCGTTCTAGACATAGACATATTTGATCCAGATGTTGGGCTAGGGGGATCTGGGGAGGTACCGCTAAACAGGGACAGGCAGAGAGGGGGGTCTTGGGACACCTCAACGAAGTACACGCTATACGATCCAAGCGGAACCGAAGTCGTATCTGTTATAGGTGATTCTACGGGCCCAGCAGGAAGCGATGGTGTATGGTGGGACTTCTACGAGGTTTCCAACCCTGCAAGCGGCATATGGGAGCTTAGAATCGACTCCTCCAGCGCAGTTACTACAGGAAACGACATAAACTACTTCGGACTGAGGGCAAACGGGCTGAACATTTACGCTTATAGGATAAGTGTTGGGACAAATCCTTCCCTCTCCAGAAAGTACGACCTATACCTATACGTTCACAAGGGCTGTCAGTTTAGCGTTAGGGAGTGGGACTGGGACTCCGATGCAAGAGGGAGCCAGGGTTTCATAAGGGTTACAAGCCCCTCTTACACATTCTCAGTGGAGTACGATGATTTGGACCTCTCCCCAAATGCCGCTTGGAACTCCCACACGATCTCCGGTTGGACCTACGATAAGAAGTCCAATGATTACGGGCTGTGGCACTTTGAGGTTAACATAACCTACTACGGCAGTGGGGGGAACTACGGTGTCGTCGAAGCCTATGACTTTGAGGGCCACCCCATCAAGATATACCTTCCATCTGACGCCGGAGGCACCCCATCAAAGCCCAGGCTATCCAAGGAGTGCACGGTAATACTGGGACCTGATCCTCCCGAGCTAGGAGTCACTAGCACGGTAGAGGTAAGGGTAAAGGCATCAAATCCAACCTCGCAGACGCTTAACAGCGTCTCCGTCGTCGACTATGTCTCGTTCGATGTCACATGGGAAGATGCCCTTATCACAACGCAGGGCACTGCCTCGTACGACCCAGATACCAGAAGAATAGACTGGAACGTTGGTTCCCTAGCTCCGGGCTCTTCTGCCGAGATGAGCTACAGGGTTTCCGTGACGCCAAGCTCAGGCGGTCAGCAGCTCTCAATAAACTTGCCACCAGGTCCTCAAGGGACTAAAGCCAGTTACACTTCCCCGATAACGGGCCTTTCTGAGACCATAGGCCCCATATGTAACCTGAAGCTCGCTTCATCTCCAGCAGAGATCAAGCAACTCTATTTGAGGGATGGTTACTTGCTAAAGACTTCAAAAGGAAGCTCTTTATTCAGTGAAAGTATACTTAATGGAGAATCCAGTGCATGGACCCAAACTCCTGCCTTTGCAGCCGATTTAAGCGTTGAAGGGGATATTACGGTTCTCCTGTACATAGTTCCCCATCCGAGCTTCTTCTTCATTCTAGTTTTTTACCCGGACGTGAGGGTTACCATGTCTTATGAGGGGAACTCTTACACCAGCACAATCTATGACATAACGTCGGCAGGATGGTACGCCTTCACCTTCTCCGGCATTGCCAACATTCCCCAGGGAAGTTCCATTACCCTAACTGTGGAAGTTTTGCCTGACGGGTTCTTCAACCGGAGACCTTGGGTGGAGGTCTACTATAACTCCCAGGCTTACGACTCCAAGATCGAAATACCTACCTCCTCCTACGTTGATGTGGAGTGGGTGAAGACCTACGACTCTTCTAATGTGGAGAGATCGACGTTCTCTACGGATGAAACTGTCGTTGTGAGGGCAAAGGTGAACGATCCTTTTGGATCTGGAGACATTGCGGGAGCCTGGATCACTATATACTTCCCGGATCATACGAAGGCCGTCGATAACCAACTGATGAGCGTAGAAACAGTGGATCCGAGCACTCCCTCCCTCTACAAGATCTTTAGATACGATTATTCCATACCTCTGACAGCACCAACTGGCACGTACCTCATAGTCGTGGTGGCCAACGAGACAAACGGGGTCTTCAGCTCCCACTCGACGACCATCATGGTAGTCTTAGGAGGAGTTATGTTCGAGCCAAACCAGTCGTTTTCAGCACCAGCTGGCTCAAACGTAACCTACAACATTTACGTGTTTAATACTAGACAGGCTAGCGACATATTTGACCTTGAAGAGAGGGCAAACCAGACGGTTGGCGTCGACATCTGGCTAGATGTGGACTGGTTGGGAGGAGGGGACGTGCATATAGCCTACGATGCCGACGGGGATGGCGTGTGGGAAGCTGTCTACACCGATGCAAATGCAAACGGAAAGCCCGACGTTAGCGTAGCTTCTAACTCAAACGTTACCTTGATAGTGACTGTAGTGCTTCCATCTACCATATCCGGCTCCGTCCAAGTTAACATGACGGCGACCAGTTCCAGTACATCAGCCCAGGACTTCGTGCTCATGAGCACGAAGGTAGATAACTCGTTGCCCTGGCCCTCTAACTGGTTCCAGCTTGGATCTGATCCTATTAAAGAGGTTTCTCCGGCATGCGTCGATGACAAGGCCATGTACTCCACCTACAACGACACGTGCGTCTTCTTCAGGCTTGCTGAGACATCTCAACCGGACCCAAGCTCATACTTGTATGAGGTCCTCCTCGACACAAGGGCGGGAGGCGTTAACATAGGAGGAATAGGCTACGACTACAAGCTGAGTTCAGACGGCAAACTCTACGAGTGGAACGGAGCTTCCTGGGTCGTGATCTCGGACACTTACTTCCAGGTCTCGGGGACCAGCATAGTCATGTGGGCTAAGATAAGCGATATTGAGGTGGAGTACCAGGACGTTTACATCTTGGTCAGAACTTATGAGGGAGCAGTCCTGAAGGACGAAAAGGGCCCATACATGATAAGCAGGACTCTCATCTCTGAAATGCCTGTCTTCATGGTTCCTATCCTAGCATTTCTCCTGTTATTATACATGGCTCTTAAGAGGCGTGCTTCATGATCTCGGTCATAGTACCGGCTTATAACGAGGAAAAAACCATAAAGGAATGCTTCAAAAGGATTTACAGCGTGTTGAAGAATAATGGACATGAGTTTGAGGTCCTGCTCGAGCAGGACGGAAGCTCCGATCAAACACCCCACATTATAGAGGAGCTCTCGAGGAAATTCGAGAACGTAGAAGCTATTGGCTTCCTCAAGAGGAGAGGCAAGGGGTTTGGGATAAGGAAGTGCCTTGAAAGGGCAAGAGGGGAAATAATCGTCTTGATAGATGCGGATCTGGAGTACCCCCCCGAGAAGATCCCTGAGATGGTTGAGATCATCTCAAGGGGGGAGGCAGATATAGTCGTGGCCAAGAGGGTTAATTCAAGAAGATCCTTTGTTAGAAGTTTTCTCAGCTCCATTTACAGGTTTATCCTACTAGTTCTCTTTGGAAAAAACTTCCATGATCCCCAATCTGGCCTAAAGGCCATGAGACGGGAAGTGATAGATGAAATTTGGCCAATAGCATCTAATGGTTTCGAGATAGACGCTGAAATTCTAATAAAAGCCTACAATAATGGGTTTAAGATCTCATACGTTCCTGTAAAGTACACTTACAGGAGGGAGTCTAGGGTCAGCATTCTAAAGGATCCTTTGAAGATGCTATCCTCTCTGATAAAGTGGCGTTTACATGGAGGTTGAAGAGGTTTCCTAGCCGGAGGGATCGAATTGAGGTCGAGAAGGCTTGGAGAGATTATCTTAGCGCTACTATCTTTCTTAATCTCAGCCATTAGCTCGGCTTTCATATTTCAGGGAGTGCCAAGATACGCCCCATGGGAAGGGTCTCCTCTCATGCACATGTCTCTCGTCAACAGGATCATGAAGTACCTCCCTGGGCTTCCTCGTTGGAACGACGGTTGGTTCTTCGGCAGTCCTGCACTAAGGTTTTATCCTCCCTTCTCGCACATAGCGATGGCCTTCATTGGATGGATCCTTAGAATTCCAGTTTTCCAAGCCTACAGAGTTTACACTTGCCTCTTCTTCGGCTTAGGATCTGCCTTCCTCTACCTACTAGCAAGGAAGCTTGGATTAGGTAAGGCTGGAGCTCTTGCATCCTCAATCCTGTTCTCATCATCGTACAATTTGTACTCTTTTTGGAATGTTGGAGCCATTCCTATGATTACCGGGGTTTTCCTATTCATAGGGACTTTTTACTTCTTCCTTAGAGCTGTTGAATTGCAATCAACCATTGATATGTTGATAAGCGGTGCCCTCTTCGCTGCCACATCCTTATCCCACTTCCATAATGCTTTTATCTCAGTTCTCTTGCTTTCAATTTTCTCTATTCTAATGGTACTAATGAAGCCAGAGCTCTTCATCAAAATCAAGCCTGGGACAAAACTCCCTGAGTACACGCTTCGTTTGCCAAAAGCTCTCGCAGGAATGGTGGTCGTTGGGTTTGGGTTATCTGCTTGGTGGTGGATTCCTTTCTTCATAGAAGGAGGTTATTCTCATGTTACTCGAGGTTGGCAGATGGGAATACTACCTTCTGGTGGTTTTCCAGAAGTTGAAGTGATTTATAACTACATGAAGATGCTATTTGGACTTAAATATGAGCGAAATTTATTTTCTCCTGGTATTGGCCATGTCTTTCTAGGTTTCCTTGGTCTTCCAATCCTAGTTAAGGATGATAAGGTGGATTACATCAAGCTTTCTGCAGCTGGCTTTGTAATTAGTCTTGTGGCCTTGTTTTTCCCAATCCTTAGGATTTCTTTCCCTCTTCCCAGCAGATTCTCCCCATATCTCTCTTTGTTTGCTTCTATCGTAGGGGGATACTTTATGCAGAGGTGTTTCACCTCTGGAAGAAAATTGATAGTTATACTCTCCCTACTACTGCTTGCAACAGCCTCAATTAGTATGAGAGAGGTCTTCATCAACATAGCACCAAGCCACAGGTTGTTGGAATCAGAAATCCCACCCGAGATGCTTTGGTTGAGAGAAAACTCTAGAAAAGGGGAGAGGCTTGCTACGGAGATGATAGAGTGGATCTGGAGATTAGACCTTTACACTGATTTAGGATTAAGCAGCGGAGCCACCCATATAGCTATGACAAACGACTTTGCTTACACCTTCTGGTATTACCTCCTTTCTCTGTCAGATCCCTCCTACCTAGATTACTTTTCAAAACAATATAATGTGAGGTTCCTGTACAATCCGAGGTTTAGTGAGGGTCTTAAGAGGGTTTCAGACTTCTTCTTTCTTTACGAGGTTGAGGGCTTTGACTCCTCTTTGGTTGAGTTAGTAGGACCAGAAACTGTGAAAGTTCTTGTATTTGGAAGCTATGCGGACTATCAACGGATTTTTTCTGCCATATCTCCAACAGGAGCCAAGGACATCCTCTTGGCTTATGGAGGGGAATACGTCGATGCTCAATCTGCAGAGAACCTCTCGAAGTTTGATGTTCTCTACCTCTTTGGAATAAGATACCTGAGCAAAGATGCTTATTACAACGAGATCAGGGAGTATGTGAAAGAAGGGGGCTCTGTAATAATTGACACAGGAGACTTACTTCATGGAGGTGCTTCATCCGATCTTGAGGGACCTTTCCCCATAACCGAATGTTGGATCAGAAATAGCCAATTTAACATAAACTTAGTGAGAAATTGGACCTCAAAGCCCATCAACGCTGCTTTATTCACAAAAGGAGAGTACGGAGTTTCCTATGCTGTAAATGAAAGCCTGAGTTCAGGGGCAATTCCCCTGATTTACGACGAAGATAAGGCAATCTTGGCTGCTCTTATTGAATATGGAAAGGGAAAGGTGCTGTGGACTGGTCTAAACCTTCCTTATCATGCGGTATTTCACCTTAACCATGAAGAGTCCTTATTGCTTGAAGAGATGATTAGGGCAGTGTCTAGTCCAGGCTCAAGAACAAAGGGGTCCCTGAGCTTTGAGTATCTTATGCCAGAAGAGTTGTTGATAGGTGTAAGGGAAGCGCAAACTGGAGACGGCATCTTCGTAAAGATCAGCTACTATAAAGGGTGGTCTGCCTATCTCGACGGGAAATCGCTTAAGGTCTTTAAGGCTGGCCCAGGCATGATGTTGATATTTCCAGAGAGCTCCGGGAACTTTAATGTAAAGGTCAAGTTTGAGAAAACAGATTATGTTACTTTAAGTGAGGGTCTAACTATTGCAAGCACGATCATCTCGCTACCAGCGGCTATCTATGTTGATTTTAGAAGGAGAAGGGTTGAAGTATGAGGATAGTACACGTAACACCATATTTCGTGCCTGAAGTAAACGCTGGAGTTGAAATTCATGTCTACGAACTCTGTCAACAACTTCTAAGGATGGGACATGAGCCAGTTGTTTACACTTGCAGCAAGGTCCCAAGCGAAGTTGATGGGATTGAAGTTCGCACATTCTCCTCTTTCAAACCCCTTCCACAAATTCCGAATCCTTGTCCTTTCCCCAGATTCTTCTTTGAGTTAAGCAAGGAGCATGATGTTATCCATGTACATGGTCAAGAATATGTGACCTCCTTCATAGCTGCCCTTGCTTCGAAGAAAGGCAGAATTCCATTAGTTTTAACCGCCCACAATGTAGGTAGAAGCTTTCAAGAAAGATGGTACATAAGGATTTTGAGGCCACTTATGTATCGCAGTATCTTCGGTTACGTTATAACATCTGCAGACGCAGCCGTGGCCCCTACCGAAGAAGCGTTTGAAATACTAAGCAAATTCCGCAAAGAAGGGATTGTAACAATTCCTCACGGAATCAGATGCTACTCAGTTCAAGAAAATTCAGAAGGCAATTATATCCTTTATCTAGGAAGGCTTTTGCCTGTAAAGGGGCCCGAAACCTTCATAAAGGCAATTCCCCTGGTTCTCAGCCAGGTTAAGGTAAAATTTGTGATTGCCGGTGGGGGACCTCAACTTAAGCCCCTTAAAAAACTAGCCAGAGACATTGGAATCCTAGATTTTGTAGAATTCATTGGTCCAGTATCAAGAGAGGAGGGCCTGAATCTAATTAGAGGAGCTTCCGTTTTTGTTGCGCCTGGTAATGCTGGATATAGTTTGCTTGATGCCGCGTGTATTGGAAAGCCGATTGTTAGCGCAAATCAGAAGTGGAATATCTCATGTATAGGGTCGAAATCAGCAATATATGTTAGCACGGGGGATGTCAAAGGATTTGCAGGCGCAATCGTTAGGCTTCTTACAGACAAAGAGCTAGCTAGGAAATTTGCTAGGGAAGCACGAAGTTATGTAAAAGCTTTCAGAGATATTGGGAAAGTTGCTGAGATCTATGTATCAATATATGAGTCCCTTATTCATAGGTAATCCTTGTATTATAGAAGCTTTCTTTCTGGTTTTCAAGTGTACCACTAAAGAACTAAAGAAGTGAACTGGTATTTTAACGTGGCCATTAACGATTAATTCAGTAAATTGATGACATTAGCTAGCCTAATTCCCATCATTGCTCTAAGCTGGAAGAATCAGGCTAAGATAAGATTAAAGATCTTCTCATATCTTGATGTTATTTGGTTCCATCCATATCTTTCAGCCAATTTTCTGCCTTTATTACCCATTTCCTTTCTTAGGGATTCATCGGCTATAAATAGAAGCATATACTTGACCAGTTCTCTGAAGTTATTAGCTAGAAATCCATTATATCCGTGTATAATTCTCTCAGGCATTGCTGCTCTGTTATATCCGATCACTGGTTTTGCACAAGCATTTGCTTCCAAGAAAGGCATGCCAAAGCCCTCCCATTTAGAAGCAGATACAAAGAAAGAGCAGTTCCTGTACTCTTTAACCAGCTCCTCTTCTGATAGGGTACCGAGGAATTTCACCCTGTCTTCAATTCTAAGATTTCTAGCAAGCTTCATTAGCCTATTAAGCTCTGGTCCTCTGCCTACTATATGCAGGTCCATTTTTATAGTTGCAGTTGCAAAAATCAGTTCATGAACTCCCTTATACCAAACAAGCCTGCCAACGAATAAAGCGTATCCTTGATCCTCTCCTGGTCTGTATGTCGAGAGATCAACTCCATTCGGAATTACAACTGTTTTTAAGATGTTTCTAATCTTTTCTGCAAGATATTGACTAACTGCGATTACGAGTCGGCATTTCCTTGCTGGAATTCTCAGCAGATTCATTATAACTTCCCTACTTGCCCATAAGATTGATGGTGTCTCTGTTTCTGGGACATCGGTCCATCCATGGAATGTCAAGACAACAGAGCTTTTGAGGAAAGGGGCATACATACAGAAGGGATAAAAATGGATGTTAACTATATCGAACTCATTTAGTTCTTTTATAAGCCGTGGGCTGGGCAGAGGGACCGGGAAACCAGAAGGATAGGCACATGGAGCTGGGGAAACCCCACGATCTTCCCCTTTGCACGCAAAAATCCTTACATCATGTCTTGTAGCTAGCCTCTTACTTAGCTCTAAGATCACCCTGTCAGGTCCTGACCCAGAGAGGAATGTATGGTTAACAAAAGAGATCTTCATCTATCCGAAATAGTGTGGATGTTCTTTTATAACGACTGCATAAAAACACCTTGAATGAAGCTGCTGGTAGAGATCAACCACTATCCTGGAATACTTGACAGAGAATTTGATATAACCTACATAGGGCTTGGAAAGAGAGGAGAAAAAAGAGGTTTTATTACTGTAAGCTCTCGCTTCGGGGAAATTCCCCTTAGGACAGGATTAGACCACCTAGCGATAAAAGACTTAGCGAAAAAATATCTTGACTTTGATGTCGTAATATGCACAAACCTTCCTACCATCTTAGCAGGAAAGCTAGCTAGAAAAATGGGCTTTTCTGGAAAGATAATTTTCGATGATTACGGAGTTTGGCCATGGAAGGGCTTTTTACCATGGGGACCCTTAGCTGTTTTTTTCCCGTGCTGGGTTAGAGCGAACATAATATCTTGTAAAGAAGCAATAGACGTTGCTGTGACTCCATCTGAATTCGAGAGACAGAATGCAATAAGAAAATACGGCTTTAAACCAGAATCTGTCCTTAAAATCCCATACACAATTGAGGATTTTTTCTCACCTTCTGTGTCCGGCAATGAGTTTAGAAGCAAGATCGGCGTAGAAGATACTGAGCTTTTAATTACTTATGCAGGAAGACTTAATCCCACAAAGGGTATAGACAGATTGGTCAGGGCTTTATTATTAATAAGAAATGAAATTCCAAGCAGATTGCTTTTAGTAGGAAGGAATCAAAGGTTTCTTAGAAAGATCCTGAGAATAAGCAGGAGTCTTAGTGTTCTTGATAAGGTGATATACGCTGGTTTTCTGCCTCGTGAGAGAATGCCAGAAGTTTATGCGGCATCTGACATCGTTGTTATACCATCTCTCTACGAGACGTTCTGCTTTGCTGCCTTAGAAGCGATGGCTTGTGGACGTCCTGTAATAGCTTCGAATGTAGGAAGTTTGCCTGAAGTGGTTGGAGATGCTGGAATTCTTTGCGATCCCAACCCAAAAGAACTAGCAAGCGCTATTAAGAGGCTTTGGAATGATAAAGAACTAGCGAGAGAATTGATGGAAAAAGGCCCTCAAAGAGCAAAAGAAATAAGAACGAAGGCGGAAAGAATTCTCCGGGTTCTTTCATCATGAGGGATACCTCTTGAAGAAGCTTCTAATGGTAGAGTACAACTTCCCGCCGAGAGTAGGAGTAGGCGTGATAAGAGCAGTTAAGATGGCAAAATATCTCCCTAATTATGGTTGGAAACCTGTAGTTCTTTCTGTAAAGCTTTCAAATGGGGCCCTAGGGTTCAAATACTTAGATGCAGAGGGTATCCCAGATTTGAAAGTCTATTATGTTAGAGAGCTGGTTCCTTTGAATAGATTAGTCAAAAGGGACATTCATCTTGGTTGGTCTCCAAGCGCTTTTCTTAAAGGGCTTAAAATAATCAAAAACGAGCAAATTAATGCAATTTATTCCTCTTATCCCTTTGCAGCCAACATGCTCGTTGCATCTCTACTGAAGAGAGTTACTGGAATCCCTCTCTTAGTAAATTATAGAGATCTCTGGATAAACTCCTTCTTCCCTCCCCCTCCACTTGAATTTTCTGTTCAAAAGATTATGGAGAATTTCGTCCTTAAATCATCAGATGCTATAGTAACGGTGACTCCAAGCCATATAGGGGAGCTAAAGCGGTTCTTTCCGTTTATAAAAAAGGTTAATGTAGTTAGGAATGGATACGATCCAGCAGACTTTGAGTCCGCAATTCCTGTTAAATTTTCTAAGTTCACGATTTTGCATGCTGGCGACATAGTAGGAACTAGGGTTAAGAGATTCATTGAATTTCTTTATGCCCTAAGAGAGTTTCGAGGCACGGATGACTTTCAAGTCGTGCTTCTTGGACGCGTATCTCCCAAAGTAAGGGATTTTGTAAGTAGGCTTGAAATAAATAACATTGTTAAGTTTGAGGGCAGGAAACCCCATAGAGAAGCCATTAGATGGATTTTGGGGGCAAATGTGCTTTTGCTCGTAGCAGCAGCTGAGTATATTCCCACCATGAAGCTTTATGAATATCTAGCGTCAGGCAACTTCATTCTCAACATAGGGTATGAGTGGGGAGAGGCCGGTAAGCTAATATCAAAGTTTAGAGCAGGTATTTCAGTTGTTCCTGACAAAAAGGAGATTTCGAAAGCAATTAAAGACGTTGTTTACGGAGATTTGCTTGAAAAATGGGCTGGCCCAGATCGTAAAGGAATTGAAGAACTTTCTTGGCCAAAATTGGCCGAAAAACTAGCTTCAATCCTTAATTCCATAGCTAGATGATCCCTCTTTGACCTTAAGGGGCAAGAACTGGGATCTTAAATTTTTTGAGCCAAAATCCCCAAGCCCATTGCAAGAGAAGTTCTTGTGGATAGGAGTTGATCAAGGACTCTGAGAAATGGGTTCTTAACGTCTCCTCTAAGCCCTTTTTTTGCAACGATTGAAAAGCCATTCGCTTTTAATAGGTCTTCAAGGGCTCTCAGTGTAAATAATCTGATATGGCCAGCGGGTTGGAAGCCTTGGGGGACAAACAGATAACCAGCTGCAAATTTGGTACTGGGTTCGCTCATTAATGGCTGATAACCCAGTAAGAGTATCAATCTATTTACCCAAAAGGCTAGATTTGGGGTTGTTAGAACAAAAAAGCCATTTTTTCTAAGAATTCTATGTGTTTCACTTAGGAAGTGATCTGGATTAATAAGATGCTCCATCAGGTCAATAGCCGAAACTAAATCAAAGCTTTCTGAGGGAAAAGGGAGTTTCTCACTACTTAGGTCTACTCTTACTATGTTTATGCCCTTCTCTTTAGCTCGTTGAAGAGCTGATTCAGAGATATCCGCTATCCAAATTTCCTTAGCCCCAACGACTTCTGCTATGGAAAGAGTGAAGAATCCACTGGCTCCTCCAGCATCTAACATTTTATCTGCTCTGATACCATGAGATCTCAGAAGAGAAATGATCCCTTTTCTGAATCCTTTGCAAGACCCTTGAATTCTTGTGGAATAATATCGTAATATTGCACTTTTTTCAGATTCAAGTTTCATCTCCTTAGTCACCAAGCCATCTTTTCAGTTTCATCCCAAAATATTTAGAGGATATGCTTCAGATCTGCCTTTGATTACTTGGAAACTATGAAAGATTGGTCCCTTGTTTTGGTGCTGAACTCGTTGCCATTATGTACCCTACCCAAGCTATCAAACAAAACAGAACTGATATAGCCACAAAAGCTGTAACTTTCAGCACCAAGAAGCTGTATTTGCTGAAAAACAACAGCCAGCCAGAGACTATGATAGCTATCAATGAGATCACCACAAGTCCCAAGCCAATCAGCCTTTCATCAGTCATTTTCCACTAATTGCGTTTTGGAATCGATATAAAGCTTTGCGAGCCTTACAACAGGGATAGGCAAGATCCATAATAGCCAGCTCAAATCTTTTTACATATATAGAGTGTCTTTATGGTGGAAAATGAGCGACCTAAGCGTCGTTGGAGTGGACTTAGCTGGAAATGAGGATAGACCTACTGGCATTTGCTTCCTAACTGGGAAAAAATTCACAACTAGAGTAGCCTATGGGGATGAGGAGATCTTAGAAGAGATAGTAAGCTTTAACCCGATGGTAGTGGCCATAGATGCCCCTCTTTCCCTGCCTATTGGAAAGACATTAGATTCACGCTACTGCATTAGAAAGTGTGATGAAGAGCTGAGGAAGTTTGGCATCAAGTTCTTTTCGTTAAACTTCGCAGGAATGAGGAAGCTCACCATAAGGGGCATTAGACTTAGAAAGACCTTGGAAGAAAAGGGAGTAAAGGTTATAGAGACCTATCCAGGTGCCTTTTATGATTTAATGGGCCTATCTAGGCCAAAAAACAAGAAAGAAAGGAGGCAAGTGCTAAAAGCGTTGATTAAAGGGTTTGGCTTAAATGACCCCATTAATGATCTGAGTTCTCATGAACTAGATTCCATAGTCTGTGCTCTTGTGGGTTTACTTTATTTGGAAGGAAAAGTTATCTTACTTGGAGATCCTAAAGAAGGTATTATGGTGCTTCCTAGGCTTTCTTGAGAGATTATGGCCTCAATTCGATTTTAATATATTTTAGGATGATCCAATATCCCTTCTTTATTACACCCAGGAAATCATTGATTAGAATCCAGAGTTCTAATGGTAGGGGCTGGAATATATTCAAGCAGGATAAAATGCCAACGTTAGGCATGTACTTCTTCTTTGTCAATCTATAGCATGAAGGAAGAAGTTCTGTCACTTTGTGTTCATCCAAACTACGGAGGTGTCCCCATAATGGGGTTAGTTTGCCGCAATGAATGCATTGGGTGAATTGTATCCTTTCTCTGTAAGGTACCGAGATCAATAAGGTCCCTCCAGTTCTTAGAACCCGATCTGTTTCCTTGATTCCTTCGCTTAATGATTCTTCTGGTAAATGCTCTAAAATCTCCAACAAACACACAGCGTCAAAAGAATGATCCCTAAAGGGTAGGTATTCTATTGTCGCATGAACGAAATCTGCCTGCTTCACCCTTTTTCTTGCCACAGTAAGGCTGTGAATATTCGGCTCGACGCCCACCGCATAATCAGATACTTGAGAAATGAAGCTTGTGATGAAGCCCTCACCACAACCGATGTCTAACACCTTTCCAGGTCTTTCTTTCAAGTATTTACTAACGATTTGTGCTCTCCTTAGTTGTCTATGTAGTTGCTTACCTTTTTTCTTCCATATGTTTTGAATCAATTCGGTTCCTTTAGCTTCACAAATCCATGGTTTTAATCTTAATTCTTGAAAAGCCAAACAAGAAATCTTTCAAGCCTTCAAGTGATTTTTCGATAGGCCTCGTGAGTTTAGATTGTGAAAGATTTAGGTCCGCAGGATTTTGGCAGGTTAAATTTTTCTCAACAAGATAATCTCCAAATGAAGGCAGAGGTAAATTGGATTGAGGAATTGATGTTTCTGGGAAGGAGTGGTTCAAATCACTTGGTTCCAATAGAGCCGACAACGAAGAACAGGATAGGAGGAGCACCCAGTCCAATGGAGTACATCCTCATAGCGCTTGGAGGATGCACAGGCGTCGATGTGGTCTCCCTTTTGAAGAAATGGAAAGTTCCACTCAAGTCTTTGAAAATAGAGATTTCTGCAGAGAGAAGAGATGAATTTCCAAGGGTCTTCTCCAAGACAAAGTTGAGGTACGTGGCTTCAGGAGTAAAGGGGGAGGACCTTAGAAGGGCGATAGAGGAATCCATGCAGAAATTTTGCTCAGTTTCCGCGATACTAGGCTCTGTTGCCGAAATAGAATATGAATACCGGATTGAATGAGGGCTTAAGGGATCAACGCACAACGTCCTTGATCTTCACCGGACTCATGGGACAAAGCGGATCTGGGACTCCAACCTTCATCTTCCCGTATGCGGCAACTATGCGGAAATAGCAAAGCTTACCGGCGCCAACGCACCTCTCAAAGGCCTCGCAGGAATAACAGGGAGATCCCTTGAATTTCTCCCTCTCAAAAGTAGCTAATATTTCATTTATCCTGCTTGAGTTCCAGGCCTCAACTATAGATTGTTTTGAAAGGTCCCCGTAGATAAAGTCAGGATTCACTCCAAGCCTCTCGCATATCGTCACCCTTCCGTCAGGCAGGATTATCATTCCCAAGGTTATCCCTCCGCAACCGGGAGCTCCCTCGATGCTTAGTCCTGAAAGAAGTCCTTCTATGCTCTTTGGCCTATGGAGCACGGCACCGTTTTCCATAACCTCTTCCTCGATCTCGTCAAGCTCTGAGATTAGCTGCTCATACTGCTTTATTGTTGGGAAGAGGTCGTCTCTTGGCTTATAGATCGAGAGAGAATATGGGCTAAGGTTTATTTCACTAACGCCTTGTTCTGAAAGCCATTTCGCAAGCTTAGGAACTCCAGATATGTTGAGAGAGCATATAACTGTGTTTGTGGAAACTTTTAGGCCTTCCTTGAGGAATAGGCGAATTGCCCTTACCATCCTCTCGTGCGAACCAACCCTTTGCGTTAGCATATCTTGAAGCTTTGGATCAAGGGCATCGATGCTAACCTGCATAGCATCCATTCCAACATCAGCTATGCGTCGAACAAGTTCCTCCGTAACGGGCCAGCCCTTTGTGCTGGTGTGCGGGTAAACTCCTACATCCAAAGCTATCTTTGCGATCTCCGGGAAATCCTTCCTTAAAAGGGGTTCTCCCCCAGCCAAATAAACGTCGCTCATTCCCAGGCTTCCAGCTTCCTCGAATATCTCCTTTATCCTCTTAAGTCCTAGTGTTTTCTCAGGATCCGAGGCGTTTATCTTGTCAGCATAGCAATAAATGCAGTCAAGCGGGCATCTCCTTGTAAGGATTAGAGCAAGTCTTAAGGGAGCTTTATAGCGAATTAGCCCTCCCTTAGGCTTCTTTGGCTTGTATATGAAATCTTGAGGGTTATACCTTCTTTGAGGAGGAATTTTCTCATTTCTTAGCTCTATTAGGTCCGAAAATTCGTTTAAAACAGAATTAACAGCTTCTTCTGCTTCTTCTACGGAGGAATTGAAGACGTAAGCGACTGCCTCTATGAGTTCTTTAACATTGGCGGAACCATCCATTAATGAGAGTATAACAGCTTTTGGAGGTCCAACTATCCTAAACTCAGGCCTTTCCCCCACTTCATAAATAACAACTCCAAATTCCTCTTTTCTAAGCCTTACTTCTTTTCTTAAACAGGGAAAAAGAAGGGAAGGTGGGTTTTTGTTCAATCAATGTCCCCTTTCTAATCGGGACTGTACTTTATTATAATACAAGCTACAGGACATACGTCCGTAACATCTACTCCTCCGCCGTCATTAAGCTTTAGACCTGCAGCTATTATTCCCCTCCTAATTCTATCCAACTCTTCCTTTGTAATCATGTTTCAGCACCTCGGAATTGTTATTAGTTTAGAACTAGTACAATCTTGATAGAGATGATTAATTAGTATTATATTCAGTAGCGTACTCTTGAAAAGAAGTTAATTTCTTTTTATTTACTTCTACCTTTTATGCGTTTCTTTACCCATGAAACAGGATGAAACATTCTAATAATGACAACGAAATCTAGAAAGCATTATTTTGTTTTTTAGATTGGTTTTTATTTTATTCATTAACTACCTGATTGTATGACTTCCGAAGCACGTGCTCGCATACTTGACAAGATAATAAGACCGCAGGACTGGAAAGCTGTCAAAATTTACTCTGCTGTTCCTAAAGCAACAGAAGCTACCATAGAATTAGAGGAGCGTGTGATGGAAGCACTTATCAGATATTTAATAAGATTTAGAATGGAACCTGAGAAGATAACCCTGAGGGGAATAGAAAGGGGTCTCGGCCTCAGTTATTCAAAGGCTAGGCGATTATTGAAAAAACTCGTTGACAGTGAAATTGTTATTAGTTGGCCCATGGGTAAACAAGTTGTTTTTCTTGTAGCAGATTTAGAGAGAGCTATCCGCGAAGGATATCTTGCTCTAGATAAAGAAGAAATACGTCTATTATCACTTTTACTTTCATTAGGCGAGCTGGAAGAGCAAATTGGAAGTACAATTCTTGCACTCCCTAAGATATTAACTTTTCCGGGCGTATATTTCAAGGGATTGAATGCTCTCACCGAATCTTGGTTAGCTTCGCTAGAAGCAAGTAAGTACATACTAGAATTGAAGAAGAAGGGGTCTTCTATTAGTGGAGTACCGACGCATTTGCTGAATCTTATAGATAAATATAAGGAGTTCGAAGAATTCGAAAGGTTTGTCGGGCAGGTTCCATTAACCGTTATTCCTGTTTATAGATCTATCGTAGTTCCAGGTATGAAAGATGTTATAAGCAGGATGAGAAGCGAGTTTGGGATAAAAGAGGATCTGAGAGTTAGATTAAAAAATCTCCACCCAATGGCTTATGGAATCCTAATGAGAGAGCTTTTCTTTGAGCTAGATTGCAACAAAAATCCATCTGAGGAGGAGGTAAAAGTAGCAATGAAAAGGCTCTCAGAGAAACAGCTAAAATTAATTCTCTATATAGAAGAACCTATCCTTAACAAAATAAGACAAGGCAATTTCACAGAAGAATATTCGGTTGAGGCATTATTGTACGAGGCAATTGTCCTGAGGCTTGCTGCTGTCTTTGCCTTAAATCTGGGCGCTGATGATCAACTTGTACGGGAAGCTAGAGAAGCAGCTGAACTCTTAGAAAGCACTGCAGAGGAGTTGAGAACAAGAATTGGATAGAGAAGTAAGTAAATACGACTACAGGGTCATATATTCGCTTAGAAGAAGCTGGATCCGTAGAAACGTTTTAAAATTCCTAGTTTCGATACATCCAGAACCATCCTACCCTCAAGAAATTGCAAGAAGAATCGGTGCAAGAAGCACAGATGTCTTAGGTGCTTTAAGAGGATCCAGTAAGAGGTACAAGCCAACTTTCTCCCTCATAAAGTTAGGACTAGTTGAAGTTCTATCATCAGATGACTGGCCCAGAAAGCTTTACAGGGCCACAGAATTAGGTATAAAGGTTTGGAGGGAATTTGTAGAAGAATCTCAAACTAGTTAGATCGACTCCTTTTTCTCCTTTATCTGATCATTTAACTCATCTAGTTCCTTTTCCAACTCTTTTAGGGCTTCATAAAGTTGTCTCCTCATCTCTCTGTTCATTCTCACCCTTAACAAGGCTATTAGGGGGATTGTAAGGAGAATTGGGCCCAAGATGAAGTAAATGTAACTCATCCCTCTTTCTTCAGGAACAACCTCTACCTCTGGAGGAGGAGTTTCCCCAACATATTCTTCGGTTAGATTCATGTTTAGGGCAATGTAAGGATTATCAACCTTAGTTATCATCCTTACCTTTGGGATCTCAACTGAACCGCAGATTTGATCTATTTTACACGTCACTTCAGGAGTGGATTTAGAATCAACGATTATCCTGAACTTATTTTTCATTAGATCAATTAAGGGATTTGAACCGTTGTTAAGAGCCTCTCCGGGCTTATAGAGCAAAACTCCAAGCTCATCGTCATACTTGACCCCTAAGGATGTCTCATTAACATCAACCCATTTCCCATTCTCATAGACTTGTACTTTCACAGCTCCTTCTGGAGGAGTCCTCATAATGCCGTCATACTCTCCAAACATCTGTAGGGCTATTTCTGAAGCATTTATAGAGGTCCCCTCCAAGATCAAGAAAGATATTGCCCATACTCCATCAGAAATTTCGGACAATTCAGCGCTTACTCTTGCTTCTGTACAGCTAGAGTTCCTTAGTTCAACGTCGCCGAGAAACGGCTCTCTAAGTCTTGTGATCTGAACCTTTCTGGAGAGATCTTCCATCTCAGACCTCATTTCTGAGATCTTGGAGTCTATGTCCTTGATAGACGCATCTATAACTTGCAAAGACGCATCTGTGATGGCTTCAACATATGTAAGGGATTCTTGTAATTCGCCTAATGCTAAGGACGCGTTATATGCATAGTCTGCAGCTTCTGAAAGAGATGTCTGCATAGTCTCAAATGCCTTATCTGCTGCCGAAAGACTTGACCTCGTCGACCTAATCCTGGACATTATCTTTGATAGTTCTCCTTTAAATGAGAAGTTGAGGGTTGGAATGGGGATTGTTAAGTTTGGGATGGAAATGTTTGTTACTTGTCCGAATTTGCTTTGAATTTCCTCAATAATTTCCATCATCCTCATTAGATTGGATTCTAAGGAAGATAGAACAGAATTGACTCTTTTTAATGGAGATCTTGCGCTTTGAACCGAGATAGAAGCGTCTCTAAGTGATTCGGATAGTTCAATGAGTTCCAGCTGAGCTTCATCAAGGTTCTGGCTTGCTTCAGCGATCCCATCAGAGAACTCTGACATTAATTTTTTCATATTTGTCATCGATTCTTTCATGGTCTCAAGCTCATCTATTGAGGTATTATATGATTTTAAGGCCTCCTCTAGTTGATCTGCTATTGAAGAGGCATCCAGTTGAAGCTGTATTCGAACTGCTTTTAGCTCCACTTCTCCCACGTATTCTGTACTCCTAGCCTTAGCAGATAAGGAGATGTTCAAGAATTCGTCCTCAAGCATCCCAATCCAAGTGATAGACCATTCATCTGACAGAGAATATATCATGTAGGGCTCTGGATTACATTCTGGCTCCAAGAAATTGTTCTTAGGGATCCTCATCTCTATGGAGTAGGGAAGAGGAGGCCTTAGCACTTCTCCTTCTACGTATTTTGGGTCCCTCAGGTTCCTTACTGTGAGGTTAATTGCGAACACGTCTCCTGAATTTACTACTATGTAGTAATCCCCCTCAAGCTCTATTGGTTGGACCTTCTCCCCGTTAACATAGTAACTAATGTTGGCCAAGATGGGAGGAAGTTTAAAGGTTGAAACAGAATACCTAAGCTCCAAATCCGAGGAAGGGGGTATGACGAGGTCCTTCCAAACACAAACAAGGTGATCAAAGAAAACCTCCAAAGAAGAAGGCTCTGGGGAACCAGATAGGATGCTAAAGCTCTCAATTTGACCCTCTGAAATCCTGTCAACTATAGTTATTGCTTTCTCCTCTTCACTAGGGTTTTCAACCCTTATGGTAACCTCAGCCTCTCCATTTGATATCGTTCCATCGGGCAAAAGCTTGTAGTAAACGTTTTCCAGCTTTGATAATTTGATTTCCGTAGGGTCTGCTTTTACAAGCGATGTTTGGAGACAGAACAGTAGTGCGGCCATTGTAACAGCCATGATGTTTTTCTTATTCATATCTCATCCAGCCTCCTTCTAATCCTTCTAACTCCCATTTTTACCCTCAAAACTGCATTTCTAAGCTCTTTTACCCTCATCTTCTTTGTCTTCATTTCTTGCAATTGAGAAGCGAGTTCCTCTATCTCCTTTTCAAGCTCAGAAAGCAATCTAACCCTATCTTCCACGCTTTTAATCTCCCCGAAGGTTGGGATTTTGCTTGGATCCTCGTAAAGCCTGCCATCAACCATATAAAGAGTTTTTCTAGTCCTTTTTGCCACATTTGCGTCGTGAGTGACTATTATGAAGGTCTTCCCAGTCTCTCTGTTAAGCTCTTCCATTAGAGAGATTACCTCGGATCCAGTTTTCGAATCAAGGTTACCAGTAGGCTCATCAGCCAGAACCAGCGCTGGATCGTTTGCTAAAGCCCTTGCAATCGCAACTCTCTGCTGTTGACCTCCTGATAGTTCAGAAGGTCTATGATCTGCTCTATCAAGAAGTCCTACAAGATCTAAAAGTTCTAGAGCCCTATCCCTGATTTCCCACTCAGAAAGCTTTCCAGCAAAGATCATAGGTAATTCAACGTTCTCTAGAGCTGTTAGAGTTGGGATTAAGTTGAAAAATTGGAAGACGAACCCAATTTTATGGCATCTTATGTCAGAAAGCTCTGCTTCACTCATATCTGTCACATCTACACCATCTATAAGGACTCTTCCGCTTGTAGGCTTGGCCAAACATCCTATTACGCTCAAGAGCGTGGTTTTCCCTGATCCAGATGGTCCTATCACGGATGTAAATTCTCCAGGCATTACTTTGAGAGAAACGTGATCTAAAGCTCTAACTTCTGTTGAGCCAAGGGTATAGATCTTGCTAACGCTTCTTAGTTCTACTACCGGATTACTCATATCTTATCGCCTCTATAGGCCTGACGTTTGCTCCCTTCCAAGATGGATAGAAACCAGCTATCATTCCAAGGAGGACGGATAGAGCTATTGGGCCAAATATAAGGGCTGGGAAAACCTTGTAAGGCGTTGGAAATCCTATCATTTTTGGGATAATCTCACTAGCGATTTTCGCTAGGATGACCCCTCCTATGGCACCAAGAATTCCACCAACAAAGCTAGTTATCATGGCCTCTGTGAGGAATATGGTTAAGACATGGGATCTTTTTGCTCCGATAGCCTTCATTATGCCTATTTCCCTTATCCTTTCTAGAACAGATACCATAGTTGTGTTCATTATGCCTAGGCCGCCTATTAAGAGAGAAATGGATCCTATCGCAAGTAAAACGCTGTTAAGCATGTCAAGAACCTTTCCAACGTTCTCAGATATTTGTTCAGGTTCAACTACGTCTAGATCGCCGTATCTTTTCTCCACTTTCTCCTTAAATGATTCTCCAAGCCTTGGATCCCTTAGCTTAACCATGATCATCGAGATCTTTCCTCTCTTGTGCACAATCTCCTGCAATTCTTTGAGATCCATGTAACATCCTATGTCTACTATGCTTCCTGTGGGTTCAAGGATTCCGGTGACCACGAACACTTTCCCCGGTTCATCAGATGATGCGCTTATCCTCACGCTTTCTCCAACCTTTAGCTTCAACTGATCGGCAAGGTTGCTTCCAACGACTATTTTTCCCTTGTCTCCTTCTTTAAATGCCTTTCCCTCCTTTAGGGGGATATATATGATCTCATACGTGTCAGATGTAATTCCAAGTGCCCATGCAAACTCCCCGTTTATGAAAACCATCTGGGAGAGGACAGGTCCTGCTGCATCTACTTCAGCGTAAAGCTTAATCTGCTTCACTAGCCTCTCCGGAAGCTCTGCTTGCATTTCTCCTGCTGCTTTTGAAGTTATCATGAAGTCAGTGGTCTCACTGAGGAAACTAACTGCTTGTTCTTTTGCCCCATAGGCAACCGAAACTAAGGCAACAATAGTAGCTATTCCTACTGCAACTCCCAGGAGCGTTAAAGCTGTTCTGAACCTTCTCCTTCCAAAGTTCCTAAATGCCAGTTTAAATGCTGTCTTCAGTATTCTTAACGGAATCATCTACAATAAAATGTGTTATAACATAAAAATAAACAATAATACCTTGTAGGATGGCAGATTAGACTAGCGTACTCCTTAAGTCCCATTCCTAAAGAAAGAAGCCCTTGATTTAGTGTAGATGTAATCCTTTGCTTGACTTTTCCCAAAGAACATTAGGGAAATCGAATAGGGGAGATGCCAGTTTTTATAAGATATTAGGCTTTCTGGTGCCAAAATCTCTCAATAAGAAGATTATTATGGCTTATGAACTGTATGCTATCGCTTTGAGGTCCCCTTTAGGTTGGATATCGCCTCCTCTCTACCCATTGAGTACCCACAATAATCGCACGTAATTAGCAGAGGAACCCTTCTTTTTACCGTGAAAGAAGTTTTGATGGGCTCCCCCGCTGAATTCGTGATGCAATTGGGATTTGGACACTTCAATATGCTTACTAGTTTATCTTCCATCTCCACACGCCTCTTTTCAACAACCTTCCACCCCTTAATCAGGTTTATGGTGGCAGAAGGGGCGACTATAGCTATCCTATCGACCTGTTCCTGGCTAAGCTCAACCCATTCTATCTTTACAATGTCTTTCTTCCCTAACTTCTTGCTAGGCACATTCATAACCACAGCTATGGTATAACCCTCTCTTCCTGTTATCCCAAGGATTTTAAGGACATCTAAGGCTCTACCAGCAGGAATATGATCTATGACCGTCCCAGCCTCTATTTTCCTTACCATAAGATGTTCATTTTTGTGGATCCCCTCCATTAGCATCACCGGCGTACGTCATTGTTATCGAGATTACTTCCCATGCTTGTTGAAAAAGATCGCAGGTGGAAGTCTTCATCTCCAATTTCAATAATCGATAACTTCTCTTCAGCAAGCCTTGAGGTTGTTCTATTCGTGCAAGACTTTAAAAACTCCAAAAAGAGAGGATGAGGCCTATCTAATCTGGATTTAAACTCTGGATGGGCTTGAGTCCCGATGAAGAATGGATGATTCGAGATCTCAATGAACTCCGCGAGTCTACCATCTGGAGAGGTTCCTGAAACCGTTAATCCATGTTCTATAAGTATTGGAATGTACTCCGGGTTTATCTCGTACCTATGTCTATGCCTTTCATAGACTAGTTCCTTACCGTAAATCCTTCTAACGAGGGATCTCTCCTTAAGAACAGCTGGAAATGATCCCAATCTCATCGTCCCTCCCATCTCCTCTATTTCCTTCTGTTCTGGAAGTATATCTACTACGGGATGAGGGGTCCCCGGATCTATCTCTGTGGAGTTAGCTCCATGCAAACCGCACACGTTTCTTGCAAATTCAACAACAGCTAACTGCATTCCGAAACAAAGGCCCAAGTAAGGAATCTTGTGCAATCTGGCAAACTCTATTGCCTTTATCTTCCCTTCTACTCCCCTTTTTCCAAACCCTCCAGGCACTATTATGCCAGAAACCTCTGATAAAAGATCTATTGGGCTTATTTTCTCGAGATCTGTTGACTCTACCCATTTTATATTAGCTTTCAGGCCTAAGTGCATCTCTGCATGCCTTATCGCTTCTATTAAAGAGGCATATGAGTCCCTCAGCCCAGTATATTTACCAACTATTGCTATCTTAACCTCTTGGCTCGATTTTTCGGATCTAGAAAGGACTTCTTCCCAGTCTCGAAGCACCTCTCTCCTCTTTGGTCTAAGACCAAGTTTTCTTACTATTATCTCATGAACATCCTGCTTTTTGAAAAGAAAAGGTACCTTGTATATTGAATCAACGTCGTGATCAGAGATTACAGCTTCCTCAGGGACATCACAAAAAAGCGAGATCTTCCTTCTTACTTTGGAGTTAAGGGGTTGTCTACACCTTCCAACTATCATATCAGGCTGGATTCCAATGGAGCGTAACATTGAAACGGAGTGTTGAGTTGGCTTAGATTTTTGCTCACCAACAGGATCTATCACGGGTATCAGGGTAACATGAACGAAGAAGAAGTTCTCCCTTCCCTCCTCAAGAACTAATTCTCTTATCGCTTCGATGAAGTAAGCGTTCTCAATATCCCCTACTGTGCCACCTACTTCTATTAGGACTATGTCCGCCTTTTGCTCTTTTGCAACTTTCTTTATCCAAGTTTTCGCCTCTTCTGTTACGTGAGGGATAAATTGGACGGTTTGCCCCAAGTATTCCCCCTTTCTTTCCTTTTGGATCACCTTAAAGAAGAGTTTCCCTGATGTTATGTTGTTTTCGCCTCGCAGATCGATGTCTAGGAACCTCTCATAAGTCCCTAGATCCATATCGCACTCAGCACCATCCTCAAGAACAAAGACCTCTCCGTGTTCGTAAGGATTCATGGTCCCAGCGTCCATGTTTAGATAACCATCAAACTTGATCGGTATTACCCTGAAGCCCATGTCCTTCAACAGTTTTCCTATACTTGCAGCTGCTATTCCTTTCCCCAGTCCCGACATTACTCCGCCGGTAACAACAAGATACTTGGGCACGTCTTCCAATCCATCTTGGACGATAAAAATGGTTCGACGCTGTTTTCTACTCCATCGTACAAAATAAGCGTTTTATTTAGACCACCTTATCCCACTCGGTATGCTATGAGAGCAAGGTCAAAGCTAGTTGAAGGATATAGGTCAGTTGTAGATGATGGCGGGGTCATAGTGCAATTACAGATCTCCCAAAGGATTTAGGAGGGATGGATACAGCCCCTACTGCCCTAGAACTAGCAGTAATGGGGCTGGCTGGATGTATAACCACTATTTTTGCCATGATAGCTAGTGGAAAGAAGCTTTCTTTCGAAGATATCGAAGTCATAGTCGATGCAGAGAAATCTGAGAAGGATCAAACGATAACGTCGGGAAAGATAAAGGGAATAGTTGTTTCCAGCGAACCTGAGAACAGAGTTAGAAAGATCTGGAGGACACTTTAAGGATATGCCCGGTTGGAGTTCTATTTCAAAGAGCTGCGGTTCATTTCGAGCACGAACTAGAAATAATAAGAAAGAGATAAATAGATAGCTCTATGAATCTATCGAAATAATCTGAAAATTCTTAATGATCAAACACTAAAAAAGAACAGTTCTAGCTAGATTTATCATTCTTTATGGTCTCTGTTGCGGCTTTTGGTCTTCTGCATGCAGAAGACTTTCATCCTTTATTTTTGAATACCGTTTTATATACTACCATTTTGGTAATACCAAAGGTGTATGACTTGAGTAGGTATGTCACGGTTTCGGCGAAGATACCTGAAGATCTCAAAAGACGAGCGAAGGAGTTAAACATCAACATCAGTCAATTAATTAGGAAAGCGATTGAACGGGAAGTTAGGCTAAGGGAAGAGAAAAGATTAAGAATGATGGCCAAGGAAGCGAGCGATGTCCTGAGAAAGATTCCAAGCATCGAAATTGTAAGAGCCATACGTGAGACGAGGGAACAGCGGTGAGCTACGTTTTTGATGCGTGCAGTCTACTCAATCTGACAAGAGCTCTTGCAGATGAAGTTGTTGATGTTCTCAAGGGAAACCTTACGGTTTCATTAGCATATTACGAGATCGCCAATGCGCTCTGGAAAGAGTGCATTCTAAAGAGAATCAGCGTTGAAGAGGCTGTAAAAACCCTGAGATTCATCTATTCAATGCTTGAGTTAATGAATGTCGTCCAGATAAAAAAAGTGGACATTGGAACCACCACTTTATCGATGGCATATAAGCTGAATATCACGTATTATGACGCAACTTATCTTAACACGGCTAAAGAACTAGACAAGATTTTAGTCACAGATGATGAGGAATTGAGGAGAAAGGCCGAAAGAGTCGGCATCAAAACGCTTTCAAGTGAAAAATTGACTCAACAGGTATGATTCCTGATTTTTTAGCTTGGCCCAAAAGTTCAAGGACGAGAGGAGGGGATTGAATAAAGCAAATCTAGCTTAGCGAACATAGAACCTCAAGCTCTTACCTGAATGTCTGAAAGAATTAGGTTGGGCGATAAGAGAGGGTACGTGATCTCTCGTAATCTAATATCTTCTTTACTCTTCTCAAGTGCCTTCCTCCTTCAAATTCGGTTTGGAGCCAAATATCTACGATCTTCTTTGCATCTTTCTCCTTTAGAATCCTTCCTCCAATGCACAAGATGTTTGAATTGTTGTGTTTCCTACTTAACTCCGCAGATCTCTCATCCCAACAAAGAGCTGCCCTTATTCCATCGACCTTGTTTGCTGCTATGCACATCCCTATCCCAGTTCCACAAATCAAAATGCCTCTGTCAAAGTTGCCTGTAGAAACCTCTTCTGCAACTTTGAAAGCGATATCTGGATAATCAACGCTTTCCTCGCTGTAAGTGCCGAAATCCTTCACTTTATTTCCTTTCTCTATTAGTTGCCTCTTCAACATTTCCTTAAGCTTGAAACCTGCATGGTCACTTCCTATTGCAATCCTCACCTATCTCACCAAACCATGTCGACTAATCAAAAAGCTCGGCTAAAGCTTTTTTCATCTGCATCGCCGCTTCTCTTGGATCTGAGCTTTTTGTTATGTATCCTCCAACTATCACAACATCTACCCTGCAATCCTTGAGAAGCGAGATATGCTCCGGTCTTATCCCTCCAGCAACAGCTAGCTTAACTGAAACCTCCCCTGATACCTCCTTTAGATCTTGAAATGGGAGCTTTCCAGTCCTCTGCTCATCTATTCCTGCGTGAACGATCAAGTAATCTACTCCAATCTTCTCTAGCTCTCTAGCCCTCTCAAGTTTATTCTTAACACCAATTAGATCTGCCATTACCTCAATCCCATAGTCTTCTTTCGCTTCCATCGCCCCAAGAATGGTAGGATCTGGAGCAACTCCTAAGATGGAAACTATATCTGCTCCGGCTTTTGCTGCGATCTCTGCCTCTAAATAGCCAGTATCCATCGTTTTCATGTCTGCTACAATTATCTTTTCGGGGAAAAGCTCCTTTAGGGCTTTAACACACCTTATTCCCTCCGATTTTATCAAAGGAGTACCTGCTTCTAAGAAATCTATATTATCACAAGCCTTCTTAGCTATTCTAAGGGCGTCATCTAAGTTAATCAAATCTAGGGCAAGCTGTAGCTTTACAGGCATAATCGCTCGCTAAGGATGTTAATCTAGTTCTTAATTTACTTAGTGAAATTCTCAAATCACCCCTCTTAAACGAAATTCTCAGAGAAGACGATTAAGCAATTATATTTTCAGCTATCAAAAATTGTGGGATTGAATATGGAAGTTATGGAAGCGATTCTAGGTAGGAGGAGCGTTAGAAGATTTAGATCAGACCCTATTCCTGAAGAAGATCTGAGAAAAATCCTAGAAGCTGCAATATGGGCTCCTTCTGCTGGAAACATGCAATCTTGGGAATTTGTTATAGTCAGAGATCCTAATAGAAAGCGAGAAATTGCTAGAGCAGCCCTAGGTCAGTGGTTCATCGCAGAGGCGCCTGTCGTCGTAGTAGTATGTGCAAATGAGGATAGAAGTGCTTCTCGTTATGGTGAGAGAGGAAGAAAGCTCTATTGTATACAAGATACGGCTGCTGCAACGCAGAACCTGCTTTTGGCAGCTTACTCCATGGGTTATGGAACTTGCTGGGTTGGAGCATTTGATGAGGATTCTGTCTCCTCCGTCATCAAAGTTCCAAGTGGAGTGAGACCAGTCGCCATAATTCCAATAGGAAGGTCTGCAGAAACTCCAATTGGCCCTAGAAGAATGCCTTTAGAAAGAGTCATGCATGAGGAAACTTTCTAAGGAGAGAATTAGGGAAGAATTTGATCACTCAATCTCTAAGAGATCGTTATTCTTGATCTACTAGGACCGTCTATCCAAGATCATGAGAGCCCTTGGCTGCGACTTAATTGCTACCTTTAGACTAAACCTAAGATTCTAACCTTAGTCAATTTTTTGGTTACGAGCTCCAGCAAAAACTATTAAGGAGTCCTATGGCCGATTATCTTCAATCAAGGAAAGGTAAAGAATTTAAATCAATCAAGTTGGGATAAGAGCGCGTCATCTAAAAGAACATTCAGAAATGAGGTGATTGTAAAGTGAATCCTGGACTTCTGGCTGCTTTGGTTGGCAGCATAGCTATGGGCTTCGTTGGTCTTCTAGCCTGGCTAGTCATAAAGGAAGACATGGGAACTGAAAGGATGAAAGAAGTTGCATCATTCATCCAGGAGGGCGCTGCTGCCTTCCTGAAGAGAGAGTTCAAGACAATAATTTACTTCGTAATACCACTAGCCTTGTTGCTCTTAGTCTTCCTTAGATGGGAGATAGCTTTTGGTTTCATCCTAGGTTCTGCATTTTCGCTTCTCGCAGCTTACATAGGCATGAGCATTGCTGTAAGAGCGAACGTTAGGACAGCAAATGCGGCTAGAAGATCTGCAGCTGATGCAATGATAATAGCCTTCAGGGGCGGGGCTGTTACAGGCTTATCAATAGTAGGAATGTCCTTACTTGGTCTAGGACTTTTGTTCTATTTCTTCAAGAAGCCAAGCCTTCTAGTAGGTTTTGGATTTGGAGCAAGCTTAGCTGCACTCTTTGCCCAGCTTGGAGGAGGAATATACACAAAGGCCGCAGACGTAGGAGCTGATCTGGTAGGAAAAGTGGAGGCTAAGATACCGGAGGATGATCCTAGGAACCCTGCAGTAATAGCTGATCTGGTTGGAGACAACGTTGGAGATTGTGCTGGAAGAGGTGCTGACCTCTTTGAGTCGTTTTCAGACAACATAATCGGTACCATGATCCTTGGTATGTCCTTCTTGGCGTTTTACGGGTTCAAAGCGGTTGTGTTTCCGCTGTTTATAGAATCGATAGGAGTTATAGCCACAATAATAGGCATCTTATCAATTAAAAGGACGAAGAACGTGACTAAATCCCTTTATATGACCCTTTTCATATCTGGAATCATCTGCCTGATAGGTTTTTACTTTCTAACTACCAAATACATGCAGGACATACATCTCTTCTATTCAGCTTCCCTTGGCCTAGCAGCAAGCCTTATCGTAGCCCTTCTTACCCTCTATTACACTGGATCAGAAGGAAGAGTTGTTAGAAGGATTGCTGAAGCCTCTCAAAGCGGAGCAGCTATAAACTTGATAACAGGCTTTTCCTATGGTCTAGAGAGCGCAGTATTGCCGGTCTTCATAATAGCAATAGTCACAATAACATCCTACTTCATATGTGGCGGCGGCTTCAAAGGAATTTATGGCATTGCAACCGCAACTATGGGGATATTATCCACTACAGGAATAGTGATGGCCTCTGACACTTTTGGCCCAATTTCTGATAATGCAGATGGAATAGCTGAGATGTCTGGAATATCTAAAGAAGTGGGAGAAGCTACTGAGATGTTAGATGCCGTTGGAAACGTAACAAAAGCTGTTACAAAGGGCTATGCTATGGCTACGATGATGCTGACTGCAGTCGTTATCCTCTTTGCCTACCTAACAGAGGCAGCCTCGCTGTTGGGAGTTGAGATAACAAGTGTACATGATGTTATCGTCAACCTTTTCGATCCGATAAGCATAGTTGCAGTCATAATAGGTGCTACAATTCCCTTCCTATTCTCTGCTTGGGCCATAAGAGCGGTGGGTCATGCAGCATTTCAGGTTGTTGAAGAGGTCAGAAGACAGTTCAGAGAGATCAAGGGACTCCTAGAAGGAAAGGCGAAGGCAGACTATTCGACTTGCGTGGACATAACCACTAAGAACGCGTTGAAGGAGATGATTCCTCCGACAATGCTGGGTCTCATAGCTCCAGTTGTCATAGGCTTCTTGATGAACGTATGGGCCCTAGCGGCTTACTTAATTGCTGTCAAAGTGGTTTCAGCTATACTTGCCATGTTCATGTACAACGCTGGAGGAGCTTGGGACAACGCAAAGAAGTACATAGAAGCTGGAAACTTCGGAGGAAAGGGCTCGAAGAGTCACGAAGCAGCCGTCATCGGGGATACATTTGGTGATCCTCTAAAAGATACGGCAGGGCCTTCGTTACACATCCTAGTGAAGCTTCAGAACATCTTATCAATAACCTTGCTTCCACTATTCCTGTCCTACGCTCTCCTTCCGTTATGAGGAGAGCGCTTCCCCATTTTATTTTAAATTGAAATTGGATGGTTTAAGACAGATTCTAAGTTCCTGTTTAAACAAATTATCTCATATCTTAATTCTTGACTAAGTGGTCTCCTTCGATTTTGATTGGCGCACTAGTTTCTTTATCGTCCAATTAGTAATGCTGTTCACCAGGTAAGCGGTTACAAACATCCCAATTAGAGATATTGGAGAGGAAAGAGGAAGCCAAAGGCCTTCCTCTGTCTTTATCAGGGTTTCAAGGAGGTCCATTACGGGGGCCAGAGCCATGTAGGTCAGTAGCAGCCTTAATATCAGGAAGAATGAACTTTCAACCCTCTCAAACTCGCTGAGTTCGCTTAATATGTGTCTCTCGAAGAACGTGTATGTGTGCTGGATTGTCGAAATGAAAGCGCCCATTGAAAACATTGCAAATACTAGACCAGCTAGTTTGTGACCTGGGGGCAAGAGTTTTGAGACCGTTAAAAGCACGTATATTAGTATTAACCTCACAATTGCCCCATACATCCATCCTTTAAACTCGGGATCCCCAAGAGATGCAGCTGCTTGAGAGCTAAGTGATTTTAGAGCTTCTGCCAACTTCCTAGGCATCTTACTTATGAGCCATGGGACTAGCTTCTCCACCCTCAACGTCACCTCTGATTCAAGGGTTAGGTTGAAAGCATAGGCAAACATGGCTGCAAACACAACGGTAGGAGGTAACATTCTGGTCATCCCTGCTAGAACTATTAGCCCGAACTCCCCCGTATTTGCAAGAGTCAACGAAATTTTCAGGGCTTCCTCCAAGGTGAAACCAGCCAAGATGGAAGAAATGAGCAGCATTAGTCCTCTCAACATGAAAGCAGCTAAAGCCAGCATGAAACCATATCCCATTGACATCAAGAATTCTCTTGAACCCATACCTGCTTCTAACCTAAAGGGTAGAGATGAGATGAATCCCAATAGAGCCAGCATCAGGTAGTGCTCTATGCTCTCAAAGGTTTCCTTGTCGAATCCATAAATGGAGAGCATTAGAGCTCCTATGAACACTGGGATTGCCTCTGGAACATGTAAGGCATGCCCAATTGATGTTAGAACGAAGATGTACAGGATTGTGCTGAAAATTCTTGCATCCAGTCTTAATGTGTCCTTAATGTACCTGCTAAAGGGCTTGGCAAATAGATAAAGGGCCGGTATCAGCAAGGCCGTTATGGTCAGGGCCTCTAATGCTTGGATCCTTATTCCCTTTAGGCTCTTTTCTGTGAAAAAGCCTACTGACAGTAAGAAGACTGCCAAAGAGTCCTCTAACACCGATAGAGCTATGCCAAAGTTTGCTAGTCTCTCGTCTCCAACCTTTTTCAGCTCTAAAACGAACATCTCGTTAGAGGCTACCATTATTGCCACCAGAGCTAGCGAAATAGGTCCTCCAAGGGTAATGCTCAGGAGATAAAACAGGGAGAGGAATATCATGACTTCAATTGAGAACATAATGAAAAGTTTCTCCTTCTCAACCATGAAAGTCTCAACATCGAGTTCCAAACCAGCTACAAATACGATCAGGGCTGTTGCTAAGGGGGATATACTGATAAGCACTTCGTGGGCTTGAAGTCCTAGGAAGGAGCACATTAAGGAGGCGAACATTATGGCTGGGAGCAAGACCACTGATCTTCTCTTGGCGTACAATAGGGCAAATACGGAGACCAGTGCTAGGTGTATCAAGTACCCTGTTTCCGCTAACGGTTCTAGGAGTTCGGGCATCGTATCTGAATTATAATGTCTTTTTATAGATTTCGTCACCATAACTTCTCCAATTCTTATTTTTCTACCTATCTGGGCCATGCGATCTTGTTAATGCACTCTAATAGCTTTTCGGAATAAAGGCACCAGCAGCTGTCCGAATATACAAGGCTCTTCTTGAAACTAATGGTAGAAGGGCACCCGTTACTGAGGAAGAAATCATCGAACTCTTGAAGAAATGCTTGAGGATCATTGAAACGATTCCTGAAAGGGTTTCAACAGACATTCTTAGTAACTAGTTATAGGAACAAAGGTAAGGATTGTTTTCAATATGTATTTCGCGAAACCTCCTTTCATGCATTCCATAAAGAAAAACACAGGAAATTTAGCGTTCCTTTTTCTTTAATTAAGTTTAATGCAAACAGATAAAAGGTGATTTGTTAACGTCCCTTGTGACGAAAGGGAAACTTGTAGAAAAAATCATCGGTTGGTCTAAGAAGGAAAGGTCAAAATTCGAGAAAGTCATTGCTCTTGCTCTAGGAGCAGTGATCTTCGCCTTTCTGCTGCCTTCCTTTCTTATTTTTAGGCATTGAAAGGCTGTTTCCAGAGCCATCTAATCTCATTCTTGGACTTTTGCTTGTTATCGTAGGATGGTCTTTTGCTGCATGGTCTGTCTACGTTCAATATGAAATAGGGAAGGGCACGCCTGTACCAGTTGTCCCAACAAAGAGGCTAATAACATCTGGTCCCTACAAATATTGCAGGAATCCGATGGTTTTCGGGACTCTACTCTTTTATGTAGGTCTTTCTGTTATATTTAATGCGGTTTCAGCTATCTTAATGTTGGTTCCTTTGATATCCATCCCTATCTTAATTTTCATTAAGCTAGTAGAAGAAAAGGAACTTGAGATTAGATTTGGCCAAGATTACCTAGAATATAAAGAGAGAACGCCGTTTTCTGATACCACGTCCAGGAGTAAGGAAAGAATGTGGTGTTAAGTGAGACCTTTGTTTAGAGCGGAGAGCACGTAATTAATAATCTCTATAAATGATTCAGGCGAAGGTATTTCGAACGCGTCTACTCTATTCTAAGCCTTCCTTATGCCTCTAGCACGTCTGATCAGTGCGAAGAGCAACAAGGCAAGCAATAAAATTAAAAGCCAATCTACTCCCACAATCCAATCCATTCTTTCCATCCCTAAGTTAGCCCGTATATCAACTGATACATGATTTTGTTAATAACTACATGTTTTTTTATTACTCTAGAAATTTGTCATCAAGTTTCAATATTTTTCCATTTGCGAGGTCACATCTCGCGAAAAATATTAGTAGGAAACCAACAGGAATAGCAGGTTGAGGATTTTGAAGGGATGAAGTTTTGGGACTAGCGATATTATTGTTGGCACTTAGCTCTTCTGTGTACATAGCTTGGAGTATCGGGGCAAACGATGAGACCATGGCTACAGTCGCTGGAAGTGGATTTTTAACCCCTACAAGGGCTGTAGCGCTTGGAGCTTTGATGGACTTCTTTGGAGCCATTTTCTTAGGGGGAAGAGTGGAGAAGACCTTAGGAGAAGGAATTCTCTCCTTCCAGATCGGTCTTATGGAAGCTTTCATAATCATTCTTACTGTCGCTACATGGCTTACCTTAGCATCATATAGAGGGTGGCCCGTTTCAACGACGCATTCTGCAGTAGGTGCTGCTCTCGGCATTGGTCTCGCTTTAAGCGGTTCAAAGGGTATAAATTGGGAGGGAATCGGGAAGGTTGCAGCAGGATGGGTTTTGTCGCCAGCTTTAGGCATGGTGACATCCTTCTTCCTCTACATAGCCTTTTCAAGGCTAGTAATCTCAAAAGTAAGGGGACTTAAGGACAGGGATAGGATGGAGTTCTCTTCTGCATTAATTTTAACGTTAGGAGCATCGATAACGGCCTTTTCCAGAGGAGCAAACGACATAGGGAACGCAACTGCTTTTTTGTCCGTAGTCTTAGGTAAACCCCTTCTTATCAGATTAATTTGTGGCTCGGGAATGGCCATAGGCCTGTATACACTAGGCAAAAAGGTGATCGAGTCTGTTGGCCTTCAAATAATAAGGATGTCTCCAGGAATGGCTCTCATAGCCCAGCTGTCTACTGGCATCATAATGTTTACTGGGACATGGCTGGGACTTCCAATATCAGGAACTCACGTGCTAGTAGCCTCTATAGCTGGCATGGCCTTAGCAAAAAGAGCAAGGCTTAATTTGAGGGAATTATGGGGGATCGTCTTCTCATGGATTGCCACTTTTCCTACCGCTGCGATAATCAGCTTTTCAATGGGTAAGATTTTGATGATATTAATCTAGCCGGATGCCCTGATGATAACTGCCTTCATCACGTCTACGGTATTTTCACACGCATCTGATATGTTTTCCATTGAAATTATGAGATCATGAACTAGAAGCAGGAGACCGGATGGAATATTCCTTATACATGGCAACTTTCCTATAAGATCTAAGAACAGGTTATCACAAACCAGCTCTATCCTCTCAACCTCATCACAAAGCTCAATACATCTTGCGAAATCAGATTCTAGTGCTTTTACCGCTTCTTTTGTTGCATCAGCACACCTAAATGTTTCTTCCGCAAGCTTGATAAGTCCTCTATTCACATCCTCTGGGATCCTAGTTAGGTCCACAAACATCAAGAACCTTGCGGCTTCATGAGCATAGTCGGTTATGTAATCCAGTCTTCTAGCTAAATGGACGAGATCTTGCCTGCTAATTGGAGGTAATACACCTTCTGTAAGCTTATCCATAATCTGCCTTCTAAGCTCGTCTGCTTCGTGCTCCTTGACATCTATCTGCCTAATCTTTCTCAAGCTACCTTCTTTGTCCCCTTTTACTCTTAGAGATATGGCCTCCCTCAGGTCATTTACTACACTTACCGTCATATTTACATGCTCAAGCATCATGTTGAAGGCTGGGCTCCATCTCTTGCTGCCGAATTTCTTAAGAAACCCTATCTTGGATCACCAAGTCAAATCTCTGGTTTACATCTGCTATAAAAATAGCCAACGTACATGAAACCGTTGAGCAGTACATGAATTAAATATTTTTACAGTTAGAAATTTTCTATTTTGTATCAACAAAGTTTAATGTATGAACGATGATTAGCTTAATGGCCTATTAAAAAGTTCAATTAAACCGTTCTCAGGATTTAGTCAGCGAAATTGAGGGTATAATCGTTATGGTGTTCTGAATGCCCTCTATCTTGCTGATAACATCAGTTACGAACTTCCCTATTTTCTCTGAAGGTGGAGTTATTATCTCCCTCTCGACCTCTAAGACAACAATCAGATCGTGCTCTCCAGGAGTCACATGAGCCTCCTTTACCTCTTCGTATTCCATGAGCTTTTCAGCTATTTCCCTCTCTCTTCCAGGTTCTACATCGACTAGAACAAATCCTCTTGCTTTCCTTCTCATTTCGAAAAAGGGCATTTTATCACATCCTTGCTCTTCTAGCCTCCCTTTAAAGCCCTAATGATCTCTCGGCAAAAATCAGGGAGGTCTAGCGGAATTCTCGAGGATATAAGGTTTCCATCCCTGACAACAGGCTCGTCTACGAAAGCTGCACCTGCATTGATCACATCGTCCTTTATTGCAGAGAAGCAAGTGATCTTCTTACCCTTCAAGATTCCAGCAGATATGAGGATTTGTGGTCCATGACATATGCTAGCAACTATCTTTCCCATCTCGAACATTTTCCTTGTGAACTCAAGGACCTCTGGCATGCGCCTCAATCTGTCTGGAGCCCATCCTCCTGGAATCACAAGGGCATCAAATTCCTCTGGCTTAGCCTCCTTGAAAGTTAGGTCTGGTTTTATGATAAGCCCATGTTTACCTCGATAGTTGTCCATGGTTGGAGCTATAACCTTGACTTCGGCTCCTTCCTCCTTTAACCTCAACAAGGGGTAAAATAACTCTAGATCTTCAAACTCGGGCCCAGCCATCACGGCTACCCGCTTACTTGATAGACTCATAATAAACCCAGTTATCAAGGACTGCAAATAATTAAATCATGGCTGATGAATTTTCACTAAAATTATTTCATCCTTCGTACCATGCAAACCTTCCTATCGCATTATATCTCAGAAGCTAATTGGAGACCTTCACCGCAACAACAGCCTTTCCATCAACTCAGTCCTTGGACATATTACAATCCTCCTATAATATGGACAAGCCGCGCAACTAGGGGTGTTCCCCCAGCAATCTAACTCATTTGAGGACGCCATATCACAAAACTCCTCATAGGGGCAGTCGTTACAAGATGGGAACTGAAGGAGTTCTACATGCGCTCTAAACTCCGCATACCTTTTATCCCACCAGATATCCCTGAGATTTCTGTTCAAGATGTTTCCAAACTTTATTTGATTAATCTTCTTCCTTCTACCATCGATCCAAGCTACGTAATTGTGTAAGGCGAATAAGCACGGAGAGACGTCTCCGCTCCTGTTAATGGCGAGTTGGTCCCTTCCAACAAAGGGACAAAATCTGTCAGTTCTGTACTCAAATTCAGGCTCCACCAACTTTATTCTGCTAAGAATGGCTTTTCCTCTGGCAATATGAAGTATTTTCTTCGTTTTTGGATCAGGGTTCCTTCCGTAAAGCACCTGATCGGACAAATGCTCTTGAGTTGGAATGAGGTTCGACAAGATGAGCCCAACAGCCCCAATTTCAGAGGCTCTTTTTACTTCTTCTGGAAGATCTTCTAAGTTTGTCTTCATTAGGACTTTTATAAACCAAATCGAGGGATACTTACTCCCTTGCCTCTTTTTCTCCTCCTTTAACTCCTTGATCGATTCAAACAGGCTTTCAAGCTCAGATCCAACCCTTATATGTCCATATTTCTCTGGATCCAGACTGTCAACGCTTACTACAACCTTCTCGACTTCATGAGAAACTATATCCTCGGCATACTGTCCCAGCAGGACTCCGTTTGTGAGTATTCCTAACCTGAACCTTCCAGACGCTATTTCAAGCAATTCAGGAAAATTCTTGTGGTATGTGGGCTCTCCCCACCCACTTAACCAAACAAACTCGGTTCCAATGCTTTCAAGCTGATCAAGAACCTCAGAGTAGAGCTCTAAGTCCATATCCCTTGGCGTCTCATCCCAGCTCCTCCTGTAGCAGAACTCGCAGTTTAGGTTACATTCAGAGGTTACTTCGACATGTACTTCTCTAGGGTAGGTATTGGGAGGGATGTATTCACCTCTACCCATCCTTATAGAAAGCATCTCGGATAATGCTCTGACCTGATTAAAATGATTTCAAGTTCAGCTTTACAACCAAAATAGGCCTCTACTATGCTTTCTCTTTTCCCCTAGAAGTCTATTTCTCTTAAGAAAACTTGTCAGATGAGAAGATCACATCATTAGTTCAGACGCCCTACGATTTGTAAAAAGAAGAAAGAGGAGAGGAGTTAGCCTGGCAGAAGACCCGCTTCCTCAAGCCTATCTGCAAGTTCTTTAAGTCCTAATCTCTCCAGAGTAGATCTAGTGGGCCGTCCCTTCTTCCACCCTCTTAGCTCATAATACTCAGGCAACATCTCCGATATCTTTGCTACATGCCCTTTGCTTGGTCCTGAAGGCATGGGAGTCTTTGTGAACCTCTCTGGAAGGGTATCGTACGCTTCACCATCTCCAAAGCTAAGGATATTGAATACCCTTTCTGCGTTCCAGATTCTTTCTCCTATCTCCATGAGGCCTTTTCCATCTATATCCCAGCCAGTTACTGCTGAGAGCTGAGAGGCAAGTTCATCAACCCAATAGGCGAATGTCACGAACTTGCAGACGATCATGCTGTCTAGAGCAGCAAAGGCATCTTGGAAGTCCTTCGTCCACTTAGCCTTTCCTTTTGTTGTGTATGGATCAAGCTTCTCAGGAACACCTAGTATCTCTGGGGCTATCAGGTAACCCCTGAGGTGGCACCCTCCCCTGTTGCTCGTTGCATAACCTAAGGCATGGGCCTGAACACCTCTTGGATCATAGGCAGGGAGACATTGCCCTCTGACCTGAGGAGCTAGCTCTGGATGTCCGTACTTCTTTGCAAGCCTGTAGCCTCCTTCCGCTAAATCATCTCCTATGCCACTTCTGTAGGCCATCCTCCAAATCATCTCAACAACGGCCCCTGAATTGCCGAATTTTAGTTCTATACCCTCCAACTTCTCCTTTGGAATATATCCTCTCTCATATAGCTCCATAGCAACAGCAATGGCATTTCCAGCACTTATCGTGTCAAAGCCAAGCTCGTTACACAGATAATTTGCCTTACACACAGCTCCTAGATCTCCTACACCTACGTCAGCTCCTAAAGCCCAAACGGTCTCGTACTCTGGTCCATCTCCCTCTCCTTGGAAGGGTGGCTCTTTTATCTTTGTGTATCTTCCGCACGCTATCATGCATCCCCAGCATGGAACCTTTCTCACCAGTACCTTTTCAGCCATGGTCTCCCCGCTTATGTTCTCAGCCTTATCGAACTGTCCAAACTGGAAGTTATTGGTCGGAAAGATCCCAGCTTCATTTATTATGTTAACAAGGACTGCCGTTCCATAAGTAGGTAAGGCCTCATTTGTGACTCCGCTAGCCTTCGTTTTCTCGATCGCATCCCTTATCACTTGCTTGAATTCATCTTCCTTTGCTATCGGGACCTTCATCTTGCCCTTAGCCACAATGGCCTTAAACTTCTTCGATCCCCAAACAGCCCCGTGTCCTCCTCTCCCGGCTGCCCTACCTTCGTCGTTTATTATGCAGGCGATCCTAGAAAGGTTTTCACCGGCAGGTCCTATGCAAGCAACTTTTGCCTCTTCCCCATGTCTTTCCTTCAATATCCTGGTTGTTGCATGAGTATCCTTCCCCCAGATGTCCTTCGCATCCTTTAGCTCCGCCTTTCCATCCTCAAGCAACAGGTACACGGGTTCATCCGAGGCACCCTCAAGCACGACGAAGTCGAAGCCGGCGAACTTCACGTGAGGGCCGAACTTACCACCAGAGTTAGAATCATGAACGGTGTTTGTTAAAGGTGATTTTGTGACACTACACCATCTTCCAGCCTCTATTGATGCTCCTGAACCTGTTACAGGGCCGGTCATTACGAATGCTTTGTTCTCAGGACTAAGAGGATCCACTCGGGGATCGACTTCCTTTAGCATAAGATAAACTCCTAGCCCTCTCCCTCCTATCCACGTTTTGAGGATGTCTTCGGGAAGATAATCGAACAAGGTTTCGATGCGGACCTTCTGCTCGGACAAGTTCACCCTAACGAATTTGCCCATGTATCCTCCAACAGCCAAATCGATCACCGGAGTTTTCTGCGATACTAGCACAATGAAACTAAAAAAAGAGTCGATGTGACACAGGAGTTAATTCGATCTTCGATCCAGTTGTTGAACCTCTGGCTATTTTTCCTTTTAAGAGAGGTAAGAAGAAAGAAAAAGCTAAATTCGCCTAAGGGGCTCTTATGACGTGATCCAAGCTTCGTTATAGGGGAATTCCTCCTGGATACCCCGAGGGCGTTGCCTCCATCAAGATCCGGAGTAAGTCCTCAGCGAGCTTCTCCAAGACCTCCCCAGCCCCTTTCTGGAGAGAATCATCATCCTTCCCAATGGGATGAGGCATCGAGATGGTCCAAGATCATCAGGGCAAGGAGATCCAGCTAATAAAGACGAGTTCTATTGTTTTCCTAGAAGTGTCCCTTTGTCGGGCCATTGATTATCGGCAAAATATTCAAATTCCAAAATTCTTGCAAAATTTTTAACTCTTTGAAACCTAAATTGTTGGTGAGACCTTTTGAGGGTAGGCGTCACGAAAGATTCGGCCCTAATAATTGTTGATGTCCAAAGGGACTTCATGCCAGGAGGTGCTCTTCCGGTTCCCTCTGGAGAGAGCATAATTCCTGTCATAAACCGGTTGATAGCTAGTTTCAAGGAAAGAGAAATGCCTATAATAGCAACTAGAGACTGGCACCCCAAGGACCACATTTCTTTCAAACCAAGGGGACCTTGGCCTCCTCACTGCATACAGGGGACCGCAGGGGCTGAATTTCATCCTTCTCTTGAGCTGCCAGAAAAGGCAATAATAGTTTCCAAAGGAACTTCTGCAGAAAAGGAGGCCTACTCAGCTTTTCAGGGAACCGGGCTTGAAAACACGCTTAATAAACTTAGGATCAAGAGGTTGTTCGTCTGCGGTGTTGCTACAGAGTACTGCGTTAAGGAAACCGTTATGGATGCCCTCAAAAGAGGATTTCAAACCTTTGTACTTGAGGATGCCATAAAAGGAATTGATGTGAGAGGAGAGGACAAAGCTAAAGGAGAAATGCTTAAAAAAGGAGCCGTTATGACCAGTAGCTCAGAACTGGTTTTCTTTTAGAAAAAATATAAGTCAATCGCAAAAACCTATCTGATGCTCAGAAAGATTAATTTTCAGATTCATTTCATGTTAGGCAACTTCTCTGATCTCGGTGTGCCCTGTTCAAACATAAATAGAGATTTACGATTTTATCCTCATCAGGTGCACTGAACAGGATATGCATGGGTCCTAGGCCCTTACAATCTGTTCCAATGCCCGCATTTCCCAATACCACATCTCATCCTCCTCTCCAACGTCAGGTAAATTTGCCAAGGTTCGAAATTACGTCTTATTAGTTCCTTCACTACAAACTTGTACATTATTGGCGGACCACAAATTATTGCATAAGTGTTCTCTGTTGACGTTTCCGTCTTCTCAAAGAGTTTTGTAACCACACCTTGGACGATCCTCTCCCCTCAGCAAGCCTTTTACATTTTCGTCATTCTGATCCTCATATGATAGATATAATCTTAATTTTTGCTCATCTCCTTCGCGAAATAGATATAGGAATTCCTCTCGAAACAGCATAAGTTCATAGCTCTCAAATCCATAAAACACGGTTATCTCACCGTATCTTTCCCTATTTTAAGCGCATATTGGAGCACTGCTCGTAAAGGCGCTACTCCCAATCCGCCTGCTATCAAAAGGAGGTTGTTCCCTTCCATCTCTTCCATTGGAAAGCCGTTTCCATATGGTCCTCTGATCCACAATAAGTCACCTTCCTTTAGTTTATGGATAGCGTTCGTTACCCTACCAACCCTTCTAATACATAGCTCCAGAATTTCTGGCTCTCCCCTCCATGAACAAATTGAGATGGGGGCCTCTCCGACTCCCGTTACGCCTACCTCCACGAACTGACCAGGTCTGTAAACGAATCTTTCTACAAGATCCCTGCCCAAGAACTTAACGTGAAATAGGCGCTCTATTTCCGTCATCTTTTCGATTTTAATAATTCTTGATGGGCTTGGAGCCAAGACATTGTCTATTGCCTCTACTTCCGCCATTCCTAATCACCTACGATTTTTTGGAGAACCTCAATGTAGTCAATACCGGCTGGACAATAAACAGTACATCTCCCGCACACTACGCAGTTTGGCATTCCCTCAAGCAGGCTTCCCTTGCAGTTGAACCTATTTCTCAGTCTCTCAACCCTAGTGGGCCTAAAATTAAGGCCCCCTGCAATAAGACCATGTCTCCTCAACATGTGCATGAATCCCATCTACGAACCCTTTCGCCAGTTGTTATGTCCAAGTTCACAAAGTCAATTACGTCGTAGCACCTACATGTAGGACAAACGGGGTTGCACGTACCGCATCCAAGACATTTTTCAGCGTATTCATCCCAGATCTGGCTATTATGAGCAAGTTAAAGCATGTCTTGAAGTCCCCAGATGCTGAGTTCCAACTTGAATTCATTCAAGCGCTTCTTTTGGCTTCTCTTAAACTCCTCTATATCTTCTGATCCAACAGGATCAAATAAACCCTTGTTTTTGCAACTATTTCATGACCTCTCATGCTTCCAACTCGAACGAAGAAACCATCGCTTATCTCATGTAAGAATAGGTCAAATCCGTCAGTTGCATAACTTGTTCCCATAGACTTACAGAAGCAATGCTCATCTGGATGACAGTCGATGCCTATCAAGATAGCATTTCTCCTTCTCTCCAAGTAGTACTTGTCTGCCATATCCTCAAGGTAGATTTTATCCAGTAACTTCAAGGCATGAATGTCACATGGGTGAATACCAAAGATTACCTTGCGCAGGTCGTCTTCGATGACCTCCCTGAACTCTGCTCTTTTCTCATCAAACTCAAAGATTTTTCCTTTAATCCGACGAAGAATTTCTTTGGCGGAATAATCGTGCGATTATACGAAAGATCCATTTCATCTAGGGTTGTGACTTCTTTGAAATTACAAGCTGAGGATCCAGCCTTAACTGGACCATAAATTTTGCCATATTCCTGCAAGTTTTTGAAAAAGGCTTCAAAATCTTTCCTTGGAAGCTTCAAATACATCATTTTTTCTTCATCACCTAAAATTCGCTTGGATCAATACGGGCACCCATTACTCCCTGCACGACTGAGCATCTCAATTCTTTCACCCCTACTAGCAATGTGTTAGATAGCTCAAAAAGTCTAAAGGTCTAGGGATCCATCCGTGAATCAGCTCTCTTCTTCTCTTACACAAGTTCCGCATTCGCCTTTCAAGCCCATCCAACATGCGTATTCGCCGTAAACTTCGAGACAAGTCGGTTGTAAGACATTTAGGCATCCTCCACATAGTACATCCTTTGGCTCTGCTCCCTCACATCTCAATACAATGGCTGGACAGATGTACATACAGGCCCCACATTTTCTGCATACCTCAGAGGTCTTGTCAAATGGTGTCGTTATCCTTATCTTGTCACCTCTGTTAACGAAGCCTATTGCTTTTGCCATCATCTGCTCCTCACACATTCTAACGCATAGCCCACAGTAAATGCAATCCTCCCACTTTGGCTTGAACCTAACCTTTTCAATTCCCATCTTGGCTGCCATATCTTGAAGCACTTTTGATGTCGGGCATTGGGAGATGAGAAGCTCCAGCATCATCTTTCTTGCTTTTATAACGCGTTCTGTAGCTGTTCGGACAACAAGTCCATCTTCAACAGGGTATGTACATGATGAGACCAACTTCGTTTTTTCGCCTTCACCGATCTCAACCAAGCAGAGCCGGCATCCTCCCCACGGTGAAAGCCCATCATGGTGGCATAGCGTTGGTATATCTATCCCCAGAAACCTTGCTGCGTCCAGAATAGTCCACCCCTCAGGTGCATCGAATTCAATTCCATCTATTATTATTTTTGGCATACAATATCCCTCCTAAGACACGATCACCGCCCCAAACTTGCATACATCCCGGCATATTCCGCATTTTATGCACTTCTCTTGGATTATGGAGTGCGGTTCTTTAGGCTTGCCCGTTATGGCTCCTACTGGACAGTTTATCCTGCATGCATCACAACCAGTACATTTCTCAGGATCTATCGTGTATTTTATCAGCGCCTTGCATACTCCAGCAGGGCATCTTTTTTCCCTTATGTGAGCTAGGTATTCTTCTCTAAAATACCTCAGAGTTGTCAATACTGGATTTGGAGCCGTTTGCCCCAACCCACAGAGAGAAGCATCCTTAACCACGTTTGCCAGCTCCTCAAGGAGCTGAAGATCCTCTTCTGAGGCCTTTCCCTCAGTTATATCTGATAGAATCTCATACATCCTCTGGGTTCCCTCCCTGCACGATACGCATTTCCCGCAAGATTCGTCTTTAAGGAATTTCATGAAGTACTTTGCAGTATCGACCATGCATGTGTTTTCGTCCATCACTATAACACCTCCTGAACCCATCATGGAGCCTGCTTCTGTCAATGATTCGTAATCTATAGGCAAATCAAATAGTTCTTCTGGTATACAACCCCCCGAGGGTCCGCCTATTTGCACCGCTTTGACCTTTTTACCATCGGGAGCCCCTCCGCCGATATCATATATAAGCTCCCTGAGAGTGATTCCCATTGGGACTTCGACTAGACCAGAGTTTTTCACCTTTCCTACCAACGAAAATACCTTTGTACCCTTGCTTGTCTTTGTACCAATGCTTGAAAACCAATCTGCGCCTCTTTCTATTATATACGGGACGTTTGCCCAAGTTTTGACGTTGTTTATACATGTTGGTTTGCCAAAGAGCCCTTTTTCCGCTGGATATGGAGGTCTTTGCCTTGGCGATGGTCTTTTTCCTTCTATAGATTGCAATAGAGCAGTTTCTTCTCCACAGACAAACGCACCAGCGCCTTTAACTATTTCTATATCGAAACTGAACCCTGATCCCAATATGTTTTCACCAAGCAAGCCTAGCTCCCTTGCTTGATTTACTGCAATTGTAGCATGCTTTACTGCAAGAGGATATTCGTGTCGAACGTAGATCCAGCCCTTATTAGCCCCTATTGCGTAAGCACCTATTATCATCCCTTCTATGACAGAATGCGGATTTCCTTCTAGAACGCTTCTGTCCATGTACGCACCAGGATCTCCCTCATCACAGTTGCAAATGATGTATTTCACATCGCTTTTTTGCATTCTTGTTATCTCCCATTTTTTCCCGGTTGGAAAACCAGCTCCTCCCCTTCCTCTTAGACCAGATCTCTTTATTTCCTCTATTATTTCCTCAGGCTTCATTTGAAGGGCCTTTGCGAGAGCTTTATAGCCTCCTGTAGCTATGTAGTCTTCTATGCTTGTTGGATCTATCAAACCGTTTTTAGAGAGGACGATCCTCTTTTGTTTGGCATAAAATGGAATCTCATATACGTGTTTTATCTTCCTTCCAGTGTTAGGATCTTCATAAAGCAGTCTATCTACAACTTCTCCCCTAGTTAACCTCTCCAATATTTCTGGAACATCCTCTGGCTTAACCCTTTGATAAAATATCTGCTCGGGATAAATTACAACTATCGGACCTCTTTCGCAGAAACCATGGCAGCCACTAACCTTGAGATCTATTTTGTTTTCTAGTCCCAACGATTTGATCTCCTTTTTAAATGCTTCTACTACTTCCATAGATCTGCTGGACCTACATCCTGTTCCCCCACATACTATGATACGGAGTTTTTCAGCACTGTATTTTTCTTGCAGCTTCCTGCGTAAAGCCTCCAGATCTGCTACGGAGGTTATTCTCCTCATGCCTGTTTAGCCTCCTCCCTCATTCTTTTAATAATGGACAAGATCTTATTAGGCGTCATGTGCCCCCAATACCTACCATCAATGACTACCACGGGCCCAAGTGCACAGCAACCCAAGCAATAGACCGTCTCCAACGTGAAATTCAAATCTGGCGTAGTCTCCCCAGGATTTATCTTCAGTTCCCTGGAGATAGCATCTACTATCCTTCTGCCTCCACGGACATGGCATGCAGTCCCTAGACAAACCGTTATAACATGCCTCCCTTTGGGGACAAAGCTAAAAGACCTATAGAATGTAGCGACTCCGTATACGTCCACAAGGGGGATTTTAAGCCTACTTGCAACCTCCCTTAGTGCCTCTTCGGGTAGATAATTAAAGCGTTCTTGGATGTCTTGTAGTATAGGAACGAGGAATTTACCATGTTTTTCAATGCACTCATCAACAAACTCAGATATATCTGTCATGGGGATCACTACGCTTTTTCCTCAAGTTTGGTTCAGCAGTCAAGTATTCTCTCCACTTCTTCTTCATCACACTCCATTATGTACTTTATGCCACTTATTTCGCTTGCTTCCCTGGTCAAAGCTGCAATATCGTCTCTTGACAGGTACTCTAAGCTGAATTTTCTTGCACCACACATGAGTTGCTTTAGTCCTTGTTCAAGCCTTTTCATATATGTGTAAAGACCCAAGGCGCCAGTTGGAATCTTATGGAAATCTTCTCCGAATCTTTCCATGAGTTCTGGGGCTGTTATGAATATCTCCTCCTTTCTTGTTCCGAATCTAGCAATGTAGGTCGGTACTCTCCCTTCCTCAATCCTCTTGCCGATGTTCTTTCCAACCATCACAGCTGTAAGTGGAGCTCTAGCCATTGTGATAAGCTTGAAGTAAGGTGCACCAAGACATAAACCTTTGAATATTTGATCTTCAAAAGCGAATCCGCCTGCTATTGAGACATCAGGTATGTACTTACCCTTCTTTGCCAATTTATCTAGGTATTTATAGAGTAGGGACCAAAGCTCTACCCCCGGTACGCCCCATTCGTTCATCATTCTCCAAGGACTCATGCCGGTCCCGCCTCCAGCCGCATCTACGGTCAGCAAATCAATTTTTGCCTCTGAGGATAATTTTACTGCAAGTGCAAGAGCGCTAGGTCTATATGCACCGGTTTTTAAGAAAACATACTTTGCACCAGCTTCTCTTAATTCATCAACTCTGTTGCAGAAACTCTCCTCTTCTACCATCCCCAACCTTGAATGTCTCTCAAATTCATGGAAGACTCCCTGTTTAAATGCTTCTATAACGACCGGATCGAAGGGGTCTGGTAAGACTATATACCCCCTTTCCTTCAACATCTGCGCTCTTTCAAGGTCCTTTATCTTCACCTCCCCGCCTATGCTTTTCGCACCTTGGCCCCATTTGATTTCGACAGCATCAACTTCCAGTTTTGACAACACGTATTCGTGTACTCCAAGTCTAGTATCCTCAACATTAGCTTGTACAGCAACAGTGCCATATCCATCCTGTTGCCATTCTTTGAAGAGCTTGACCCTTCTTTCCATATCCTCAGAGTAGACAACTTTTCCATTTTCAAACAAAGAGCTCGGATCCATGCCGCACACGTTCTCACCTACCGTTAGCATAATGCCTGAGAGTGCTGCACCAATAGCTAATCCTTCCCAGTTCCTCTTTGCTACGGCTGTTGAGCCTAGAGCTCCAATAGAAATAGGTAATTTCAATTTTATCCCTTTATCTCTACCTATTCTCTGCTCTGTATCCACATTTATGAATAGAGCTTTATCTGGATCAGGTTCTATTCCATGTGCGCCCCTCACTGTTCCTAGTATTGTAAAGTGGGATAAGTCTACTGGATATTTTTTCGTGGCAGCGGTTGTGATTATTCCGAAAGGTTGAGGATAGAGCACCTCTGTTCCCCTGTAGGCTGACTTGCCTATTTCGCATGGACCTATGCATCCATCCACACAAGTAGCGCACAGCCCACTTATTGGAACAACCGAATCGGGCGTTCTATTTTTTGTCAACGTTGCAGCAGAAGCATTCAGTCGCGAATAACTCATCCAGACACCTCCCTTACATCTGAATTTTCAGGCATATGCCTGAAAACCACTAAATCTCGCTTAAACATATGGACAACTCCTTTTGTTCAAGTGCTGATTGTTAAAAAATTTTACTATCCCTTCGCGATGAGCCCTGATACATCTTATTGAAGCACATATTAGCATCTTTGAGGATTATACGAGGAAAGAGGTCGAGGAAAGAGGTCAGATAGGGCGTTTATATGAATTTTATTAATAAGCTTTATATAATCCTTGATTTGGGTGGGTAAATGCGTAGCACTAGTTTTAAGATGGAAATTGTGTCCATTAGACCACCTGAAGGATGCAACGTTATTTTGGGTCAGTCTCACTTCATAAAAACTGTAGAAGACATTTATGAGGCCTTAGTAAATACAGTTCCTGGAATAAAGTTTGGCATAGGATTTGTCGAGTCCTCAGGGAAATGTTTAGTTAGGCATGAAGGGAATGACGAGGAGTTAAGGAAGCTGGCCGCTGAAACAGCTTTAAAGCTTGGAACAGGCCACGCTTTTGTCATATTTCTCAAAGAAGGCTGGCCTTTAAACGTACTTCAAAGATTGAAAAGCGTTCCAGAGGTTTGTAAGATATTCTGCGCTACCGCTAACCCTGTTCAAGTGATCGTAGCCGAAACAGAGCAGGGAAGGGGGATACTTGGTGTTATAGATGGATTTAAGACGAAGGGAATAGAGAGCGAGCAAGACATTAAGGAGAGAAGGGAGTTCCTAAGAAAAATCGGTTATAAGTTCTGAACAAGCCCTCTTACAACAGGCACAGAAAATCTTTAGGTCAGTAACTTGAGGCTCACACCTTTTATCTCGTGGATGATTATCTTAGCTACTACCTCCATCGGATCCAAGTAGGGGAACTCTTCCTTTGATATAACAAGGGGTATTTCGGTGCACCCTGCTATAACTACTTCTGCTCCCTTGTTTCTGAGTTCTCTGAACAGCTCAAGGAATTTTTGTTTTGCCCCCTGCTTCTTTCCAGCTTTTATGTTGTAAATAGCCCTCATAACTCCTTCTATGTCGCTAGCTTCGATTAGCTCAATCCCTCTCCTTCCAAGAGCGTTATGATAAAGGCGGGTCTTTAATGTCCCTTTTGTGGCAACTATGCCCGCTTTCTTTATCCCAGCCTTCTCTATGGCCTTTGCAGTTTCCTCAATCATGTGTATGATAGGTATAGAAACCTCTTTCTGAACCTCCTCATAAAAGAAGAAAAATGTGTTACAAGGAACAGCTATCAAATCGGCTCCAGCATCCTCAAGAAGCTTAGCATCCCTAATAAGAACTGGAACGGGATTTTCTCCTCCCCCTAGGATTGCAGCTGTTCTATCTGGGATTTTCGGATCATTGATCACGATCATTCTAATGTGATCTTGATCCCTTTCAGCAGGCGTTAGCTCAATTATCTTATTCATAAAGTAGACAGTAGCCTCGGGTCCCATCCCTCCTAGTATTCCGAGTGTCTTCTCATTCATCTAAAATCAAGAAGATAAGCTAATATGACGTTAAAAATCCTTTGTAAGAGTTAAGTATCTTTAATTTTAGTCTAAGAACCTCCACCCTCTTGAGGTACACCTTCCAATAATTGGTATCGTTTCTCCGCACTTAGGACATTCATTCCCTTCAAGCAGATTGCACTTCAGCACATCAAAGCCATACCTCTGTATCAAAAGCTCGCCGCAATTCGGGCAATATGTGTTCTCTCCAGGATCTCCTACCACATTTCCCGTATAAACATACCTTACCCCTTCCTCCATGGCTATCTTCCTGGCCTTGTCAACGGTCTCTATCGGTGTTGGGGGTCTGTCAAGCATCTTATAATGTGGGTAGAACCTGGAGAAGTGCACCGGAGTATCCGGACTTACTTCTCTAACCACCCATTTCGCGAATTCTCTTATCTCATCCTCATCGTCGTTAAGCCCAGGAATTACGAGATAAGTAATTTCCACATGAACTCCCGCCTTCTTAAGGTGAAGAACAGTGTCTAGAACTGGCTTTAGGGATGGGGCCTTGCATACCTTTCTGTAAAATTCGTCAGTGAACGCCTTTACATCCACGTTTGCGGCATCTATTAGAGGTGCAAGGAGTTCTCTTGTCTCCTTGCTCCAATATCCATTTGTTATGCTAAGGGTCTTAATCCCCTCCTTTTTCGCAAGCCTCGAAGTCTCGACAACCCATTCCAAGTTAACTATGGTCGGCTCATTGTAGGTGAAGGCTATGGAGAGGGCTCCAGATCTCTTGGCCCCATTAACTGCCTCTTCAGGCAAAAGCGTCTGAAGCCATGGGTAATCAAGGGGATCCGCTTGGCTTATCCCCCAGTTTTGGCAGTGCTCACACATCAGGTTGCATCCAACGGTTCCTATGCTGTATGCCCATGAACCTGGATAGTAGTGAAAAAGGGGCTTTTTCTCAATAGGGTCCATCGCTACGGAACTAACCTTCCCATAATTTACTTCGCAAAGCTGACCATTTGAGTTTATTTTGTTTTTACATGCTCCTCTCTTCCCTTCAGGAATCACACAATATCTAGGACAAGCTAGGCATTTCACCTTGCCATCTCCTAAGGGCTCTTGGAGGGTAGCTCTAACCCAATCCTTTTTGCCCTCAGGACAGGGTTCAACCATATCGTATCATCAATTAAGATAGCATTACCCCTTTTTAACCTTGGAAAAAATGGAAGAAGTTATGAGCTTCACCACTTTATTCTATCTCATCTCTCCCCTTTCCTTTAGCATTCTCTCGTAGTCAGATCTCCTTATCCTGACTTCTTTCCCACACGAGCTGCATTTATAGACTACTTCTTCCTCAAGCAGCAGAGGTTCATTAACTAAGGGCCTTCCGCAGTAGCAAACAAAGCCGACAAGTCTTGCTGGGCTCCCAATGACAAGACCATGATCCGGGACATCTGATGTCACCACAGCCCCTGCAGCAATCATAGCATATCTGCCAACAGTAATGCCGCAAAGTATGGTAGCGTTAGCCCCTATAGATGCACCCTTCTTCACAAGGGTTGGAATGACTTCCCAATCCTCATTGAAGGACCTTGGATATTTGTCGTTGGTAAACACTACATGAGGGCCTATGAACGCCTCATCTTCAATGACTACACCCCTGTAAACCGAAACGAAGTTTTGGATCTTCACACTATCGCCTATAATTGCTCCTTTATCTATGTAAACGCCCTTTCCAATGTTGCAGTTCCTTCCTATCCTCGCTCCCTCCCTAACATGGACAAAATGCCAGATCCTAGTCCCTTCTCCTATCTCAGCTCCTTCCTCAACAATAGCCGTTGGATGAATGAATTTCCCCATTCGATCAAAAATAAAGCAGGGGATTCTAAAAAGTTCATCAAAGGGTCAACGGGCTTACCCTTTCACAGCCTAAATTCTGGATTCCAAGAACTCCTTTATCAGGTTGAGTCCTGGAAGAACGCAATTCTCAGTCACAAGTGTAGGGGTTACGGCTGTGCCTATATCTTGAACGAGATAAGGAGCCACATCAGGATTCCCCGCATTCAATATCTCAACTTCTAGCCCTTTCTGCTTGACTAACTTGATCGCTTCCAAAGATTCCCTTTCTTCAGGCCTTACTAGTAGAAATATTGTCATTTTTCGCCCTTTCATTTATTAGTGATCGAGGTCATAAGCCTCATAACTTCCGTTTCCAGTCCAGGGTGTGAGTCGTGAAGAAGTCCAAGGTCATTTTGGCTGCTGGACCTGCTGGATGCAGGACTATTGAAAGATTGCTTGAGGCAGTTGAGTATGCTAAGAAAGAAGAAGGGATCGATATAAAGCTTGAAAGGACATTTGAAAGGATGAGAGAGATAGCTGAGACTGATTACAACATCAACGTAACTGAGGAGAACATACTTAACTTATTACCAGAGACGCTGAGGTCCCTAAGAAAGGACGCTTTAAGGAAGATCAAGGAGAGGATGAGGAAAGAGCCTGGCATATACGTTGTTAGGTCGCCTGCTACATTCCTATGGGGAGGAACCCTCATCTCAGGCATAGACTATGATGATGTGGATCTGTTGCGTCCAGATGTCTTCTTGGTCGTTATAGATGATGTTATGATGGTAAAGGAGACCTTAAAGATGGATCCAGAGTGGAAAACTCAGAGATTCTCCCTTAGAGATTTGGCTGCATGGAGAGAGCAGGAGATAATGACGATAGAGGACCATGCAAGGAGGTTAAAGAGCGAATTCTTCATAGTAGCTAGGGCACATAATCCGAGGGTTTTCTACGACCTAATAATGCACACGAACAAGCCTAAGATTTACCTTAGCTATCCAATGACTCACGTATCTCCGGAGCTGGAGGAGAAGTTCAGCGAGAAGAGGAGGGAGTTCATAGAGGCTTTGATGGAATTAGGATACATAGTTTTTGACCCAATTACAATAAGAGAGGGGATAATACTTAGCAAACTCGAGGAGTACGAGAAAGAGGTAAAAAGAGGGGGAAAAGAGCCAGATCCAAATGCTATTATTGAGTTTGAGGTTAAATACGACGATCTCGGAAGGGTAAAGTTCTCATACCCCTATTTTGAGCTTCTTAATGTTAGCGAGTTAGTTGAGGGTCAAATAGTGAAGAGAGATTTCGCATTAATATCTTCCAGCGACCTAGTAGTAGTATACAATCCTCTAGGGATAGGATCTCCTGGAGTTGCTTGTGAAATGATGTATGGGCATAGGATAATGGGCAAGCGCGTTTACCTTATTTGGGGTGGGGAAGGTAGACCAAGTCCCTTTTACACAGCTTTCTGCGATAGGAGATTCTCCACAAAGGAAGAATTCCTCGAATACCTCAAAGAATTCATGAAATCTTCTTAAATCTTTTTTGAAGATTTGTGGGCAAGTCCATTTCTCTTGAAGGAAAATAGTAAGATAAGATAAGAACTTAGAGCATGAAATATGACAGTTTTATCCTTTCTATCTCTTCCAAGAAGTCACCATTCTCATCAATTTTTATTCCTATGTTGTCATTGAGTTTTTGAAGTATTCTTCTTTCAATTATCTTCCCTCCATATCCGAACAACCCCAATAAGCCAAGATGTATGGCTTTAGGGTTTCTTAATGCGCTCTCTATCGAAGACTGGTTTAGCTCAGCTATCATTCGGACTATAGCCTTAGTAGCTACGCTTCCTAATATCTCCTCTAAGCTCTCAACTACAGCGTTTGCGAGCAGGTCTTCAAAGAGGTTCGTACTGGAGTTATGAGTTAACGGTTCTTCCATAATTTCTTCCCTCATGATTTTCATCTCTTCAAAGACGGTGCTTCTCTATCGTATATAAATGTTTCCAAAAAGCAACATAGTTATTATTTTAGTAACAAAGGTTACATTTAAATATTAATATGTATTCAACATAGGGGGAATCGCTTGTTTAACGAACTATTTGGACCATCAATATTCCTTTTAGTACTAGATCTTTTCTTAGAGAACCCAGACGAGCTGCTGAACATAAGAGAGATTGCAAGGAGAGTGAACAAGAATCCAGGGAGTATATCGAGGGTAATGCCCCTCCTTCTTGAGAGGGGATTTGTGAAGCAGATCAAGATAGGTAAAGCAGTTCGTGCATATCGTCTTAATGTAGAAAGCGAATTAGTTCAAGTATTAATTGAGTTTCAAAGAAAGTTAAAAAGTATGAACTATAGCCCATAATATAAATCAGTCCATATATGCACCTTATATTATAGCCTTTGTACAGGTTTTTCCGATGGATAGGGAAACTTATGAAATAAAACGTTCTCCGGGTGAGGCTTGGATAAGGATATTTAGAAAGGGGGTTCGAGTAATCATCATTCGAGCTGGAACCTTCGTGAACATGCAAAAGGATGTGGAGGAATGCTTTGGAGAACAAGCTCGGGCAATGCTCTACAGCGCAGGGGTTCGTGCCGGAAAAGAGTCGGCTAGAATATTACTTGATGAGTGGGAGGAAAGAGGAATGGACTTTCTGAAGCGATTAAGCGAATTTTATTGCTCAGAAGGAGTGGGGTGGTTTAAGATCAAGAAGATTAAAATAGATCCCCAGAAGCAAAGTGGATGCATTCAAATAGAACAATCTTTCATAGCAGAAGAGTATGGGCCATCGGATAGGCCTGTATGCGATTTTTTAAGCGGATATTTTGCTGGGATCTTAGAAAAGATCTTTGGAGGACAGTTTTCATGCAATGAAACTAAATGCGTTGCTAAAGGCGATTCCTGTTGTGAGTTCATGTTTGAAAAATCTTGAAGAGAGGCTTAATTTATTCCTCTAATTCTTTAGTCTGATTGCTCTCTTCTTGTATCCAATATGATCCCTTTTCGGTTATCTCTTTTTTCCATATAGGAGTTTCCTGCTTTAACCTGTCTATAACAAGTTTTGCAGCTTTAAATGCCTCATCTCTGTGCTCTGCGACTACGAGAATGTGAAGGGTGTCGTCTCCCACCTCAAGGTCATCTATCACATGATTTACGATTATCTCATGTACCCCCTTTACCTCCTTCAGGACTTCCTCCCTTATCTTGCTAAGGGACTTTATGGCCCCTTCCTCATATGCCTCATATGAAAGACGCAGGACTTTTGACCCATCCTTTCCGATTCCTCTAACGATGCCAATGAATATCACTATTGCGCCGCACTTCCTCAATTCTTCTGAAGATCTCAGCATGCCTAGGAGTTCCTCCAGCTTAACCTCTCCCTTCTTGGAAAGCATGACTTTCAATGTTTTCATCGCCTATATTTGGAGAAGATCTCGTTTAAATGTTCTTGAATTGTTCAGAGGGAAGTTTCAACTGCAATGTTAAGCGCCCATGGATAAATACTAAATAGGTCTATAGAATTGCTGTCTGGCCATTGGGAGACAGGAAGATGGAAAGCCTAATTCTTCTAATAAACGATGATGGAGTAAAATCTGCTGGCCTTCTAACCGCATGGAAATACCTTAAGGAGCTTGGAGAAGTCGTTGTTGTTGCTCCAATGGAATACATGAGCGGTGCTGGGAAGAGCATTAGCGTAGGCAAAGAACTAAGGGTTAGGAAGCAAAGGATAGGAGATATGCTAGCATATGCCATTTCCGGGACGCCAGCAGACTGCATTCTTATTGGCCTTTTCAAGCTTGTAAGGAGGAAGCCGGACATCGTCGTCTCAGGAATCAACATAGGGCCAAACCTTGGTCTTGACGATTTCTTCAGCTCAGGAACCGTTGGCGCAGCTTTAGAGGCATCAATTCACGGAATTAAGTCAGTATGTGCCTCTTATTGTACTCTATCTTTTGAAGAGCCCTCAGATGACCTAGAAAGGGCAGGAAAGATCTTGAGTGAGCTTGTTGAAATCCTGTTAAGCAAAGGATTTCCTCATGAAATAGATCTTTTGTCCTTAAATTTCCCTATCAAATTCAAAGGCCCAATAAAGCTGACTAGACTTGCAAAGAGCTCATATCCTGATGTATTTGAGGAAATTTCTCCAAACAGATATGTTTGGAGGTCTTGGGATATGGAACTTTACCGAGGTGAGCAGGCGTCGGATGTATTAGCGATAATGGAAAGGGCAATTTCTTTAACTCCAATAAGTTTAGAAAGGCTAAGCTCAATCCCCTTCGATCAAAGGCTAGTTGATATTACAAGGGAACTAAACAAAAGGGCAGGATTCTTAGTATAGGGGGATCTCCCCCTTCGCAAGCTTATCACAGAAATCTAGGATTT
>CAZUBM010000009.1:65929-73273 GCA_964618805.1 uncultured Nitrososphaerota archaeon
TCTTAGTATAGGGGGATCTCCCCCTTCGCAAGCTTATCACAGAAATCTAGGATTTTGTCAAGTTCTGAGTTAATTATCTCCTCAACCTGCCCTTTCACATCCTCCAGGCTTTGTCCTTCCTTCATAACGAGTTCTGCTGCTGTCATCGCTGGCTCATCTATCCTTTGGCCTATCTTGCTTAGCAGCCAGACGTAGACCTCATCAAGCCCTGGAACCTCCTTGTATATCCTCTCAGCAATCTTATGTGTTAGGACGTTGTATATCTTGCCTACATGGCTGACAGGGTTTTTACCAGCAGCTGCCTCCGAGCTCACGGGCCTATTTAGTGGAATAATTCCGTTAACCCTATTACCCCTTCCAACCTGACCAGAATCCCCGCTATCTGCGCTAGTTCCTAGGACAGTCAAATATAGGCCGCTAACCCCTCTCCCTCTTACGTCCAACGTGTTAAACTCTATTGATACTTCGTTGAAGTCAAAGTTTTCCTTAAGGAACTGGTAGACCTCCTCCTGAATCTCTTCCTTTCTCCTGAAGTACTGATGTTCGCTCTCTATGTACCTGTCAACGAAAGCCATGGCTATCGTCAAGTCAAGCCTGTCCTTTACCCTCAATCCCATGACCTTCACATCCTCACCTGTTTCTGGATATTTCCTCTTGAATTCCTTTGAGTTTAGGAACTTCTCGATCTCAAGCACAGCCCTCTCAGTCTTCGAGAGAGGGGCATATCCTACGGCTGCAGATGTGTCGTTTGCCCCCAATATTGTTTCTCCCCTTTTGAAAATATCCGTAAGTTCAGTAGATCCAGGCTTTAATTCAACTTGATACCTTACATGCTTATCTGGGTCAACAAACCTTAGGTTCTCCTTTATCCACTCCTTAGCAGCCCTAATTGCAATCTCTCCAACGGGGATTTCCTCCCCTCGGAACTGAGTTGTCGCTCTATCTCCAAAAACAAAGAGCATGGGCTTCTTAACGATTCCTCCGCCAAATCTGACCTCAGTCTCGCCAGCTACGAGGAGAGATTTATCGGCATTATAGTGCAAAATCCCTCCAAACCTTTTCTCATACTCTTTGTTAAGCTCTATCGAGACTTTGTCCATTATTGCATCACATATGTAATCAGGATGACCCAGACCTTTTCTCTCCACTATCTCAAGTTCCTGTTCCTCAAGAGGAGTCTTCATTAAGCGTCTTATTAGAACCCTCCTCATCAGGGCACCTCTTTTCGATGAAACTCTTTTAATAAAAAACTAGTTTTCGGCCTATCCAGGGATGGTTAAACCTGCTCCCATAGACTCCTCCATCCCAAGTCTTTCTAGCCCCTCCCTTAACTTATCATAGTCCTCAGGACCTAGGCTGTAAATGCCCCGTTCTGGAAGTTCTTTTATGTCCTTAAGACCTTTGATCTCCGAAGCCTGCAACTCAAGCAACTTTTGGGTGAGATGGATCTCTGGTTTTAGATCTATTCCTTCCTCGCTAACCGAAGTAACTTGAAACAGGCCAATTACTCTAACCCTATTCTCAGCAGATGTGCCCAAGAAAATTTCATCCTCTTTTTTCAGAGCAGCCGGAGGACGTATCTCATCTGAACCTATACCTTCTTTATCTATGACTTTCTCAAGCCTATCTTCCTCAACCAAAACAAGCCAACCGGTCAGACTTATCACCTACGAGGGCGGATCAGGATGATTTATAAAGTCCCCGTTAAGTTCAGGAACTCCTTAACCTTTAATTTGTCAATCGCTAGAAATCTCTTGATCAAATTGAGCGTTGAATTGAGGGTAAGGGGGCCTGAGCTTAAGGAACCGGTGTTAATAGCTGCCCTTCCAGGAGCTGGATTGGCCGGTCTCATCGCAGTCGATCACATAATAAGGACACTCAAGATGGTTGAGATAGGGTTCGCTGATTCAACGATGTTCCCTCCAATAGTCGGAGTTGAGAGGGGGAAGGCATATCATCCAATAAGGGTTTTTGTTAATGAGAAAGAGAGAATCTATGCAATAAAAGGAGAAATTCCCATACCTGGCATAGGCGTCGTCCATCTAACCTCATCTGTAATGGACTGGATCGATAGGATGAGACCTAAGTTGGTTATCCTTCCTGATGGTGTTGGGGTGCCCAACAGACTTGACATAGAGAAGCCAAGGGTGTTCAAGGCGTTCAACATGGAAAATGCGGCCAAGCTTCTAGAAAACGTAGTTGGAGAGGTTTTAGAGCATGGTTATATCTCAGGCTTCCCTGCAGTTATGTTAAGAGAGGCTGAGAGGAGAGGAATACCGGCAGCAACCCTCATAGTACAGTGCTTCCCAACCTATCCAGATCCAGGGGCTGCTGTCTCCCTTTTAGAAGCCATAGGTCAGCTTATAGGAGTAAAAATAGAGGTTTCATCCCTTGAGGAGAAGTCTGAACAGCTCAGAATGAAGCTAAGGGAGCTAATGGACAAGACGGCCAAGGTTACTCCAATACTTCCAGGATATGTGGGGTGATTGGGATGAGTATAGAGAGGATTTGGAGGGAAATTTGGACCTTCATATCCTTCCACACTGGTGGGATTGAGCCGCTCCACGAGGTCGAGGTTGGCAGGGACAACGTCAGGATAACGGTGGACTTGCCTGGCGTCAAAAAGGAGAACGTTAAGCTTGAGATAAGCGAGATGGCTGTAAGGCTAGAGGCAGTATGCAGCATAGCTGGGCAAGGGATCTGTTACAAGAAGGAGATAGAGCTACCGGTGGAAGTTGACCCTTCTGGAGCAAGAGCAAGGATGAGGGGAGGAGTTCTAGAGATCGTAATCCCGATTAAGGGGAGGAAGTTCAGAAGCGTTAGGGTGGAATGAAGATGAGCATGCCTTTCTCGATAGTAGCAGAGCACTATGAGAAGCTCGAACAAATGTCAGGAAGAATTGAGATGACTGAGCTTTTGGCAGATCTCCTGAGGAAGACTCCAGCGCAGGACATAGACAAGGTTTGTTATCTAACGCTTGGAAAGGTCGCACCCGATTTCTCTGGAATAGAACTTGGAATAGGAGAGAAATTGGCCTTGAGAGCAATAGCAATGGCCAGCGGCCAGCCAGAGAAGGTGATAAAGGAGGAGTTCAACAAGATAGGGGACATAGGTAACTTAGCTGAGTGGGCCATAAGCAGGAAATCAACACTTCTTGAGTTCAAAGAGGAACTCACAGTTGAGGAGGTTTTCTCGAGGCTCATGAAGATAGCAACTGCTTCAGGTCCCAAGTCCCAAGACGTTAAGCTCAGGACCCTTGCTGGCCTGATGGCAGATGCTAGCGGTAGGGAGGCAAGGTACATTGCTAGAGTTGTAACAGGCAAGCTTAGGCTAGGAATAGGGGATATGACCCTCCTAGATGCGATGGCTGAGATATATCTTGGATCTAGAACTAGGAGGGAGGAGATAGAGAGGAAATACAACATCTATCCGGACGTTGGAAGGATAGCCAAGGCTCTTGCCGAGAAAGGGGAGGAAGGCCTTAAGGAGATAGGTATAACGCTTGGTGTTCCAATAAGGGCAATGCTTGCTCAGAGAGTGAAGTCGATGGAAGAGGTCTTTGAGAGGATGGGAGACGTTTTCCTTGCTGAGTACAAGTACGATGGGGAGAGGATGCAGACGCACATCTGGCCAGATGGAAGGGTTAGAATTTACTCCAGAAGGCTTGAGGACATCACACACCCATACCCAGACATAATAGCTGGGGTTAAGGAGGCGTTTAAGGGTAAAGAGGCGATTCTAGACGGTGAATGCGTTGCAATAAACGTTGACACAGGTGAAATACTTCCCTTCCAGCAGTTGATGCACAGAAGACGTAAGTATGGTGTTGAGGAGATTCTAGAAAAGATTCCAACGATGCTCTTCGTCTTTGATATACTTTATCTCGATGGAAAGTCCCTTGTGGATCTTCCGCTGAAGGAAAGGCACTCCATACTAGAAAGCGTTATCGAGGAGAACGAGAAAGTACAGCTTGCCAAGGGAAAGATAATGAAGAGGGATCCAAAGGCCTTAGAGGATTATCTGAATGAAGCTGTTTCAAGCGGGACAGAAGGTCTGATGATCAAGGACCTTAACTCAGCTTATGAGGCAGGAGCAAGGGGTTGGAGCTGGATAAAGCTTAAGAGATCTTACATAAGCAAAATGGTTGAACCTGTAGACCTAGTTGCTGTTGGCGCTTTCTGGGGGAGGGGAAAGAGGGCAGGAACCTATGGAGCTCTTCTTCTTGCTGCATACAATCATGAGGAGGACCGTTTTGAAACAGTGTGCAAGATGGGCACTGGATTCACAGATGAGGAGCTTGCAAGGCTTCCTGAGTTGTTCAAAGAATTCGTTATAGATCATAAGCACCCTCGGGTTGTTAGTGAGATAGAGGCTGATGTTTGGTTCGTTCCTGCAAAGGTGCTTGAGGTAATTGGGGATGAGATAACGCTAAGTCCAATCCATACATGCGCAAAAGGTGTTATTGAGGAAGGATCTGGCCTTGCAATAAGATTTCCAAGGTTCACTGGAAAATGGAGGGACGAAAAGAGCCCTCAAGATGCGACGACTGTGAAAGAAATCTTGGAGATGTACAAAGAACAGCTTGCTGAAATAAAGGAGAAGTAAAGGTGAAAGATCTATACAAGAAGCCTCGGATCATAATAAGCTTAAGGTGAAAGAACAACGTTTCTCTCAACGAATCAAATTTCTCAATTTATTCAGATCCTACTAGCTCTTAACCCTCTCAACGAACTCACCTGCCCACCTCAAGCATTCTTCTGCTTCGCTATAAGATACAGCACCCGTTTCCTCATAGATTACTCTATGTCTTTTCCTTCTAGCTCTGTCAATGAGGGTTATGAGCCTTTCACCTATTTCCTTTCTCATAGCTAAGTGTAAGAACCTAACAACTGCGATGTGCCCATAAGAGCTTGAGGGCCTATATCCCAATTTGAACATTATAGCCCTACCAGCCTGTAACATCGCGTTATATGCGACAGCCAAGCTCCAATCTTAGTTTTTATCCTCAAGTAACTTCTTGGCCGTTCTTAGATCCCTTTCAGCAAGCCTTAATGCCCTAATTGCAAGCTCTTTGCTTGGTTTAATCTTATAAATCAATCCCTTGCTCAACAGCTCTTCTAAATTCATTCTCATCGCCTATCAGCATTATAAGTGGGTTCCTCGCAATCTCAACCAAGATGTGATGTTTTTTCTTGACCCTTCTGAGGAACTCCCTCTCACTCCAAATCATATAATTTACCTCCCTTCCAACCTTTCTCTCTATTTCGCTCATCTCCATTGCCAATTCCCCTTCATTTAAAGAACCTATTATCAAGAGGTCAATATCGCTCCTTTCCGTTATCTTTCCGCTCACAAACGATCCGTAGATCAATGCGTACTTTATGCCTTTGAACTTCTCAAGGGAAGCCTTTAAGAACCCTCCCAAAGCAGCAGTCTTGATCAGGATCATCTTCAATTCCTGTAAATAAGGTAGATTCTCGTTCAAGGAAATCAGAGATATTTTGCCCTTTTTCTCAAGTTTAATTATCCCAACTTCAACTAAGTTTTTAATTTCCTTGTAAAGCACGCTGTATGGTATATTAAGCCTTCTTGAGAGTTCTCTAATGTAGTAGCGTCTCTTAGGATTGAGAACAAGTTCAGATAGAATCTTAACCCTTGTCTTAGAGCCAAACAATTTATCTATTTTATATGTCATATTGTCTATTTTAGATATCAAAGCGTTTATAAACCGGAGTTCGTTGGACCTTCCAGCTTCTGAAATACATCAACATTCTTGCCTTGCTGTCAAATGAGCCTGGCATCTCCTTTAACGATCTTGCAAAAAGGATTGGGACCGATAGGGGTTTGCTTGCTTATCATTTAGGTGTTCTGAAACGTGTTAGATTGGTCAGGTGTGAATACGAGAGAAGAAGTAAGAAATTCACCAGGTATTGGCTAACAGAAGAGGGAATGGAAATCGTAAGGAAGTTTAAACTAAATGAAAATGATGAAGGCACATCGGTCAAGGTTTAGAGGATACGTTATCGCCTTCCTGCAGGAGCTTGCGGAGTGGCAGAGAAGATACGGGAGGATAAAGGAGCTCGGTAGGAGGACAATTGTATCTTACCCTAGCATAATCTTTGCATCATCGGAGTTGTCTCTTGCGGTACTTGCGTGCAATTAACCATAGTTTTAGTCTAATCCAAGCAACTCTAATATTACGAGGTTTTCGAACGGTACCAACATAAAACACTCTCGGTGATTGATGAGGAGTTAAATATTCGTAGATTAAAACGAAACTAGCGTCTACGCCGTCAAAGATGCTGACCACTGCTACATAAACACCAGGATCTTTAGGAAACGAGACAATCTTGTCCCAACAACCTTCTTTTAGTTCTTCCTTCTTCTTTTGCTTTAGGAAATCAGGCAGTCGACTTGTAAAGCTGTAAGCTGTTCCTGCTTTCATATCCGTCATATCTGGCACTATAACATCTCTTGTGATAGGCCAACATGAATACAGAATGTTCTTATCTGATTCCTCAAGAATATATGTATCCATTCTCCTGCTTGTTGGCTGGGAGAGTTGACGGAGTATTTCTCCTACTTCTGACAGCGGCTTTGTTTCAAGCAGAGCGATGCACTCGGATGCTTTTCTATGGCCGACATTTCTTAACCGAATCTCGAAGTTATCCGGACTGTTGATTGTAATTTTCTCAAAAATGATCTTTGGGCCTCTATAAATATCCCAAAATACTGAGAGTAGCCATCCGACGACGCAACACAAGAGGCCTATAACAATATTTAGAGCCCACCTTGACATCATGCCCCCCTTCTCTCACCTCCCACTCCCTTCCCATCCTTTTAATTTTAAGGCCAGAAATTCATAACTTAACCCAACTTCGCCAGAGGTGAGATCTGCGATAGCAACTATCCTTGTCAAAGAAGGACAAGAACAGGACAGAAGCAGTTATTGAAATCCATACAATGTTTGAACGTTTGTGGATATTCAAAATGTTCTCAGAAAGGGGAATTGTTTAGATGTACGGGGCACAACTAGCTGAGATAAAAGAATAAGAACAATAAATGGGGGGAGCGGACTTCTTACAGAGCAATTGATAGGAGAGCTTTTTAGTGAAAAAGTAGCGGTCAAAGTCAGCGCCTAGGAAAAATTAGAACTTATCCGTTAAATACAGCATGAGTACCAAACTTATAACTCCTTCAAGCATAACTTCTTACGAATGTCCGAGATTGCTGAGTTGAAGAGAAAGGTGCTTAAACTGCTTAAAGAGGACTTAGAGTTCAGATACGCAGTTGCAGGACTAATAGGGATGGAAGAGATCCTTAAAAGGCTAGACAGACACGATG